>JBJERC010000019.1:0-159025 GCA_051882075.1 Oscillospiraceae bacterium | reverse complement strand
GAAAGGGCGACCTCAGAAGAGCAAGAGCAGGTGCTGCTAACATCGTTCCTAACTCGACAGGCGCTGCTAAGGCTATCGGTCTTGTTATCCCCGAGCTCAACGGCAAGCTTATCGGTTCTGCACAGAGAGTTCCTGTTCCTACTGGTTCAACAACAATCCTCACAGCTGTTGTAAAGGGCGCTGACGTTACTGTTGACGGCATCAACGCTGCTATGAAGGCTGCTGCTTCTGAGTCGTTCGGCTACAACGAGGATCCTATCGTTTCTTCTGACGTTATCGGCATGAGATACGGTTCGCTCTTCGACGCTACTCAGACAATGGTATCAAAGATCGCTGACGATCTCTATGAGGTTCAGGTTGTTTCTTGGTACGATAACGAGAACAGCTACACAAGCCAGATGGTAAGAACTATCAAGTACTTCGCTGAGCTTGCTTAATCTAAGCTTGCTTAATTAAAGCTATTCTTTGAACATTTTAAAGCAATTAAGGCTGCGTAGGAAACTGCGCAGCTTTTTTGTTTAAAAATCACTTTTGTTCTAAAGCTTTTTTGTTGACTAAATCCCTTTTGTGTGGTATACTATATTATATTAGTTTTAACTTTTGAAAGGAATGTATTAAAATGGGTGAATGTACACACGATTGCGGAAGCTGCAGCCAGTCCTGTTCGGAAAGAAAGAACAGCGCACCGACTGTCGTTAAGCCGCACGAAACCTCAAATATTAAAAAGGTCATCGCTGTTGTAAGCGGAAAGGGCGGTGTCGGAAAGTCGCTTGTGACCTCTCTTATGGCGGTAAATGCGCAGAGGAGAGGCTTTAAAACTGCGATTCTCGACGCCGATATAACAGGTCCGTCTATCCCGAAGGTTTTCGGAATCAAGAAAAGGGCAGAGGCAGAGGGCAATTCGCTTCTTCCGTGCGTAAGCGAAAAGGGCACGGAGATAATGTCGCTTAATCTTCTTATGGAGAATGAATCCGACCCGGTTATCTGGAGAGGTCCTGTCATCGCAGGCGCAGTTACTCAGTTCTGGACGGATGTTCTCTGGGGCGAGGTTGACTATATGTTCGTTGATATGCCTCCCGGAACGGGCGACGTTCCGCTTACCGTGTTCCAGTCGCTGCCTGCCGCAGGAATAATCATCGTCACATCTCCTCAGGAGCTTGTTTCAATGATCGTTAAAAAGGCTGTAAACATGGCAAGAATGATGAATATTCCGATTTTGGGAATAGTTGAGAATATGAGCTATGTAAAATGCCCCGACTGCGGTAAGGAGATAAAGATCTTCGGCGAAAGCCATATTGAAGAAATTGCTGCGGAAAACGGTATCGAGGTGCTTGGTAAGATCCCCATGATCCCCGAGATCGCAGCTCTCTGTGACGCAGGAAAGATCGAGGATATTCCGCAGGATCATATTCCTGCCGCCGACAGCATTTTCGCCGAATAAAAAATCAAGGGCACGTTTAAAGTGCCCTTTTATTTACAGTTTAGCTTCTTGCGCTGCTCCTTGCGAATACCGAAGCGGCAAGTCCGAAAACGATAGCCGCCGTAATGCCTGCCGCACCGGCCGTCAGCGAGCCGGTGAAAACGCCGAGAAAGCCGTCCTCCCCGACCGCTTTTCTCACACCCTCGGCAATAAGATTACCGAATCCCGTGAGCGGAACTGCCGCTCCTGCTCCGGCTTTCTCGACAAGCGGCTTGTAAAGTCCGACCGCTCCGAGAATTACCCCTGCGACAACGTAGCTTGTCAGTATTCGTGCCGGGGTAAGCTTTGTAAAATCTATAAGCAGCTGCCCGACAGCGCAGATAAGTCCGCCGACCAAAAAAGCCCAGATATATTCCATATTTCTCCGCTCCTTTCGCTTATTTTTCGCAGCAGCAGCCTTTTCTGTGCGAAAGCCATACTGCGTGTGAGATAGACGGAATAGTTTCGCCCTGCTGATTGAGCGTAGGCGACATAAGCGCACCCGTTGCGGCGAATAAAACGTTCATAAATTCGCCTGTGCGTATCCTTGGCAGAATATAACCGCAAAGCACGCTCGCACAGCAGCCGCAGCCGCTTCCGCCTGCGTGAACGTCCTGCTCCTCAAAGGAATAAAGCATCGTTCCGCAGTCCTTGTGAAGCGTTTTTAGATCATATCCGTCCTGCATTGCAAGCTCGCAGAAAAGCCTGCTGCCGACCTTTCCAAGATCGCCCGTGAGTATCATATCAAAATCTTCGGGTACTTTTCCCGTATCCTTGAAGAAAGCCGAGATAGTCGACCATGCCGCAGGCGCCATTGCAGCGCCCATGTTGTTTGCGTCCGTGATGCCGAGGTCTTCTATTTTACCTGCCGTAAAGCCTCGTACATAGGGCGATTTTCCCTTGGCGGACACACAAAGCGCTCCGCTCGCCGTCGCAGTCCACTGCGCCGTGGGAGGCCGCTGTCCGCCGTAGTTAAGAGGGTAGCGGTACTGCCTTTCCGCTGAGCAGAAATGCGACGAGGTAACGGCGGCGGCTTTGTCGGCAATCCCTGTTGATGTGAAAACCGAAGCCATGATAAGCCCCTCCGCCATTGTCGAGCAAGCGCCGTAAAGCCCGAAAAAGGGTATGCCGAACTCCTTTATCCCGTAGCTTGTTCCCGTGCATTGATTGAGCAGGTCGCCGCCGAACAGCAGGTCAATATCGCTTTCGTTCAGCTTCGCTTTTTCGAGCATATGCAGCACCGCCTGCTTTTGCAGCTTGCTCTCGCCCTTTTCAAATGTGTCGGATGACATATACGGATCGTCGTTTATTTTGTCGAAGTATTCTCCCATAGGTCCTTCGCTCTCCATTTTTCCGCCGACAGCGGCAGATGCGATTATCCCGGGAGGCTCTTTGAATAAATGCGTCTGTTTCATAAAAAATGCTCCTTTTGTGAGATAAGTTTTTTCTAAATAATATTCTGTCCAAAAAAGTGTACAGTATTCCGTTTTACGAGGTGTGCCATGAACCAAAAGATCAACTATCAGTTAAAGCTTGACGAGCTAATAAAATCTATTCCGGAGGGTACAACGCCTACGCTGCTGCTTCACAGCTGCTGCGCGCCATGTTCTTCGTATACGATAGAATATCTCTCGCAGTATTTTTCGATAACGCTATTTTTCTATAACCCGAATATCTCTCCTGCCGAGGAATATCACAAGCGTGTAGAGGAGCTTGAACGTTTTGTTTCGCAGTTCAAGGTAAAAAATCCCGTTCGCATTATCGAGGGGGAATATGTTCCCGAGGATTTTTACTCCGCCGTTAAGGGCATGGAGAATATCCCCGAGGGCGGTGAAAGGTGCTTTGTCTGCTACCATCTGCGGCTTGAAAAAACGGCAAGGCTTGCCGCTGAACTGGGTTTCGATTATTTCACGTCGACGCTCTCTATTTCTCCCTACAAAAACGCACAGAAGCTGAACGAGATCTCGCAGGAGCTTTCGGATATATATTCGGTAAAAAACCTGCCCTGCGACTTTAAGAAGAAGGGCGGCTATAAGCGTTCGATAGAGCTTTCCGCCGAGTATTCGCTTTATCGTCAGGATTACTGCGGCTGCGTATTCTCAAAGCGTGAGAGCGAAGCCAAAAAACGCTCCCGAACGGAATAATAAACTCAATCGGCAGGACGTTTTGCGTCCTGCTTTCTTATTACATTATATTTACAATTCGCAAAAACTACTTGATTTTATCACAAAGATATGTTATTATATAAAATGTATTGCTATCGAAGAATTTCGGTGATTGTCAGCGGCAGTACGTAAGATTTATGAATATAAAAATATAAGAAGAGAATATAAGAAAAAGAAAAAATATATTTATCTGACAGACAGGAGGACGCAGATATGTGCGGAATAGTTGGTTATGTTGGAAAACGCGACTGTACTCAGGTGCTGCTTGAGTCGCTTGAAAAGCTTGAATACAGAGGCTACGACTCAGCAGGCGTTGCGGTTTTTGAAAATAACGAGATAAGAATATCAAAATCAAAGGGCAGACTTGCCGAGCTTAGGGAAAAGCTTAAAAAGGAAGGCTGGATAAACGGCTCGTGCGGTATCGGCCACACTCGCTGGGCAACTCACGGCGAGCCGTCGGACGTAAATTCCCACCCTCACGGAAATGCAAGAGTAACGATCGTTCATAATGGAATTATCGAGAATTATCAGAAGATAAAGAGCTTTCTTGAAGGGAACGGCTATGTGTTTGAAAGCCAGACCGATACCGAAACGGTGGCAAAGCTGCTCGATTATTATTATGACGGCGACCCTATGGAAACGATTAAGAAGGTGCTTTCCGATATAGAGGGTTCATACGCTCTGGGCATAATGTTCAGGGATTTCCCGAACACAATTTATGCAGTGCGTAAGGATTCGCCGCTTATAGTTGGAGTCGGCGAGGACGAAGCTTTTATCGCCTCGGACGTTCCTGCGATACTTAAATTCACAAAGAATTATTATCTGCTTGAACATAACGAGATAGTTAAGCTTTCAGACGGAAAGGCAGAGATTTTCGACAAACACGGCAAGCCTTGCAATAAGGAGCTTATGACTGCCGACTGGGATATGGAATCTGCCGAAAAGGGCGGCTACGCTCACTTTATGCTTAAAGAGATAAACGAACAGCCGACTGCGATAAAGACGACTATCACTCCGAGAATAACAGACGGAATGCCCGACCTTTCAGAGTGCGGAATTACGGTTGAAAAGCTTTCTTCCTACAATAATATTTTCGTCGTTGCCTGCGGAACGGCAATGCACGCTGGTCTTGTCGGAAAGTATATAATAGAACAGCTTGCAAGAGTACCCGTTGTAGTCGATGTTGCAAGCGAATTCAGATACCGAGATCCTATTCTTACCGACAAGGATCTTGTAATAGTCGTTTCACAGTCGGGCGAGACCGCCGATACTCTCGAAGCGCTCAGGCTTTCAAAGAATGTCGGCGCTGACACTCTTGCTATCGTAAACGTTAAAGGCTCGTCTATCGCCCGTGAAGCCGATATGGTGGTCTACACTCACGCAGGTCCGGAAATATCGGTTGCCTCCACAAAGGCGTATATGGTTCAGATTGCGGTGTTCTACCTTATCGCATTCGAGCTTGCCTTTGCAAAGCAGGCTATTTCCGAGGAGGAGTGCAGAAGGCTTACTTCCGTTCTTGTCAATATGCCCGAAATGCTAAACGTTGTTCTCCAGCAGGCTGAACAGTGCAAGTATATCGCTTCAAAGCTTGTAAACGCAGGAAATCTTCTCTATATCGGCAGAGGACTTGACTATGCGCTTTCAATGGAAGGCTCGCTTAAGCTCAAGGAAATTTCATATATACATTCCGAGTCGTATGCTGCAGGCGAATTAAAGCACGGCACGATCTCGCTCGTTACAAATAATATGCCCGTTATTGCCGTTGCTACTCAGCGCAGGCTTTTCGATAAAACGGTAAGCAATGTCAAGGAGGTAAAAGCAAGGGGCGCAAAGGTTATCTTTGTAACGCATAATTATAAAACGGTTGGCGACGACGTTGCAGATTTTAAAATAGGTCTGCCGACGATAGACGATCTGCTTATGCCGATGCTTGCGGTCGTTCCGCTTCAGCTTATCGCTTACTACACCTCGGTATTAAGAGGAAACGATGTTGATAAGCCGAGAAACTTAGCAAAATCAGTAACGGTAGAATAAGCGGTAAAGCCATGACTAAGATATATAAAGCGGCGGTTTTTGATTTTGACCTGACGCTTGCCGACTCGTCGAAGGGAATAATTATCTGCTTTAAGCACACGCTTTCGCATTTCGGTTATCCCGTGCCCGACGACGAAACGATCTACAATACGATAGGTATGACGCTTGAGGACGCTTTCGACGTTCTCACGGGAATAAAGAATAATCCCGACCGCAGTTCTATGAGAAAAGAGTATGTAAAAAAAGCCGATGAGGAAATGGTGAAAAATACGATTTTCTATGACGGCGTTATCGAGGGTCTGAAATCGCTTAAAAAAGCAGGCGTTAAGGTCGGGATATGCTCGACAAAATACCGCTATCGCATAGAGGATTCTTTCAGATGTCAGGCAGGCTGTCTTCCCGTTGACGTTATTATCGGCGGCGAGGACGTTAAAAATCACAAGCCCGATCCCTCGGGACTGCTTTCCTGCATTGAAAGGCTCGGTGCGGACAAAAGCGAGGTGCTGTATGTCGGAGATAGTATTATCGACGCTATGACGGCGCAGAATGCATCTATGGATTTTGGAGCGGTGCTTACCGGTTCGTCGACCGTAGAGGATTTTAAAAGCTATCCGTTTGTGATGATAGAAAACTCTGCCGCAGAGCTTATCAAACATATTTATAAAAGGTAAATTAATAAATAAAAAACTATTAACAGCTATTGATATTTCTCGGATAAAATGGTATAATAATATGATAATAATTTTGTTCGGAAACTAAATAGGAGGAGTAGGCGAATGATAAAATCAATGACCGGCTTTGGCAGAGAACGTGCCGAATTTGAGCAGAGAGAGGTCCTTGTCGAGATACGCTCGGTAAACCACAGATTTTATGAGTTTTCGGCAAGAACGCCCCGTGCTTACGGCTATCTTGACGAAAAGCTAAAGTCGCTGCTCGGCGGAAAGATAACAAGAGGTAAGGTCGAGGTTTCGGTTTATCTCTATAATAAAGAGGGCGTTAACGCAAATATCACGGTCAACAGGGATATTGCGCACGGCTATATCGATGCGCTGAGAGAAGCGGCTCCCGAGTTTGCGCTCAACGACGATCTTCAGCTTTCAAATATCCTGCGCCTTCCCGATCTTTTCACCGTTGTGAAAACGCAGGAAAATGAAGAAGAAGTCTGGGAGCAGGTCAAGCAGACGGCTGAAAAGGCTCTTGAAAAGTTTATCGAAATGCGGGAGACCGAGGGCGTTAAAATGCGTGACGATATTTCTTCAAGGCTTGACTACCTTGAAAATGCGGTTAAGATAATAGAAGAGCGTTCGCCGAAGGTGACTGAGGCTTATCGTGAGAGGCTTTACGCAAAGATCTGCGAGCTTGTAGCTGACAGAAATATCGACGAGTCAAGAATACTTACCGAGGCGGCTATCTTCTCGGAAAAAACTGCCGTTGACGAAGAAACCGTAAGGCTTCACAGCCATATTGCACAGTTCAGAACGCTTATCGAAAGCGGCGAGCCTGTCGGAAGAAAGCTTGATTTTCTTGTGCAGGAAATGAACCGTGAGGTAAATACGACCGGTTCAAAATGCTCCGATCTCGACATTACAAAGCTTGTTGTTGATATGAAGAGCGAGATCGAGAAGATAAGAGAACAGATACAGAACATAGAATAACGGGAGGGCGGTATAATGCAGCTGCTGAATATCGGTTTCGGAAACCTTGTTTCCGCTGCAAGACTTATTTCGGTCGTTACCCCCGAATCTGCGCCCGTGAAAAGACTTGTTCAGGAAGCACGCGACAGAGGAACGCTAATCGACGCTTCGTGCGGACGAAAAACAAAGTCGGTGCTTATAATGGACAGCGACCATGTTATTCTTTCAGCGCTGTCCACCGAAACGGTCGCAGGCAGACTAAACGACAGGGAAACGGAGGAATTTACAGATGAATAACGCAAAGCTGTTTATTATTTCCGCTCCGTCAGGCTGCGGCAAGGGAACTCTTTTAAAAGAGCTTAGAAAGGACTTTGATTTCTATCTGTCAGTTTCCTGTACTACAAGAGCGCCGAGAGAGGGCGAGCAGGACGGAGTTCACTATCATTTTATTTCGCAGGAACGCTTCGATGAAATGATAGATGAGGACGGATTCTTAGAATATGCAAGATTTGACAACAGGTCTTACGGTACTCCAAAAAAGAATGTTGAAGAAAATCTTGCAGAAAATATCGATGTGATACTTGAGATCGAGCCGCAGGGCGCTTTTCAGGTGAAGAAAAAAAGACCCGACGCTGTAATGCTGTTCATTCTTCCGCCGTCGGTCGAGTCGCTTAATAGAAGACTTCACCGCAGGGCTGCCGAATCGGGCGAGACCGAACAGCAGATACAGGCAAGGCTTGCAACCGCAAGGGGCGATATAGAAAAGGCTTACGATTACGATTATGTAATGGTAAACGGCGATCTTGACAAGGCTGTAAGCGATATGAAGAAAATTTTTACATACGCAAAGAACGGCGACGAAGCTATAAAAGAGTTTTCCGCCGAGAACAATAGAAATATTATAGACGAGGTGCTTAAAAATGCTTAGACCCGCAGCAATTCAGATTTTAAAGAACAACGAAAGCTATTATTCATTGGTAGTAGGAGTGGCAAAGCGTGCAAGAGAGATCACAGCCGACGCTTTTGAAAAGAAAACTATCCTTAACGAGCGTCCTGTGAAGAAGGCTGTTGACGAATTTGCAGCAGGCGAATATAAGCTTGTCGAGGATCCTTCGCTTAAAGGCTGATAAGTCTTTATGCAAATGAAAAAAATTGTCAAGGTCGTTCTGAGCGGAGCGTCGCTCAGCTACGACAGGCAGTATTCATATATTATTCCCGAAGATCTTTCGCTTGAACGGGGAATGAGAGTTCTTGTTCCGTTCGGAAAGGGCGACCGCAAGGTTATCGGACTTGTCATGAGTATCGAAGAATGTGAAACGCCCGATATGCGAACGAAAAGCATTTTATCGGTTATAGATAAGCAGCCGCTTATTGACGACGAAATGCTTCATATGCTCGAATGGCTCAAAAACAGTACTTTTTGTACTTATTTTGAGGCTTTCAGGGCAATGGTTCCGAGCGGATTATCTTTTAAAGTGCAAACGCATTACCGTGCGGCAAACGTCGAGCTTGACGAAAAGGATTTTTCGGCTGAGGAACTTGAACTTGTAAGGCTTCTGAAAAATGCGAAAAATCAGAAAGAGGCTGACAGTCTGCTTTCGCCCGACGAAAATGCGTCGCCGTCGCAGAAAAAGCATTTAAAACAGCTGGTGTCGCAGCTTATCGAAAAGGGAGCTGTAGAGGAAACAGACCTGTTCAAGCGCAAGGTCGGCGACAAGACCGAGCAGATGGCTCGTTTGTCCGATGCTTACCTTTCAGGCGGCTTTACCGATAAGCTCAGCACAAAGCAGGCGGCGGTCGTAAAGCTGCTTAAAGAAACATATTCGGCGTCGGTCGATGAGATATGCTATATGACCGGCTGTACTTCGGCGGTTGTCAAACGACTTGCCGAAAAAGGCGTCGTTGAATTTTACAGCGTTGAGATAATGCGAAAGGCGACAGCCGACGCCTCAGAGCGCAAAAGTCCCGACGAAATTATTCTCAACGAGGAGCAGAGCGGCGCTTATGAGGGAATAATGCAGCTTATTACTGAGGGAAAGCCTGCCGGTGCGCTGCTTTACGGCGTAACGGGAAGCGGAAAGACCTCGGTGTTTTTCAAGCTTATCGACTCGGTGCTTAAAATGGGAAAAACGGTGCTTATGATGGTTCCGGAAATTTCCCTTACTCCGCAGATGGTAAAAAAATTCAAGCTTTATTTTGGCGACGATATTGCGCTGCTTCACTCTTCGCTTTCGGTAGGTCAGCGGACAGACGAGTTCAAACGCATCAGATCGGGCGAGGCAAGGATAGTTATCGGAACGAGAAGCGCAGTTTTTGCTCCGCTTAAAAATATCGGTCTGATAATTATGGACGAAGAGGGCGAGCGTACCTATAAATCTGATTCCTCGCCGAGATACCACGCAAGAGACGCGGCTATTATGCGCTGCGGTCATCATGACTGCGTGCTTCTTCTGGCGTCGGCGACTCCTTCGATCGAAAGCTTCTACTACGCAAAATCGGGCAGATTTCATCTTTTTGAGATGAAAGAGCGTTATGCGAACGCCGTTTTGCCCGATGTTGAGATAGTAGATATGCAGAATGAATCGTCCTTCGGCGGACAGCCGCTTTTCAGCCGTCAGCTCACCGATGCGATCTCACAAACGCTTGAAAGGAAAGAACAGGCGATACTTTTGTTAAATCGCCGTGGATATACGACCTATATGTCCTGCGTTGACTGCCGTCAGCCGATCGTATGTCCAAACTGCGACCTTGCGATGACCTATCATAAAAAGAATGATAGGCTTATGTGTCACTACTGCGGATATACAATGAATGTTCCGCATGAGTGTCCAAGCTGTAAAAGCGAAAAGCTTAAACAAAGCGGCGTTGGCACCCAAAAGGTAGAGGACGAGCTTGAAAGGCTTTTCCCGAACGCAAGGCTTCTTCGGATGGACGCCGATACGACCTTCTCACGATATGCCTATGAGGAAAAGTTTTCGGCTTTTGAGCGAGGCGAGTATGACATAATGCTCGGAACGCAGATGATCGCAAAGGGTCTGAATTTTCCGAACGTCACGCTTGTAGGAATTATTTCCGTTGACAAAGCGCTGTTCACGGGCGATTTCAGAAGCTACGAGCGAACGTTCTCTCTTATCACGCAGGTTGTCGGTCGTTCGGGCAGGGGAGATAAACCCGGAACTGCTTTGATACAGACCTCCGTTCCCGATCATTATGTGATAAATCTTGCGGCACAGCAGGATTACGATGAGTTTTACAGGCAGGAGGCGGCGCTGAGGCAGGCGCTTTTGTATCCGCCTTACTGCGATATATGCGTAATTAATTTTTCATCGGCGCTTGAAAGCAGGGCGATAGAAGGCTCAAACTTCTTTTTGCGGCTTCTGAAAGAATATATAACAAAAAACGAATTAAAAATACCTCTTCGGGTGTTAGGACCTTCTCCGTGTACGCTCGAACGTATCAACAACCGATACAGGTATCGGCTTATAATAAAATGCAGAGTCTCAAAGATCTTCCACAAAATGATAACAACGATCATGACGGATTTTTTCAAGGATCGCAGGTTTGCGGAGGTAAGAGTGTCGGCGGATATTAACGGCGATATCGGACTCTGATTATTTGAAAGGAACAATAAAAATGGCTATCAGAACAATTGTTAAGGAGGGCGACCCCACGCTTCGTAAGGTCTGCCGTCCCGTCACAGAATTTAATGAGAGGCTTTGGACAACTCTTGACGATATGGCTGAAACAATGCACGCAGCCGATGGCGTTGGTCTTGCAGGGCCGCAGGTAAGCTATCTCAGAAGGGTTGTCGTTATCGACGTCGGCGACGGCGTTATTGAAATGATAAATCCCGAAATACTGAAAAAGTCAAGAAAGACCCAGTATGTTCAGGAGGGCTGTCTTTCATGTCCTAACAAATGGGGAATGACTACCCGTCCTATGAAGGTTAAATTCAAGGCGCAGGACAGACATGGAGAATGGTTTGAAATGGAAGCTGAGGAGCTTTTTGCACAGGCTGTCTGCCATGAACTTGAACATCTTGACGGAAAGCTTTTTGTCGACATTGTTGAAGAATGGGTAAAACCCGAACAGAAAAATAAAGAGGAAAAGTAATTTACGATGAAAATAGTTTTTATGGGCACTCCCGATTTTGCCGTTAAAGCGCTTGAGAAGCTTTACGACTGCGGAGAGCATGACGTTATGGCGGTTTTTACCCAGCCTGACAAGCCAAAGGGCAGGGGTTATAAGCTGATTCCTCCGCCTGTCAAGCAGCTTGCGCAGTCGCATGATACCCCGGTATATCAGCCGAAAAGTTTAAAAAAAGACGCCGACGAATATATAGATATTCTCAAAACGCTTGCACCCGACTGCATTGTTGTGGCGGCTTACGGAAAGCTGCTTCCGAAAGAGGTGCTCGATATTCCGAAATACGGCTGCGTGAATATTCACGCTTCGCTTCTGCCGAGATACAGAGGGGCAGCGCCTATTCAGAGGGCGGTTTTAAACGGCGATAAGCAGACCGGTGTTACGATAATGCAGATGGCTGAGGGTCTTGACACGGGCGATATGCTGCTTCAAAGGTCGGTCGATATCGGCGAAAACGAAACCTCCTCAGAGCTTTTCGACAGACTTGCCGATTTAGGCGCAGACATGATCGCCGAGGCGCTTGTGCTTATTGAAAGGGGCGAGATTACCCCTCAGAAGCAGGACGACAGCAAGGCGGATTATGCGCATATGATAACAAAGGATATGTGTCCGATAGATTTCAGCAAACCTGTTTTCGAGGTGCATAAGCATATCTGCGGACTTTCCGATTCGCCGTGCGCGGTATGTTTTCTTGATGGAAAACGCCTGAAAGTCTATCATTCTCAGATAGCCTCGGATAACAAACCGAACGCACAGCCCGGCGAGTTTGTAGGCGGCAAGAAATTCGACGTTGCCTGCTCAGACGGAGTTATCCGCTTTACAGAAATACAGGCAGAGGGCGGAAAACGCATGAGCGCCGACGCTTATCTTAACGGAAAGCCTGTAAAGTCCGGAACTTTACTTATGTGAATATCTGTAAAGTGATATTGATTTACGATGTGTTGTTCGGTGTTGAATTTACACGTTTATTTTCAGCTCAACAAGTCAAGCATTGTGCTTTACATTTTGAAACTTTGTAAAGACAATAACTTTACAGCACGTTTTGCTTATTGGAGAACTAAATGGAAAATGCAAGAAAAACAGCCGTTAAGCTGCTGTGCAGGCTCGAACAAACGCAGGCTTATTCCAACATTCTGCTTGACGAGCATTTCAGCCGCTGTCAGCTTGACGCTCAGGGAAAGAAGTTTTGTGCGGCTTTGTTTTACGGAACGCTCGAACGCCGCCTTACTCTTGACCTTATTATAAAAATGTATTCATCGAAGCCTTCGGATAAGCTTAATCCCGAGGTCAGAAATATACTGAGAACTGCGCTTTTTCAGCTGCTATACATGAACGGTGTGCCTGAATCTGCGGCGGTCAACGAAGCGGTCAAGCTTGCGTCGAAGAATAGAAATCCGGCGGTAAAGAGCTATGTAAACGGACTGCTCAGAGCTTTTCTGAGGGCGGAGAAAAAGCTGCCCGAGTTTAAAGACCATGCTGAGCAGCTTTCCTTTGACTATTCCTGCCCGACTGATCTTGTTACAAAGTGGCTTGGCGAGTACGGCGAAAATGATACGGTTTCACTACTCAGATCGTCGCTCGGAAGACCGCCTGTTACGATAAAGGTCAATACCTGCCGCATTTCTCCCGAACAGCTTGCAAAACGCCTTGAGGACGAGGGCTACGGTGCAAGGGTGAACAAGTTTTTCCCCGACTGCCTTGACCTGATCGGCGCCGCTCCTGAAGCTGCGCTGGCGTATAAGGACGGACTGTTTCACGTTCAGGACATTTCAAGCCGTATCTGCTGCGATGCGCTTGACGCAAAGCCGGGAATGACGGTTCTTGACCTTTGCAGTGCGCCCGGCGGAAAGGCTTTCACGGTCGCTGAGCTTATGGAGAATAAAGGTGAGCTTTATGCCTTTGACCTGCATGAAAATCGGGTCAGACTGATTCGCAGCGGCGCAAATCGGCTAGGGCTTGATATAATTAAGGCTTCGCCAAACAATGCAAAGCAGTTTAACGAAAATCTTACCAAGGCTGACAGAGTGCTTTGCGACGTGCCTTGTTCGGGTCTGGGAGTTATTCGCCGCAAGCCTGAGATAAAGTACAGGGAGCTTTCGGATTTTGATGATCTTCCGCAGGTGCAGTACGAAATTCTCGACGTTTCTTCAAGATATGTCAAGGTCGGCGGAATACTTGTCTATTCGACCTGTACGCTTTCCAAAGCGGAAAACGAGGACAATATCAAGCGTTTTCTTGCGCAGCACAGCGAGTTTTCGCCTGCTCCGCTTAATATTCCTTTTGATAAATATAAAAACGATACGCAGCTTTCGGTGCTTCCGCATTATTTTAACTCCGACGGATTCTTTATTGCAAAGCTTGTAAGAACGAGGTGATATTTTGGTTATATGCGGAGAAGATAATAAAATCGACATTCTGAGCCTTTCAAAAGCAGAGCTTGAAGAGCAGATCATAAGCTTAGGCGAAAAGAAATTTCGTGCAAAGCAGATTTACGAATGGCTTCATGTAAAAAATGTTGACAGCTTTTCTCAAATGACTAATCTATCTGCACAACTGAGAACCGTTTTAGAATTAAAATTTTGTTTAAAATCACTATTTATTGCAAAAAGACTTGAATCTAATACCGATAATACTGTAAAATATCTATATAGGCTCTCTGACGGAAACCATATTGAATCGGTCGTCATGGAATACAGCTACGGAAACACGATATGCGTTTCCACTCAGGTCGGCTGTAAGATGGGCTGCCGCTTCTGCGCCTCGACTATCGCAGGCTATAAGCGGAACCTTCTCCCGAGCGAGATCTTGCAGCAGATTTACACCGCTCAGAAGGACAGCGACAGAAAAATAACAGGCGTTGTGCTTATGGGAATAGGTGAGCCGCTCGATAATTATGATAATGTAGTGCAGTTTCTGCGCTTGCTGTCAGACCCCGACGGCTTCGGAATGTCGCTGCGCCATGTTTCCTTATCTACCTGCGGTATCGTTCCGAGGATTTACGAGCTTGCCGAGCTTTCGCTTGGAATAACCCTTTCGGTATCGCTTCACGCTCCCGACGACGAGAGCAGAAGCAGGATAATGCCTATCAACAATAAATACGGCGTAGAGGAGCTTATGACCGCCTGCAAAGCGTATTTTGCAAAAACGGGCAGACGTATAAGCTTTGAGTATGCGCTTATAAACGGGCATAACGATTCTCCCGAGGACGCAAAAAAGCTTGCGGGTCTGCTGAAAAATTTCGTTTGTCATGTGAATATTATCCCCGTCAATAAGATAAAGGAACGGGGCTATACCTCAGACAGAAGATCGGCTCAGCGGTTTGCTAAATATTTAGGCGAGCTTGGCATAAACGCTACGGTAAGGCGCACTCTCGGCGCTGACATCGAGGCGGCCTGCGGTCAGCTTAGAAGAGAGTATGAAATGAACTGATAAATTTTACGAAAAGGACGGTGAATCACCTTGTATCTGTCATATAATTCCGATATCGGCGTTATGAGAACTGAAAATCAGGATAAGATCTGTGCAGGTTTCTTGTTCGACGACGTTGCGCTTGCCGTTGTGTGCGACGGCATGGGCGGAGCGGCTTCGGGTTCAGTTGCAAGTGATCTTGCCGCTAATGAGATATATAAGCGAATAGCGGGCGGATATCAGAGAGGAATGAAGCCGGGCAGCATTAAAAATCTGCTTGAATCGGCAGTATGCGCCGCAAATACGCTTGTGTATGAAAAAAGCGTCGAGGACATAGAAAAGAACGGAATGGGCACAACCTGCGTTCTTGCGCTTGTCGTCGGAAAGAGCGCTTATATAATGAATATCGGCGACAGCAGGGCGTATCTTATGAACGCTTCGGGCGTCACACAGATAACCGAGGATCACACCTATGTGAATATGCTGTATAAGCACGGCGAGATAACTTTAGAGGAAATGCAGAATCATCGCATGAAAAATATGATAACCCGTGCGATAGGCGTTGAGCCGACCGTTGAAGCCGATTATTTCGAGATAGAGGAAACGGGAAATTTCGCCGTATTTCTCTGCACGGACGGAATGTCCAATTATTGTCACCAGCAAATTATATACGAAAGCGTCTATAATAAAAATCTGGACAAAGGCGTATCTGATTTGATAGATTACTGTAATGCCTGCGGCGGCAAGGATAATATCTCCGCAGCGGTCATTGCAAACTGAGAAAAATAAAAGAACAGGAGTTGGAAATTTATGAGCTATATCGGTACTACGCTTGATAATCGATATGAGATCACCGAGCAGATCGGCACCGGCGGCATGGCTGACGTTTTCAAGGCGCACGACGTTGTTGAAGACCGCACTGTCGCAGTAAAGATACTCAAGGATGAATTTTCGCAAAACGCCGAATTTCTGAGAAGGTTCAGAAATGAAAGCAAGGCGATAGCGGTTCTCTCTCACCCGAATATCGTAAAGATATATGACGTGGGTCTGACCGACGAGATAAAGTTCATCGTAATGGAGTACATCGACGGAATAACACTCAAGGATTTTATCGAGGAGCAGGGTGTGCTTCGCTGGAAGGACGCACTTTTCTTCATCACACAGATACTCCGCGCGCTTCAGCACGCACACGATAAGGGCATTGTTCACAGAGATATAAAGCCGCAGAACATAATGCTCTTTGAGGACGGAACTATCAAGGTCATGGACTTCGGTATCGCAAGATTTTCGAGGATCGACGGAAAAACTCTTTCCGATAAAACCGTAGGTTCCGTTCATTACATCTCGCCCGAGCAGGCAAGAGGCGATATGACCGACGAGAGAAGCGATATCTATTCGGTAGGCGTTATGCTTTACGAAATGCTTACCGGAAGAAAGCCTTACGACGCTGATACGCCTGTTGCTATCGCTCTGAAGCATATGCAGGAAGACCCCGTTCCTCCGAGAGAGATAATGCCTTCGATTCCTGAGGCGCTTGAGGAAATCCTCCTTCATGCAATGGAAAAGGATCCGGCAAGACGCTATCAGTCTGCGGCTGAAATGATAAAGGATATCGACACCTTCAAGCTCGATCCTACCGTTGTTTTCGGTTATCAGGATCCTAACTACACCGCCGAGCCGCAGGAAGAAACACGTTATTATAATCCGCTTCTTGACAATAATAAGGAAGAGGAGTATTATGACGACGAATATTATGATGACGACGAGGACGAGGACGACGATGATGATGACGACGACGAGCCTAAGAGAAGCTATGTCGTTCCGATAATGCTTGCTGTTACCGTTGCGGTCGTTATAATCGCTTCGCTTGTTATCGCATATTACGCTATCTCGAACTTCGGTCCCGGAGCAACACATACCGGTAACGTTGAGATACCGAACTTCGTTGGTCTTAACATAGTTCAGGTCGAGCAGGAATATAAGGATCGCCTTGTATTTGAAAAGCATGAGGAATACTCGAACGAGTATGAAGAGGGTATCATCATGTATCAGTCGCAGACAGGTAAGACCGTCCGCGAGGGCTATACGCTTCAGGTAACAGTCAGCAAGGGTCAGCGTCTTATCACAGTGCCGAATATGGTAAATAAGGACGCCGAGATCGCACGAAGCGAGCTTGTAAGCGCAGGCTTTGTCCCCGTTATCCGTGAAATCTACGACGACAACATCGCCAAGGGAATGGTTGTTAAGACCGAGCCTGAGGCAGGAACGGAATACCCCGACGGCAAGGAAGTTCAGATCTTCGTAAGCCAGGGACCTGTTGAAACACAGGTTAAGGTTCCGAACGTTGTCGGACTTACGCAGGCAAAGGCTATCGCAACGCTCAAGGAAAGCAAGCTCAATTACGAGGTCGAGGAGATCAAGTATGACGGCGAAAAGGGCAAGGTAGTCGAGCAGAGCGTTAAGGAAGGCACTTACGTTGATAAGAGCACGACCGTAACCATCTATATCTCGACAGGCGAGACCGATCCTATCGACCTTACGATCAACATTCCTCTCCCGAACGGCGTTCACGGAGCATACACGATCGACGTTTACAGAGGCGGAAGCATTGCTTATACAAAGACTATCCCGACCGCCGAGGCAGCCGCAGGTCTTACAGTAAGCATTGACATTTCGGGTAAGAAGACCGAATCGCTCATAGTTTACATCAAGAACCTTGACACTCAGGGCTATATCAGATACGCTAAGTATGATATCGACTATGACAAGGGAACTGTTGAGCTTGACGGCGAACTTAACGAAACCGACCTTTTAAAGATAACTCCTTCGCAGACGACGACAACGCCTGAACCCGAGCTTCCCGAGCCGATCATTCCCGATGATTCAAGCTCAGAAGCTGAAAACACTTCGTCGGAAGATGAAAACAACGTATAATCTTAAAGTTATGACAGGACTAATAATCAAAGCTATCGGAGGCGTCTACACCGTAGAAGCCTCCGACGGCATATATGAATGTAAGGCAAGGGGAGTTTTCCGCAAAAAAGGCATCTCTCCCATGTGCGGCGATATTGTGGATTTTTCTCAGGATAAAGAGGGTTCGGCGGTTATTGAAAGCGTCGGCGAAAGAAAAAACGAGCTTATCCGACCTCCGCTTGCTAATCTCGATTTGCTGCTTTTCGTGACCTCGGTCGCCGAGCCGAGTCCCAACCTTTTGCTGCTCGATAAATTCATCGCTATCTGCGAATTTAAGAATATTTCGCCTGCCGTCGTTATCACAAAGACCGATAAGGGCAGCTGTGATGAGATCGCGTCTATTTATCGTAAAACGGGTATACCTGTTTTTGCCGCCGATAATACAACCGGCGAGGGCAGCACAGAGATAAGAAGCTTTATCTCGGGAAAGCTTTGCGCTTTTACGGGAAACACGGGAGTAGGGAAGTCCTCTCTGCTCAATTGTATGTTCCCGTCTCTTTCTCTTTCGACCAACGAGATAAGCAAAAAGTTAGGCAGGGGCAGGCATACCACTCGCCACGTCGAGCTTTATAAAATGCCCAACGGCGGATATATCGCCGATACCCCGGGATTTTCGACCTTTGAAACAAACCGATATGACATTATTTTCAAGGATAAGCTTGCAGGGTGTTTTCGTGAGTTTTCAGATTACGAAGGCAAATGCCGTTTCCCCGATTGCAGCCACACCGCCGAAAAGGGCTGCGCTGTTATCGAAGCTGTAAAAAACGGAGATATTTCAAGATCCCGTCATGACAGTTATCTTGCAATGTACGAGGAAGCAAAGCAGCTAAAAGAATGGGAACATAAATGATTTTGGGCAGAAAGGAAAATTATGAAACGCTGTATAATTTTCGCAGGCGGAAAACCAGAATCTCGCCTGCCGAACGGTCTTGAAACTGAGAACGCCTATATTATTGCCGCCGACAGCGGTTATAAGCTTTGCAAAAAATTCGGAATAACGCCCGATCTTGCGGTCGGTGATTTCGATTCGCTCATGTTTATCCCCGACGACTGCGAGCAGCTGACTTTCCCGAAGGAAAAGGACGACACCGACCTTATGCTTGCAATAAAGCAGGCGATTGAAAGGGGCTGCACCGACATAACTATCTTGGGTGCGCTCGGAGGACGATTCGACCACACCTACGCAAATATCCAGACGCTCGCTTATATAAGATCTCAGGGCGCATGGGGCAGGATACTTACAAATTTTGAGGAAATAATCCTTGTTTCGCCGGGAAAATATTCTGTAAGCGCCGACGAAAAATGCTCCCTTTCGCTTTTCGCCTATTCGCAGAGCGTTAAAGGGCTTACGGTCAGCGGCGTGAAATATCCTCTTGAAAACGCAGAGCTTACAAATTTTTTCCCCTTAGGCGTTTCAAACGACGTTGTCGGGGATAAGGCTGACATTTCGTTTGACGAGGGTTTGCTGCTTATCATTCAAAGCCGGCTCTGATTAACCTTTTATCTCTCTGACGCATAATATATTAAAGCACGGCTTTCGTGTATTATATTGTCCGGAGGTAATTCTTATGAAGGTTGTTGTTGTAAAGAGTCCGAAGCTTCTGTCGCCGTTTCTGCGGCTGATCTTCAAGATAAAAAAAGAATATGAGGCATAAATACATAAGCCTCTTGTAAAAAAGCCTTTTTTTTAAACAAAAGCACTTCTGAGCTTCAGAGGTGCTTTTTTATTGTCCTTTTGCATATTATTTATAAAAGGGGCGGATTGTTTATGCTTAAATTTAGTTTATGCGGTATCGAGCTTGAGCTTTGTTTTGGTTTTTTTGCGGTCATAGCTTTTTCATTTCTTTTCGGACAAGTTCAGCCAAACGGCGCAGCAGCGGCGCTTACTGCGGCTTTGCTTCACGAAACGGGGCATATTGCGGCAATGTTCTTATTTTCAGAGCCTCCCGAAAGGGTATGCTTTTACGCAGGCGGTATCAAGATAATTCCTAAAAAAAGCTTCATTGAAAGCAGGGCGGCATCGGCGGTCGTGCTGTCGGCAGGCTGCGCTGTGAATTTTATTTCTGCGGCTTTATCACACCTTATCGGTCTTGATGAATTTGCTCTCATTAGCTTTGCGCTCGGATTTTTCAATCTTCTGCCGTTTAGCTATTTTGACGGAGGCAGGCTGATGGAGCTTTTTCTCCCATACGGCGCTGACCGTATAAGAAAGCTTTGCGCTGTAATTTTCATCGCCGCCGCTGTCGTTTTTATTTTTCATACAAGGTCAATAAGCGTTTCCGCCGCCGCAGTTCTTGCGTTTGTTCTTGCTTCTGAATTTTTCCTATAAAAAAACGCCCCCGACCGTGATCGGAGGCGTATGGATTTTGAGATCAAAGATCAATGATGACCTTTCCGCTGCATGAAGGATTAACCTTAACTTCCTTATCTGTGTTTGCGATCTTGATGACAAACGACTTGTCAGTTTCTGTGTAGGAGCATTCGATCTTGTTTCCGCTGCGAACTGCTGTAAGCTCGAATACCTTGTTGCTTTCGGTGTCGTAGATGGGGCATACAGCCGACTTGCCGTCTTCAAGCTCATAGATCGTGAATACGGTGCCGTCAAGATAATCATACTCAACGTCCTTGTCAAAGTTACCGTAAGCGATAATGCTGTTGGGCTTTGCAAGAGCGGGTATCTCGAAGTAGCTGCACTTGTGTGTATACCACTTGCCGCCCTCGAATACCTTGCCTGTGATTATGTCCGTCCATCTTCCCTCGGGAACATAGTACTGTGCGATACCCTCGTCGTTAAGGATAGGAGCAACGAGAATGTTATCGCCGAACATATACTGACGGTCAAGCGTAAGGCATGAAGGATCGTCGGCAAAGTCGATAACCATTGCTCTCATAACAGGAACGCCGACTGTGTGCGTCTTGATAGCCTGTGCCCAGATGTAAGGCATCAGCTTGCCCTTGAGCTTAGCGAAGAAGCGAAGAACGTCGCACGATTCCTCGTCAAACAGCCACGGCACACGATAGGACTGATTTCCGTGCAGACGGCTGTGTGATGAGAACATTCCGAACGCAGCCCATCTCTTGTAGATGTCGGGCGTAGCGGTTGCCTCGAAGCCTGCCATGTCGTGCGATGTGTAGCCGAAGCCTGAGATACAAAGTGAAATACAGCCTCTTACAACCTCTGCCATTGAGTTGTAGTTGCCCGAGCAGTCGCCGCCCCAGTGAACAGGGAACTGCTGGCAGCCTGCCGTTGCAGAACGTGCGAACAGACAAGCCTTGTTTTCGCCGTAGTATTCCTTAAGCACGTTGAATACGCACTGATTGTAAAGATATGTGTAGTAGTTGTGCATCTTTATCGGGTCTGAGCCGTCGAAATATTTGATGCCCTTTGTCGGGATTCTCTCGCCGAAGTCGGTCTTGAACGTGTCGACGCCCATTTCACAAAGCGCGCGAAGCTTTGAAGCATACCATTCGCAGGCAGCAGGATTTGTAAAGTCAACGATAGCCATTCCGGGCTGCCATTCGTCGCACTGGAATATGCTGCCGTCTTCCTTCATGATGAAGTAGCCGTTTGCCATACCCTCGTCGAACAGCTTTGAACGCTGACCGATATAGGGGTTGATCCAGACGCAGGTGTGAAGATTCTTGTCCTTGTGGAGTCTTTCGAGCATTGCGGGAGGATCTGGGAACTGGGTCTTGTCCCACTCAAAGTTGCACCACTCGAAGCCCTTCATCCAGAAGCAGTCGAAGTGGAATACCTGAAGAGGAATATCTCTTTCAGCCATGCCGTCGATAAACGAAGTGATAGTCTCCTCGTCGTAAGTTGTCGTGAATGAAGTCGTAAGCCAAAGACCGAACGAGAATGCAGGAGGAAGCGAAGGCTTTCCTGTAAGGTCGGTGTAGCCTTTAAGAACTTCGGTAAGGTTTTCGCCGCCGAATACGAAGTATTCAAGATGCTCGCCGGGAACAGTCATCGAAACCTTTGAAACAGTGTCGGAGCAGATCTCATATGAAACCTTGTCCGAGCTGTTTGTGAACACACCGTAGCCTCTTGAAGATACATAGAAAGGTACCGACTTGTACGACTGATCCGAGCAGGTTCCGCCGTCAGCGTTCCATATCTCAACGTTCGAGCCGTTCTTTGTGAAGTTAGTGAACTTCTCGCCGAAGCCGTAGAAATACTCTCCTACCGAGGTATCAAACTGCTCTCTTATGTAAGTCGTGTGAGCGTCTGCGGGATAGCTCCAGAATGTGTCGTCAGCCTGTAAAGCGAGCCTTGCCTGCTGTCTGTATGCGCTCTCAAAGATAACACCGGTCGATCTCCATGCGCCGCCTGTCAGCTTCTTGTCCTTGTAGTAGTACTGGAAGCTCCACTTTTCCTTTGAAACGACAAGCTTTGTGTTGCCCGTGATAAGAACTGCTTCCTTGTCGTTGATCTCAACAGTCGGCTTGTAGCTTCCTTCGTTGAGAGGGAAATGCGGACCGTTGTCGGCATAACCCTTGTGGTGAGTGATGCTTACCTTTACGCAGTTTTCCTGAGTCGAGGTGTAAGCAATCTCAAGATTTGCGCTTCCGAGCATCATTGCGCGGTTGTAAACTACAAACGGTGTCGCAACAACGACAAATCCGTTTTCGCAGGGCACGATCTCAAACGCCTGATTAGCGTAGTTTACCTCATACCCTCTCTGGTTCAGCCAGAAACCATCAGCAAATTTCATAGGTAAATACCTCCGTTAAAAAATAATCTGAGCCGCCGCCAAATATTAAAATTTTAGCGAACGTAAGGTTTTTTTGATTTTGCAGGAATTTCTTCCGCTATACTTATTTTATATCATATTTATCACAAATGCAATAGTAAAATAGTGATTTGTCGTATAATTTGAACTTAAAATCAGTTTTTATACTTAATATTTTGTGAATTAGTTAATTATATATAAAAGAATATTAAATATCATTATTCTATTGACAGAAATTCCTCCGGTATGCAGCTTAGGCACTCGTTCACGCTTGCTCTTGTAACGTTATCGTTGAAATTCTTCGCAAACATTTCGTCCGTATATTCAGCAAGCGGATAAACCTTGCAGTTATACCAAGGACCGTCGTAATAATCAGCCTCGAAATGCGAAATGACGGGGATAGCCTTTACGTTTTCAAAGCTGACTTCTCCTGTGGCGTAGTCAAGTGTGACGTCGAGATCTCCGATGATTCCTGCCGCCGAATGTCTGTCGTACATAGTGTGGAAGAAGTTTCCGAGTCCGTAATATACAAACGCTTTTCCGCCGTCGGGCTTATCAAGATAGCTGCAAGTGCTTACACAGTGCGCCTGAGTTCCGATAATAAGGTCTGCGCCCCATTCAACCAGCTTCGGCGTAAGCGAGACCTGCTGGTTGTTGAGTTCGTGCTCGATCTCTGTTCCGTAATGGCAGGAAACAACGACCACGTCTGCAATCTCCTCAGCTTCCTTTATCTGACGCTCTATCGTTGCTTCCTCGCTGAGATAAACGACCTTTCCTTTGTCGTCGTCATCGAGGAAAATCCCGTTTGTATGCTCCATGTATCCCAAAAAGGCAAAGGTTATTCCGTTGACCTCCATGGTGCGTATATCCTCGGAGTCCTTTTCGTTTCTGTAAGCGCCGTAATGCACTACGTCCTTGCTGTCCCAGTAGTCAAGCGAGGACAGCAGACCTGTTGCGCCTTTGTCGAGAACATGGTTGTTGCACATCGAAATAACGTTGAAGCCAACGTCAACAACAGCGTCGCCGTCTTCGGTCGGAGTCGAGAAAACGGGATAGGTTTGCGCTTCAAAGGCGTCGTTTACAATAGTTTCCTGATTGAGTATAGCAACGTCGGCTTTTTCAACGTAAGGCTTTATCTCCTCGTACATACCCGAAAAATCATAGTGATCTCCGCCGATAGAGTAAGCCTCGTTAAAGATATTGTCGTGAATTAGATTATCTCCGACGCAGATAAGGTGAGCGGTAGCGCTGCCCTCAGTTGGACGCGCGTTTTCGTCTGCTTCCGAATCGGGCTGTTCTGAATTGCTCTCATCGGCTGTGATTTCTTCCGAAGCGGCGGAAGAAGAGTCGGCAGCGGATGACGAGCTGCCGCCGTTTTCGTTAGGTGCAGGCAAAAGCGTGCTGCTTGTGTTTTCGATAGCAGTTCCGCAGGAGCAGAACAAAAGTGCAGCAGCCGCAGCGGCTGCAAATTTTTTAAGTTTCATATTTCCTCCGTAAAAAATCTTTTAGAACTATTGCTTATGCATTTGAGCATACTTATTATTTATTATAACATATGCTGTAATATTTTTCAAGAGCTGCACTGCAATTTTGTCGAAACTGCTTAAATAAGTTTTTGAAAAATGATCGATCTGTCATATGTCGATTTTTTTATGAAAAAACTATATATTTGTTCAAAAAGGTATTGCAATTTCATATAATGTATGATATAATAATGATATTATGAGATAATGTTCTCTGAAATCGTTTTGATATTTTATTATAAAATAGATAAATTTTTCACTTGCATTTTTGTGGTATAAATCTATTTTCAGGAAAGGTCGCATTGCTTATGTCCCGCAAAACTATCGCTGTATGTGTAACAGGCTTTGATTTGGAATGTGAATCGGAAATAGTTGCAGGCATACGTCAGCGCTGTTTGGATCTTGATATAAATCTCCTGATATTCGCTTCATTAATGCGTCGTCCCGAGCTTGACTCGCCTATAAAATATCCCGAAAGCGTTATTAACGGCGAAAACTCGATTTTTGATCTGATAAATTATGATATGCTCGACGGCATTATCCTTATCGGTGAGACCTTTCTTGAAAATACACTTATCCATAAGCTTTCAAAAAGAGCGGCTGAACATGGCGTACCTGTCGTAAACGTTAACGACCCTGCGAATGAAACAGATTATAACGTTGTTCTTAATGATGAAACAGCTATGGATATCGTAATGCGACATCTTGTCTGCGAACACGGATTTACAAAAATCAATTTCATCGGAGGCTTTCCCGGTAATCTCCAGACTGAAGAACGTCTTTCTGCATATAAAAAAGTGCTTGCTGAAAATAATATCGAGATAGATGAAAACAGGATAGGCTACGGTCATTTCTGGAAGGACGCCTATAAGGTAACAGAGGAATTTATCTCCTCAGGCGATATTCCTCAGGCAATCGTCTGCGCAAATGATACGATGGCTTTTTTCTGCATGGATTGTCTTATGGAGCATGGATTATCCGTTCCCGGCGATGTTGCTGTTACAGGTTTTGACGGTGTTGCCGATTGTCAGGAGAGCGAGCCGACGCTAACTTCAGTCCGCCGTGCATTTTTAAGTTCGGGCGTAAGGGCGGTCGATCTTCTTTGCGAGCTGTTTGACGGAAAGCCTGTCGAAAAATACAGCTATGTCGGATCTGCGCTTGTAATTAATCAGTCGTGCGGCTGCGTTCCTGTTTCGATAAAGACAAAGAAGGCGTTTATCGATTCAAGATACGGAGAGCTTAACAGATATAAGGAATTCGATACCATTCTCAATTATCTCAATACGGTTTTTGAATCCTCAGAAACGTCGGAGCAGTTTTACGACGAGCTAAAAAGAGGTGCACAGTATTTTAAGATCAAAAGAATGTTTGTATGCGTAAGCTCGGATGCGGAGAAATACAGTGTTGGATTTGAAAACATCGAAACTCCGTATTCTCAGAACGGCGTATCAAATGTTATGCTCTCGATGCTCAGATACGGTCATGACATCAGCGACGGCAGCGCATTTTTTGCAAGATATCTTTTGCCTTTTGATTTTCTTAATGAGGAAAAATCCGTCTGCATAGCTTTCTCGCCAATGCATTTCAAGGACAGAGTACTGGGATATATTGCCTATGACGTGCCCTATGTCGGCGGTCTTGGCGAACTGTTCACAAGATGGGTAAGAAGCATTTCGGCAAACGCAGGCTGCCTTTATATGAATAAGGAGCTTCAAACGGCTGTCGGAAAGCTTGAAAATCTTTATATAAGGGATCATCTCACGGGGCTTTACAACCGCAGGGGAATGGAAAAGCTCGGAAATATCCTTATCGAACGGGCAAGGCAGAACAATATGTTCATTTCGGTCATCTGCGCCGATATTGATAATCTAAAAACCATAAACGACAGCTTCGGACACGAGGGCGGAGATAACGCAATCGTCAAGGTCGCCGACGCTATCAGGTTTGCTTCGGACAAAAACAGCGTTTCTTCAAGAACCGGCGGCGATGAATTCTGCATTATCCTTGCGCATAAAGAACGTTCGGACGTCGAGGTTCATGTCGCGCGTATTGCGGAGTATCTTAATTCTTATAATGAAACGTCCGGTCTGGAATATAAGGTCGATTGCAGCTGCGGATATTACACCGCCCAAGTAAGCAGGCTCGTTTCTATTGACAGCATGACAAAGCTTGCGGATAACAATATGTACGAGGTAAAATTCAGAAAAAAACAGAAAAAATAATATCGCACTTTTTAAGGCAGCCTGCGTTTTAGCAGGCTGTTTTTTGTTCGCTGTTATTTAATCAACGTTTAACAAAAAAATCTAAAAAATATATTTATTTAGTCATTGAATTAACCGCCGCCGTGTGCTATAATTTCATTCTGAAAATGAATGAAAGGACTGATATATATGAAAAAGCTGACGGAAGGACGACCGATAAAGGTCATCTTTTCCTTTGCGATACCGCTTTTGTTCGGTAATCTGTTTCAGCTTCTTTATAACCTTGCAGATACAAGAATAGTCGGTGAAACGCTCGGTTCAGGCGCAATAGCCGCCCTTGGTGCGACTTCGTCGATAAACACGGTCGTTATCGGCTTTTTAAACGGGCTTACAAACGGGTTTGCGCTTGTGACCGCACGGTATTTCGGCGCAAAAGATGAAAAGTCTGTAAAGAAAACAACAGCCGCTTCGCTGATACTCGGCTTTGCGACCTCGGCGGCTCTGACGGTGATAAGCCTTGCTTGCTTAAAGCCGCTGCTTGTCTCACTCAATACGACAAAGGAGATCTTCGACGACGCTTATCTTTATATAAGTATAATCCTCGCAGGCATGACGGTTTCAATGTGCTATAATATCTGCGCCGCTGTGCTAAGGGCTGTTGGCGATACGGTAACGCCGCTTGTGTTTCTTATTATTTCGACCGTCACGAATATAGGTCTTGACCTGCTGTTTATTCTCGGCTTCGGCTGCGGGGTCGAGGGTGCGGCTTTTGCAACGCTTATTTCGCAGCTGCTGTCGGTTATTCTCTGCGTCATTTATATTTTCAAAAAGTATAAGTTTCTCATTCCCGATAAAGCCGCTTTCAGATTTTCTGCACGAATGGCAGGGGATATGTATACTACCGGACTTTCAATGGGGCTTATGATTTCGCTTGTAGGAATAGGCACGGTAATAATGCAGGGTGCGATAAACAGCTCTGGAACAGACACAATAGTTTCTCACACCGCTTCAAGAAAAATAAGCGAAATGTTCATGCTTCCGATAAGCGTTTTCGGAGCGTCGGCGGCGACTTTTACAAGCCAGAATTACGGCGCAGGCAACATGAAAGCAGTACGCAAGGGAATTTTCAGCTCGGTGCTTCTGACATGGATATGGTCGGCTGTAGTAATAATCGTATGCTGGATTTTCACGCCGCAGCTCGTTCATCTCGTTACGGGAATAAGCGACCCCTCTATCACCGAGGTATCTCACAAATACATGATGGTTAACACGCCGCTTTATTTTGTGCTTGGAATAGTTATCGTTTTCAGAAATTCTCTTCAGGGACTCGGCGCAAAGCTTTCGCCGATCATCTCAAGCTTGCTCGAACTTGCCGGCAAATTCGCCGTTGCATTTTATCTTGCTCCGAGGCTCGGTTACTTCGGAATAATGCTTTCCGAACCGCTCGTCTGGATAGGCATGGCTGTGATATTGGGTGTGGGGCTTTTCACAAACAAGGAGTTCAGAAAGGGGAAAATTTGAACTCCAACTAATTATAACAAACTATGTTTTTCGGAAAAGTATTATTATTTTCGTTTTGCTGTATCTGTGGGATTAATAGTTTGTTCATCATTCTCAGCTTTACAGAATTTAGAAAATGGCGGTTTTTTAATTTATCTTAACATTCCGTATATAAATTTATGAAACGAAAACGTTTGAAAAAGCCGTATTTTCCGCAAAAGTTATTATTGTTTTAGAAATGTATAACTTTTAACAAAAATACTCAAAATTTGCAGTTTATTTATTGATTTTTTTGTTTAACACTGATATAATAAAATTAATAGGAGTATTGTGTTTTTAAGGAAAGTGGATTGATACTATGACAATGATCGAATGTTTAACACAGAAATTAGGTATATCGAAGGACTCGCCCGAATGGTCTTCTGCATTAAGGCTTGCGCAGTCGTCATATCCGAAATATAATATCGAGCAGCTTGACTGCATCGACGGCTTCAGCTGTGAGATAGTGCAAAAAGGTCTTGCAGGCTCAAGCATGATGGATAAGCGTGAATGTGCTGTTTTCTGCACGGAAAAGGGAATTCTGTTCCTTTGCCCCTCGACAGGAAATCTTCCGTATGCGGTGCTTATCAAGTCGAAGGAAATCAGAGTTGTAAACTCGGAAAAAAGCTTCAGAAAGGCGACTATCAATATCAATACAAACGACTATGTGATGACCATTATCGTACCCAAGAGTGACGGCAAGGCGCTTGAAAAGTCGATAGATAAGGTTTATCAGCGTGCAATGAGATAACCTTAGCAAACGACATGAATTTTCAGACGGCTTTCTTTTATGAGAGCCGTTTTGCATTGAATAATTTTTTCGGATATCAGCATAATAAGAATATTTCAGAAAGCATTTTACTGGTTTTACAAAATAGGAAGAATATAGGAGGTCAGTTTTATGTCAGAGATAAATTTAACAAACGAAAACTTTACAGCCGAGGTGCTTGAATCGGACAAGCCCGTTCTTGTCGACTTCTGGGCGCCCTGGTGCGGACCGTGCAGAATGTTAGGCCCTGTTATCTCCGAGATAGCTAAGCAGTACAGCGGTAAAGTCAAAGTTTGCAAGGTCAATGTCGACGAGCAGAACGAGCTTGCTGTAAAATACGGTATTTCAAGCATTCCGACTCTCAAGCTGTTCAAAAACGGCGAGGTGACGGATACTTCGATAGGTTTCGTTCCAAAAGCAAAAATAGAATCAATGCTTAAATAATAAAAAGCGTTTCCGAACTGAACCGGAAACGCTTTTTTAGTTTCAAACCTCGCTGTAGAATTCAAAATCGACGTTGCCGCTGCTTACGTCAGCCGCAACAACTCTTATTTTAATGCGCTTGCCAACCGTGAACTGAACGCCGCCTCCGGCACGCTTTATCGAGAATTTCTCGTCGAAGTAATAGTCGGGCCACGGGAGCGATTCTATTTTCACCAGACCCTCGCAGCTGTTGTCGAGCATGACGTACATTCCGTGCGGCAGGCATGAAATGATAACGCCCTCAAATATCTCTCCAAGTTTGGATTTTAAATATTCCGCTTTGTAGCAGTCCTCGCATTCACGCTCCGTCTGCATTGCGACAAGCTCGGTCTGCGTTGCACGGTCTGCCGCTGCATAGGCGAATTTGTTGTAACGCTTTCTGCAAGCGCCGACGTCGCCGCCGTTTTCGATAAATTCGCTCATTATTCTGTGTATCGCAAGGTCGGGGTATCGTCTTATCGGCGAGGTAAAGTGGGCATAATCATCAAGCACAAGCCCGAAATGTCCGAGCGGCTCTTCCGAATATTTTGCCTTCGCCATCGAGCGCAGCACCAGATTATTGACCACGGGGAAAGCGTCGGTGCCTCTTGTTCCTTCGAGTATCTCCGAAAGCCTCTTTGGCGAAATATTCTCGCCGATATTGTGCGTGATATTAAGCTCGGTAAGACCTGCTTTGAGCGTTTCAAGCTTTTCGGGCGGCGGATCTTCATGAACTCTGTAAACGAACGGCAGTCCGTTTTCCGTGCCAAACCTTGCGGCGCACTGATTTGCACAAAGCATGAAGTCCTCGATCATTTCCTGACTTACGCCGCTTTCGTGCGGCTCAACGCCGACGCAGATATCTTCTTCGTTGATTATAAGCACGCTTTCGGTCGTCGTTATCTGCGGCGCACCTCGGTGTATCCTGTTGCCTTTTAGCTTTTGCGCAAGCTCGTACATTACGGGCAGAACGTCAAGCACCTCGGCGTATTTTTCGCACAAAGCCTTTGAATTATACCCCTCGAGCAGCTCGTTTATCTCGCTGTAGACGCCCTTGACTCTCGACCTTATTATCGACTTTTTAAACGTAAAGTCGGTAACATTTGCGTCGTTATCAAGCTCTATTATCGCCGAAAAAGCAAGCCTGTCGACCTGCGGATTAAGCGAGCAGATGCCGTTTGAAAGCTCCTGCGGCAGCATAGGAATTACCCTGTTAGCATAGTAAACGCTCGTTCCCCTGTTATAAGCCTCGTTGTCAAGCTGCGATTTAGGCTTAACGTAATGCGAAACGTCCGCAATGTGAACACCCAGCCTGTATCCGTTTTCCATCCTTTCGACCGAAACGGCGTCGTCAATATCCTTTGTAGCAGCGCCGTCGATAGTGAAAATCGGCAGGTCGCGCAGGTCAAGGCGATTCTTAGCGTCTGCAACAACGCTTCTTTCGTCCGAAACGCTTTTTGCCTCGGCGATGACCTCGGGCGAGAACATCGGTGTAAGCCCGTTAAGCTCAAGCACGCTCATTGCGCATACCGAAGCCTTGTGCGACGTTCCGAAACAGGTGATTATCCTGCACCTGTGATCCTTGTGGCTTTCTCCTCGGAAACTGATTTCAGCAAGAACCTTGTCGCCCTCTTTTATCGAGAAAAGATCGCAGTCCTCTATCTCCATTGCGTATTTTGAAAGCGTATCGGGAACGACCCTCAGCTCGCCGAATTCGTTGACAATGTTTCCCGTAAACCGTGAGAATTTCTCCTCAGTAATCAAAGCGACCTTTCCCTCGGTAAGATCGTTTCTTCCGATATAGGTCTGAACAAGCACCTTGTCGCCCGGCATTGCGCCGTTTAAATATCTGCCGGCAACAAAATATTCAGAATCGTCAATGTCCGAGCGAACAAATCCGAATGTTTTTTTCAGCCTCGAAACAGTGCAGGGGATAAGCGACTTGTCCGAAACGACGGCATACCCTGCGCCCGTGTTTACCACCTTTCCTTTTTTGATAAGCGATTCAAGCCGCTTGTCAAGATCCTTTTTGCTCATCAGCTTTTTGAGCGGCTTGTAGATCTCGGTAAATGTCCTCGCCGAGCCGCCGTTCTTTTTAAGCTGTGACAGTATTATCTTTTCGTACTCTTTTTTCATAAAATTCCTCTCTTTCCTTACCAACAAACACAGCCCCATGCCGTGTTCACACATCATGGTCAATTCGTCTTACTGTTTAGTTTAGTCAGCTTGCCGCAAAATCATGCCTGAGATAACGGCTTTACTGACTTTTTAGCAGTATTAAATTCAGCCGAAAAAAATCGCCCTGCATAAAGCAGGGCTTTGTTTTACTTTCTGAGCGATACAAGAACATTAAGCGCCAGCGTTACAATAAAAATAATAACAGCCGAAACCTTTGTGAACCTTGAAAGCTTTGCGTCCTTGGTTCTGCCCTTGTTTCCTTCAAAGAACGATTCGTTATATCCGCCGCCGATAGCAGAGGTAAGACCCTGCTCCTTGCTGTCCTGTGCAAGAACGACGAGTATTATAACTAAGCTGGCGAGTATCAGAACTGCGCCTGCGATTATCTCGAGAGTGCTCATACCGTTTTTTCACGCCTTTCTTTATACAAAATACTGCATTATACATCTATTATAACACATTGTATTTTAAATTGCAAGTACTTTTGTAAAAAAATTTTCAGATTTTGATTTTCAACAGAAGGTTTTGGTAAAAAAGTCTGCTTGTTCAAGTGAATTTACTATCTTTTTTGCTGCTTTGTCGTCAAGACTTCCTGTAATGTCGCCCTCGGTGAACATCTCGATTAGTTTTCCGTCCTCAGTCACCGCATAGATCGTTCTCTGTCCTGCGTCGCAGGCGGTGAATTCGGTCTTCATTTCTGCCGAAGCGTCAATATTTGGGATATAAGCCGCACAGCTGTCGATCGTCTTTGCGTCAAGAGTCCTTTCGGGCTTTTCGGTTTTGCGTATCTCTTCTAAGCGTTCAAGCAGCGGTCTGTCGTCTTGTTCGTTTGGAAAAGGTCTGCCGTCTTCACGTTCCGCATCGTCGCTGAAATCAAAGGAGTATACGTTTCCGTCTGTATCGACAAAAGAACCGCAGTATGTATATTCCCATGCATAGTTTGAAAAAACACGCACAAAAACAATATCTCCGTCCCTGCCGCTTATCTGTTCGGGAACTTGTCCGCCCGAGCCGATTTTAAATACCGCTGTAAGCACCGCCATGATAATGTAAATTATTTTATTCATAATAAGCACCAACCTTTCTTAAACATACAGACGAAAATATGATAAGAAATATTACACTTTTTTTAAAAAAGAGAGCGAAATTTTTCCGCTCTCTTATTAATGCTGATTATTTGCCGCCCATTACCTTTACCATAACGGCCTTCTGCGCGTGCAGTCTGTTTTCTGCCTCGTCGAAGATCTCGTCGGCGTGTTCTTCAAACACCTTAGCGGTTATCTCTTCCTCACGGTGTGCAGGCAGACAGTGCTGAACCATTGCGTCGGGCTTTGCGGCAGCCATTACCTCGTCGTTTATCTGGAAGCCTGCGAAAGCAACCTTGCGCTTTTCCGTTTCAGCCTCCTCGCCCATTGAAGTCCATACGTCAGTGTAAACAACATCTGCGTCCTTGACCGCTTCGAGAATGTTGTCGGTCATGATATACTTGTCGCCGTATTCCTTTGCAAATTCAAGCACTGTGGGGTCGGGCTGATAATCCTTGGGGCAAGCGATAGCAACCGTCATGCCGACTTTAAGACCGCCGACGATAAGCGAATTTGCCATGTTGTTTCCATCGCCGATGTAGCAAAGCTTCAATCCGTCAAGACGGTTTTTGTGCTCACGGATGGTCATAAGGTCTGCAAGCACCTGACAGGGATGACAGAAATCCGTAAGACCGTTGATAACGGGGATAGAGCCGTATTCCGCAAGGTCTTCTACCTCTTTCTGCTCAAATGTACGGATCATGATGCCGTCAAGATAGCGTGAAAGAACACGCGCGGTATCCTGAACAGGCTCGCCCCTTCCTATCTGTAGATCACGGTTTGAGAGGAAAAGCGCCTGACCGCCGAGCTGATACATACCGGTTTCAAAGCTTACACGGGTACGGGTCGAGGATTTCTGGAATATCATTCCGAGCGTCTTTCCCTTTAAAACCTTGTGTTCGATCCCGTTCTTGTTTTCATATTTGAGCTGATCGGCGAGATTGAGGATCTCTATGATCTCTTCCTTGCTGAGATCGAGCAGTTTAAGTAAATGTTTCATGCTGTTTTATTCCTTTCTTATTCAAGTATTTTTGCAAGGATATCCATACCCTTGTCTATTTCTTCATAGGTTATGTTAAGCGGCGGCAGAAAACGCAGCTTTGTTTTTGCGGTAAGTATCAGCAGACCGTTTTCAAGACAAGCCTTGCAGACCTCAGCCGCTTTCTTTGTTTTAAGCCTTATACCTATCATAAGTCCGAGACCGTCTACTCCCTCTACTTCGTCAATTTCAGCAAGCTTTTTGCGGAAATATTCGCCCTTTTTCACGACCTCGTTGGTAAAACCGTCCGAAAGCACGGTATTAAGCACAGCGTTTCCGCCTGCGCAGGCGATAGGGTTTCCGCCGAATGTCGAGCCGTGCGTTCCGGGGGTAAGAACCTCGCTGCATTTTTTCGATGCAAGACAAACGCCTATCGGAATTCCGCCTGCAAGACCTTTTGCAAGAGTCGTTATGTCGGGCTTAACTCCGTAAATGTCGGAAGTAAGCAGACTGCCCGTTCTTCCGATACCCGTCTGAACCTCGTCGGCTATGGTGAGAATGTCGTCCTTTGCACATTCTTCAAATATCGCATTCACAAACTCACGGTAAAGCGGAATAACGCCGCCTTCGCCCTGAACGAATTCAAACATAACTGCGCAGACCTTGCCCTTGTTCTCGTAAAGCTTTTCCTTAAGATCGTCAATGTCGTTCGCCATAACGTTTACAAAGCCGGGCAGGAAAGGGAAGAAGTAGTTATGAAAAACGTCCTGTCCCGTAGCGGAGAGAGTTCCCATAGTTCTTCCGTGAAAGCTGTTCACTAGCGTGATGATTATATTTCTTTCGGCGTCCTTGCCGTATTTGTCAAAGCTGTATTTTCTTGCGATCTTGATAGCACATTCGTTTGCCTCTGCGCCGCTGTTGCCAAAAAACATTTTTGAATAGCCTGTGTTCTCGCATAGCTTTTTCGCAAAATCAGCCTGAACCTTTGTGTAATAGTAGTTTGAGGTGTGCTGAATACTTTTTGCCTGTGTGCAGACCGATTCGACCCATTCATCGCTGCAATAGCCTAAGCTGTTTGTTCCTATTCCCGAACCGAAATCTATGTATTCCTTGCCGTTTTCGTCAATCGCCGTGCGGTCTTTTCCCTTTTCAAGCACAAGGTCGAAACGTCCGTAGGAACCCATAACGTGTTCGTTGAACTGTTCTATCGTGTTCATTTTTATCAACTCTTTCGTTTTGTATTATCAGATAAATTCCGTTCCTGCGCCCTCGTTTGAAAGCAGCTCGATAAGTATCGAGTGAGGTATTCTTCCGTCAATGATCGAGGTCTTCTTAACTCCTCGTCTTACCGCCTCAACACAGCAGTCGATCTTCGGGATCATTCCGCCGCTTATGATACCCGTCTTTTTGAGATAGGGAACATCGCTTACGTTTACGGTGGGTATAAGCGTCGAGGGGTCGTCCTTGTCTTCAAGCAGACCTGCGATATCGGTCATAAGTATAAGATTTTCAGCTCTTAAGCAGGATGCTATCCTTGCGGCAGCCGTGTCGGCGTTTATGTTGTAGCACTGTCCGTTTGCCGAGGTCGCAATAGTCGATATTATCGGAACGTAACCGTTGTTAAGAGCGTCGATTATCGGCTTTGTCGTTATCTTCTGGATCTGTCCGACAAATCCGAGGTCAATGTCGCTGTCAAGCTTTTCTGCGACTATCATCTGTCCGTCAATTCCGCAAAGACCGAGAGCCTTTGCGCCGTGAAGCTGTAATGCCGAAACAAGCTCCTTGTTGACCTTGCCGGCAAGCACCATTTTTACAATGTCGATAGTTTCGCTGTCGGTGTATCTCAGACCGCCGATAAATTTCGATTCAACGCCGACTCTTTTGAGCATAGCGTTAATTTCGGGACCTCCGCCGTGAACAAGCACGACCTTGATTCCCACCTCTGAAAGAAGAACGATATCGCTCATTACCGCTTCTTTAAGCTCATCGTTTGTCATTGCGTTTCCGCCGTATTTTACAACAATTATTTTTTCGTGATATTTCTGAATATACGGCAGAGCGTCAATAAGTATCTGTGAACGAATTTTATTTGATATTTCCATTTCTTTTACTTCCTTTGTTTAGTATCAGGTCCTGTAATCGCCGTTGATCTTGACATAATCGTATGTAAGATCGCAGCCCCACGCCGTTGCTTCTCCTTCGCCTCCGCCAACGCTTACGTCAATGATTATCTCGTCCTCGGAAAGCACCTTTGCGGCCTCGTCCTCTGAAAACTCGATTCCTGCGCCGTTTTCGCAGACGTGAACGCTTCCTGCCTTGGACGAAATGCTTACGTCGACCTTATTTATGTCAAACTCTGCCTCAGCATATCCGACAGCGCAGAGTATGCGTCCCCAGTTTGCATCCTCGCCGAACATTGCCGATTTAAGAAGCGACGAGCAGATAACGCTCTTTGCGATAACGATAGCCGAATCGGTATTCGAAGCGCCCTTTACCCTGCATTCAAGCAGCTTGGTTGCACCCTCGCCGTCCTTGGCAAGCATCTTCGTTATGTTCATCATCACGATATAAAGCGCCTGCTTGAATTTGTCAAAAGCCTCGCCCTCGGCGGTTATTTCAGCGTTTCCTGCAAGACCGTTTGCCATAACTGCGCAGGTATCGTTTGTCGACTGGTCGCCGTCTATCGAAAGGGAGTTGAAGGTTATCTTAACGATCTCCGAAAGTGCCTTTTTAAGCATTTCACTCGAAACAGCGCAGTCGGTGGTGATAACGTTAAGAGTTGTCGCCATGTTCGGGTGTATCATTCCGCTGCCTTTTCCCATTCCTCCGACGTGACAAACTTTGCCGTCAAGCTCAAACTCAACAGCAACTTCCTTTTTGACCGTGTCGGTAGTCATGATAGCAACAGCCGCTTTTTCGTTGCCGTCGTAAGAAAGACCGCTGTAAAGCTCGTCGATATTGTTTTCAACCGGCTCGATAGGGAACACCTGTCCGATAACTCCCGTCTGTGCAACAAGCACCTCTTCCGTCTTTATTCCCATTTTTTCAGCGACAAGCTCGCACATCCTGTAAGCCTTCTGTTCGCCGTCTGCATTACAGGTGTTGGCGTTCTTTGAATTAAGAATAAAAGCCTGCGCCTTTCCGCCCGTTGCGGCAAGGTTTTTCTGTGAAACCGTAACCGGTGCGCCCTTGACCTTGTTCTGCGTGAAAACGCTTGCGGCACTGCACATAACGTCCGATGTCACAAGGCAAAGGTCGTATTTGCCCGTAGGATTGTTCTTTATTCCGGCGTAAAGTCCGTTTGCCTTAAAGCCTTTTGAAGCGCAAACACCGCCGTCGATATATGTATATCCGTCAAAATTAACTTTTGTTATTTCTTTCATTTATGTCATATCCTTTCAAAGCTTTAATAATAGGTAACAGCCCGTCAGATAAGTCCCGTTGTTTCGTCAAGTCCGAGCATTATGTTCATGTTCTGAACCGCCGCGCCGCTTGCGCCCTTTCCTAAATTGTCAAGTCTTGCGGCAAGCAGAATATGCTCGTCGTTTCCGCAGACGAATATCTGAAGGTCGTTAGTTCCTGCAAGCGTGTTTGCAGGGAGAAAACCGTCGGGAAGCGTTTCTTTTCCGCCGAATTCCATTACCTTAACAAAATTCTGTCCCTCATAGTGCGCCGACATTATTTCGTGAATATCAGCGGCAGTGTAGTTCTTACTGAGCGCTCTTGAGATAAGCGGCACCGAAACCACCATTCCTGCGTAATAATCGTCGACTATCGGGTTGAACATAGGCTTGTGTTTAAGTCCGCAGATCTTCTGCATTTCGGGAATATGCTTGTGCGACTGTGCAAGCGCATATTGTCTGGGCGAGAACATCTCCTCGGTTTTGTTTTCCGACTCGATAGCGGCGATCATCTTTTTGCCGCCGCCGCTGTAACCCGAAACGGCATGGCAGGTAAGCGGATAATCCTCCGTCAGAACGCCTGTCTGAACGAGAGGATAAACAAGGCTTATAAATCCGCTTGCATAACAGCCGGGATTTGCGACTCTTTTTGAGTTTGCAATTTTTTCTCTGTGCGCCGCCGAAAGCTCGGGAAAACCGTAGTCCCATGCAGGATCGGTTCTGTGGGCGGTCGAAGCGTCGATTATTCTTACGTTCGGGTTGTCCGCAAGAGCCGCAGTTTCAATTGCCGCAGCGTCGGGCAGACAAAGAAAGGTAATGTCGGAGCTGTTTATAAGCTCTCTTCTTGCGGCAGTATCCTTTCGCTTATCCTCGTCGATAAGCAAAATTTCAATATCGCTGCGGTTTGCAAATCGTTCATAAATCTGCAATCCCGTAGTACCCTCTTTTCCGTCGATAAAAACCTTTGTTTTCATAAAGCCTCAAAGCCCTTCCTGTTGTTATTTGTTATCTTTTGATTTTTGATTTTTCTTTCTGAGATTAGACCTTTTGCCTGTTTTAGGGTCGGCGTCAACAAGTGAAATATATGCCTTTTCCCTCGCCTGCTCAAGCTTTTTCTTTGTGTTGTCAAAATCCTCCTGAGCGGCGACAAGAGCCTCGTTCTTCATAACGTTGCCGACTCCGAATCCGAAAAATCCGCAAATAATATTAATGAGCAGAAAATCGGGACTAAGCTCCTTAAATCCGAAGAAAAAATACATTATAACTGCCGCAGCAGCAAGCATTGCGATAAGCCACGGCTTTAAACCGCACCGCCTTGTATAGCCGAAAGTAACCGCAAGGGTAGTGATCGGCAGAAGTATCATCACAAATGCGATATGCAGCAGTATTGATTGTATCACTATATCGGAAATAATATAAAGTCCGACCGTGACGGCGATCCATACAATAGTATAAATTATCGCTCTCTGCCACGATTTTAAAAGGATCTCGTCATCTGTTTTCACTAAGCTTCTCCTTGATCTTTTCAAGCTGTATCTTTACAGCCTCGGGAGCGGGTCCGCCCTCGGATTTTCTGTGCATAACGCAGGTGTCGAGGCTGATCGCCTCATAAACGTCGTTGTCGAACGTATCGCAGACAGCCTTGTATTCTTCAATGGGCAGTGTTTCGAGAGTAACTCCCTTTTCGATGCAGATATGAACAAGCGTACCTGTCGCCTTGTAAGCGTCTCTGAACGGCATACCCTTTTTAACAAGATAATCTGCGCAGTCGGTTGCATTTATAAATCCCTTTGCCGCCGCCGCTCTCATGTTTTCGGGCAGCACCTTCATAGTTGCAAGCATGGGGATAAATGTTTTAAGACAAAGCTTTACCGTGTCGACAGCGTCGAATATAGCCTCCTTGTCCTCCTGCATATCCTTATTATACGCAAGCGGAATACCCTTCATCATAGTAAGCAGCGTGTTGAGGTCGCCGTAAACTCTTCCTGTTTTACCTCTGATAAGCTCGGTAACGTCGGGGTTTTTCTTCTGCGGCATGATAGACGAGCCTGTTGCATATGCGTCGTCAAGCTCGATAAATTTAAACTCCCATGAGCACCACATGATTATTTCTTCGGAAAATCTCGAAAGGTGCATCATAAGAATAGAAATTGCCGATGCAAGCTCTATGCAGAAATCTCTGTCCGAAACGCCGTCGAGCGAATTGCCCATTACCTCGTCGAAGCCGAGAAGTCCGCAGACCATCTGTCTGTCGATATCATATGTTGTTCCTGCAAGAGCGCATGAGCCGAGCGGAAGCACGTTCATTCTCTTGTAGGTATCGTCAAGTCTTCCCATATCTCTCAGCAGCATCTGAGCGTAAGCGAGCAGATGGTGCGCAAATGTGATAGGCTGCGCTCTCTGCATATGCGTGTATCCCGGCATAACCGTCGTAAGATTATCGGCTGCAAGCGCGCAGATAGTGTCGATAAGCTCGGCGGTCATTGCTTTTATCTGCTTAATTTCATCTCTGAGATAAAGTCTTATGTCAAGCGCGACCTGGTCGTTTCTGCTTCTTGCGGTGTGAAGTCTTTTTCCCGTTGCCCCGAGACGCTTGGTAAGCTCCGATTCGTTGAACATATGAATGTCCTCGGCAGTCGGGTCAAATTCAAGCTTTCCGCTTTCAATATCCGCAAGTATCTCTTTAAGACCGGCGATTATCTTTTCGCTTTCGCTTTCATCGATTATCCCGCACTTTCCGAGCATGGTTGCATGAGCTATCGAGCCTTCGATATCGCTTCTGTACATTCTCGAGTCGAATTTTATCGAGGAATTAAAGTCGTTAACTCTTTCGTCTATCTGTTTTGTAAAGCGTCCCGCCCACATCATGTTTGACATAAGTTTATCTGTCCTTTCGTTTCAAAAAAAAGATTTGCGGCGTACTGCCGGCTTTTGACCGACAGATGCCGCATATCCTGATGATCAATTTTAAAAAAAGTCAGTTTTCTGCATTCTTATGCTGTTCAAGCAGCTTTGCAATGTCAACTCCGTCGATCTTGAGTCCGTCGATCTTGCAGTTGTTGATCTCAACGTTTGAAAGATCGCAGTGAACGAACTGAGAATTTTTCAGATCGGGATTTTTAAATTCAACGTTGTTCATGATCGAGCAGCCAAAGCGTGTACCCGAAAGATTAACGCCTAAATATCTGGAGTTTACCATGTAAATATCCGTAAAAGTGCTGCCCTTCATGCTTACGTTGTTGAGGACCGAGTTGTCCATGTTAACGTCGTCGAAGCTCGATTCCTTAAGATTTACGTTATTGAATCTTGCGCCGCCGAGGTTAACGTCCTCGAATGAAGAGTTTGGAAGGCTGTCATAGCTGATCTCTACCTTCTTTTCGATAGTCGGTTCAAAAATGTTGTCCATTTCGTCCATAATAGGATCCTCCTTCTTCATTGTATATGCAATTTTAAAAATTACTTGTTCTGATTTCTTTTCTGCTCGTGCTGAGCGCTTACCTTGATCGAAAGACCGAACAGGTTGATGAAGCCCTCTGCGTCGAACTGATTGTAAACCTCGTCCTCGTCAAATGTAGCGATCTCCTCATCATAGAGCGTATAAGGTGAAGTTACGCCTGCGTTAATGATATTGCCCTTGTAAAGCTTGAGTCTTACGTCGCCCGTAACGTTCTTCTGAGTTTCGGTAACGAAAGCGGAGAGAGCCTCACGCAGCGGTGTGAACCACTGACCGTTGTATACGATGTCCGCAAACTTGATTCCGATGTAGGACTTCATTCTTGCGGTTTCCTTGTCGATAGTGATCGTTTCGAGAACCTCGTGTGCGTGATAAAGGATAGTTCCGCCGGGAGTTTCGTAAACGCCTCTTGACTTCATGCCGACAAGACGGTTTTCAACGAGGTCTGCAAGACCGATACCGTTTGCGCCGCCAAGCTCGTTAAGCTTTGCAACCATTGCAGGACCGTCAAGCTCAACGCCGTCGAGAGCAGTAGGAACGCCCTTTTCAAAATGAATGGTGATATATGTAGGCTTGTCGGGAGCGTCGATAGGCGAAACGCCAAGCTCAAGGAAACCGGGCTTTTCGTACTGCGGCTCGTTTGCGGGGTTTTCAAGATCGAGACCTTCGTGCGAAAGATGCCAGAGGTTCTTATCCTTCGAGTAGTTTGTTTCTCTGTTTATTTTAAGAGGAATGTTGTGAGCCTCTGCATATTCGATTTCCTGCTCACGGCTCTTGATATCCCAGATCCTCCAGGGAGCGATGATAGTCATGTCAGGACAGAATCTCTTGAGCGCAAGCTCGAATCTTACCTGGTCGTTGCCCTTTCCGGTGCAGCCGTGGCAGATAGCGTCAGCGCCCTCTGCGATAGCGATCTCAGCAATTCTTTTTGCGATGATAGGACGAGCAAACGATGTTCCGAGAAGATATCTGTTCTCATAAACTGCGCCTGCCTGAACGGTAGGATAAACGTATTCCTCGATAAATTCCTTCTTGAGATCTTCGATATAAAGCTTTGAAGCGCCGGTCTTGATAGCCTTTTCCTCAAGTCCGTCAAGCTCGGTACCCTGTCCTACGTCGGCAGAAACAGCGATAACCTCGCAGTTGTTGTAATTTTCCTTGAGCCACGGAATAATGATAGAAGTGTCAAGTCCTCCCGAATAAGCAAGAACTACCTTTTTGATTTCCTTAGCCATTGTTGATTCCTCCAATATGTAAATTATGGTTGTTTGCAGTTTTATGCTGTCTAAGTATATTATACACCTTTTACGCAGAATGTCAAGCGTTTTTCACAACTTTTTTAAAAATATACATAAATTCCGCTTATTTTACGAATAAAAGTATAAAATATACAACATTTTATGCATTAACCGTATAAAACACCGGTTGCCTGCCGCAAAGGGCAGCCGCAAAGTCCCCATTCATATACTATTATAACATGATTTCCTTTAAAAAGCAAGAATAAAAAGCAAATTTTTCAGAATATAAGATTAATATTTGGTAACAAAAACGGGACAAAGCGGCGTTTTGCCGTCCGTCCCGTATATTATTGCTCCCCCAAATAAACCTTGCCTGCAATACTCGCCGCAAAGTCAAAATCTCTGCGTTGCAAATCTCGACATACGCCAGTATGCCTTCGATTTGCGCCTTGATATTTTGCCTTTTCGGCTTCGTCTTTTGGCAAGTTTTAACCCCGTGGAGCAATAGTAAAAATTATTTTTTATAAACCGCAACAATTTCGGCGGTGTAAGCCTGATGATAATCTTTTTCGGGATACCATCTGTCGATAATGCTCTTGTCGGCAAAGCCTTCGGGAACTATCGGCGCTTCATAAAGCTTGCGGCAAACAAAAATCAGTTCCGCCTCCTCAAAGGCTGTCGTGCCGTCAAGGAAAAGGGGAGTAAGCCCTGCGTTTTTCGCCTTCTCGCCCTTTGCCATATTCCTGCCGGAAAATCCGCCGCAGTATGAAAGCGCTTTCTTCATATCGTCGGGGTAGAAACTGAGCGTGAAAAGTTCGTTTTCGTCGATAAACTTCTTCGTGTATCTCTGCGGACGGATAACCGCCGTAACAACGTTTCTTCCCCACATAACGCCCATTCCTCCCCATGAAGCCGTCATGGTGTTAAAGTCGTTCTCGTCGCCTGCCGTAACAAGCGTCCATCTCTCGCCGATATCGACAAACGGATTAACGCCTATCTCCCTTTCGTCGACCTGTCTGAATCCAAGCTGCGTCATTCTTTCTGTCATAAAAATCTTCCTTTCAGATTTGTTTATTTTAATTCAACTATCGTAACTCCGTCCTCACCCTCGCCGTAAACTCCTCTGCGTGAGCTTTTAACGCTCGGGTGGCGTTTAAGATGTGCTCTTACAGCGTTTTTTAGAACGCCCGTGCCGATCCCGTGTATTATAGTAACGACCGACACTCCCGAAAGTACCGCCTGATCTATAAAGCTGTCCATTTCGTAAATACCCTCGTCGCAGGTATATCCTCTGATGTCAAGCTCACGGCTTACCTTTCTTGTCGCTCTGCTTTCAACGCCCTTCGAGGTAACTCGTCCGCCCTTTTTCTTCTGATTTCCCGAGCCTGCCGAAGAGCCGCCGTTCTCGTTCAGTCTGAGCTTCGATACTTCGACCTTTGTTTTCATAGAACCTATCTGAACAAAGCATACGCCCTTGCTGTCAGGCGGATTTATAACAACGCCCTTTCTTCCCGAGTCCGCAAGCGTAACGCTGTCGCCCTTTTTGAGCGCTCTCGGAAGAACATAGCCGTCCTCCTTTTTCGTAACGGGATTTGCCTCGAGAAATAGTTTGTTCATTGTCGACTTCTGCTTGTGCCTTGCGTCGATAGCCTTGTCTGTAAAGTTCGGGTTTTCCTTTTCCTTTCTAAGCTTATCAAGCTCGTCGATTAGCTCCTGCGACTGTCTTTCAACGCTCTTGACAATAGCGCCCGCATCTCGTCTTGCCTTTTCAAGCTCGGCTTCCTTCATGTCCGAAAGCTTCTGCTTTTCTTCCGCAAGTTCGGCTCTGAGCTGTTCGGCTTCCTTTTTAAGCCGTTTCGCTTCGGCGTTATTCTGTTCAAGCTCAAGTCTTGTGCTTTCAAGCCTTTCGAGAATATCCTCAAACTTTCTGTTCTCCTCCGAAACGAGAGATTTTGCGTATTCGATAGTGCTGTCGGAGATACCAAGTCTTTTGGAAATTGCAAAAGCATTTGATTTTCCCGGCGCACCGATAATAAGCCTGTATGTCGGCGAAAGCGTTTCAACGTCGAAATCAAAGGCTGCGTTTTCGACCCTGTCCGTATCGAGAGCGTACATTTTCAGCTCCTGATAATGCGTGGTAGTGACCGTCGAAGCGCCCTGAGCTTTGAGCTGCTCGATTATCGCAACAGCGAGCGCCGCACCCTCGACCGGGTCTGTTCCCGAACCAAGCTCGTCAAGCAGAACAAGGCTGTCAGAGTCCGCCTGTTCAAGTATTTTAACCATTGAACCCATATGTGCCGAGAATGTTGAAAGGTTCATCTCTATCGACTGCGAATCGCCGATATTCACAAGAATGTTTTTAAAAACCGATATCCTGCTGCCGTCCGAAACGGGTATAAGCATACCGCACATGGTCATAAGCGTAAGCAGACCCACGGTCTTTAGCAGCACCGTTTTACCGCCCGTGTTCGGTCCCGTTATAACAAGCGTTTCGTAATCTACTCCGAGCGAGAAGTTTATCGGAACGATCTTTCCCGGGTCGATAAGCGGATGCCTCGCCTTGTTAAGTATAATGATATGCTCGTCTGTTATTTCAGGCTCGCAGGCGTTCATCTTTGCAGCAAGGTTCGCCTTTGCAAAGTAAAGATCAAGCTCTGCCGCCGCCTCGTATCCTGAAATAAGCTGTTCCTTTATCTGCTCGCAGTCGTAGGAAAGCGCTTTGATTATGCGGTTTATCTCGTCAAGCTCTCTGCCTTCAAGTATTTTTATATCGTTGTTCGCTTCAACGACTGCGGCAGGTTCGATAAAAAGCGTCGAACCGCTCGAAGAGGTGTCGTGAACGAAGCCTTGGATATTTCCTTTATGTTCGCTCTTGACAGGAAGAACATATCTTCCGTCACGCACGGTAACGATATTTTCCTGAAGATACTTGTTTACCGACGGCGATTTTATCATCTTTTCAAGCGTGTCTCTTATTCTCTGACCGCAGGCTGTGATTTTTCGTCTTATTGAAGCCAGCTCGCCGCTCGCCTCGTCGGCAAGCTCGTTTTCGTCGATTATTGAAACATCAAGCTTGTTTTCGAGATATTTGTTCGGGAACAGGCTGTCGAAAAGATATTCAAGCTCGGGTCTTTTATGCTCGCACTTTGCGTACCAATCCGAAAGCGTGTTGACCTGTGTAAGTAGCTTTCTTATTGCAATAAGCTCGGCAAGCGAAAGAGAAGCGCCTGTTCCGAGGTGTTTTAACGCCTTCGCCGCACCGTCAAGCCCGTAAAAAATCGGTGTGCCGTATCTTGACGACATATCAAGAGCGGCGGAAGCCTTTGCGACCTCACGCTTAACTGTAAAAAGGTCGCATGAGGGCACAATTTCAAGCGCCGCACGCTTTGCCTTTTCGCCCGTGCACTGCTCAGAAAGCATTGCAAGCACCTTCGGAAGTTCAAGCGCCTCGCAGTGTTTTTTCTGTATTGTATTATCCATTTTTATATTCTTTCCTCTGTATTATATGTATCGCTTTGTGTTTACAGAAGCTTGTAAAACTTAAGCGTGTCGAATTTTTTTCCGTAATAGTATTCGGCGAACCGCTCGGTAAAAGCGGTAAGCTGCCGCTGATATCTGCCGCTGATCTTAAAATTAAAAAGCCTTTCTATCTCTACCAGAGCGATATAACGCACGGTATAAAAAAGCATTCTGTCAAAGGTCATATCGTACATACTCTCGGGATTTGTAACACAGCCGCTGCATTCGATAAGTCCTGTTTTCAGGTTGAAGTGCATACAATCGTCCTCGACGGTATAGCAGTGGCAGCAGCCGATAAGGTTCGGACGGTATCCCGTGTCGCACAGCAGTCTGAATTCAAATATAGATTTTAAAAGCTCCGGATCTCTGTCGCCCTTGTTGAGAAAATAAAAGGTATTAAGCGCAAGCCTCATAACCTCGCCGGTGTCGTCACTTTCTGAAACGGCAAATTTGATGATTTCGGCGAAATAGCAGCCGAGCGCAGTCTTTTTTGCGTCGAGCCTTATGTTATAAAAAATGCTTATCGGTTCGCTGCTGTTAAAATAGTATCGAGTGTTTCCGTAAGCGTCTTTTTTTTCTTCAAGCGAAAATTTCGCATAGCAAAAAAGCTGCGTGGAGGAAACAGCAGTCCTGCTCTTTTTTCCTCCCCGCACATAAACGTCTATACAAGCCCGCTCCCTTGTCAGAAGCGTTACCGATTTTCCCGTTTCGCCTGCGTCCCTTTCCGAGATAACAAGCCCTTCAAGTGTTATCATTTCCCGATTTCCTTTTGTATACAAGGTAGTCCTTTATAAGACCGCTTTTTAAAAATCTCTCCCAGTATTCGTCTGCCATAAAAACAGCTTCCTTTCTTCGTCTGATGATATTATTTTATCATACAGACGGAAAAAGTATTCTTGACAAAATTTGTCCGATAATATTTTGTCAGACAAAATTTGTCCGATAATATTTTGTCAGACAATATTTGTCGGACAGATTTATGAAAGACCAAAATTCTTGATAAGAGCCTCCTTGTTCCTCCAACCCTCCTTGACCTTTACCCAGAGGTCGAGGTTGACCTTTATCTGAAAGAACTCTTCAAGCTCGGCTCTGGCATCGCCGCCTATCTTGCGCAGCATACTTCCGCCCTTGCCGATAACAATGCCCTTGTGCGACTCTCTTTCGCAGTAAATGGTCGCCGAAATGTCGAGAATCGGTTCGCCCTTTGCGCTGTCACGCTCGTTTAAAAACTCGATCGTAACAGCGATACCGTGGGGGATCTCGTCGTTTAAATTGTTAAGCGCCTTTTCCCTTATCATTTCAGCCATAAGCACCTTTTCGGGCTGGTCTGTAAAGCTGTCGTCAGGGAAGTAGTGCGGACCCTGAACTGCGTGTTTTTCAAGATAGTCCATTATAATGTCAAGACCGTCGTTTTCAAGAACGCTCACGGGGATTATCTCGTCAAAATCATAAGCCTGCGAATATTCGGCTATCCTTGACATAAGCGCAGCCTTATCCTCTAAAAGATCGGTCTTGTTGAGTATCAGAACGACTCTCGACCGACCCTTGAACGCTGCAATAAGCTCCTTTTCCGCCTCGGATATGCTTTTTGTACAGTCTGCAACGAGCAGCGCTGTCTCCATATCGTCCACCGAATCGCTGACCGTCTTCATCATATGCTCGCCAAGCTTGTTTCTCGCCTTATGCTTTCCGGGAGTGTCGTAAAAAACATACTGCGTTTCGCCTTTTGTAAGAACGCCCGTTATGCGTGTTCTCGTGGTCTGCGGCTTTGAAGAAACTGCGGCGATCTTTTCGCCGACAAGAGCGTTCAGAAGCGACGACTTGCCTGCGTTTGGTCTGCCGATTATAGTTACAAATACATTTTTAGTCTGTGTCATATTTTAATATTCCTTATTCATTATCTTTTTTGTTATCGTCCGCCGGCTGTTCGGTATTCGGCTTTTTGCACGGACGTGTAATAAAGTAAGCCCATGCGAATACGGAAAATATCATCGCCGCAAGGGCTGCGGTATGCTCTTTGAACCATGCGAATATTTCAAGCAGCTTCTGCCCGTCGAGAAAAATTGCGATCCCCGAAGCCGCCGCCGCCACAGCAAGCACAAGCACAGCGCCTGCCGCAGCGTCCTTTGCGAGCCTTGCAAGCGGATGCGTTTCAGGCGAGGCAAGATCTACCGCCGCTTCTATTGCGGTATTTATCGCCTCGGCTGAGATGACCGAGCCTATTATCGTGAATATCAGCGCCTTTTGCGACGCTGAAAGATCGTAAAACTGCATAAATATCAGCACATAAAAGCCTGCGCAGAAATGTATTCTCATATTCCGCTCGGTTTTTAAGCAGCCGATAATGCCGTCAAACGCAAATTTAAAGCCTTTAAGAAAGCGTATCATTTATGCGAATGCTCCGTTATAACGAAGGTCTCGTCACGGGAAATTCCGAGCTTTCCGAGTATAGCTTCTTCCTTCTCCCTCATCATTCTTTCGGCGAGCGAGCTTTCCTCATGGTCGTAGCCGAGCAGGTGGAGCATTGAATGAACGGTAAGAAAACCTACCTCTCTCTCGAGCGAATGACCGTAAACCTTAGACTGCTTGAGAGCAGTTTCAAGTGAGATAACAATATCTCCGAGCAGATAAGCGCCCGTTTCGTTGTCTATATCATATACTCCGTTTTCTCCGAGAGGGAATGAAAGAACGTCGGTCGGACGGTCTATACCTCTGTATTCATTGTTGAGTCTGTGTATCTCGTCGTTGTTGACGAGCGAAACGCTTACCTCTGCGTCATGGTCGATATTCTCGCTTACAAGCACGGCATGACAGCACTTGCGGATAAGCAGGCGAATGCCTACGGGAATTTTAACTTCCGTCTGATTGTTGGTTATCAAAACCTTTACCTTACCCATTTTTATGACTGCTTCCCCTTTCGTAGTATTTTTCATATGCCTTGATTATATCCTGCACCAGCCTATGGCGCACAACGTCCTTTTCCGTGAACCTGTTTATCGAGATGTCCTCGACGTTCTTTAAAACCTTCATTGCTTCGATAAGTCCCGAACGCTTTGAGTCGGGAAGGTCTATCTGAGTTACGTCGCCCGTTATGACTATCTTTGACCCGAAGCCAAGACGAGTCAGAAACATTTTCATCTGTTCGGGCGTGGTGTTCTGCGCTTCGTCGAGAATTATAAAGCTGTCGTCGAGCGTTCTTCCTCTCATATAGGCAAGCGGTGCGACCTCGATACAGCCTCGCTCCTGCTGCTTTGCGAAGTTTTCGGGACCTAACATTTCAAACAAAGCGTCGTAAAGCGGTCTTAAATACGGGTCGACCTTGTTTTGAAGATCTCCGGGAAGAAAGCCGAGCTTTTCACCTGCCTCAACGGCAGGTCTTGTAAGGATAATCCTCCCAACCTCGTGCGCACGGAAAGCCTTTACAGCCATTGCGACGGCAAGATAGGTTTTTCCCGTGCCGGCAGGACCTACGCCAAGCACGACCGTATTATTTCTGATAGCGTCGACATATTTCTTCTGACCGAGCGTTTTCGGCTTTACGGTCTTGCCTTTGAGCGTAACGCAAATGCCGTCGTCCGAAAGATTCTGTATTTCGTTTTGCAGCCCCTCTTTAACGAGCGAAAAAACGTAATGCAGATTCTGATCGTTTATCCTTTCGCCCCTCTGCGACATCAAAAGCAGCGTTTCGACAGCCTTTGCGGCGCTGCGTACGTTTTCTTCCGAGCCGCTAATCCTTATGCTGTCGCCCCGATTGACGATAGCGACGTCGTATTCTTTTTGTATCGTGTTTACATTTTCATCATAGCTGCCGAAAAGATTGAGCAGATGTTCTATCTTCTCGACGTTTATCGTTTTTTCAGACATCTCCGATATTTTCTCCGTTAATACATAATATAGTATTAGTATATCACATATCAAAATAAAATGCAAGAATTTTTGCGGCGGTTTTTTCTTTTTTTATTCTTTTTTTGCAAAAAACTGCTTTTCTTCGCTTACAACTCCGTAAAGTTCATAGCTTACAGTTAGTACCACCTTGTCGTCGAGGTATTTTACATCGGTCTTTCTCGACTTTATCTCGCAGTCGCCGAGGAAGTTTTTTTCATAGTTCGTCCGCTTTTGCGCCGCTGCGGCTTTCGCTTGTTTCTTTGTGTAAATGACCGTCTGGAACGAATAAGGCTCAAAGCTCAGCGTCTTTATCCCGACCGGAGCTTGTTCATCAAAGATCATAAGCGGACTGTATTTTTCCTTTTGCGCATAAAAGCCTTCGGGCGAAGAAAAATAAAGCGGAATATCGCACCCGAAAATACACAGCTGTTTTTTCGTGACGTTTTCGCCCGAATATACAAGCCGTGTGTCTTTGTAAGGCTGCTCAAAGGTCTGAACGTCGGTATATGTTCCGTAGATCTTTCCGATAGAACGGACATATTTTTTATACTCCTCCGAAATATTTGCGCCGTCCTTTTCCACCGCTCGTTTTCTGTCGAGCGTTCCGCTTACGATAACGTCGCCTTTCACGACGCCGCTGCCGATGACCTTTACAAGCTCGCCGCTGTAGATCTCGGCTTTGTCTATCACGGCGTTGTGAGAGGCGACAAGGTTTGACGGCATACGCTCGGAAAGACTATCCGGCTGAGATATACTCTCGATAACATCAACTATAATCGTGCTGTCCGTCTTGCTTACGCCTGCCCATGATATACCGCCGACCTTCTGTTTGAGCGTTCTCTCGGCTTCAAGACAGTCTATCGACGGAATATACGTTCCGGCTTTTATGCCGTTTTCTTCAAGCAGACAAAGAACGCTCTCTCTTATCTCCTCGCTGTCCGTAAGAACCTCGATTGAGATAACATAATTCTGCAAAGCGATCATTGCCGCAGCGCAGACGGCGGCTCCTGCCGCAAGTCCTATCCGCCGCTTTAGTTTGTCCGCCGCACGAAGAAACGAACCCTTCCCGATGATTTCGTATTCAGCTTTAAGGCTGCGGCATATCCGTTCAAACCGCCGCTTGTCGTCAAGTCCTATCGTAAGCTCCGTCCTATCCGAGCGCTGTCTTATTCCCGAAGCCATTATTCTCTGCGCTTTCAGCTCTGAAACAAGCTTTTGCAGAGGACAGCCGCCGACCGAATAGGTCAGGCTGAAAAGTTTCATATTCCGCCTCCTGCAAGTCTTGACCTGCGCTCGACCGATACCGATTGTATTTTACCGGCAACCGAAGCGTTTCCGTTTGCAAAGCTTGTCACCGAAAGCCCCGTTCCCCAGACGTCGACGGTATAGCCTGCCGCAATAAGCGTGCATTTTATGTCGTTGCATTCGATAACGCTTTTGCAGCTTTCGATAAGCACCTCCTTGTCGCCCGAAATACAGATAAGCGACCGTGCAGGCAAAAGCCCGTCCGCTCTTCCGAGATATGTAAAACCCGGCTGTTTCATTTGCTCAACTCCCTTTTTCGTTATCTTTTTGTTCTGTAAAAATCATATGTACGAAATTATATATTTATTCCGCCGAAATGGTAATAGTATCGCAAAAGCAAAAATATAAATAGACTGAGGTGATATTTTATGCAGTGCACATTGACGGCTCTGCGGAGCAAGGAAGTTATAGATATGAGAACAGGGCAGAGAATAGGATATGTCGACGATATCGAGATCGACACCGAGAGCGAAAAGGTCGTTGCGCTCATAATCTTCGGCAGACAGCGAGCGTTCGGCATAATGGGAAGAGACGAGGATATCGTGATAAAATGCAGCGATATTGCGCTTATCGGAGAGGATACGATACTTGTCAAAATAGAGAAAGAGTCTGTATGTACAAAGTCACGCTCATTTACGGTCGAAAATTTGTTAAAATAAACGAATAGAAAATACTTGCAAATTGAAAGAAAGTGTGGTATAATATTAAAGCAATTCGCATGGACGGCTTGCGCTGTGGTTCCCGGAGTATTTCGGGTGAAGGCGTTTACAACTGTCCAGAGGATACACATTCGAACCGCTTATGCGGAAAACTAAAAACCAAACAGGAGGTTACTACAATGGCAGTAGTATCAATGAAGCAGCTTCTTGAAGCAGGCGTTCACTTCGGACACCAGACAAGAAGATGGAACCCGAAAATGGCACCGTACATTTTCACAGAAAGAAACGGCATTTACATCATCGACCTTCAGAAGACAGTTAAGAAGCTCGAAGAGGCTTATAACTTTGTTCGTGAGCTCTCGGCTGAGGGTAAGGAACTTCTCTTTGTCGGCACAAAGAAGCAGGCAGGAGATTCCATCAAGGAAGAGGCTCTCAGAGCTGACGCTCACTATGTAAACGCAAGATGGCTCGGCGGTATGATGACAAACTTCAAGACCATCCAGATGAGGATCAAGAGACTTGAGCAGCTCCACACTATGGAAGAGGACGGCACATTCAACCTTCTTCCCAAGAAGGAAGTTGTTAAGCTCACTCTCGAGATCGAAAAGCTCGAAAAGTTCATGGGCGGTATCAAGAACATGAAGACCCTTCCCGGCGCGCTCTTCGTAGTTGACCCGAGAAAGGAAAAGATCGCAGTAAGCGAAGCTAAGAAGCTCGGTATCCCCGTAGTAGCTATCGTTGACACAAACTGTGATCCTGACGATGTTGATTATGTTATCCCCGGAAACGATGACGCTATCAGAGCAGTTAAGCTTATTGCAGGCTGCATGGCTGACGCTATCATCGAGGGAAGACAGGGCGCTGACAACGCAGCTGAAGAGGTTGCTGAGGAAGCAGACGCTTAATTTAATAGGAATTTTTCTGATAGGCAGGCAGCAAAATCTGTCTGCCTATATTTAATAATTTACAGGAGGAATTAAAAATGGCTGTTACAGTAGCAGATATCAAGGATTTAATGACCAGCACAGGCGTTGGTATGATGGACTGCAAGAAGGCTCTTGTTGCCGCAGACGGCGATAAGGAAAAGGCTATCGAAATGTTAAGAGAAAAGGGACTTGCAACACAGGCTAAGAAGAGCGGCAGAACAGCTGCCGAGGGTCTTGTTGTAGCTCTCGTAAAGGGCAATGTAGGCGCTCTTGTTGAAGTAAATACAGAAACAGACTTCGCTGCAAACACAGATGATTTCAAGGCATTTGTAAACGCAGTGGCTGAAACTGTTATTGACGCTGCTCCCGCAGACGTTGACGCTCTTAAGGCAGCAACTATCAGCGGCGGCTCGGCAACCGTTGACGCAACTCTTACTGAGCTTGCAGGCATGAAGATCAGAGAGAACATCGTTATCCGTCGTTTCGTAAGACTCGAGGGCGTTCTTGCTTCATATGTTCACAACGGCGGAAGCATCGGCGTTCTTGTTAAGCTTGATACAGAGCTTTCGGGCGACGCTGTATTTGCAGTAGGTAAGGACGTTGCAATGCAGTCGGCTGCTCTTAATCCTGCATACCTCAACAGAGCTCAGGTTCCTGCCGAGGTTATCGAGAAGGAAAAGGAGATCATGCTCGCTCAGATGGCTGAAGATCCTAAGATGGCTAACAAGCCCGAGCAGGTCAAGGTCAAGATCGTTGAGGGCAAGGTTGGAAAGTATTATTCCGAAAACTGCCTCCTCGAGCAGTCGTTCGTTAAGGACGACAAGCTCACAGTTCAGGGCTATGTTGACGCAGAGGCTAAGAAGCTTGGCGGCTCTATCGCAGTAGTTGAGGTCGTTCGTTTTGAGCGCGGCGAGGGCATCGAAAAGCAGGAGGATAATCTTGCTGACGAAGTTGCTTCGATGATGAAGAAGTAATTAATACAAAAACACTATTAAAAAGCAGGTGTGCGTAATGTGCATCTGCTTTTTTGCTGTCTGCAAATTATTATGCCGCAAAAATGCCGCTTTAGGCGAGTTTTCTCGTAAAAAGCGGCTTATATTTATGTACCGATCGTTTGTACGATCACTTGTTAAGTATCCAGACCTGTGTGGGATTTCCCGGAATAAAATCCGAAACGGCAAGTCCGCCCGATTTTGTGCAGGCAACGACCTTTGCATACTGCGTGCCCTCGGTCGTGATACGATAGCGGTTTTTGCCGAGAGCGGCAAATCTGAACTGCGCTCCGGGAGTGTCGCTCTTCGGATAATCAAAGCCCTTAAGCGTGGTGGAAACGCAGCCGCCGTCGGCAGCCTTTAATGCGAAAGTACCCTTGTCTGACATTACCGTGAGCAGCTTTTGCTCCTTATCCTTGTCAGGCTTTTCAAGCGAAATACCCTTTGACGTAACGGTGAGAACAAGTCCCGAGGCTTCGTTTCTGAACGTGTAAAGCTTTGAGTTTAAAATGTAGTTTCCGTTATCGCCCTTGCAGTCGTCGTAAAACTTCATAAGCAGCGCCATTGCATTCTGAATAGCTACAGGCACCATGCTCTTAACAGCGTTGTCGAAAGCGATAGGGTCGAGATTAGAAACGGCGGCTGCGTGCTTGTTTGAAAGCTCGCTCAGCTTGTTTGCAGCAGCCTCGAAGCTGTCGCCCGAATAGGTTTTGAGCAGTCTTTTGTCAAAACGGTCGGGTGTGAATTTCTTTGAGATAGTGTTTGCGTGCTTTTCAAATGCGCCGTGAACGTTTCCGGGCTTATCCTGATATTTTATATTCGCCGTATGAACAGGGCAGGCTATATCTTCGATAAAATGAAGCGCACGTCCGAGGAAATACATAGCCTCAGAAACCTTGTTGTTCTTGTAAAGACAAAGCGCGCAGGTGTAGTTTTCTTCAAGCATGGTTCTTGCGCTCTTTGAAAAATCACCGAGTCGGTTCTGATAATATCCTTCGGAGTAGGGAAGCGCCTTTCCCTTTGCGGTAGCGCAGGAATAATAGTGCGAACCCTCCGCTTTGTCGTAATCGCCCGTATTGTCAGGGTCGACGCAGCCTCTCATAAGCTCGTCGGAATAATTCTTGTAAAAGGAATAAACCTTTGTCTTGTTTTCCTTTTCGAGCAATTTAAGTGTGTTTTCGGTAATGTCCTTGTGAGTCTGCGAAAACCATGCCTGCGCCTTTATCGGTCTGAGCTTCGGCGCCATAAGGCAGATGCCAGCAAGCGCAGCGGCGGTAAGTAAACCTTTCATTATCTATATCTCCTTGCGAAAAAAATTATATCAAAAAACAAAGGCAGGCGTTCGTCCTGCCATATTTATCATCTATTGTACCATATTTTCATCAATATGTCAAGCGATTTATTTTAATCACCCAAAATCACCTTAAACTGCTGCGGTAATAGTGAACTTTTTTTGACTAAACCGACAATTTTCGACATAATGCTTGATTATTCGACTATTATGTGATATAATTATGATGAATAAGTGTATTGATAAATAAAATGCATAGAAGGAGAAGAATATGAAACATCAGGTTTTGATTGTCGAGGATAATGAGATCAATCGGGAAATACTTAATTCGATATTATCCGATGATTACAATATTCTTGAAGCTGAAAACGGTCAGCAAGCGCTTTGCGTTTTACAGGAAAACAAGGAGAATATCGCACTGATTCTCCTTGACGTCATGATGCCCGTTATGGACGGATATACCTTTCTCGATATCGTGAAAAAAGACCCCGTTCTTTCGCTTATACCTGTCATCGTTACAACGCAGGGCGACAGCGACGCAGACGAGATAGCCGCACTTGAACACGGCGCTACTGATTTTGTGCCGAAGCCCTATCGTCCGCAGATAATCAGACACCGTGCCGCCAGCCTTATAAGACTTCGTGAAACGGCTGCAATGGTAAATCAGTTTATGTTCGACAGTCTGACGGGGCTTTACACAAAGGAATTCTTTTATAAAAAGGTCAGAGAATGTCTTGACGCAGAACCCGATAAGGAATTTACTCTCGTTTGCAGCAATATTGAGAATTTTAAGCTTTATAACGACGCTTACGGACGTAAGGCGGGCGACAAGCTGTTAAAGGAGGCGGCTCAGCAGCTTCGCAAAAGCGTAAGCGAAAACACTATCTGCTGCCGCTATTCTGCCGACAGGTTTATTTGCCTTGTTGACAGCGAAAGTGAGAAAAAGGATCGTGAACATTTCATTCACTTAAGAGATGCTGCACGGGCTGATATTGCTAATAGTCTGCCCGTAAAGTTTGGCATTTTTGAGATAACCGACCGTTCCGTTCCTGTCGAGCTTATGTGCGACAGGGCGATATGGGTCGTCGATACGATAAAAGGAAAATACGAAAGCCATGTCGCTGTTTATGACGATACTATAAGAGACTCGCTTATTCGTGAGCGGGCGATAACCAACGCTATGGAAACGGCATTATCAGAAAATCAGTTTGTTGTTTATTTCCAGCCGAAGCACAGCTTAAAGGACGACAGCATGGTGGGAGCTGAAGCTCTGGTGCGCTGGATACACCCCGAATGGGGCTTTATGCCGCCCGGAGAATTTGTTCCTTTGTTTGAAAAGAACGGTTTTGTCCGCCGTCTTGATGAATATGTCTGGAACAGCGTGTGCAAAAAGCTTGGGGAATGGAAAGATAAGGGTTATTCTTTAGTACCTGTTTCGGTAAATGTTTCACGAGCAGATATCTATCAGTCGGATATTGTTAAAACCTTCTGCTGCATGATAGAAAAATATGGCATAGACCCATCTTATCTGCATCTTGAGATAACCGAAAGCGCCTATACCGAAAACCCCGAGCAGATCATCAGAACGGTGGAGGAGCTTCGCAGCAAAGGATTTATTATCGAGATGGACGACTTCGGGAGCGGATATTCCTCTCTTAATATGCTTGGACAGATGTCGCTCGATATTTTAAAGCTCGATATGAAATTTATACGAAACGAGATGTTAAAGCCGTTTGAGCAGAGCCTTCTGCATGATATCATCAATATGGCTCACAGACTTCATCTTGAGGTCGTGGCGGAGGGCGTCGAGACCGAGGAGCAGAAGCAGCGTCTTATAGCAATGAACTGCGATTATGCACAGGGCTACCTATACGCAAAACCGTCTGCTTCGGACGACTTTGAAAAGCTATTGAAGAAATAACGGCAAACAGTTTTTTTGAGACCCGAAAGCAAACTCGGGGTCAAACGGCACGGAAAGGAACGATCGGTTAATCTATGAAGAAGTATTTAATGAAATTTATATCGGCGGCAGCGGCTGCAATGATGGCGGCAACAGTTATTTCGGGCTGCGCAACTAAAAAGGAAAGGGAAGAAGCGGAAACGATAACCGTTTATCTTTGGAGCACGGCGATGTATGACAATTTAGCGCCGTATATCCAGTCGCAGCTTCCCGACGTAAACATTCAGTTTGTGGTGGGAAATAACGATCTCGATTTCTATAAATTCATGAACGAGCACGGACAGCTTCCCGATATAATAACCTCACGCAGATTTTCTCTGCATGACGCCGGTGCTCTTAAAGATCAGCTTATGGATCTCTCATCTACCGAGGAAGCCGGAGCAATATATGAATCGTATATCGGAAACTTCACCAATACCGACGGAACGGTCAACTGGCTGCCTCTCTGCGGCGAGGTTGACGGTCTTGTTGCAAACAGAGCTACTTTTGAAAAATATGATATACCGCTTCCGACAGATTATGACAGCTTAGTTTCCGCCTGCAAGGCTTTTGAAGAGGAAGGCGTGCGGGGATTTGCTGCCGATTTTACTTATGACTATACCTGTATGGAGGTTCTTCAGGGTCTTTCTATCCCCGAGATAACCTCTTTAGAGGGTCGTGAATGGCGCAGCAGATATGAAGACCCGTTGGATACGGATATGACCGGACTTGATGACTACGTATGGCCCGGCGCTTTCGAGCGTATGGAGCAGTTTATTGAGGACGCCGGTATCAGACCGGAGGATATCGAGATGTCTTACGATCCCGTTATCGAGATGTTCAAAAACGGAGATGCAGCAATTATCCGTGCGGGCGGCTCTAATACCGTAGCATTTCAGGAAATGGGCGTCGACGCAGTTTTCCTCCCCTATTTCGGACAGGACGGAGAGCAGTGGCTGCTTACATATCCCGCTTTTCAGGTTGCGCTCAACAAGGATCTTGAAAAGGATAAGACCCGTCAGGAAAACGCTCTGAAGGTGCTTGACGTTATGCTTTCCGAGGAAGGTCAGAACACACTCGCAAACGGCGAAGACGTTATCACTTACAGCCAGAACGTTGATCTTAAGCTTTCTCCGCATCTTGAAAACCTAAAGCCGCTTATCGAACAGAACCATCTGTATATCCGCGTCGCTTCAAACGACTTCTTTGCAGTATCGCAGGACGTAGTATCAAAGATGATACAGGGCGAATATGACGCTGCCAAGGCTTACGAGGCTTTTGATTCGCAGCTAAAACAGAATAACGACGATACGGATGAAACGATATTGACTGTTGATAAGGATTATTCAAATATATTCCACACTAAGGGCGGAAACGAATCGTATTCTGTTATGGCAAACACTCTGCGCGGATATTACGGCGCCGATGTGCTTATTGCGCCCTTCAACAGCTTTACAGGCTCGGTATTCAAGGCTGATTATACCGAGAAAATGACAGGCTGCATGGTAACTCCCAATCCGCTCTGCGTATGGCAGTGCGAGCTGAAGGGCAGCGAGGTCAAAGAATATGCTAAGGCGTATGTAGAAGGCTTTGAGGGCGGTATCACGCCCATTAACCGAGGCAGTCTGCCCGTGTTCAGCGGAATATCTGTCGAGGTAGAGGAAACTGACGGAAAATACACGCTTACCCGCATTTTAAAAGACGGCAAGGAGATAAGCGAAGATGAAAAATTCAAGGTCGCTCTGCTTAATATACCGTCTTATTTCGGTTATTTCGCCGACGATGAAAGCCGTGGACTTATAAAAGAGGAAACAAGAGTAAAGAATGCATGGATAGCGTATATCAAAGAAGGCGGCAAATTATCCGAGCCTGAAGAATACATTAAAGTTAAATAATATTCGTGCTATGATTTTGAAACGAGGAAAATATATGAAAAAAAGGCTCGCTGCCCTGCTGATGACGCTTGTAATGCTTTTTAACTTTACAGGCTGTAAAAAGAGCGCAAAAGAAGAGAACGTCAAGCTTACCATGTATCTGTGGGATAAGTCTATGACGATGGAACTTACGCCGTGGCTTGAGAATAAGTTCCCGGAGATAGATTTTACATTTGTCGTCGGATATAATTCGATGGATTTTTACAAGGATCTTGAAAAGCGAGGAGAATTTCCCGACATTATTACCTGCCGGCGTTTTTCGCTCAACGACGCCGCGCATCTGTCTGACTCGCTTTTGGATCTGAGTCAGACGAATGTTGCCGGAAGCTTTTACGACAGCTATATTGAAAACAACAGAGAATCAAGCGGCGCAATAAGGTGGCTTCCAATGTGCGCCGAGGTCGACGGCTATATCGCAAATGTTGATCTGTTTGAAAAATACGGAATAGCAATTCCGACAAATTATGATGAATTTACAGAGGTCTGCCGTAAATTTGACGAGCTGGGACTTCGCTGCTATGTCAACGACTACCGTGAGGATTATTCCTGTATGGAGGCGCTTCAGGGCTGCGCTATTCCGGAGCTTATGTCAATGGACGGAATAATGTGGCGCTCCGAATATGAAAACGAGACCTCAGACGGACAGGTCGGTCTTGACAGCAAGGTGTGGCCTGTCGTGTTCGATAAGTTCGAGAGATATATTCAGGATACGATGATAAAACCCGAAGACTTAGAAATGTCGTTCGCTCAGATGAAGTCTGATATTCTTGACGGCAAGATCGCAATAATGAGGGGAACCGCAAGCAACTGCTCCGTTTTCAGAAAAGAAAACGGCATTAATGCCGTGATGCTGCCGTATTTCGGCGAAACCTCAGAGGATAACTGGCTGCTTACATATCCAAGCTGTCAGGTGGCTGTAAACAAGGACGTTGAAAAAGATGATAAAAAGACCGAAGCCGTCATGAAGGTGCTTGAAGCAATGTTCAGCGAGGAAGGTCAGCGTCATGTTGCTGTAGACAACGCTATGCTTAGCTACAACAAAAATGTTGATCTTGAGATAGGTGATGAATTCTCGCAGGTAACGGACTGCATCGACCGAAATCATCTGTATATTCGCCTTGCGTCGACCGAAATGTTCGCCGTTTCAAAGGAGATCGTGCATAAAATGATATCCGGCGAATACGGCGCTAAAGAGGGTTATGACAGCTTCAACGAACGGCTTACGTCGGCAAAGAGCTGCGAGACTTGTGATATAATAACGACTCAGAATACGGCTTATGCCTATGCCTTCGGAGAACACGGAAGTCCTGCGGCTTCGGCTGTTCTTAATACGCTTCGCAGACAGTGGGGAAGCGATATTGCGGTCGGTTATTCGAGTGTTGTTGCCTCGCCGGTGTTCGCAGGAGAGTATTCAAGGGATCAGCTTAACAGACTTCTCGCTAACCGTCTTATTTTCCGAAGCGGCGAGCTTACGGGCGCAGAGCTTAAAGAGTATATGCAGTGGCTCGTAAATGTCAAAGAAGACGGGTCAAACCCGATAAGACACAGTAATCTTATTCCCGTTACAAGCGGTTTTGAATATGAGCTTACAGAACATGAGGACGGAACTTATACGCTTGATAATATAACGATAAACGGTAAGCCTATTGACTATAAAAAGACTTATAAAGTGATGTCCATAGGCGATGATGACTATATCGAAGCGCCTTATTACTGTAATTGTCCTATGCCAAATAAGCTGAACGAAAAGATGGATATAATGGAAAATAATATTTACGACTTATTTGTTTCGGCTCTCGAAGGCGGAAAACAGCTTGAACCGCCCTCTGAGTATGTTACTGTTATAAAGTGATGATCGTGAAGAAAATCTGAAAAAGGAGAATTGCTATGAAAAAACGGTTGGGTGCGATCATTGCTGCTTTAATACTGCTGATCGGGATATCTGCTGCGACTATCCGTTATTACAACTTTGTGTCGGATACGATATATTCGGAAAGCATTTCTCATCTTACTGAAATATATCATCAGTCGAACCGTACTCTGAATAATCTGGTCGGCAGGAACTGGACTAATATGCACCTGTGGGCAGATTATCTTCAGGATATTCATGACGAGACCGAGATAGATAATTTTGTTTCTCACGCAAAGGAAGAAACAGGCTTTACCGATTTTTATTTTATTTCCCGAGAAGGCAATTATCTGACGGTAAGTGATGAAACCGGTTATCTTGATCTGAAGAACGAACTGCCCGAGCTTATACTTAACGGCAAGGATATGGTCGTTAATTCCGTTGTTCCGGGAAAACCGCAGATAATGGTGTTTGTTACGCCGGCCGCAAAGGGAACATATAAGGGCTTTGAATATGAAGCTATTGCTGTAAGTTTCAATAACTCCGATATGGTGAACGCACTTAAAATATCCACATTTGACGGACATTCAAGCAGCTATGTTATCCGTTGTGACGGCCGTGTTGTTGTCGACTGCGCCGTAGAAAAGCAGCAGGATATTTATAATCTGCTCGCAATGCTGAAAAAACATTCGGATATGGACAGCGGCGAGATAGAAATGTTTAAAGAAGATCTAAGACAGGGCGTCTCGGGAGCAACTGTTGTCAAAATCGGGGAAGAAAGCTACTATTTTATATATGAATCGGCGGAGTTTGAAGACTGGTCGGTTGTCGGTATCGTTCCGACGGATATTGTTAACTCAAGCATGAGCAAGCTTCAGTCAAACACGCTCGTGCTTGCGGCGGGAGTTACTATAAGCCTTGCGTCGCTTATGATAGCGCTCGTTATTCGTCAAAACCGACTTAAACTTAAAAAGAAGGATACCGAGATTCTTTATCGTGACGAGCTGTTTTCAAAGCTGTCGGTAAATGTCGACGACGTTTTCCTTATGCTTAACGCTGACGATCTGCGTGTGGATTATATCAGCCCGAACATAGAAAAACTTATGGGAATACCCGAAAAGCAGGCTCGTGCAAATATCCATACGCTCGATCAGCTTGTTCAGAGCGACGATACCGTTCGTGTGCTCGATCAGCTGTCTGATATTCAGCCGGGAGAGCAGGGCGAATGGGACAGGGAATATGTTCACCGCCAAACCGGCGAGTTCCGCTGGTTTCATGTTATCGCTCTTTGCAGCGATATAAAGGGCGAGAAAAAATATATCCTTGTAATGTCTGACCGTACAAAAGATAAGAAGATAAATCAGGCGCTTGAGGACGCCGTAAATGCGGCGCAAAGCGCAAACAGAGCAAAAAGCACCTTCCTTTCCAATATGTCTCACGATATACGCACCCCGATGAACGCAATTATCGGGTTTACCACGCTTGCAAGCGCAAATGCGGACAATTCGGAAAAGGTCAAGGATTATCTTTCAAAGATACTTTCATCGAGCAATCACCTGCTTTCGCTTATAAACGACGTGCTTGATATGAGCCGTATTGAGAGCGGAAAGATCCATCTTGAAGAAACTGAAGTCAATTTGTCGGACATTCTTCACGATCTTAAAACCATCGTCAGCGGTCAGATACACGCAAAGCAGCTTGAGCTTTACATGGACACGCTCGACGTTGTCGACGAGGATGTTTTCTGCGACAAGATACGTCTTAATCAGGTTCTTCTTAACCTGCTTTCCAATGCAATAAAGTTTACCGCACCGGGCGGAACCGTGTCGGTAAGAGTTTCACAGCTTAAGGGTGCATCAGAGGACAAGGGCTTATATGAATTCAGAGTCAAGGACACCGGAATCGGAATGAGCCGCGAATTTGCCGAGCGCATTTTCAATCCGTTCGAGCGTGAACGTACGTCGACTGTAAGCAGGATACAGGGAACAGGTCTTGGTATGTCGATCGCAAAGAACATTATCGATATGATGGGCGGCACGATAAAGGTCATAACAGAGCAGGGCAAAGGAACTGAATTTATTATCTGCATAGAGATGAGGTTACAGTCGGAGCACAGAACTGTCGAAAAAATAAGAGAGCTTGAGGGTCTAAAGGCTCTTGTGGTCGACGATGATTTTGACACTTGCGACAGCGTGACGAAAATGCTGCTGCGTGTAGGAATGAGATCAGAGTGGACAGTTTCGGGCAAGGAGGCTGTGCTGAGAGCAAGACAGGCAATAGAGGTCAACGACGAATTCCACGCCTATATCATCGACTGGCGTCTGCCGGATATGAACGGTATTGAAGTAACAAGGCAGATACGAGCTTTGGGAGATCATACGCCGATAATCATTCTTACGGCATACGACTGGACGGATATCGAGGTCGAGGCAAGAGCGGCGGGTGTTACCGCATTCTGTTCAAAGCCGATGTTTATGTCCGACCTGCGTGAGTCGCTGCTTAGTGCGCTCGGTCATCAGACGTCTCATGAACCCGACTCATTTGCCGTAAGTGTCGAAACGGATAACTTCAAGGGCAAGCATTTGCTTTTGGTCGAGGATAACGAGCTTAATCGTGAGATAGCTTATGAAATTCTTAACGAATACGGATTTTTAGTTGATACGGCGGAAAACGGAAGGGAAGCGGTCGACATAATATCTGCGTCAAAGCCCGGAGAATACGATCTTGTGCTGATGGATATTCAGATGCCGGTCATGAACGGATACGACGCCACAAAGAGCATACGAACGCTTACAGACCCTGCGCTTTCAGCCGTTCCGATAGTCGCAATGACCGCAAACGCCTTTGACGAGGACCGCAGAACTGCAAAACAATGCGGCATGAACGGATTTATTTCAAAGCCGATACACATGGATGATGTTATCGAAACGCTAAACGATGTATTCCGAGCAAAATAAAAACGGCGGTCATGAACCGTAAAACAAACATCGCCCGACGGCTGATATGCAGTGCGTCGGGCGATGTTTGTTTGTTCTATATACTGAACTGAATAAAAAGCCCTTTAAAAGCGTACTAATCGCAGATTTTAAAGGGTTATATTTATGGTGCCGCTAACCGGACTTGAACCGGTACGAGTTTTACCTCGAGGGATTTTAAGTCCCTTGCGTCTGCCTATTCCGCCACAGCGGCTCAACTGTGCTTATATATTATATCATAAATCAAGCCGCTTGTCAAGGGTTATTTCAAAAAAATTTAAACTTCTGAGGATTTGCAGCAAAAAAATTTAAAACTTGTCAAGTGTCGATCCTGCGCATTTCACAAATGCACTTGTCGCGGTATACAAGATCGTTGCGTGCAGTAAAGCCTAATTTCTCCCAGAATTCGTTTCCGACTTCGTTCTTTTCAAATACAACTAACGCAACCTTGTTTATGCCGTGGCTTTTTAACGCCGCCATAGCAGCGTCAACTAAGCTGTGACCAATTCCGCATTTTCTGAATTTTTCACAAACGGCGGTGTGATGGATATATCCTCGCCTGCCGTCGTGTCCTGCCATTATAACACCTGCAATATTTCCCTCGACCTCGGCGACAAAGCAGGTGTCGGGATTGCGGCTTAAATATCTGTCGATACCCTCTTTTGAGTCGTCAAGATCGTTCAGCCCCATTCCTTTGCATGACAGCCACAGCTTGTAAACCTCGCTGTAATCGTCGGATCTCATTATTCTTATCTTGAAATTTATGTCTGCTGACATTTTTATCCCACCTTGTTCGTATGTTATTTTTTCGTTTCGGTGAATTTTAACAGCATTATCCCTTTTATGACAAATAAAGAAAAAGCAACTGTTATTGCATAGGCTTCTCTTGTCATCGCAAGAAATAATATCGTAAGTATGCTTAGCGTCATTGAAATAAAAGTTACGAACCTCTGACCTTTGTCTGTCTTCAGCTGCGTTATGACGATCTTCACTGCACCCGTAAGCGTCAGCGCAAGAAACATTACAAAATATATAAGCCTTATCGGTTTGCTTGTTTGTGTGTAGTTAAATAAATTTACAGAATATATATATCCGTTGATCTTATCCGGATAAAGAGGAAGAAAGATCAATAAAAATGATAAAAGATCTGTAATTCCTGTCAGAAAACAACACATTCTCCGAATGTTTGTACTGTTTTCCTTTTCTGCAATTGAAAGCAGCTTCTCTCCGGTCAGCAGGTCGTCTATCGTGACCGAAAAAAATCGTGAGATTTCTTTAAGAGAATCGATGCTCGGATACCCTCTGCCTGATTCCCACTTTGAAATGGCGGTTCTTGAAACAAATAACGCCTCAGCTAACTCCTCCTGAGTCATGCCCCTGCTTTTTCGCAGCTGAAGCAGCTTTTCATTAAATTCCACTGCAATACCTCCGATCATTCTACATCTTTTTAAACTTATAAACAGCCGCTTTATAAATGAAGAACAAACCTCCGCTTAAAAGAACACCGCCTATTATATCTGTAAACCAATGTACGCCCGAGATAAGTCTCCCGATAACCATAAAGGCTGAAAATAATGCAGAAAATAAGCTTGTTGCCCTTTTTGCACAAAAGCTTTTGAGCCTGCGGTTTGCCTGCTCTGAAAGCGTTGGCATTACGCATAATACAAGAAGCGTTGTAGACGAGGGATATGAAGCCTCCATAACGCCGTTAATAGGTATAGGTCTGTAATTGATAGGGATTATCTCAAAAATAACATAGCATATAATTACTGCGATGTAATAAATGCCTAAAACAATTATATCTCTGTCAACTTTAAAAAAGCTTCTCCTTGTTATAAGCTGTCTCAACCCGATAACGCCGAATATTATGCACACAAAAAGAGGCACTAATCCCAGCCAGTCGGTAATGGTGTAGATAGTCATGTGCACGCCGGTAAGTCTGTGAAAACGGATATTAAGTGCGGCAAAACCTATATCCGTCTCATTCTGACCGACAGGCTTTATGTCGATAAGTTTAATTAACAGCGTCCATAATACAAATGCTCCGAGCAAAGCCGCTCCCACCGGTAAAATCTTCTTTTCGTTTCTTTTCATGTTTTCTATGTCCCTTCACTCTGAATTTTTGCCCCTCGGCATATTCAAAGTATATCACCCTGCATAGAAAACGACAAGAACCGTGCCGTCACACCTATGAAACTATCGGTATCATAGATGATACGAATAGTTTCATGTCGAAAAAGATGACCGATAGCTTAAAAACTCTTGAAAAACCTATCGGAAAGTGTTATAATAAGATATATCACTTACAGATAATGAAAGGAAATTTTTTATGAAGCTTAAAGAATCTTTTGTTACTCATAAGAGTAATGACGACTATATGATGATCGATGCGTCGGGAAAATTCTCGGGGCTTGTCCACAGCAATGCGACCGCAGCATTTATTGTCGAATGTCTTAAAACAGAAACTACAAAAGATGAGATCGTTGCAAAAATGCTCGAAGTTTATGAGGTTTCCGAGAAAGAAGCGGCTGACGGCGCCGACAAGATCATCGAAGCGTTAAAAGGCATCGGCGCAATAGAAGAATAAGTCCGCCGCCGTTTTGAAACTTATCTTTGACGAGCTTTCAGACTTTTTTATTTTTAAGCACGGCGAATGAAATATAATGCTTTACAAAAAAGCTTTCGGGAGCGCAGCTTTCAAGCATTTTCCTGTGTTCGTCGTCCCATAAGCCAAGCTCCTGCTGTGTCATTGAAGCTCCGACGCCTCTGCACGCTCTCATTCTTCCGTGCCAGCTTTCACGAGTAAACGGGACGTCTGTCTTAAACTGCTTTTCAAGTTCTATGTCAAAATATTCCTTATACTCGTCGGGTACCCAGACGCCGTGAACTGTGTCGCTGTGCCCCGACCAGTCGGGATTGTATTTTAATATGATCTCCTCGCTCTTTTTGGCGATAATGTCTTCAAAGGGCAGCCAGCCCATGTATAATATCAAGAATCTTCCGTCCTTTTTTAATACCTTTGAAAATTTCGGAGCGGTGATTTTATGGTCGGGATACCAAATGCACTGACAGGCGGTTATTACGTCAAAGGTGTTGTCGGGAAAATCAATGTCCTCAGCCTTGCAGGTAAAAAAATCAATATCCATGCCGCTGCTTTCGGCAAGCCTTTTTGCCTGCTTTATCTGATTTTCGGCAATATCCGTCCCTATCCATTTTGCGCCGTATTTATACATATTGCGGGGAAGCACGCCCGTTCCTGTGCCAATATCGAGCGCCGTCTGACCTTTGCCGCATAAACTGAGATCTAAAATGGTGCGGTAAAAAATGTCGGGATAAATATCTCTGTATTTTCCGTAATCTTCCGAGGTCCTCCCCCAATCGAATTGTTTTCCGTTGTCTACAAAGTCTTTTATCATGTCCTGACTCCTCACTCCTTGCTGTCTTTGTATTTGTAATGAAATTCGGCTGAATAAGTCAGCAACCCGTTTCTTTTATTATATCATCAAGATCAGATAATGTCAATTTATCATAATATTTTAATCCGATATTCTAATATTCACGTCAAAAAAAGCCTTATCTTTTTTTAAAAGTGTTAAACATTTTAAAAGATAAGGCTTGTTATTATTTTTTCTTGATATTATCATACAGCCCGGAGTTATCGGCCTTTGTATATGCCCAAAAACGAAATTGTCGGCTCTGTTCTTGAATCGGTTATTTTAATTCTGACATACTTTGTAACGATATTTTTCAGCGGAACTATCCGTTTATAGCCTATGGTCGCACCTCGGTAGATCTCGATGTATTCGCCGTTTAGTTCGGCTTCCACCGTAAAGCTTTCGACGCGCTGTCCACAGAGAATATTTTCCTTTATCACTATATTTCCGATATTGACAGGCTCATTCCATCGTGCAGTAAGCTCTGCGGTCGTGCATCCTTTTTCCGCAGTAAAAAAAACATCGTAATTATCCTGTCTGACAGACGAAACAGCTTCTCCGTCGGCTGAAAGCTCAGCTTCGTCAAGAACGTTTTCGGAAAATGACTTGTCAAGGTATTCTCCAAGCTCTTTCAGCCTTAAAACATCGTTTTCGTGAAGAAGACCTTCGTTCGTCGGCGGGATATTCAGAAGAAAAGTCGCATTTCCGCCGACTGAATTGTTGTAAATGTGTATAAGCTCGTCAAGACTGCGCACCTTGTCGTTTTCGCTTTCATGCCAGAACCAGCCAGGACGGATAGAAGTGTTGACCTCGGCAGGATACCAGATCAGCTTGTCCTCGTCCTTTAAAATTTCACGGCTGCCAAGGTCTGAATCTCGTGCGTCGATCTTTCGCTTGCGAAACGTTTCGTCGTCGCTGTGCTGACTCTTTTCGGAGATTATTTCGCTGTCCTTAGCTCGCTCGGGTACAACGCTCCATTCTGCTTTTCTGGTATAACCCGCCTCGTTTCCGCACCAGCGAACGTCAGGACCGCAGACGGAAATGCACGCATCGGGCATTAGTTCTCGTATTACCCTGTAATATCTGTCCCAGTCGTAATACTGCTTTTTGCCGTCAGGTCCTTCTCCGCAGGCTCCGTCGAACCATACGCAGAAAACGTCACCGTAATTTGTCAGAAGCTCGGTAAGCTGCTCGACGAACATATCATCATAAGCCTTGCCCTGACCGTAAACCGGACTGTTTCTGTCCCACGGCGAAAGATATACTCCGAATTTTATGCCGTATTTTTTGCAGGCGTCCGAAACCTCCCGAACAACGTCGCCGCAGCCGTTTTTCCATGGAGAAGCTGCGACCGTGTGCTTTGTTGTTTTGCTCGGCCAAAGGCAGAATCCGTCGTGGTGCTTGCAGGTCAGGATAAGTCCTTTCATGCCTGCGCTTTTTACAGCACGAACCCACTGTTCTGCGTCAAGCTTTTGTGGGTTGAAGATTTCCGGGTTTTCCGTACCGTCTCCCCATTCCTTGTCTGTGAATGTGTTAACGGTGAAGTGAATAAAAGCGTAAAATTCAAGCTGCTGATGCCTCACCTGACGGCTGTGCGGAACAACGCTTGCTAGTTTTTCATCAAATGTCATATTGAACTCTCCTGTTTTTTTATTTTATAATAATCTCTCTTGACTTGCAAGTCAATAAATGATATTATAATAATATAACAATATGAACATGGAGATGAAAAATCTTGTTTTTCTGCGATTATCCTATAATACGAAACGAAAAGGAGCTTCCGCTCTTTCTTCTTAATATGGGAAAGCATAAATGTCAGGATCATATCGTAAGAGCCGAGGGATATCCCTGTCCGCAGATTTTGTACTGCACAAAGGGCGGCGGAACTATGCTCCTTGACGGTGAGGCGCATCACGTCGGTCCTTATACTGCCGTTTATCTTCCTGCTTTTTATTCTCATGAATACTATTCCGACGGCGACGTCTGGGATGTTCATTGGGTCGTGCCTTCGGGATATGCGGCGGAGGATATTTTAAAGCATTTCGGGCTTTGCGAACCGAAGCTTCTTGAGCTTAAGGAAGTAAATATGCTCGAACATATTTTCAGAAAAATGCACGAGGCTATTCGTGCCGACAGCGTGTTCGGCAACTACAGGGCTTCGGGGTACTTATATGATTTTCTTATCGAGTTTTATCATCAGACTGCTTCCGACGGAGCGTCGGTGTCGCCTAATTCTGCATTGATGAAGGCGGTCGACTATATTAATTCCAATTATGCTTCCCCGATCTCTATGGACGACCTTTGTCGAACTTCGGGAGTTACAAAGCAGTATCTTTGCCTGCTTTTTCGCAAAACGCTCAACACGCGCCCGATGGAGTATATCGCAAAGCGCCGCATTCAGGCGGCAAAGGAACTTCTTACCGGCTCTGATCTGACCATTGAGGAGATCGCCGAAGCGACGGGATTTTGTGCGGCAAGCTATTTCTGCAAGCTGTTCAAAAGATATGAGGGGATAACTCCCTCGCGCTTCAAAAATGCCAAGTAAAAGCTGTTCCATAATCTTAAATTTCACAGGTTCATCGTGGATTTTTTATCAATCGTTCGTAAAGTTAAGCTGATACATATTGAATTTTTTACGGAAAAATGGTATAATGATATAACACAGTTAATACTTTTATCTATGATCTCAAAGGTGATTTTATGTTAGGAAAATATACGGTAGTAGGAATATGCGCCTGTCAGATGCACTCGGAGTATTCAAGAGAGATCGTTCTGTCGATATGCAGAGGTCTTGAAAGCTCCGAAAACGCCGATTACAGGGTGGTTCTGTTTAATTCTTACAATTCTTTATTTTACAATAATAAAGACGCAGAGGGCGAAGCGAGCATATTCGGTCTTGCACAAACCGATATGATCGACGTTATGATAATCGTTCCGGAATCTATAGAGAACAGGGAAGCCGCCGAAGCGCTTATTAGCAGCATGAGGTCTGATAACATTCCCGTGATATGCGTCGGAAGTCATTATGAGAACTGTATAAGCATTGTTTTTGAATATGAGGACGCTTTTGAAAAGATCGTAAGACACGTTGTAGAGGATCACGGCTGTAAAACCGTAAACTTTATTGCCGGCGTCAAGGGAAACGAGGTATCCGATAAGAGAGAGGAATGTTTTAAGCGCATTCTCAGAGAAAACAATATCGAGCCTGAAGACGGCAGGATAGATTACGGCGATTTCTGGGATACTCCTGCCGTAAACGCAATGGAAAGATTTATGTCCTCGGGGCTTTCAATTCCCGAAGCAGTAATATGCGCAAACGATTCCATGGCGATCGCCGTATGCAAATATCTCAAAGAACACGGCTTTAACGTTCCGAATGATATTATTGTTACCGGTTTTGACGGAATAGAGCTTGAAAAATACAGCACTCCGAGACTTACGACAGCAAAGCCCGATATTGAGCTTCTTGGCGTCATGACCGAAAAAACAATTGCCTCTCTCGTTTCGGGCAGACCGGTCGACAGCATCGTTGCGATCCCGTATAAGACGAAGTTTTCTCAGTCTTGCGGCTGTGAGGCTATAAACCTTGCTGTCACAAATGATAAGATTCTCGAAGTTCATGATATGGCAAAAAGATCGTCTTGGCATGAGGATCATATTTTCCGATATATCGCAAAAGCGACCGTCTGCAATGATTTTGACGAGCTTGCCGACGTTATGCCGGAATATTCCGATTATAATTTCTGGTGCTGTCTTAATAAGGATCTTGTCGAGCCGGGCTCAGACTGCGGCAGATATAAGATGAATTTTACTGAGGAAATGGTTCAGCTTGTCAGAAGATCGGGTGACAAAACCGAGAAAAACAAGGTTTTTAAAGTCGACGAGCTTTTGCCGGATCTTGAAGGCATATTTGACAGATTTAATGCGATAATGCTTTGTCCGCTTAATTTTCACGAGGTTGTGTTCGGGTATATCGCAACGGAAATCCATCAGCGTCACCCATTTGAGAATACAAGACGTTTTCTGTTTAACACAAACATGATACTTGAAAATTTCCGTCAGAGAAATCTGCTCAGCATTGCAAATTCCGAGCTTGATCTTATGCAGATGACGGATCCTATGACAGGGCTTTATAACAGACGAGGATTTTACAGAAATGTCAGAGATCTGTTCATAGAGAAAAATACTTTGGAATCGGTCGTTATCTTTTCGGTCGATATGGACGATCTCAAATATATAAACGATACGTTCGGACACAAGGAGGGCGACAGGGCGATCATAGCCGTTTCCGACGCACTGAAAAAGGCTGTCGGAAATGACTCGGTTACGGCACGCTTCGGCGGAGATGAATTTACCGTGCTTACCTTGTCCGGCGAACCCGAAAGCTATATTTTAAGTTTTTCGGAAAAGTTTGAAAACTCGCTCGAAGACTTTAACCGCCGTTCGTCAGCGCCGTATAAGGTCCATGCAAGCATTGGCTCAGCTGTTATGAATATCGGAACATATAACGATATCGACGAGCATTATAAGCTTGCCGATAAAGAAATGTATAAAAACAAAACGAGGTATAAGGCTTCGGTTAAGTCATAGTTTTATGTCCAACTTTCAGGAAGGCGGAAATAAAATGAAAAGAAATGTTATAATTAAGCTATTTATCGATATTACAATGACTGTTTTTTATCTCCTGCTGATGTTTGCAAAGGGACTCGGCGAGTTTTTCCACGAGGCGGTCGGAATAGGTATCGGGATAATTTTCATTATTCATATCATTATGAATTTGTCCATGATAAAGGGGCTTTCCAAAGCCGTAAAAAAAGGCTCACCGCTTAGAACAATACTGTTTGCTTCGGATATTCTTCTGATGATATGTATGCCTGTAGTTATCGTAACGGGAATTCTTATCGCAAGAGAATTGTTCGTTATCCCGTCAGACATTTCGTGGGAGCTGCTTTTTGATGTGCATAATATCCTGTCGTATGTCTGTCTTGGCATCATGGCTCTTCATTTACTTCTCCATGCAAAATATCTTATCGGAGTTATAAAAAAGCTTCCGTCTGCATTTTCTGGCAAAGAAATGAAAGCGGCTGTCGGAAGATTTTCCGCAGGTGCGTTTGCGGCTGTGATTTTATATTCGTCGCTTGCACTTTACAAAAACATTTCCGATAAACAGGAAATCTCTGACGAGCATGATAAGCTTGCGGAGAAAAACACCATAACGTATGCGCCCGTTTCCGACTCCGTTACCACCGAAAGCGGCACGGCAAAGTCCTCGGATATTTCTTCGCAGACTGTTGAAGCACCGTCTGACGATGTCGAGGAAGAATATAACGACAAGCCTGCTGTCACTGAGCAGCCTGAGGTCGAGGAGATGATCACTCAGCCCGAAACAACCTCTCCGCCGCCTCCAACGCTTGACGAATTCTTGTCCGAGCTTCGCTGCACAGGCTGCGGCAAAAACTGTCTGCTTACAAGCCCACGCTGCAGAAAAGGGCAGACTCAGGCAGAGCAGGCAACTGAGGAGTATTATCAGATCTACGGCTGATACCGTTTTTTCAATCCGATCGCAGACAAAAGTTTTTTTAGACATTTAAGAGTTTTCCTTAAATCCTACGGAGCGTGGGTTCCGTTTTCTTCAGCAAAATGATATAATGAATTATACAAAAATATATCATTTGAAGTCTTAGAACGGAGGATAAAAATGGATCAGATCAAAATTGGCAGATTTATTGCGAAGCGTAGGAAAGAACACGGTTTATTGCAAAAAGACGTTGCACAGAAGCTTGGGATAAGCGAAAAGACGGTTTCAAAGTGGGAGTGCGGAAACGGTCTGCCCGAGGTCGTTTTTATGGAGCCGCTTTGCAGACTGCTCGGAATAACAGTAAACGAACTGCTTGCAGGCGAAGCTATTCCGATATTTGAAATGTTAAATTTGCTCGACAGATCAAGACTTGAGCTTGTTAAACAGCTTGAATACGAACAGCTTCGTATGCGAATTTACAAGCTTTATGATATTGATATAGATTCGGCGCAGCCTTTGGGTAACGGCGCAGGCGGTTTGACTTATCTTGTGACCTCCGGCTATAGAAAATATGTCGTAAAGTACCCCTCCGACAATGAAATGAATCATCCCGAAACGGAGATAAGGGTCTGCGAAAGACTTTTGCAAAAAGGTATCCCTGCCTGCAAATTTATACCGAACAAGCACGGGAAAAAGCTTTCCTCCGACGAAAACGGCAGAAGATTTACCGTTCAGGCATTTTACAGCGGCGTAACATATGATTACAACGAATCGTCCGAAATAATGCGAAAGCGGTCGGCAGAAATGCTTGCAAGGATACACATGGCTCTTAAGGATATAGATGGTATCCCGAACGGCATAGGCGCAGATTTTTTCAAATACAGAGTTCCCGAAAATATGACCGACTCCTATGCTCAGACTTTGCGGCAGGCGCTCGATAATTCAGATGCAGGTATTGCAGACGAAATACGTTCAAACATAAGGGTGATCGGCTCAATGCCTCGCTATAAATTTGAAGCAGATAAGTTCAGCTGCGGAAACACTCACGGCGATTACATGATCTCGCAGCTTATCTGGAATAATGAAGAAATAAGCGGCGTTATCGACTGGACCTGCGCCTGCGTTCATCCGTACATATGGGAGATAGTAAGGTCTTACGTTTTCATGGCGCCCGAGGTAAAGCGGGGAGAGATCAATATCGACAGCCTTCTCCGATATATCTCGGATTATATGGAATACGGCTTGTTAAACGCTTATGACATCGAAAATGCAGGAAGGCTGTTCTATTATTTTCTCGCCGTCTGCAATTTCTACGGTCAGTATTACGACTCTATCTCGCAAAACAGATTTATCTATTTAAAGCAGGCTGAAATGTCGTCAAAGCTTCTCCGCTGGTTTGAAAAGCACATTGACGAGCTTGACGAAAAGCTTAGTAAATTAAGCGCACGGACGACCGGATACAATAAATTATAATTCTGTCCCGAATGAAAAAAAGAGCTGCGTGTCACAATGAGCGCAGCTCTTTTTGCGTTTATGTCAGTTTTCAAAGAACATTTCGACAAAGACAGAGAGGTAAATTCACTTTCGGGAATTAGCTTGTTTGTTTTCACATATTATCAGACAGCTTTCCTGTATTGCCGCCAAAACTGCGACAGTACAGACAAAAACCGCACTGTATTTTATTTCGACAAAGGATATCGTAAGCGGAAGAATAAACAATAACGCACCCGCAATCTTATTCAAAATACTGTGCTTTGCGGTAAATTCTTTTTGAAGGATATAACCTATGATCATATTTAACACTTTTATGACAGCAATAATCCCTATCCATATGTAAAGCCAAGCAGGGATTTCCAGAACGGGCAGCAGCTTTATCATACAAGCGGCAACAAACACTGCGTCGGCGGCGGTATCGAGCTTTGAGCCGAATTCGCAGGCGGTATTTGTTTTTCTTGCAATAGAGCCGTCAATCATATCGGTAAATCCTGCCATCAGATACAAAAAATAAAATAAGGGAGAAAAGACGTGAGTGAACATCAGAAAGATACTGAACAGTATCCTTGATCCCGTTACGATATTTGCCATATGCTCGTCATTCCTTTCATATGCCATTTTCTTAAAATTCATTATACTATAAATCAAGGTTTTATGTGTTTATTTTAACATAAGCGTATAAAATAATCAAGTAAAAAATCCGATAAACGACGCAGAATATTGACTGTCGCCTATAAATGTGATATTATAAAAGATATAAATGAAATATTTTTTGAAAGTTTCGGCTGAATTTTATAAAAATATATCAAATACAGCCTTAAAAGATAAATTATTATTGATTTTTATAAAATTATCTGTTATAATAACATATAAGGGTGATAGATTATGTTAAAAATAGCAATCTGCGATGATGAAATTCGCTGCTGTGCAAAGCTTGAATATGAAATTTTAGAGTATTCAAAGAGAAATTCTATGAATATCGAATGTGAAACATATTCAAATATCGCTTCGCTTTATAATAATCTTCAGCACGGCTATATTTACGATCTGATATTTTTAGATATCGAGTTTTCCGACAGGAAGGGAAATACCGGCAGCGACGGAATAAAGCTCGGTCAGATGATCAGAAACGATATGCTTGACGAGTCTACGCAGATCGTGTTCATGTCGTGGCATGAAAGGTATTCGCTTCGGCTGCACAATATACATATTCTTGACTTTGCAAGAAAACCGGTTAGTACGGAAAAGCTCGAAGCTATTATCGAACGGCTTATCCGCATAAGAGACGTTGATCTCAGAAACTTCACATATAAAATAAACAAGGGCATATTGACCGTCTCTCTGTCTGACGTTTCATATTTCAAAAGCAACGGAAGGCAGGTTCAGATCTATGATAAGAATAACGAGCTTAAGGATCAGTTCAACGGAAAGCTGAGCGACGTCTGGCCAAGGATCAAAAACGCCGATTTTCTCTTTATTCACAACCGATATATCGTTAATTATAAGTATGTCAGAAACTATGAATACTCATGCCTGACAGTCGGAGAAAAGCGTGAGGTACTTCCCATTGCTCAATCGAGAAGAAAAGAAATAAGAAAAATACAGATGAGAATGGAGAGTGAAAGCTTTCATGGCTGACCGAACGTTCGTCGTCTTTTATTCTATAAGCAGCGTTTTGGCAACGGCGGTCGTATTTATACTGATGGATTCCTTCTTCGACAGGTCAAAGATAAAAAACAAAACGTTTTATTACCTGTCATATGCGCTTTACTATGCCGTAACAGCCGTTCCGTATCTGTATAACAATATTCCTATGCTGAATATGCTGCTTAATATCGGTCTTTTCGCTGTCATAACGCTTAACTTTGATATAAACTGGAAATCGCGGATCTATTATATTGCGCAGATATACGGCGCGCTGCTGATAAGCGAGCTGCTTTCGGCGTTCCTTTTCGGCTATGTAAAGATAGAGCTTATCGAAAAGGCGCATATATATCCTTATTCCGCAATGCTCGTAAGCATTGTAATCGCCTTCATGTTCGCTATGGTCATAAGAAATTTAAAGCGGCAGAAAACGGAGATCCAGCTTCCCGTCGTTATCTGGATAGGAACGCTTGCGATACCGATATGTTCTCTTATAATGGGGCTTATGATCATCACCAGCGGAAGCTACAGCGTGAATATGCAGATGTTTGCCGTTTTTGTAATGCTTTTGATAAATCTCTTGTCTTTCTGTATAGGCGAATCGCTTATATCGCTTTATTCCGCAAAGCTCAAAAAGGATATGCTCGAGCAGGAAAAGAAGCTTTATATCGAGCAGTATAAGCTCATGACCAACAGCGTGAACGAGGCAAGGGCCGTAAGGCATGACATTAAAAAGAATATGAACCTTTTAAACGAGCTTCTTGAAAGCGAAAGGATTTCTGAAGCACAGCAGTTTCTTTCACAGTATAAGGACGATCTGCGTACAGACTATGTGATCTGCGATACGGGCAACTTCATGATCGACAGTGTGATAAATTATTCGCTAAGAAATCTTCCCTCAGATACCGAGCTTGAAATGGATATAGATGTTCCGCCTCAGATCAACGTTGATTCTCCGACAATTGTTACGGTTATCGGAAACCTGCTTGAAAACTCGATAGAAGCGCTTGAAAAGCTCGACGGCAAAAGAAAGCTTTTTTTCAGATTTATTTGCAGCAGAGGAAGGATAATTATCAAATGTGAAAATACATATAACGGAAAATGCGTTTTCGACAACGGTAATTATCTCACCACAAAAACCGATTCGTCCGCTCACGGACTTGGGCTTAAAAATGTAAAAAACGCCCTTAAAAAATATAACGGCGAGATCGAAATAAAAACAGACGAAAATACATTTATTGTAAATGCGATAATGTTTATATCGTGACCGCCTGAAATAACATTTTGGAATTTGTGCCGGCACTTGTAAAAAAGTGTCGGCTTTTTTTAGTTTATGACAAATAAACTTTAAAAAATGACAGGTTGCTGTTTTTGAGGTTTTTTTGGTGTATAATTAATACAGAACGTTTTTTGCTGAAAGGCTGATATCTGATGTTTAAAAAAATATCCGGAAGAATAACTAAGCGGCTGATCGCCGAAGAAATCATTGACGACGAGAATAAAGAACTTTACCTTTATGGAATTGAACAGGGAATGATACTGCTTGTTAATATTCTTTCTTCGGTAATTCTCGGGCTTGCGCTTGGATGCTTAGATATTGTTATTCTGTTTTTTCTCTTTTTCATTCCTCTTCGCACATTCTGCGGAGGTATTCATTCAAAATCGGCGCTGATGTGCTACATTTATTCAATGCTGTCACTTTTTTTTATCTGCTTGCTGATCAAATCAGGCGTTTACTCAACATACTTTTTTGTTTTTTCGGCGTTGTTGTCCGGAATAGCGATCGATAGGCTTTCACCTGTTGAAGATCCTAACAAGCCGCTTGATGAAACGGAACAGAGGGTGTATAAAGAAAAAAGCAGACTGATATGGCTTATCGAGGGGATAATCGCCGTTGTCTTCTTGGCTTTTTCTGTAAAATCTGTTTGCGCAGCGGCGGCGTATTCATTCTCAGCCGTCAGCGTAATGATGATATTAGGAAAATGTAAGAACTTTTTCCTGCATAGAAAAAGCAGCGGCTGACAGTTTAAAATGATTCTTTTGTAAAATACGGAAGTGAATTTTATGTCGAATTATGTCGAATTGTGTCGAAAATCTTAGTTTATGACTTTTAAAACTTAAAAAATGACAGGTTGCGGTTTTTGACGAAAAAAAGTGCTATAATATATATCAGACAAGGAAAATATTTTACAGCGCTGTTTACAAGTATTTTTAATTGCCTAATTTAAACTGAGGAGGGATAACATGAAGGGATTTATTTCAAAGTATGGAAAATGTTTTGCTGCCGTTGCTCTTATGCTTACAACGATAAGCGCAAACTCGACCTGCTGGTTCATTATGCATCAGGACGAGCTTCCCGAAAAAGCTAAGAAGCTGCGCAAATTCTGAACAACTGACCTTTTTTCGATATGCAAAGGCGGTTAGGTTTTAACGGGGGTATTATTTATGGACGGGAAAAAAGAAGAAAAATATGATGTGTTTCTGTCGGAAAGCTTACATAAATTGAAGGTCAGTGGGCTTTTAAAATCTGAAAGTGAGTTTATAAAGCATTATGACAGTCTGAGCGAGATCGAATCATATTGTATATTTAAGCGATATCTTGATAAGGATACTGACGACAGAAGATATAGGTGTGTTGCAAATATGTACAGGACCAAACCTGTTTCATAGTAAAAAACAGCCAAATAAGCGAGACAAAAGCAGAGCGCCGTGATCGGGCGCTCTGTTCTTTTTTGAGATTAATCCGACATAGGAATATACGCAAAAAATAAGTAAAAATTTTTTCAAAAGTATATACAAGCCGTTTATAATGTGCTATAATATAAATTGTCAAATTGTCTGTTCGCATATTCTTATCTTGTATATGGTCAGATTTTAAAAATAAGAACGAATATGGTTTTTAAACTATAAAATATGTATTCAGAAAGGATGTTGAGATTGGAGCAGAAAATGACTCTTTACGGATTTAACAATCTTACAAAGACCTTGAGCTTTAATATTTACGACGTCTGTTATGCCCAGACGCCCCGTGAACAGCAGGAGTATATTGATTATATTGATGAGCAGTATAATTCCGAGCGATTAACAAAAATTCTCTGCGACGTAACAGAAATGATAGGCGCGCGTGTTCTTAATATCTCTAAACAGGATTATGAGCCGCAGGGCGCAAGCGTTAATGTGCTTATTGCTGAAAAGGAGCTTGAACCGGGTCTGATAGATGTTTCGTGCAATCAGGGAAATTATACTATCCCTCATGAAATGGTGCACGCACATCTTGACAAGAGCCATGTAACTGTTCACACATTCCCCGAATCTCACCCGGACAACTCGATCTCGACGTTCAGAGTCGATATCGACGTTGCCACCTGCGGAACTATCTCGCCGCTTAATGCGCTCAATTATCTTATATCAAGCTTTGATTCGGATATAATCACGCTTGATTACCGTGTAAGAGGGTTCACCCGTGACGTGCTCGGAACAAAGTATTTCATCGATCATAAAATAACCTCGATACAGGATTATATAGACGATGATACGTTGAAAAAATATGAGGCGATCGACGTTAACGTTTATCAGTCGAATATTTTCCATACGCAGATGTGTATCAAGAATATCGAGCTTCAGAACTATCTGTTCAAGCAGGATGTAAACCTGCTTTCAGAAGAGAAAAAGCAGGAGATAACGGCAAGCCTTAAATGCGAAATGGAAGAGATCTTCAGCGGAACAAACATCTATTGACAGGAAGTATTGCAAAATGAGTATTACCCAGTCTAACGCACCTCTCTACGAGGCGCTTCAGAAGCATATCAGAAACCGTATCGTAAGATTTGACGTTCCCGGTCATAAGGGCGGTCGGGGAAACAAAGAGCTGAGAGATTTTCTCGGCAGCGAATGTTTAAAAATTGACGTAAATTCAATGAAGCCGCTTGACAATCTTTGTCACCCTGTTTCTGTTATTAAGCAGGCGCAGCAGCTTGCCGCCGAAGCTATGGGCGCCGATCATGCCTTTTTTATCGTAAACGGAAATACCGCCGCTGTTCAGACTATGATCTTTACGGCTTGTAAAGCGGGAGATAAGATCATAATGCCGAGAAACGTTCACAGAAGCGCAATCAATGCGCTTGTAGTCTGCGGTGCGATACCGGTGTACGTTAATCCGGGAACGAATAAGCAGCTTGGAATTGCGCTCGGAATGAGCGTTGCCGAAGTTGAAAAGGCGATCTTAGAGAACCCCGACGCCAAGGCTGTGCTTGTAAACAATCCTACCTATTACGGAATATGCTCGGATCTGAGAAGAATAGTTAAGCTTGCGCATGAACACGGAATGCTCGTTCTTGCAGACGAGGCTCACGGAACGCATTTTTATTTCGGCGAAAACCTGCCCGTTTCCGCTATGGCGGCAGGTGCGGACATGGCCGCGCTGAGCGTTCACAAAACGGGCGGCTCGCTTACGCAGTCTGCGATACTGCTCTGCAAAGACACCGTTTCGGCAGGCTATGTTCACCAGATAATAAATCTTACGCAGACGACGAGCAGCTCGTATCTGCTTATGGTCTCGCTCGACCTTGCAAGAAAAAATCTGTATCTTAACGGCAAGGAAATGTTTGCGAAAACCGTTTCCTTCTGCGATTACGCAAGGGAGGAGATAAACAAAATAGGCGGATATTACGCTTACGGAAAAGAGCTTGAAAACGGCGACGATATTTTCGCCTTCGATACCACAAAGCTTTCGGTATATACCCGTTCTGTCGGTCTTGCAGGCGTAGAGGTATACGACATTCTGCGTGATGATTACGATATTCAGATAGAATTCGGCGATATCGGAAATATTCTCGCTATTGTTTCGGCAGGCGACAGAGAGCTTGAGATAGAACGCTTTATCAATGCGCTGTATGAGATAAAGCGTAATTATTCAAAAGACCCGAGCGGAATGTTCGACCACGAATATATCACTCCTCAGGTCGTACTTGCTCCGCAGCAAGCGTTTTACAGCGATAAGATATCCATAGAGATAGAAAGGTCTGAGGGAATGATCTGCGGCGAGTTCGTGATGTGTTATCCTCCGGGTATACCGATACTTGCGCCGGGTGAAAGAATAACAAAGGAAATACTCGAATATATCAGCTACTGTAAGGAAAAAGGCTGCTTTATGACGGGTACGGAAGATATGGCTATAAATTATATAAACGTAGTAGTATAACAAGGAAGGTAATTTATGGAACTTTGGTTCACAGAAAATCATACGGACAATGTTAAATTCAATATAAAAGTCAAAAAACAGCTTTATTCCCACAAAAGCTATTACCAGCAGATAGATATTCTCGATACCTACGAATTCGGCAGAGTGCTTGTTCTTGACGGTTATATAATGCTTACCGAAAAGGACGAATATGTTTATCATGAAATGGTAACTCACATTCCTATGGCGGTAAATCCCGATATTAAAAACGTGCTTGTAATAGGCGCAGGCGACGGCGGAACGCTGAGAGAACTTTGCAGGTATGACACGATTGAAAAGATCGACATGGTAGAGATAGACGAGCTTGTTATTGAGGTGTGCAAACGTTATCTTCCGCAGACAGCCTGCTGCTATAACGACCCCCGTCTTGATCTTCATATCGGCGACGGTCTTAAATATGTAAGATATAAAGAAAACGAATACGATCTTATTATTGTGGATTCGACCGACCCGTTCGGACCGGGAGAGGGCTTATTTACCAAGGAGTTTTACGGCAGATGCTTTACCGCGCTTAACGATACGGGAATTCTTATCAATCAGCATGAAAGCACATATTATGATTCCTACATCGACATGGTTCAGCGCACGCATAAGCGTATCAGCGCAAATTTCCCTGTAAGCATGGTTTATCAGACGCATATTCCGACTTATCCTTCGGGGCAGTGGCTTTTCGGCTTTGCCTCAAAAAATCTTCACCCCGTATATGATATAAAGGCTGAAAGGTGGGAGGCGCTCGGGATAAAAACAAAGTATTATAATACCGAGCTTCATAAGGGCTGCTTTGCCCTTCCTAACGACGTAAAGGAGGTACTTGAGGGAAGTGAATAAATTTAAAAGAAATATTCAGAATTTCATCGGCTGTGAAAGCAGTTATGAGGATTCGGATATAGTTATTTTCGGTGCGCCGTTTGACAGCACAACAAGCTATCGCCCCGGAACACGTTTTGCGTCGGCGGCAATAAGAGGGGAGTCCTACGGAATAGAGACCTATTCGCCCTATCAGGACAAGGATCTTGAGGATATTCGTGTATTCGACAGCGGCGACCTTGAGCTTCCGTTCGGTTCGCCCGAGCGTGCGCTTGCGGATATTGAAGAAAGAACCTCGATGATACTTGAGGACGATAAGATACCCTGCATGATAGGCGGCGAGCATCTTGTGACTTTAGGCGCTGTAAGAGCGGCGGTAAAAAAATATCCCGACCTTCATATTATACATTTTGATGCACACTGCGATCTTCGTGAGGAATATCTCGGCGTAACGGAGTCGCACGCAACGGTTATGCGCCGCTGTTACGAGCTTGTCGGCGATAACAGACTATTCCAATACGGCATCAGAAGCGGTACCCGTGAGGAGTTTTTGTTCGCAAAAGAGCATACATTCATGAACAAATTCGATCTGAATAATATCTACAAGGCGGTAAATGCGATAGGGAAGTCGCCTGTTTACATGACGCTCGACCTCGACGTGCTTGACCCAAGCTGTTTTTGCGGAACGGGTACGCCCGAAGCGGGAGGGGCGTCGTTCAAGGAACTTATGTGTGCTCTTGAAGCTATCTCGGCGCTTAATATAGTGGCATTTGACATGAACGAGCTTTCGCCGCCGTATGACCAGAGCGGAGCGTCAACTGCAATGGCGTGCAAGCTTTTAAGAGAGCTGCTGCTATTTTTCTCGAAATAAAAAGTAATTACAGAAAGGAATGATATTAAATGTCAAGAGCATTGATCATCGGCGCAGGCGGAGTTGCAGGCGTTGTCATTCACAAGTGCTGTCAGAACAGCGAGGTTTTCACCGATATTTGCATTGCAAGCAGAACAAAGGCAAAGTGCGATAAATTCAAGGAGGAGCTTCAGGATAAGACCAAAACCAATATCACGACCGCAAAGGTCGACGCCGACAACGTTCCCGAGCTTGTTGCGCTTATCAAGGAGTACAAGCCCGATATTGTAATTAACGTTGCGCTTCCTTATCAGGATCTTCACATTATGGACGCTTGTCTTGAATGTAAGGTCGATTATCTTGATACCGCAAACTATGAGCCGGAGGATACGGCTAAGTTTGAATATTCATGGCAGTGGGCGTATCGTGAAAGATTTGAGAAAGCAGGAATAACCGCTATTCTCGGCTGCGGCTTCGACCCCGGCGTTACGGGCGTATTCTGCGCTTACGCTCAGAAGCATTACTTTGACGAGATAAACTATATTGACATTCTTGACTGCAATGGCGGAGATCACGGATATCCTTTTGCAACGAATTTCAATCCCGAGATAAATATCCGTGAGGTTTCGGCTAAAGGCTCGTATATCGAGGACGGGAAGTGGGTAGAAACCGAGCCTATGGAAATAAAGCGTGTTTACAACTTCGACGAGGTCGGCGAAAAGGATATGTATCTGCTTCATCACGAGGAGCTTGAGTCGCTTGCGCTCAATATCAAGGGAATAAAGCGTATAAGATTTTTCATGACATTCGGACAGAGCTATCTTACGCACTTAAAATGCCTTGAAAATGTCGGCATGACTTCTATCGAGCCTATCATGTATGAGGGAAAAGAAATAGTTCCATTGCAGTTTTTGCGTGCAGTTCTTCCCGATCCCGCTTCGCTCGGTCCGAGAACGGTAGGAAAGACGAATATCGGCTGTATCTGTCAGGGTAAAAAAGACGGAAAACCTGTAAATTACTACGTTTACAACACCTGCGACCATCAGGAGTGTTACAAGGAAGTCGGCTCTCAGGCGGTTTCTTACACCACGGGCGTTCCCGCAATGATCGGCGCAATGATGGTGCTTACAGGCAAGTGGAAAAAGCCGGGAGTATTCAATGTCGAGGAATTTGATCCCGATCCGTTTATGGACGCACTTAACAAGTGGGGACTTCCTTGGAAAGAAAACTTCGACCCCGTTCTTGTCGACTGACGGTGACGGCTGATGTTTGATATTAATTCAGTCAAAACGCCCTGTTATGTCATCGGCGAGGCGGAGCTTATAAAAAACATGGAGATACTGCAAAAAGTCAAGGACAGAACCGGCTGTAAGATCTTGCTTGCACAGAAGGCGTTTTCAAATTACACGGTCTATCCTCTTTTGGCAAAAACTCTCGACGGAACTGCCGCAAGCGGTCTTTATGAAGCAAGGCTCGGGAGAGAAGAATTCGGCGGAGAGGTTCACGTTTTTTCGCCTGCCTATACCGATGCGGAGATCGACGAGCTTTTGAATATCGCCGACCACATAGTGTTTAACAGCTTCAGACAGTTCGATAAGTACAAGCAGCGTATCTTCGGCTGCGAAAGAAAAATAGAATGTGCCGTCAGGGTAAATCCCGGATACAGCGAGGTCGAGCCTGCAATTTACAATCCCTGCGTAAGCGGTTCAAGGCTCGGCATTCCGCATGAACAGTTTGACGAAAAAGATCTTGACGGGCTTGACGGAATACATTTTCACGCTCTTTGCGAGCAGGGTGCGGAGGCTTTGAAAAAAACGCTCGACAGCTTTGAGACTCTTTATGGGAAATATCTCAGCCGCTTTAAGTGGATAAATTTCGGCGGCGGACATCATATCACAAAAGAAGGCTATAATATCGACCTGCTTGTTGATCGCATAAATTATTTTCAGAACAAGTACGGCGTAACGGTTTATCTTGAGCCGGGCGAGGCAATAGCGCTGAATGCAGGCTGGCTTGTAACGGAAGTTCTCGACGTTGGCAGCAATGGTATATCGCTCGCTATAACCGACGCATCTGCCGCCTGTCATATGCCCGACGTGCTTGAAATGCCTTACAGACCGAATATTATCGGCGCAGGCGAAGCGGACGAAAAGCCGTATACCTACCGCTTAGGAGGACCGACCTGCCTTGCAGGAGATATTATCGGTGATTATTCCTTTGATAAGCCGCTCAAAGAGGGCGACAGGCTTGTTTTCTGCGATATGGCGATCTATACGACAGTAAAAAACAACACGTTCAACGGAATGCCGCTTCCGTCGATCTACCTTGCGAAAACCGACGGAACACTTAAACTTATCCGTGAATTCGGATACGATGATTTTAAAAACAGATTATAACTTAGGCAAGATGGACCCCGCCTCTGAGGCGGCGCGGTCCATTCACCGTTCAGTATGGGATTGTATCCCGTACTGAACGGTGAGTTGGCTATGCCAACCTCTTGCCACGTTGAATGACGGGGCAAGCCCCTTATTGAAAACAAAAACTCCGATAGGCTAAATTCAATGCCTGTCGGAGCTGCTTTTTTGCATAAAAAAACTGCCGCAAAATCAGCGGCAGCCTATATGTAGCAAGCTTAAATGATATCGTCTTCCTGATTGGGAATTTCGAGCTGCTTCTTGGGTATTCTCTTTATAGGATCATATATCCACTTTTTGCAAGAGTAATCTGCGTCAACAAGACCCTGCTTTTCGCAAAGCACCTTGTTACCTTCCTTAGAACGATTACCGTAAAGGCAGTATGAACATGAAGGCTGAATACCGTTGCCGAAATAATTCTTTTTCTTTGCCATATTAAAACATCTCCTTGACTGGATTTATATTTTACTTAATCATTATATCACAATTATTCTGAAAATGCAAGTCTTTTTTTCAAAAGAATTATAAAAATCATCATTATTAAGCAAACAGAGGGTATAAAATTATTAAAATTGACTATAAATTCCGTTTGGGCAGAAACGCTTACATATTTTATACCGAAAAGACTATTCAGCGCTGAAAAAATAGATCCGGAAAGTACGGCGCAAACAGCTCTTGCAATGATGAAGGGGATAATGCTGAACCGATCTTTAACGATAGCTTTTATCTGCAATATCACGCAAATTCCGCCGAACGAGCAAGCCGCTGTGATAAACGGCAGCAGATAAAAGGGAAGTCCGCATAGCTTTGTAAGGTTTGATATTTCAAGAAATGAATAAATCAACGTTTTTACATTATCATCAGCGCCGAAAAAGTCTATGCGAAGGCTTTCGATAAGCGTTACAACAGTCTGAAAAAGCAGTATTACAGCGCATACGTTCAAAAGCTTTTCTCCTGCTAATGCTGCGCTGTCGCATATCATATCAGAACCAAAACCTGTTGTTTTACTGTGCGGCTTGCATTTTATCTTAAATAATCTGTTCTGCACAGCCGCCGTTATCATATTGGCGAGAACGACCGAGAAAAAAATAATAAGCCCCGTTTCAGACGAGGAAAATACGCTCAGTCCAACCGCACCGCAGAAGAATGCGGGGCCGCCGTTATAGCAGCAGCACAAAAATCTTGAGGCGCTTTTTTTATCAAGGCATTTTTTATCGTAAAGATCTGAGATCATCGACGCACCGACAGGATAGCCTGCACAGTTTGAAATCACAAACACAAAGCCTAAATCGTTTGGCAGTCCGATAAGCTTTGAGATCGGAATAAAAATCTTTGATATGTAGATATACAGACCGCTTCTAATTATCAGATACGATATTGCCATAAATGCGTAAAGCGACGGGATAATTATGTTTAAGCAACGAAACACCGCCGATCTCATATCCTCCGTCAGCCGCTGCGAATTAACGATAAGCAGCACGGCGTACGCTGTCAGAAAAACCGACAGCGCAGCAGAGCCTAATTTTCTTTTTGTCATTATGCTTCTATCTGACTCCTTATATTATTGATAGCGCCTTTTTCAAGCCTTGAGACCTGCGCCTGCGAAATGCCTATCGCTTTTGCGACCTCGACCTGCGTTTTGCCTTGGATATACCTTAAATATAATATGCTCCGCTCACGGTCGGGAAGCTTGTTTACTGCGTCCTTAACGAGCATTTCGTTCAATGCCATATCGCTGTCGTTTTTGTCGCTTACCTGATCTAACAGGTACAGCGTATCGCCCGAATCTGAGCAGATCGGTTCAAACAGCGAAATAGGGTCGGTTATCGACTCGAGCGCAACAACAACGTCGGTACGCTTTGCGCCTATCTCCTGCGCTATCTGGTCAATCGTCGGTTCACATTGATGTTCGTTTATAAGCTTTTCCTTTGCCTGCATAGCCTTATATGCAAGATCACGCATCGAACGGCTTACCCTTACGGGCTGAAAATCGCGTAAATGGCGTCTTATCTCGCCGAGGATCATAGGTACGCCATACGTGGAAAATTTTACCTGTAAATCAACATTGAAATTGTCAATTGCTTTGATAAGTCCGATAACGCCAACCTGAAAAAGATCGTCGGCAGATTCTCCTCTTCCTGTGAATTTCTGCAAAACGCTTAATACAAGACGAAGATTTCCTTGTATAAGCTTATCTCTCGCCTGCTTGTCGCCGTTTTTTGTTCTTATAAGAAGTTCCTTTGTTTCAGCCTCCGTCAGCAGCTTCAAATCAGCCGTGTTAATGCCGCTGATCTCAACCTTACTGTACTGCATTTATTATATCCTCCGTATTTTTCAAAGCATAGACCGAAGACTGCGCCCCGGTCATATTTCAATTATTGCCTTGAAAAGATGAAGATATACTGAAAGGATTATGACAAAGTTTACCTCTGTTCTGTCCGGCGCTTATATTTCAGCTTATGCGGACGTTTATGAAAATATACGCCTGAAACAAAAGAAATAGTCCGGAGTTACCGGACTTTAATAGTTTATAAATTATGATAAAGCAGCGGAAAAGGCTTCTTTTATCGTTTTTACACCTATTATCTCTATTGAATACCTGCTTTTTTCTATCCCTTTCATCGACGCTTCGGGAACGATACATTTTTTGAAGCCGAGCCGCTGTGCTTCGGCAATTCTCTGCGCTGTTCGCTGAACGCCTCTTAGCTCTCCGGCAAGACCAATTTCTCCGAAAGCTATAATATCGGGGTCTACGCATTTATCCGTAAGACTCGAATAAAGTGCAAGAGCAACGGGAAGATCTGCGGCTGTTTCGTTTATGTTAAAGCCGCCGACAATGTTCATGTAAACGTCAAGTCCGCCGAAATAGTAGCCGAGACGTTTTTCAAGTACGGCGATAAGTATTGACATTCTGTTGTAATCAAAGCCTGTCGCAGTTCTTTTCGGCACGTTGAAGGAGCTTTTTGTCACAAGCGTCTGAACCTCCGCAAGAACTGGTCTTGAACCTTCGATAACGCAGGCGACGCAGCAGCCCGAAGCCTCTGTCGGTCGACCCGAAAGCAGCATTTCAGACGGATTTCCGACCTCTTTCAAGCCGTCGCTTCCCATCTCAAAAACGCCTATCTCGTTAGTTGAGCCGAACCTGTTTTTTATTCCTCTGAGTATTCTGAAAGGAAGATTTTTTTCGCCTTCAAAATAAAGCACACAGTCGACAATATGCTCCATTACCTTAGGTCCTGCAATTGCGCCGTCCTTATTGACATGACCGACTATAAGCATAGGAATTTCAAGAGTTTTCGCAGTTTTCATCAGCATATTTGAACATTCTCTGACCTGTGTTACAGAGCCGCTTGCAGATGAAAGCGAAGATATGTTCATTGTCTGAATGGAGTCGATTATCGCTATTTCTGGCTTTTCCTTTGCGATAACGCTGCATATTGCTTCGCAGTCGTTTTCGCTTAGAAGATAAAGGTTTTCGCTGTCAACGCCAAGCCGTCCTGCTCTGAGCTTTATCTGGCGAAGCGATTCTTCTCCCGACACATATAGTATGGTATGATCGTCGCCGAGCGTCTGACATATCTGCAAAAGGATAGTTGATTTTCCTATACCGGGTTCACCGCCGAGAAGAATAAGACTGCCCTTTACGATGCCTCCTCCAAGCACTCTGTCAAGCTCCGAAAGTCCTGTCGACCAACGAATCTCGTCGTTTTCAGCGTCAATATCGTTTATCTCGTAAATGCTGTCCGAGAGGTCTCTTACCGCAGAAGAAGCCAAAGAAGCGCTTCTTGAAGAAACGATAGGTGTAGTTTCCTCAAGCGTGTTCCACTCGCCGCAGTCGGGGCATTTTCCGTTCCATTTGCTTGACTCATAGCCGCACTGAGAACAGACAAATATTGTTTTTGATTTTGCCATTTTTTATTCCTTTCGCCATTTCAAAAGAAACGTATCTGCATTAGAATATACAGATACGTTTTCTGGCATTTTTAAGTGCTTGTTTCCGATTCTAAATCATAAGCTTCATCGGAGTCGTTTTCGAGAAAATTAATTATCGGATCGGTAAGTACGTTCTGAAGAGTTCTGCAAAAATAAACTGCGTTTATAAATCTGTTCTGCAATTCTTCTTCTATGTCAAAATCCACGTCATCAAAAATCTCAAACGGGACATATCCGCCTGCCATTGCAGCGTGACCGCCGCCTGTTCCGATACCTTCAAGAGCGTTTGTGGTTATCGTTCCTGCGTCAAGGTAATCTATTCCCGAACGAACCGAAAACTTAAGTCCATGACCTTTTGGCGCATAGACGATAGAAAACTGCACCTCGACAAGAGTAAGCATGAAATCGCACACAGAAGCAATAAGACCGTCGCTGACAGCGCCATTGATATAAGAAAAAGCAATACCGTCAAAAATCTTGATGTTCGCTAATGCGTCGATATATGAGCCGAGATCCGAAAACTCCATCTGCTGCGTCATAAGATGCTTGATAGTGTCGTTGTCCGCAAGCTCAAACAGCTTCTTGAACATTTCAATGTCAAGCTCTGTAACCCCTCGCTTAAAGTCCTCCGTGTCCATTTTAAGACCGTAAAGCAGAGCGGTCGCCGTTTTGCGGTCCATAGGCAGATCGTTAGCAAAGAAATAGTCGGCTACAAGCGTAGCGCAGGCGCCGCAAATACGAACATCACGGAAAAGATAGCTGTAAGCTGAAAGCGTCGGGTGATGGTCGATACAGGCAACGATCGTTCCCGGCGTAACGGCGATATTTGAATTATTCGCCTGAACATCAACGGTGATTATATAGTCGTCGCTGTTCATATCGGTGATCTCTTCGATATCTTTCATTTCTATTCCGAGGAGATTAACCATTTTGGTCGTCGACGCCTTTGCAATAGCGCCCTTATAACAGATACAAGCCTCAATATCAAATAATTTCAGCAGGTTCTGAACGCCGAAAGCGCAGGATAAAGCGTCGGGGTCGGGAAAATTATGTGTCTGAATAAAAACCCTTCGTCCGTTAAGAACGTTTAAAAGACCTTCAAGTCTTTGAGTCATTTTCTGTAAATCCTTTCAATAATTCTAAATTATATGATCAACATAAGCTCACAATATATATTTTAGCACAATTTCAGATTACTTTCAATAGCTAAAACAGCCGCAAAGCAAATTCATTAAAATGCACAAATTATACATTAAAAATCAAACATTTATACTAAATTTATTTTTTCTTTTTTCTAAAAAGACTTTTTATCCATGAAAAAAAGCCTTTTTTCTTTTTAACATTGTTTTCATCTGAGGGAATTTTTTTCAAAGCTTCAGCTTCGGAGGCGGCTTTATAAAACAGCTCCTGACAATCGGTAGACGAGTCGCCGAGTCTTTTGATATACACTCCGTCAGAACGCTGTTCATGAGCGTTTACTCCGTCGGCAAGCTGGGTTGAAAAATAATCTGAAATACGTTTTTTTATTGTCTCGTCAAGAACAGGCACAGCCGCTTCGACACGGCGGCAGGTGTTTCTCGTCATAAAGTCTGCTGAAGAAATATAAACCGTTCTTCTGTCGTCGTTTCCGAAAATATAGATCCTTGAATGTTCAAGATACCGTCCGACTATCGAGATTACTCTTATATTCTCCGTTTTGCCGACAATCCCAGCATTTAAGCAGCATATCCCTCTTATGATAAGATCGATCTTAACGCCTGCCTGCGAGGCTTCTATAAGCTTATCTATTATCAGCTTGTCGCTGAGTCCGTTAAGCTTTGCGGCAAAATATCCCTGTCCGCCGCTTTTTGTATAGAATATTTCCCTGTCGATAAGTTCCACGACCCTGCTGCGCAGGCTGAGCGGAGATGTAAGCAGAAGGGAAGTCGGAGAGGGAAGCTCGCCTTTTATAAGCGAATCGAATATCTCAACAGCGTTTTGAGCGATCTTTGGATTTGCGGTCATAAGCGAAAAATCGGTATATATCTCGGCAGTTTTTTCGTTGTAATTTCCCGTTCCTACCTGCGTGATATACGTCTTTTTGCCGTCGGAAGATTTTTCGATAACGCACAGCTTTGAGTGGACCTTATAAAACTTCGGACCGTGAATCACCCGACAGCCTGCGCTTTTGAGCACCTCTGTCCATTTAATGTTATTCATCTCGTCAAATCTTGCTCTTAATTCAATGCACACCGTTACGGATTTTCCGTTTTGTGCAGCCTTACAGAGCGCATTGATTATCTTTGAATCCTTTGCAAGACGATACAGTGTTATTTTTATCGACGTTACTTGCTTTCCCTCAGCCGCTTCATCAAGCAGCTTAATAAACGGCTGAATTGATTCATAGGGATACGACAAAAGTATGTCGGCGTTTTCGATCTGCGAAATAACAGATCGTTCGGTATCGACCGCCGCCGGTATCTTCGGAGATTGAGGTGGGTAAAATAAACTCTCTTTGCTTTTCAGGCGGCAGGATAACTGCGGATAATAGCTCAGATCGAGGGGAGTTGCTTCAAAGAATATCTGCTGCTCCGAAAGCGATAGATTGTAAGAAATATAATCGATAAAACGGTCGGACAAATGATCCGAAAGCTGGAGTCTGACAGCAAAAAGTCCGCTGCGGGCTTCCACAGCGTTTTCGGTAGCTAAAATAAGGTCTGTCGGTTCGTCGTAGCATTTGTCAAGGTCGCTGTCGGCGCTTCTTGTAACTCGGATAAGTGATTTTTGCACGACCTTAGAGCCTTCAAAAATTTTGTCGGCATATTCCAATACAGCGTCGTCGGCAAGAATATACTCAAAGCATTTACTGTCTGACGGAAGCACGATCACTCTTTCGTTAAGCTCCGACAGGTCTGCAAACGCATACGCCGCCGCACCGCTGTCTGACAGCTCGGCGGCAAGATATAAGGCTTTGTTTTTAAGAAAAGGGAAGCCGTCGTCCTGCTTATATATACGGATTTTCGGCAGTATCTCGTCTTTGAGATAACTGTACAAAAAAGCGGACTGTTCCGCCGAGAGCTGCTCGGGTTTCTTTCTTATGATATATTCATCTTTAAGCGAGTTCTCGTTATCCGAAAAATATCTGTCCTTAATGCTCTGAAGCTGATGCGATCTTTTATAGCATTTTTTAAGCTGCCGGCTTGGACTCAGATTTGTTTTTGAGTCCTTTATACCGTCGTCTAAAAGCATTCTTTCGGTCAAAGAGCCGATGCGGACCATAAAAAATTCGTCAAGATTATTGCAGTATATAGATAGGAACAAAAGCTGCTCCATCAGCGGAACATTCTTTTCCGCCGACTGTTCAAGCACACGCTCGTTGAATTTCAGCCATGAAATTTCCCGGTTTTCATAGACTGAATTAATTGGTTTTTCCGACATTTATGTCCGCCCTTCCTGTTTGCTGTACATTCTGAATTTATGCATAGAAGAAGCATTATAGAATCTTGTTCTTTCAATTCTGGTCTTCAGTTTTTTATATTCATTTTGCTCGTAAATAAACATATACCATGCCTGCTCAAAGCTCTGCGAAAGCGCAAGATATGCCTGCTCAGGCGGAATTTTTACATAATCGAGATATTTTACATAAAGAAGCCTTTTGGGAAGATTGCTCCATCCGTCTGCTGTCACAGGTTTCAGGCAGTCCTCAAACGGACAATCGACTATTATAAGCAGAGGATTTTTTATTCCAAGCGAATGTGAGTCTTTGCGTTCTGTTATATGCTTTTTATATTTGATACCTGAACACTTAAATTCATCGGGAGTCATGATTTCTACATTGTAGTATTTGGCGAAATTTCTTAGCTTACCCGTATAAAAATGCAGGCGGAAAGTACAATCTTCATGAAGTGAAACCGTATGAGAAAAGAAGGGAAGTCCCCTCTCTCCAAGAACACGGTTATTATCGTATGTTTCTCTTAAGACGTCTATCCAGTCCGAATAAAAATCGTCAAACGCCTTTGGCTTTACAAGTTTTTTTATAAAGAGCGAAAGATAGCGTGTCTGTATTCTGTTTTCGCTTTTGTCGCCAAGATTATACAGCATTTTTTTCGCTCCTTTTCCTTTAAGTTCACTATTATTGTATCACTTTTTCACCGTTTTGTCAAACCTAATTTTATTGAAATCTGCTTGACATACACACCTGTTCATGTTATAATTAAATAAAAATGAAAGGACGATTTTCTTATGAAAAAAGACTTATTCAGCTATATATGGACGGATAAAAAGCGCACTCTGTTCGGTCTGCCGATTTCTTTTACACGCTACTTTCTTACCGAGACTAAATTTATTACAAGAAAGGGTTTTTTAAGCGTTGTTGAAGAGGAATTCGAGCTTTATAAGGTCACGGATAAAAAGCTTGTAATGCCGCTTGGTCAGCGTTTGTTCGGCTGCGCTACGATAATTCTTCATGTAAAAAACGATGTTGATACTCCCGTCATGGAGATAAAGTCGATAAAAAATCCGAGAGCGGTGCTTGAAATGCTCGATAAGCAGATAGACATAAACCGTGATAAATACAGCATCAGGGGAAGAGATATGTACGGACATGACGATCCTGACGATACTATCGATTTTTGAATATCACATAATAAGTTAACGATCAAAGCGGCATAACGTGTCGCTTTTTTTCTTGAATGAAAGGAAGGCTCGTCTTGAAAAGAACTGAATTTGAAGCGCTTGAGGAATCGTGGGACGTATTAAAAAATTCATCATTGCCCGTTTGTATTTACGGAACGGGGAACGCCTGTGAAAAAATACTCGCCGAATTTGAAAAAAGACAAATAAAATGCAGTGGGATATTCGCAAGCGAAGGCTTTGTCAGAGACAGAAATTTCTGTGGATTCAAGGTAAAAAGTCTTTCGGATATAGAAAAAGAATTTGCTGAATTTATCGTTTGCTGTGCTTTCGGAAGCTCTTTGCCCGACGTTATGAATACCGTCGAGGAAATATCAAAGCGGCATAAACTTGTTTTTCCCGATCTGCCGATAGCCGAAGAGGAGTATTTTTCAAAGAGCGGTCTGCTTGAAAGATTTGATAAAGCAGAGCAGATCTATTCTTCGCTTGCAGACGAGCAATCAAGGATCGTTTTTAAAAACGTGCTGAAATTTAAAATAAGCGGAGATATTTCGTTTTTAAGCGGAATTTTCACCGACCCTAAGGACGATCTTTCTTCGATCATTTCTCCCGGAAAAAATGAAGCATATGTCGATCTCGGAGGTTATAACGGCGATACCGTAATAGAGTTTCTAAAGCAGACAAACGGAGAATACGACCGTGTTTACGTTTTTGAGCCGGATAAAAGAAGCTTCAGAAAGTGCCTTAGAAACTTAAACGACTACGACAATATTTCATTTATCAATTCATGCGCATGGTCATGTGATAAGCAAATGTGTTTTTCACAGTCGGGCGGAAGACAATCCCAGATAACCGACAGGGGAGCGCTCGTTTCGGCAAGGTCTGTCGATTCCGTTATCGGAGAAAAACGCTGTACCGTAATAAAATACGACGTTGAGGGCGCAGAAAAGATGGCTTTGTACGGTTCGGTAAATACTATCAGAAGAAACAGCCCGAAGCTTATTATTTCAGCCTATCACCGCCCGTATGACCTTATAGATATCCCGATACAGCTTTATGATATCGACAGCGGTTATCGGCTATATATAAGACAGCGCAGATATTATCCTGCATGGGATACTCTGATTTATGCGAAAAAATAACTCTATTTAAGAAAAAATTAAGAATAACCTAAAACGGCAGTTAAGAAGTTAAATTTAGAATATAATCACAGCAAAAGAAAGGATGCTTAAAAATGGAAGGCGCAAGGATCTTAGTTACGGACGACGACAGGGATATCGTAAGAGCGATAGCAAAGCTGCTTGAGCTTGAAGGCTTCAGCGTAGTAAAGGCTTATAACGGTCTTGAGGCGCTCGAAGCATTAAACGATTATCCCGATATCAAGCTTGTCATAATAGATATAATGATGCCAAAGCTTGACGGTCTGTCTGCGATAATGAAGCTCAGAGAAAAGAGAAATATACCTGTGCTCGTTCTTTCGGCAAAGTCAGAGGACAGCGATAAGGTGCTCGGGCTGTCGATCGGAGCAGACGATTACATAACTAAGCCTTACAGTCCTTCCGAGCTTGTCGCTCGGGTAAGATCAAGCATAAGACGGTACACGATGCTCGGCGGAGAGACAACGGAGAAAACGGATGTTATTACGGTAGGAGGGCTTCAATATGACGTAGAACAAAAGACTTTATTTGTAGACGGAGAACCGGTCAAGCTCACAGCCAAGGAGCTTAAGATCATGGAAATGTTCATGAAAAACCCCGGAAGAGTTTACTCGGCGGAGCAGATATACACAAACGTGTGGAACGAAGAGGCTTTTGCTGTTGAAAATACGGTCATGGTGCATATCAGGCATTTAAGGGAGAAAATAGAGATAAATCCCAAAGACCCGAAATATATAAAGGTGGTGTGGGGAATTGGCTACAAACTTGAAAAAAATCATTGAAAATGTGTCACGCAGTAAGTTCAGGTGCGTGTTGTGCATACTGACGGCGGTTTTACTGACAGATGTTTTTGTAATATCGCCTTTTCTGTCAAATGCAAGATATTATTATAAAGACGTAAGCGATATATTTCACGGAGAATCTAAATTTTCAGACGATCCGCAGTATCGTTCAAACAGGTGCAGAAACGCCGTTTATTCCGACCTTTGCACGCTTGGCGCTATCTATCTGAGCCAGTGCGAGAACAACGTATATAAGGGAAGCGCCGCACTGTATGAAAATATGTATCAGAATCTTTCAGATTTCGGCCTTGACGAAAACGTAAATATTTTCGGTCTTGAAAATTCAAGCGCAAGGGGAGTTGACATAAATCAGTCGCATTACGAGATAACGGATATTGACAGCGACTATTACTATTTTTATGTAGAATACAACGGTTCGTTTCTTACGAATATCAAGGACATAGAAGAGGCGGAGGGAGAAACAACTGTCGAAAGGCTTACGGAAAAATACGGCGATTATTTTTATCTCAGGCATAACAACATGATAACCATAAATACTCCGCATGATGAAAAGGGACTTGGCAAAACAGAGGTTTATTACACTATAGGAACATTAGGAAAAACAAAGCTCACAAGCGAATTTATAGATTCAGACCAGCTGCTTTTCGGCGCTGCGGGCTATGATAATTTCGGAAGATATATATATTGCTTTAACTCATCGGGAGATTATACGGCAAATACATTTTTTGATGACGACTTAATTTACTCCGATTACGGAATAAGAATTGATTCGGACTATAATCTTGTTACAACAAACGGTTATTATGAAGAAGACGGGGAATACTATGAAGTAGTTAAAGAGATACCTCCCGAAAGCGACGAATATATACTTTATGCGAATTCAACGCCTTGTATATTTTCGGAAGACGGTTCAGAACTTTCGATAGAGGAGCTTCCGAACTATGTATTCACACCGATAGATACCTCAAATCTTACGGTTTTCATGTCGCCTAAAAAAGATATTGTTGAAACGTCGGCGCAGTTTATCGAAGGCTATAAGAACAGATATTATGTACTTAGAATAATCGACATAGCCTGTACAGCCGTTTGCGCCGTTTGTTTTGCGGCGTTTATCATTGCAAGCCTTGTAAGGAAAAAGGAAGCTTACCGTGAGGATAATCAAACAGTTTTAGACGGACTCTTCAAGCCTGATTTTGCATTGATAATGCTTATTGCATCGGCGGCAGTACTTTATTATTTCATGTCGCAGGTGGGATATTACGGATTTCTGATAGAACATAATACTTTAGGACTTGTTTTAAGTGCGCTTACAGTCGCATTAAGCAGCGTTATATTTTTATTCTGCGCAGAAAGACTGATAAGATATATAAAGATAAACGGAAAAGCAAAACCCAAGCTGCTTATATTCGATATCATCAGATCATTTAAGAAATGTAAAGTAAAAATCGACGAAAAGACTGACAGGATAGGATTTATCAGTCGGTTCAAAAAGGCTGTAAAGAAAAATAAACAGAGGATAGCTTTCTGGGTTTATCTCCTGTCAGAGCTGCTTGTTATAATAATACTTCTATATTTTGTCGCATATTACGATACACGGATGGTAGCGTTAATGCTTATTATCGCTGCTGCAATAAATATCCTTTATATCAGACGCTTTTCACGGATAACAAAGGATATTCCAAAGCTTGAGAAGCAGATAGACGAAATGTTTGAGGACGGCGAGCTTAAAAAGAGCAGCACTGTGCTAAAACAGGGTTCGCCGCTTTATGAGCTTAGCGAAAAGCTTGCGGAAATTTCGGTAAAGGCAGACGAGGCGGTTGAAAAGCAGATAAAGTCTGAAAAAATGAAGATCGAGCTTGTAACGAATGTTTCGCACGATTTAAAAACGCCGCTGACTTCAATTATCAGCTATATCGACCTGCTTGATAAAACGGAGCTTTCGGACGAGGCGAGAGATTATGTTAAAATACTCAGCAAGAAATCCGACAAGCTCAGAGATATAGTTTCCGACGTTTTCACGCTTGCGAAGGCTACAAGCGGCGTTGAGATAGAAATGCAGGAAATTGATTATGCAATACTTTTAAGGCAGGTGCTTGCCGACAACAACGATAAAATCGAAGAGTCGGGGCGCATTATCAGAACGGATATGCAGATCGAAAACGCACCGATAAACGCTGACGGAGGAAAGCTTTACAGGGTAATTCAGAATTTGCTTGTAAACGCTCTCAAATACTCGATGCCGAATACAAGAATATACATTACGCTTCGTGAAAACAGCGAGCATTATGAGCTTATTATCAAGAATATCTCAGAGCAGGAAATGACCTTTACCGCTGACGAGATAACCGAACGCTTTAAGAGAGGCGACGAATCAAGAACAGACGGCGGAAGCGGTTTAGGGCTTGCGATAGCGAAATCCTTTACGGAAGCGTGCGGCGGTATATTCAGAATCGAGATCGACGGGGACGTTTTTATTGCGTCGACAGCCTTTCTCAAAATAATTAGTCCGCAAACCGAAAAAGACAAATAAACATAAACTGTAAAAATCAAAGGCAGTATACGATGGACTTATCCGGTATACTGCCTTATTTTGTATAGTATTATTTGTCATTTTTGACATTAGCAAGAGGAGATGAATCAGCCGCTTTTTTGAGGTTTTCGTTTCCTAAGTGGGTGTATATCTCCGTTGTAGCGATGCTTTTATGACCGAGAACGTCTTTGAGAACGAGCGTATCAACCCCGCCGTACTGATACATAAGCGTTGCGGCGGTATGACGAAGCTTGTGGGTGGTGATACCCATATTTGAAAGCCCGGCGAGCGCAAGCATTTCCTCGACTATCTGCTGAACTCTGCGTTTAGTTATGCGGGTTTTTCTTGCTGAGAGAAAAATCGCAGTTTCGTTGGTAGGCACGGCTTTTCTTATTTTAAGATAATCGTCTAATGCCTCCATACAGGCTTTATTCAGATAGATTATACGTTCTTTTCGTCCTTTACCGAACAGCCTTAGCGTCTGATTTTCGGCGCTGAAATCGATCATGTTAAGACCGACAAGCTCGGACAAACGCATTCCGCAGTTAAGGAACAGACAGATTATACAGTAATCTCGTTCACGGTTTTTGGAGTCGATGCATTTGAGCATTTTAAGCGATTCCTCAAGAGTAAGAAATCTCGGGTCTTTATTCTTAACTCGAGGCAGCTCGAGCGTGGCAACAGGGTTTTCCGGAATAAGATGCGCTTTAGAGTGAAGGTAGTTAAAGAACTGTTTGAGCGCCGAGCATTTCCTTGATCGTGTCGCCGTTTCATTATTTCGTTCGTTTTTCAGATAATAGAGATACTCGTGAGCGTCGTCGAGCGTAAAATTCTTTATAAGGTCAAAAGGAACATCGGCAATTGTAATACTGCCCCACGGGGTATCCGGCGGACAAAGACCGTTCTTTATTTTCAGATACCTTAAAAATGTTCTGAGATCGATATAATAAGCTTCTTCGGTACGCTCCGCACGGTCCTGAATTACCTTAATATAAGTCAGATATTTTTTTAAGTATTCGGGACAATCGTTTTTATATTCTTCTTTCATTTTATCTCCTTCGGAAAAACTTTAAACTTGGGTTTTGAAATTCATAGTTCTCACAACATATATTATAAGAACCTCTGCTGTTACCGAAATCAAAGATTTCGAACAGCAACGAGAACCTTGTAATATATGTTCGCCGCTTTGCGTCGGTCGGCTGCCGCCGAATGTGAGAACTGCGTTCTCACAACATATATTATAAGTCATTATTTTTATTCTGTCAATGGGTTGTTTTCATTTACTGTCTGATAAATTCTTTTATTTCCATTGACGTAAAATAACTTATCTGCTATAATTATTTATAGTGAGTAATCAACAGGCGGTAAAAAACAACAAGCTCGGAGGATATTATGATATCTTATAATATCAAATATTTCAGAAGATATATTTCTTCCACAATTCTTTCAAGAGGACGACAGTATTATCAGGCGAGAAAGGTCTCGAACTTTGAATATACGGAAGACGGAACGGTTTCTGCAACAGTAAAAGGAACTGCTTCTTACAAGGTCAGACTTCATATAAACGAAGACGGTAATATCAGCGATCAGAGATGTACCTGTCCTTTCGACTGGGGCGGCGAATGTAAGCATATTGCCGCTGTTCTTATGGTGCTTGAAAACGAATATAACAAGCGGATCTTGTCAAGAAAAAGCTCAGGAGTTGTGAGCAGGCTTATTTCGTCGTATACCGAAAATGCGATCGAAGAGAATACGGAAATCTCGGCAGAAAATCTTGCACACATTGTTCCGCACATTGAAACGGGCGGTACGCTTAAATATTCTTTGTATATCGGCAGAGATAAGCTCTATGTCGTAAAGGATATCCGTAAGCTCTATGATATGTTTTCAAAAGAAGAGTTCTTTTCCTACGGAAAGTATTTTGAGTTTTGCCATAAATACAGCCATATAGATGACCGCAGCAACCGTCTTTTTGAGATCACAGTGATGAATTATTCAACTGCCGACTATTATACAAGGAGCGAAAGACGCTTTTCGCTCAACGGTAAATGGATAGATCAGTTTTTTGAGCTTTATCGTGATGACTATGTTGATATTGACGGCAAGGACTGTTTTGTTTCTTATAAAGATCCCGTTATCAGATTTGTGGTGAATAAATCCGACAACGGACGCTTTTTTGTGACCTGTGATAATCTGTATACACTCCTTGGCAAGGGAAAACACGGGCTTTTTATGGATAAAGAGCTTAATAAGATCTTTGTTGCTTCTCCGAAATTTACTGCCGCTGTTTATGACCTGTATTATGAATGTCTGAGCTTTAATGGAATATTTATCTCCGAAGAGGATATGCCTGCATTCTATACGGCTGTAATAAAAAGGGCGGAGAAGTATGCAAAGGTCGAAGGACTTAGCTGCTTCGAGGAATTCATTCCGCCCGAGCTTACGCCTCAGCTTTATATAGACTGCGACAACAATACGAAAGTAGTCGGAAGGCTTTATTACTGCTACGGAGATAAAATATTTCCTGCGAAAAAAGCTAAGGATACTCCGAAAAATCCCTTTGCAGACGCCGTTGCCGAAAGGATAGTCTATGAAAAGGTGCTTAAATACTTTATGGAAGATCCTATCAGTACAACACACCCTCTTTTTATTGATTCTGATGATAATATCGCCGATTTGCTTAGTGACGGACTTGCAGATCTGACTCAGAGCATGGAAGTATACACGAGCGAGCGTTTCAACCGAATGGCAAACAGACCGCCTGTTAAAGCGTCTATCGGTGTAAAGCCTCAGGAGGGAAGCCTGCTTGTGAATATTTCCGACGACAATTACAGTCAGGAGGAAATACTGGAGATACTAAGCGCTTACAGACGCGGAGCTAAATATCACAGACTGAAAAACGGTTCGTTTGCGATAATAAACGAGTCTGTCGCAGAGCTTGACGAGCTGACTAAGAATCTTGATATAAGCGACAGGGAACTTCTGAAACAGAATATCAATATCCCGAAATACAGAATGCTCTATCTTGACAGCCTTAAACGAAATGAAAACGTAAGGCTTCAAAGAAGTGAGGATTTCAAGAAGTCGGTAAGGAAGTACCGTTCAGACCTTGAGGGTACTCAGATCACAGCTGTTCCGGCGTCGCTTGAGGACGTCATGCGTGATTATCAGCGCTATGGCTTCAGATGGCTCAAAACTTTAAGTCTTTACGGCTTCGGCGGTATTCTTGCAGACGATATGGGTCTTGGAAAAACGATACAGTCGATAGCGCTTATGCTTGACGCAAAGGAGAACGCTGACGAGCATAGGCTGAACCTTGTAGTATGCCCTGCGACGCTGACACTTAACTGGGAGAGTGAGATAAAAAAATTCGCACCGCAGCTTAATGTCACGACCATTATCGGTACGGCAGCACAGAGGACCAAGCTTATAGAGCAAGCAAAGGACAGCGATGTTCTGATAACCTCCTATTCCTCGCTCACAAGAGATATTGCAAAGTATGAGGAATTTAGTTTTTATATACATTTCATAGATGAAGCGCAGTATATCAAGAACCACAGCACGCAAAATGCAAAGGCGGTTAAGGCGATACGCTCACAGATAAGATTTGCGCTGACCGGCACGCCCGTTGAGAACAGCCTTGCAGAATTCTGGAGCATTTTTGATTTTATAATGCCCGATTATCTCTTTAATTACAACCATTTCAAAAAGACATTTGAAGTGCCGATCGTTCATAATAAGGACGAAAATGCCGTAAAGGCTCTTCAAAAATCCATTTCTCCGTTTGTGCTTCGAAGGCTGAAAAAGGACGTTCTGCCCGAGCTGCCGGAAAAGACCGAAACCGTGCTTCTTTCGAGAATGGACAAGGAGCAGCGGAAGATATATGCTGCCAATGCCGCAAAGCTCAAACAGACCCTCGGCAATACAAGCGGCGAACAGACGGAAAAGATGAAGATACTCGCCCAGCTTATGACTTTAAGACAGATCTGCTGCGACCCACACCTCGTCTATGAGAATTATACGGGAACGAGCGCAAAGATAGAGCAGTGCGTTGAGCTGATCGATAACTGTGTGAAGTCGGGGCATAAGGTGCTTCTGTTTTCCTTTTTCAAATCTGTTTTTCCGACAATTCAGGAACGTATCTCAAAGCTTGGCATAAGCTATTATGAGCTTACAGGCGACACCAAAATGTCTGACAGGATAAGGCTGCAAAATGAGTTCAACGAGAACAAGATACAGGTCTTCATGATCTCGCTTAAAGCAGGCGGCAACGGGCTTAACCTCACCGGAGCGGATATAGTTATACACTTCGACCCATGGTGGAACAAGTCGGTTGAAAATCAGGCGTCGGACAGAGCTTATCGTTTCGGTCAGAAGAATAATGTTACGATTTACAAGCTTGTCGCCGAAAACTCTATAGAGCAGAATATTATAAAGCTTCAGGAGGCTAAGAACGATCTTAACGAAATAGTTGTTAACGGTGAAGGAGATATACTTAAAATGTCAACAGACGAGATACTTTCACTGATATAAAAAGAACAAACTGTAAATATTCCGCATTTATTTTGTTAAAAACTTGACAAAGCAGACGGATTATAGTATAATCATAAAAATCAGTTCGGCAAATAATATGGGACAGGATAAGTAACGATATGCACTTTTTTGAGTGTATATTGCTGCTTGTTTTGTCCTTTTTTGTTTTTAATATTTATAGAAAAATTTTTACCGATGTAAGCTCCGCAACGCTTGACGAGTGTCCAATGGCGTACAAGAGTATGGATGACATTGTGGACAATATCAGCGATACTGTTGAGATAAAGGAGGTCATCAAGCCCATTTATAACTTTAAGGCGGGAGAACAATAAAGATAATTGGAATAGTTTAAAATACTGTTTAAGTGGTCAGGGCTTATTTCTATTTATATAATTTGCGAGTTACTTTGTGGAAAAGCTTTATAATGGTTTTCTACAAAGTAAATTCACTTCCCTTAATTGCACTAAATTTTTATTTAGTGCAATTGGCTGTCAATTATTAGTATATCACTTTCCTGCACGTTTTTTGCTTCTTCAAGCATTAAAAAATCCCACAGAAAAAAATCTGCGGGATTTTATTTATTATAAGCATTACACCGGATCGTTGTTTTCGCAAGCAGGATTTACATGAACCATGATATGCTTTACTTTCGGAAATGCGTTTTCTATTTCGTCGTGAACGTTTTCGGCGATTTCATGTGCCTGTAAAAGCGTGTATGAACCGTCTGCTTGGATCTCTACGTCGACGTATATCTTGTTTCCGAAAATACGCGTCTGAAGAAGGTCGATGCCCAAAACATCATCGTTTTTCATAACACAGTCGTATATCTGCTTTTCCGTGTCCTCGTCGCAGGAATGATCTACCATTTTATCCATTGCATCCTTGAAAATATCAATTGCAGCTTTGATGATAAATACAAATATCACAAGACTTGCAACAGAATCCATTATCGGATATCCTACTCTTGCAAAGATTATTCCGATCAATGCGCCTACCGAAGAAAAGGCGTCGGAACGATGATGCCACGCGTCAGCCATAAGCGCTGAGGAGTCAATTTTTTTGGCAAAAAATCGTGTGTACCAATACATTGCTTCCTTGCTCAGTATTGAAACACCAGCGGTTATAAGCGCTGCGATTCCGGGAATCTTAATTTTGCTGTAATCAGAGCTTATTATGTTTTTTACAGCGTCGACGCCTATGCCGAGACCTGTTATAAAAAGCACTACCGAAAGAATAATGGCGGCGACACATTCCATTCTTTCGTGTCCGTAAGGATGCTCCTTATCAGGCTCCTTTGCGGCAAGCTTTATACCGATAATTACGACAAACGTGCTGAATACGTCCGATGCCGAATGTACCGCGTCGCTTATCATTGCGCTTGAATGTGCAAAAATTCCGGCAAGCAGCTTTATTAAGGATAATGCAAGATTTCCTATTATCGTAACTATCGCTACCCTGTTTGCCGTTTTCTGAAAATAATCCTTTTCAATACTGTTTTTTGCCATGTTGTTCATGTCTGTTACCTCCGTATAAGTTTACTAACTCTTCAGCGACAAATATCCGGGGGTTAAAAAGGTATAAAAAAACACCCACGAATCAGTAAATTTACTACTGTCCCGTGGATGATATTACCACTGTCACTTATTGTGACCCGACTCCATGACAAAACGTCACGGTCTGCTCAGTTTGTACCGTAGATTTATATGCAGTGCAAAGAGTTATATGTATTATATCATATGAATTTGTATTTGTCAAGGTTAATTCTAAAAATTTTTTTGGATAGTTCTGATTTGTGATGAAAAAAGCGCCCTTATTTCAAGGACGCTTGTCTGCTTTGTTATTCTACGGATCGTTCAGCAAATTAAAGATCATTTCCCTCTCGGCTTCAAAGCGTTCTTCGTTATTTAAGAAAAGTGAATTATAGCTGTACAGCGCAAAACCGCTGCACTGTTCGTCCGATAAAACGTCTGAGACCTGCTTTGCTATCAAACCGGGATTATCTATAAACTCGGCTTCCGAATCGAGCTTGTACACGCCTATACCGCAAATAAGAGAAACCTCGTCGTTTTTGACAATGCTTTCCCACGACTCAAGAGTTTCGCTGAACGGACAAATATCGTTATCATATCCGAAATAGATCTGCGGAACGATATAGTCAACATAACCGCTTTCGGAACACCACCTGTCAACATCGGCGTATACCTGCGAATAATTATTGTCCACATTTCCTTGCGGAGATATTCCGAAAAGAACCTTGCTGTTTGCCGATTTTACCGAACTATATATCTCGCTCACCATCTGCGAACAGTTATCAAGCCGCCATTGCGCAAGAGAGATATTCCCTCCTGTTGCAATGTAAGCGTTTTTGTCAAAGCTTTCGTCTGTCGTCGGATAAAAATAATCGTCCATATGTATCCCGTCAACGTCGTAATTCAGGACTATTTCCTTTGCGCCCTCTGCAATAAGCTGTCTGACTTCGGATTTTGATGGATTAAGCCAGTACAGCTCGCTGTCTTCAGGTTTTGAAATATACTCGCTGTATTTTGAAGTATCCGAATACCATTCATATATCTCGCTTCCCTCGAAATGCTGCATATTGCTCTCGCTGTCGCATCTCATAGGATTTATCCAAGCGTGGAACGACAGACCGTATTCGTGCGCCGTTTCCGTCATTATCTTGAGCGGGTCGTATTTTATCCTGCCGTTATCGGTCGGGATACAGCTTGCAGGTGGAAAAAGCGAAGAGGCGTAATAAGCGTCGCCGAACGCTCTGACGTGAACGTATACCGTGTTGCAGCCAAGCTCCGAAACGTTAGAAAACACTTCTGACATATTCTCCTTAAACCCACTTTCCGTTTCCGAGATAAGCTCCGAAAGCTCGATATAAGATATCCAAACCGATTTTTGAATATCAAAATTGAGCGGTTCGTATTCTTCTTCGACCTCGGATTTATTCGGTATGCTGTCCGAAAGAATTTCGCAGGCGGTTATTTCATCGGGCATCGGAGAATTCTGCATGATACGAGGCTTGTTAATGTCTGTGCATGAAGTCATAAGCAAAAAAGCAGAAGCGAGTGTAAATATTTTAACAGCTTTCATTTGTCATCATCCTTTCACAATAATCTATGCGAAAGAAACGGAAGATATGCAAAAGACGCAGCCGAAGCTGCGTCTGATAAAGTTTATTAAGGAACAAGTCTGTTAATATCTCTTGGGAACATTGATGTTTCACGGATATTTGATTTGTTGAGAAGCTTCATAAGAAGTCTTTCAAGACCGATTCCGAGACCACCGTGCGGCGGTAAACCGTACTTGTGTGCGTCAAGATAGCTCTTGAAGTCTTCCGGGTCAAGACCCTGAGCCTTCATTTTTGCAACCTGTTCGTCGTAATCGTGGATTCTCTGTCCGCCGGAGGTTATTTCAAGACCTCTGAAAAGAAGGTCGAACTTGTACGCTTCCTTGGGGTCTTCCCTGCTGTTCATAGCGTAGAACGGAGGCTTCGACGAAGGAAAATGCGTTACGAAAATAAAGTCGCTGTTATACTTTTCTTTCGCATATTTGCAAAGATTAACCTCGTCCTCGGGATCGAGATCGAACTTTTTGCCGCCTGCGTTATCTCCTCTGAGAAGCTTGATAGCGTCGATAAACTTGATAGAGGGTATCTCGGTTATCTGCGGAATTTCGGCTTCAAGGATCTTGATCTCATAAGCGTAATTCTCGGTTATATATTCCATAATGAATTTGAGCATTGCGCTTTCCATTGCCATTACGTCATACATACTGTCGATATATCCCATTTCAAAATCAAGTCCGATATATTCATTGATATGACGAGATGTAGCGTGCTTTTCAGCACGGTAAACGGGCGCTATCTCGTAAACTCTGTTGAACACGCCCACACAAGCCTGCTTGTAGAACTGCGGCGACTGGTTGAGGAACGCATTCTTCTGGAAATAGTCAAGACGGAAGATATTTGCTCCGCCCTCTGCGCCCTGTGCAACTATCTTAGGCGTGTGTATCTCCGTAAAGCCGTTTTGCTTCATGAAAATGTGCATTCCGTGAACAAGACCCTCCTGGAGCTTGAAGATAGCTCTTTCGTAAGGGTTACGCAGCGCAGCAACACGGTTGTCAAGCTTTGTGTCGATAGCGCAGTTGAGCTTGCCCTGAGAAATCTTAAGCGGAAGCTCAGATTTAGGAGTGCTGATAAGTCTTATATCCGACAGCACGATCTCAACGCCGTTAAAGTCCTTTTCATTTTCCTGAACAGTTCCCTTTACCCATACAAAGAAGCCCTCACGGAGTCCTGTTATGCTGTCCTTGCATACGTCCTCGCTGTAAACGGTCTGAATAGTGCAAAGCGCAGTTCTGAGGACGATAAATGTAACGCCCGACATTTTTCTTATTCTGTGAACGCACGCTTTAAGCTCGACGGTTTTTCCTACGTTATTAAGAGCGTCTGAAAGCGAGAATTCCTTTTTGATATTTTCGGGCGATACCATAAGCATTCCGTTTTCTTCACTGCAAACATACTTTTTGTCATTCACATAGGGGGTAAGCTTTGAAATATCAGCCGAGGTTTCCTCTTCTGCCTTTTCCTCGTCAACTGCTGCCGATTCTGAAACAGAAGCAAGCTTTGCCTCGAGAACTTCTTTGATTATCTTAGGCGTTGCAGCACCTTTGAGCGCCTTGGTACACTGACCCATAATAAAGCCGAATACCTTCTTCTCGCCGCCGACATACTGCTTGACCTGCGCCTCGTTTGCCGCAAGTATCTTGTCGATCTCTGCGCTTACCTTCTCGGTATCGACAGTAATGATATATCCTGCGTCGGAAGCAAGCTTTTCGGGATCTCCTCCCTTTTCAGCCATCGTTCTGAAAACAGCCTTTGCGTCGTTCTTTGAGATCTTTTCGGTGTCTGCAAGCTTAACAAGCTGCGCAAACTCCTTCGCTGTGAATTTCAGAGCGTTAACGTCGATCTCTCCGAGATTTACACGGCGCATAAATTCAGTTAGAATGAACGCCGAGACCGACTTGGGATTGTTGTATTCCTTAACTGCCTCGTCAAAGAAATCGGCGATGATCTTCGAGTTTACAAGTATCTGTGCATCGACCTTTGAAAGACCGTAGTCGTTTATATATCTTGCAAGGCGAACGTTCGGAAGCTCCGGCAGCTTTGCCTTTATTTCCGAAAGCTGTTCGTCTGTAAAGTTTACCTGTAAAATATCAGGCTCGGGGAAATAACGGTAATCGTGAGCGTTTTCCTTTGAACGCATCGACTTTGTAGAATCTCTGTTTGCGTCGTAACGTCTTGTTTCCTGAATAACTCTCTTGCCTGCGTCAAGAAGAAGCGCCTGTCTGCGTTCTTCGTACTTTATAGCACGTCCTACCGACTTGATGGAGTTGATGTTCTTTATCTCGGCACGGGTACCGAATTCTTTATCTGTCGGCTTCATAAGCGAGATATTAACGTCGCATCTTAACGAACCCTGCTCCATTTTACAGTCGCATACACCTGCATACTGTAAAAGAAGAGAGATCTGCTCAACGAAAGCCATAGCCTCCTCAGCCGATGAAATATCAGGCTCGGTAACTATCTCTATAAGCGGTATGCCACAGCGGTTATAGTCTGCAAGCGAAACGCCGTTATAATCGTCATGAACGAGCTTTCCTGCGTCTTCTTCAAGGTGGATTCGGTTTATTCTAATATTCTTCTTTTTGCCGTCGACTTCTATCGGCACAAGACCGTCATAGCAAAGAGGCCTCTGAAGCTGCGAGATCTGATATGCTTTAGGAAGGTCGGGGTAGAAATAGTTCTTTCTGTCGAAAACAGAGAATTTATTGATATTGCAGTTAAGCGCATAGCCTGCTTTTACTGCGTATTCGACAGCGGTCTGGTTTATTACGGGCAGAGTTCCCGGAAGTCCCATGCAGACAGGACAGCAGCGTGAGTTGCGGTCGCCGCCGAACTCAGCGGAGCAGGTGCAGAAAACCTTTGATTTTGTAAGCAGCTCGGCATGGATTTCAAGACCGATGACAGTAATATATTTTTCCATTTGTCTTTTCCTCCTTTAAAGCTTCGGTGCGATTGGCGTGAAGGTCTTTTCAAAAGCGTCGGCAAGCGAAACGACCGTCTGCTCGTCAAAACGGTTTCCGACGATGGACATTCCGATAGGCATACCGTTTTTGTTGTAGCCGCACGGAGTCGATACGGCAGGAAGTCCTGCGATATTTACCGTTACCGTGCAGATATCAGCCTGATACATCTTAACAGGGTCGGAGATCTGTTCGTCGGGACGGTAAGCAACAGCGGGAGTAGTCGGGGTAAGGATAGCGTCGCACTTTTCAAAAATTGCGTTATATTCATCTCTTATCGCCTGACGGAGAGCCATTGCCTTTCCGTAATAAGCGTCATAATATCCGCTTGAAAGAGCGTAGTTTCCGAGAAGAATTCTTCTCTTTACCTCGTCGCCAAAGCCCTCTGAACGTGAACGCTTGATAAGTTCCTCGTAGCTGTCGGCGTCCTTTGCACGATGACCGTACTTGATCCCGTCATAGCGTGAAAGGTTTGAAGCTGCTTCTGCGGAAGAAATAAGGTAATATGCAGGAACTGCGTATTTAAGAGTCGACATTGAGCATTCAACAAGCTCTGCGCCCATTTCTTTATATTTTTCAGCGGCAGCCATAACCGATGTCTTGATATCATCGTCAATTCCCTGTGCAAAGAACTCGACAGGAAGTGCGATCTTCATGCCCGTAAGCGGCTTGCCGATCTTTGCGGTAAAATCGGGAACGTCGTTCTTTGAGCTTGTGCCGTCGTGCATATCGAAGCCGCAGATATGATTGAGGATCATTGCGCAGTCGTGAGCGTTGTGCGCAATAGGTCCTATCTGGTCGAGAGATGAAGCAAAAGCGACAAGACCGTATCTCGATACTCTTCCATAGGTCGGCTTTAATCCTGTTACGCCGCAGAAAGCAGATGGCTGACGGATAGATCCGCCTGTGTCCGAACCGAGCGCAGCAGCGCAGAGGTCGGCAGAAACAGCAGCAGCCGAACCGCCCGATGAACCGCCGGGAACACATTCTGTATTATAAGGGTTCTTAGTCTTTGTAAATGCGGAGGTCTGGGTAGAGCCGCCCATTGCGAACTCGTCCATCGAGGTCTTACCGAGCATTACAATGCCCTGTGCGTTAAGCTTTTCCATAACGGTGGCATTGTACGGCGGAATGAAGTTCTCAAGCATTCTTGAAGCGCAGGTGGTAAGCACACCCTCCGTGCAGATATTATCCTTGATTGCAAGAGGAATACCCGTAAGCGGCTTTGACTCGCCTGCGTCGATAAGCTTCTGCGCCTCGTCAGCCTGCCTGAGCGCAAGCTCCTCGGTAACGGTTATATAAGATTTTATCTTGCCGTCGCAGGCTTTTATATTATTAAGATAATACTCCGTAAGCTCACGGGCGGAGATCTCTTTTGAATCGAGAGCCGCACGCATATCACGGAGCGTTTTGATCGAGCTGTTCAAAATTAACACTACCTTCCTGTTTTTTATTCAACGACCTTGGGAACAACGAAGCAGCTTCCCGAATTAAGAGCGTTCTGAAGCACCTTTTCGGTTGCCATCGAAGGCATTTTCTCGTCCTTACGAAGACCGTCAAGGAACACGTTGTGATTGTCCTTCAGTGCGTCGTACTCAACATCAAAATCCTTGATAGTATCCATCAGATCAATAATGTCGGTCATTTCTCCTGCCGTCTTTTCGATAGCCTCGTCAGAAAACTCAAGCTTTCCGAGTTCTGCAAGATATTTTACCATTTCAAGATCCATAAAAACCGATCCTTTCCTTTTCAATTGGGCAAATGCGGACGCTTAGTTCCGCACTGCGCCATACTAACAATTTATTATACTATATTTTTATACTATTTTCAAGTGTTTTTCTTCATTTGCATAAAAAATTCATAATTTAATAAAAAACCGCCGCAAAGCATTTTCGCTGAGCGGCGGAACAAAAAGTTTAATTCTTGTCAATATATTTGTCCATTATTCCCGAAAAATCAAATGTCGAGAAATAATCCGACGGGGTTTCGGCACGGCGGATAAGCTTTACGCTTCCGTCCTCCTGCAAAAGCAGCTCGGCGGAACGAAGCTTTCCGTTGTAGTTGTAGCCCATAGAAAATCCATGCGCACCGGTATCGTGTATAACAAGGATATCTCCGGTCTCGATCTCGGGAAGCATTCTGTCGATAGCGAATTTGTCGTTGTTTTCGCAAAGACCGCCCGTTACATCATACTTATGATCGCAGGGTGCGTTCTCCTTGCCAAGCACGGTGATGTGATGATATGCGCCATACATTGCAGGACGCATAAGGTTGCAGGCGCAAGCGTCAACGCCGACGTATTCCTTATATGTGTGCTTATGATGAGTGCAGGTGGTTACAAGATGACCGTAGGGAGCAAGCATGAATCTTCCAAGCTCGGTGAAGATAGAAACGTCGCCCATTCCTGCGGGAACGAGTATCTCGTCAAACGCTTTGTGAACGCCCTCGCCGATAGCGAAAATATCGTTAGGCTCTTTGTCGGGGGTATAAGGAACGCCGACGCCGCCCGAGAGGTTGATAAACTTGATCTGTACGCCTGCTTTTTCCTTGATCTCGACTGCAAGCTCGAAAAGTATCCTTGCAAGCTTGGGATAATAAGCGTTAGAAACGGTGTTTGAAGCTAAAAACGCATGAATACCGAAATTCTTAGCTCCCTTTTCTTTAAGTATCTTAAATCCCTCGATTATCTGCTCATGCGTGAAGCCGTATTTTGCCTCGCCGGGATTGTCCATTATCTGAGTTTCTATCTCAAAATGTCCGCCGGGATTGTAACGGCAGAAGATCGTTTCGGGAATGCCGCACAGCTTGTCAAGATATTCGATATGCGTAAAATCGTCAAGATTTATAAAAGCGCCAAGCTCTCTTGCTTTCTTATAATCCTCCGCAGGAGTAACGTTTGAAGAAAACATGATATCGCTGCCGCTGAATCCGCAGCACTCGCTCATCATAAGCTCTGTAAGCGAAGAACAGTCAACGCCGCAGCCCTCTTCCTGAAGTATTTTGAGAATATAAGGATTAGGAGTAGCCTTTACGGCAAAATACTCTCTGAAACCCTTGTTCCACGAGAATGCCTTATTAAGATCACGGGCATTTTTGCGGATAGCCTTTTCGTCATAGATATGAAAAGGTGTGGGGTACTGCCTTATGATCTCTTCCGCCTGTTCTTTTGTAATAAAAGGTTTTTTCATTTTATTCAGTCCTTTACCATAATAAAATACAATATAATAATAACATTTCCTACTCGTTTAGTCAAGATTTTTGCTGTAAATTTAATCTAATAAACCGAAAAAAGTCATAATTTGATAATATACTTTTTCGGCGAACGCTTAAAATTTCTTTTAATGTATAAAAATATACTTAAAGTCTTGATATTTTTTAATTTATGTGTTATAATAACTGATTGAAAACATAAAAAGGAGGCGCGCAGCATGGATATTTCAAAAGGCGATACGCTTATTATGAAGAAAAAACACCCCTGCGGCAGCTTTGAAATGGAGGTTCTGCGTTCCGGCATGGACTTCAAGCTCAGGTGCAAAGGGTGTTCGAGAGAATTTATGATAGCAAGATCCAAGGCTGAAAAAAATGTGAAAAACGTCGTCAAAGGCGGAGAGTCATAGCATTACTGTTTATTTACGAATTAGTCTTTACAATAATATGATGAAAGGATAATGAAGAATGAACAGTAAGCTTGAAGCGATAGATGAAAGATTTGCCGAGATAGGCGAAATGCTGACGCAGCCCGATACGGTAAGCAATACCGAAAAGTATACGGAGCTTATGAAGGAATACAGCCGTCTTGAACCTATCGCAGCAAAATATAAGGAATATAAGCAGGCAAAGGCTGAAAACGATGAAGCGAGGGAGCTTCTTTCAGAATCAGGGCTTGACGAGGAAATGAAAGAGATTGTTTCGGAACAGCTTTTAGAATCGGCAAAGATAATGGAATCCTGCTCCGAGGAGCTTAAAATCCTGCTTCTTCCAAAAGACCCGAACGATGAAAAGAATGTAATCGTTGAAATAAGAGGCGGCGCAGGCGGCGAGGAGGCTTCCCTTTTTGCAGGCTCTCTTTACAGAATGTACAGTATGTACGCCGCTTCAAAGAACTGGACTACCGAAGTTCTGCACTGCAATGAAACGGAGCTTGGCGGATATAAGGAGATATGCTTTTCGGTCGAAGGCAGCGGCGCTTATTCACGGCTTAAATATGAAAGCGGAGTGCACAGGGTACAGCGTGTTCCCGAAACGGAATCTCAGGGACGTATACACACATCTACTGTAACGGTCGCTGTTCTTCCCGAAGCGGAAGAGGTCGAGCTTGAATTAAACGAAGCTACCGAACTGAAAATCGACGTTTTCAGAGCGTCCGGTGCGGGCGGTCAGCATATCAACAAGACGGAATCGGCGGTAAGAATAACACATCTTCCGACGGGTCTTGTGGTTGAATGTCAGGACGAACGTTCGCAGTACAAGAATAAAGATAAGGCAATGCGTGTTCTGCGTTCAAGGCTGCTTGAAATGCAGCAGCAGGCACAGGACAGCGAGATCGCCTCGAAAAGAAAGTCGATGGTCGGCACGGGCGACCGCTCCGAGCGCATAAGGACATATAACTTCCCCGAGAGCAGAATTTCAGATCATAGGATAGGACTTACGATATACAAGCTTGACAGCTTTCTCAACGGTTCGATCGACGAGGTGGTGGATGCTCTTGCGCTCGCCGACAGAACGGCGATGCTTGCAGGCGAAAATGATGGATAAAAGAGGTTTGCGGATATGAGTTTTGAAACTAAGATCCTTGATGATTCAAAGGATTCGATAGAATATGCGGCGCAGCTTATAAGATCGGGCGAGATAGTCGGAATGCCGACAGAAACGGTATACGGTCTTGCCGCAGACGCATTCAACGAAGCTGCTGTCGCAAAGATATTCAAGGCTAAGGAGCGTCCTGCGGATAATCCGCTTATTGTCCACATAAGCGATCTTTCGATGATCTCTTCAGTAGCATCGGAGCTTCCTGCGATAGCCGTCAGTTGTGCAAAAGCGTTCTGGCCCGGTCCTCTTACAATGGTGCTTCCGAAAAATCCCGACGTTCCGCTTATCACATCCGGCGGTCTTGACACGGTAGGGATAAGAATGCCCTCTCACCCGACGGCGCTTGCGCTTATTTCCGCTTCGGGAACTCCCCTTGCGGCTCCTTCTGGCAACCTTTCGGGAAGTCCTTCTCCTACTTGTATCGGGCATCTTATCAGCGATATGAACGGCAGGATACCTGCTGCGATAGACGGCGGAATATGCGAAGCAGGCGTTGAATCGACGGTTATTATGTTTGAACAGAACGCTATAAAGATACTTCGCCCGGGTTGTATTTCTGCGCAGATGCTTTCAACGGTCGTTCCCGACGTAAGGATAGACAGCGGAGTTCTGCATGAGGTCGACAGCTCGAAAAAAGCGGCTTCGCCCGGAATGAAATATAAGCATTATTCGCCCAAAGCGAACGTCACGATTATTGACGGCACAAAGGAAGCCTTTGCGCAATTTGCAAAGCAAACCGCAAAAGATGGCGATATGTTTATCACCTTCGGTAAGGATGATCTTGATGAAAATGAGTTCTCGATCATCTCTATCGGCGAAACGAGCGAGGAGCAGGCGCATAATCTTTTCGACGCATTAAGAAAGGCGGATATGCTTGGAGCAGAAAACGTTTATGCACGCTGTCCGAAATTTGACGGCGTTGGTCTTGCGGTGTACAACAGACTTATCCGTGCCGCCGCTTTCAAGGTGATAAAGCTATGAATAAAAACTGTACGGTCGTGGGGCTTACAGGTCAGAGCGGCGCAGGAAAAACCACTGTGAGCAAGGTTTTTGAGCAAGACGGATTTTACGTTATCGACTGCGATATTGTCGCGCGAAAAGCGGTTTTGCCCGAAAGCGAATGCGTTACCGAGCTGATAAAGGATTTTCCGCAGCTTTTTGACGGCAGACAGCTTGACAGAAAAAAAGCGGCTTCCCTGCTCTTTTCAGACAAAAAAGCGCTCGAAAAATACAACTCTATAATTTTTCCGCATATAACAAGGCTTATCAGCGAAGAAATTGCCTTTGCCAAAAGGAACGGATACGGATATATCCTGCTTGACGCACCGACTCTTTTTGAAGCGGGCGCAGACAGTTTGTGCAAGGTCATTGTCAGCTGTATTGCGGACAAAAGCGTAAGACTGAAAAGGATAATCGACAGAGACAGAATATCAGCCGAAGCGGCAGAAAAACGCTTTTCGGCTCAGAATACGGAAGAGTTTTTCAGACTAAATTCAGACTATATTATAGAAAATAACGACGACCGTGAGACCGCCGTAAAGAAAACGGAAGAAATAATAAGACAAATCAAAGGAAACACATATGGCTAAAAAGAAATCAAACAACGGCGGAAACGTTATCGGACTTGCCGTTTTTGTGACAATAATGCTTTTGATAGCATTCGGTCTTATCGCTATATTCAAGCAGCCTGAGACCGAACATAAGGCGAAGAAGTTTTTTACATATCCTACCGATTACGAGGAGTATGTCATAAGGTATTCGACCGAATACGACATAGACCCGAGGTATGTTTTTGCCGTTATAAATACGGAAAGCCACTTTGACCCCAATGCAGAGTCGGAGGTCGGCGCAAGGGGGCTTATGCAGATAATGCCCGACGCTTTTGACTGGATAAAATTTCGTTTGAACGACGAAAGAGAACTTACCTTCGACGATATGTACGACCCGGAAATAAATATTCAGTACGGCGCTTATATGCTTTCGTATCTTTACGAGGATTTTGACGGAAGCTATGAGCTTGCGGCGGCGGCTTATCACCAGGGTATGAACGCCGTTCACGGCTGGATAGAGGACGGAACGATAGACCCCGAGCATTTTAGCATAAACGAAAATATCGAAGATGTTCCGTCTGAATTAACACAGGACTATATTTACAAGGTCATGAAGGCCTTTGACAAATATAAAGAAAATTCACAGCTGGAGGAGGATATCAGCAATGGAAGATACAAACAAGAAGACGATAGGTGAAGAGCTTGCCGATAAGCTGCTTGAAAAGCGTGAAAATGCAGCGTCGGTCATGAGCGTGGAGGAGATCGAAACGGCGGACAGCTTCTGCGAGGGTTATAAGAGCTTTCTCGACGCCGCGAAAACAGAGCGTGAGGCTTGCGCCGAGGCTGTAAGACTTGCCGAAGAAGCAGGCTTTAGCGAATACGAGCCTGATAAGGAATATAAGGCGGGAGACAAGTTTTATTATGTAAACAGAGAAAAGTCGATAATTCTTACCGTTATGGGCGAAAAGCCGCTTATCGACGGAATAAGGCTCGCAGCCGCACATATCGATTCGCCGAGGCTCGATCTCAAGCAGCATCCGCTTTACGAGGACGAGGAGCTTGCGCTGTTCAAGACGCATTATTACGGCGGAATAAAGAAATATCAGTGGACAGCCGTTCCGATGTCGCTTCATGGAGTTATTGTCAAGGCTGACGGAACAAAGGTCACTGTTAATATCGGCGAGGACGAGGGCGACCCCGTTTTCTGCGTTACCGATCTTCTTATTCATCTTGCATCAGAACAGATGAAGCGTCCGCTTGCACAGGGCATCAAGGGCGAGGAGCTTAATCTGCTTATCGGTTCAAGACCGTTCAGGGACGACAAGGTTTCAAAGAAGGTCAAGCTGAACATTATGTCGATACTTCATGAAAAATACGGCATTACGGAAAAGGATTTTGTTTCTTCGGAGCTTGAGGTCGTTCCGGCTTTCAAGGCAAAGGATCTCGGCTTTGACAGAAGCATGGTCGGAGGTTACGGTCAGGACGACAGAGTCTGCGCATATTCGGCGCTTATGGCTATTCTCGGCTGTGATAAGCCTGAACACACCTGTATGACGATACTTACCGACAAGGAAGAAACAGGAAGCGACGGAAACACGGGACTTAACAGCTCATATCTCCCCTACTTCATCGACGATCTTGCGGCAACTCAGTATGCAAAGGGTCATAATGTTATAAGCAATTCAATCTGTCTTTCCGCAGACGTTAACGCGGCGGTCGACCCCACCTTCTCAGATGTAACTGAGTCGAGAAATTCATCAAAGCTTAATTACGGCGTTGTAGTTACAAAATACACCGGTTCAAGAGGAAAATCGGGAACCTCGGACGCTTCTGCCGAATTTGTCGGAAGAATACGCAAAATGATGGACGACGGCGGAGTTATCTGGCAGACTGGCGAGCTTGGAAAGGTCGACGCAGGCGGCGGCGGAACGGTTGCACAGTATGTGGCTAATCTTGACATGGACGTTATTGACGTAGGAGTTCCCGTGCTTTCGATGCATTCTCCTTTTGAAGTGACGTCGAAGATCGACACATACATGGCTTACAAGGCTTTCTCGGTATTTTTTGAAGACTGATATAAATATAAAAAAGGCTATGACTGACAAGCAAAGTCGGTCATAGCTGATTTTTGATAGGGCAAAGAAAAAGCGGTATCACAGCAAAGCCGCAATACCGCAGTTTTTTCAAATCAAAGATTATTCAGCGATAAATGCCGAGATCTTATCGAAGAAATCGCCGGGCTCATCAGTGTGAGCAACGAGCTGAATGGGGTTTGACAGGTCAAGGCTGAAAATACCCATGATCGACTTAGCGTCAACTGCGTATCTGCCGGAAACGAGGTCGATGTCGAAATCATAGAGCATTACGATGCTTACAAATTCCTTAACCGAGCTGATCGAATCGAGTTTGATTTTTGTCTTTTTCATATAAACTACCTCCCAATAATAATATTTGGTTGTTTGGTTTGCTTGATTTTATTAAGGTTTTTCTCACCTTACAGTTTTTATTATAATCATTTTTTTTACTTTGTCAAGGGATATTTTCTATTTTTTAAAAAATCGGAATAATCGTCAATATTCATAATATTTGATGGCGTGATTTAGTACATTTTCACAAATATTATTGATAAAATTATTAAAAAAGCTTTTTAGCGTTATTCTTTTTACTGAAAGGAGGAGTTCTTGTTGAAACTAAAAATATATTATATGACCTTCGGCTGCAAGGTAAATCAATATGAGACCGAGCATATAAGCGAGCTTTTTGCCGCAAAGGGCTGCGAAAAGACAAGCGACCTTTCGGCTGCCGACGTGTGCGTTATAAACTCCTGCACCGTTACCTCTCAGTCTGACGCAAAGTGCAGGCATTTTATTTCGAGGGTAAGACGTGAAAACGAAGAATGCGTTATCGTGCTTGCAGGCTGTTTTCCGCAGGCTTTTCCGGATAGGGCGCAAAAGCTTTCGGAGTGCGATATAATAATTGGTACAAAGGATAAATCAAAGATACCGGAGCTTGTTTTCGATTTTATCAAAAGCAGAAAACGAAGCGTAAATATTAAGGAGCATGAAAAACGCTCACGCTTTGAGCCTATGTGCAACAGCTCTGCGGCTGATAAAACAAGGGCTTATCTTAAAATACAGGACGGCTGCGACCTTTTCTGTTCATACTGCGTTATTCCATTTGCAAGAGGACATATATGCTCAAAGCCGCTTGAAGATATAAAGCGTGAGGTTTTGATGCTTGTCGCATCGGGGCATAAGGAGATCGTTCTTACGGGAATAAATATCTGCTGCTACGGCAGAGATCTTGGCGGAGTGAGATTTATCGACGCTGTCGAGTGCGCCTGCTCCGCCGACGGCGATTACAGAGTAAGGCTTGGTTCTATCGAACCCGAAATGCTGTCTGATGAGGATATAGAGCGTATGTCACGTCTTGACAAACTTTGTCCGCAGTTTCATCTTTCGCTTCAGAGCGGCTGCGACCGCACGCTTAAAATGATGCGGCGGCATTACGATACGAACGAATATCTTACGCTTTGCGGTAAACTAAGAAAAGCGTTTCCCGGCTGTGCGATAACGACCGATATAATGGTCGGTTTTCCGCAGGAAACGGAGGAGGATTTTGAAAAGTCGCTTGCCTTTGCGGAAAAGGTCGGCTTTGCCTCGGCGCACATCTTCCCTTATTCACGGCGAAGCGGTACTTTAGCCGATAGAATGCCCGGACAGATCGACCGCAGGACAAAAGCGTTACGGGCGGCGAAAATGACTGAGATATGTAAAAAAACGGCGCTTGAATATAACCGTTCGTTTATCGGAAAAACGGTCGAGGTGCTTTTTGAACGTGAAAGCTGCGAGGAATTTCATCAGGGACACATTCCCGAATATGTGCTTGTGAAAACGCCGAAAAGTTATGGTACGCTTTGGAAGCAGGTTCGTAAAGTCAAAATAACGGCGGCGTATCACGATCATATTGTCGGGGAAATTGTGGAGGAGGTTTAATATGCATCCGCTAAAGGAAAAGGTTTATCAGTTTCTTTTGCTTATCCCGAAGGGAAAGGTTGTCACCTATAAGCAGATTGCGGCGGCGATAGGAAATCCTGGGCTTGCGAGAGTTGTCGGGAACATACTGCATCAAAATCCCGACGAGAACAAATACCCGTGCTATAAGGTCGTGAATTTTCAGGGAAGGCTCGCACCTAATTTTGTTTTCGGCGGCGCAGACAAGCAGAGGGAAAAGCTTATGAGCGAGGGTATCGAGGTCATAGACGGAAGAGTCGATCTGAAAAAATATCAGTGGAGAGAATACGAAGAATAATTGAAAATTCTGTTCAAATAATTTGTAAAAAAACTTTGACGCATTGTAATTTTCTAAATTAGGTTTGACAAACTACTGCAATATATGATATAATATAGAATATGATAGCAGCGGATAAGTCCGCTTAAAAATAAAGGAGTTGTGAATTATGTCTGTTTTCAGAATTTATGTCGAGAAAAAGCCTGAATTTGCCGTAGAAGCAAAATCGCTTGCAAACGACATACGCTCCGCTCTCGGTTATGAAAGCTTAGAGAACGTGAGAATTATCAATCGTTACGACGCAGAAGGTCTGTCTGAGGAGGATTTTAAAGCGGCGGTGCCCGTTGTATTTTCAGAACCTGCCGTCGACTCGGTATACGACCATATGCCAAAGCTTTCGGATAACGAGTTTGTTATTGCGGCTGAATATCTTCCCGGTCAGTTCGACCAGCGTGCCGATTCATGCGCACAGTGTATTTCACTTCTGCGAGGCGGCAAGCGTCCCGTTGTAAAGTCGGCAAAGGTTTATATTTTCAGCGGCGAGCTTTCGGAACATGAGCTTGACACTATAAAGCATTACATAATCAACCCGGTCGAATCAAGAGAAGCATCGCTTGACCGCTTTGAAACGCTTGACGTTAAATACACCATTCCGACAACTGTTAATACCGTTGAGGGATTTATTGAAAAAACGGACGATGAGCTTAAAGAGATGATCTCGGAGCTTGGTCTTGCAATGGACTTTGACGATATTAAATTCTGTCAGAACTATTTCAAGAACGACGAAAAGCGCGACCCGACTATCACGGAAATCAGAATGATAGACACCTACTGGTCGGACCACTGCCGTCATACTACGTTTTCGACTATAATCGACGAAGCAGAAATTTCCGCTCCTTATATAAAGGATACCTATAACGATTATCTTGACGCAAGAGCGGATCTTTATGCAGGCAGGACTGACAAGCCCCAGACGCTTATGGATCTTGCGGTCATCGGCGCAAAGCAGCTTAAAAAAGCAGGTCTTCTTAACGACCTTGACGAATCGGAGGAGATAAACGCTTGCTCGGTAAAGATCACCGTTGACGTCGACGGCAAGGACGAAGACTGGCTGCTTATGTTCAAAAACGAGACACACAACCACCCGACCGAGATCGAGCCTTTCGGCGGCGCAGCTACCTGTCTTGGCGGCGCAATAAGAGATCCGCTTTCGGGAAGAAGCTATGTATATCAGGCTATGCGTGTAACGGGTGCGGCAAATCCGCTTGTTCCAGTTGAGGACACTATCGAGGGTAAGCTTCCGCAGAGAAAGATCACCGTCGGTGCTGCTAACGGATATTCGTCTTACGGAAACCAGATAGGTCTTGCGACAGGTCATGTTTCGGAGGTTTATCACCCCGGCTATGTTGCAAAGAGAATGGAGATAGGCGCAGTTATCGGCGCAGCTCCCGCTTCAAACGTAAGACGTGAAAGACCTGAGGCAGGCGACGTTGTTATCCTGCTCGGAGGAAAGACGGGACGTGACGGCTGCGGCGGCGCTACCGGTTCTTCAAAGTCGCATACGCTTCATTCGCTTGAATCGTGCGGCGCAGAGGTTCAGAAGGGTAACGCTCCCGAAGAAAGAAAGCTTCAGAGATTGTTCAGAGATCCCAAGGTCACATCTATGATAAAGCGTTGCAACGACTTCGGCGCAGGCGGCGTTTCAGTTGCGATAGGCGAGCTTACCGACGGTCTTCTTATCAACCTTGACGCAGTTACAAAGAAGTACGACGGTCTTGACGGTACGGAGCTTGCAATTTCAGAATCTCAGGAGAGAATGGCTGTCGTTATCGCAAAGGAAGATACCGAAAAGTTCATGGCTGCTGCGGCGGCTGAAAACCTTGAGGCAACGCTTGTTGCTGTCGTAAAGGACGAGCCGAGGCTTAAAATGAACTGGTGCGGAAATATAATCGTCGACCTGTCAAGAGAGTTCCTTAATTCAAACGGCGCCGAAAAGCACACAACCGTTTCTGTTTCGGCTCCGAGCTTTACTTCTGACGACGCAGGCGAGGACACCGCAGACAGATGGGACGCTATGATCTCAAATCTTAACATCTGCTCTCAGAAGGGTCTTGTTGAGCGCTTCGACTCGACGATCGGCGCAGGCACTGTTCTTATGCCCTACGGCGGAAAATATCAGAATACGCCCACACAGGCAATGGCGGCAAAGATACCTGTACTTAACGGAGATACTACTACCGCTTCTGTTATGGGCTGGGGCTATAATCCGTATCTTTCATCGCAAAGCCCGTATCACGGCTCGATCTCCGCAGTAGTTGAGTCGGTTTCAAAGGTCGTTGCGGCAGGCGGAACATATGAGAAGTGCTGGCTTACATTCCAGGAGTATTTTGAAAGAACAAAGAACGATCCTAAGCGTTGGGGCAAGCCTTTTGCTGCGCTTCTCGGCGCATACAAGGCACAGTGCGAGCTTGGCTGCGCTGCTATCGGCGGAAAGGATTCAATGTCGGGAACGTTTGAAGAGATAGACGTTCCGCCTACGCTCGTTTCGTTTGCGGTTTCTGTTGCAAATACAGAAAATATTGTTTCAAATGAATTTAAGAAGAGCGGCTCGAACGTTGCGTTTATCGCTCCTGAATATGATGAAAACAAGATAGTTGATTTTAATTCGCTCAAAGCTGTATACGAAAAAGTCGAAAAGCTTATTGCCGACAAGAAGGTTCTTTCCTGCTGGGCAGTTTCGTTCGGCGGCGTTTCGGAGGCTGTTGCTAAAATGGCATTCGGAAACAAGATAGGATTTAAGTTTACAGAAAAGCTTACTTCTGCCGAGCTGTTCAGACATTGCTACGGCGCATTTGTTATCGAGCTTGCCGACGACGCTGAAACCGATCTTAGAATAATCGGTAAGACAACGGAAGAATACAAGATCGACAACGGCTACGTTATAGACTGCGAGCATCTTGAATCGCTCTGGGCAGATAAGCTCGAACCTGTATTCCCGACTAAAGTCAAGCAGCCCGATTATGAGCCTAAGACCTATTCATACACTGCCGAAAGCCGCAAGTCTCCTGCAATAAAGGTCGCAAAGCCGAAGGTTCTTATACCCGTATTCCCTGGCACAAACTGCGAATATGACACGGCAAAGGCTTTTGAAAAGGCAGGCGCAGAGGCTGAGATATTCGTTATCCGCAACTTAAACAGCGAGATGATCGAAGAATCCGTAAAGGCAATGGAGGAGAAGATCAAGAAGTCGCAGATCGTTATGCTTCCGGGCGGATTCTCGGGCGGCGACGAGCCGGACGGTTCGGGCAAGTTTATCGTATCCTTCCTTAGAAATCCCCGCCTTACCGACGCAATTCACGACCTGCTCAAAAACCGTGACGGTCTTATGCTCGGTATATGCAACGGTTTCCAGGCTCTTGTAAAGCTCGGTCTTGTTCCCTACGGAGAGATCGTTGATATGAGAGCAGATTCGCCTACGCTTACCTTCAATACCATCGCAAGACATCAGTCGAAGATGGTAAATACAAGAATTGCTTCAAACAAGTCGCCCTGGCTTGCTTCATGTAATGTGGGCGATATCCACAGCGTTGCTATTTCTCACGGAGAGGGCAGATTTGTAGCGTCGCCCGAAGAGATCGCAAGACTTGCCGAAAACGGACAGATCGCTACGCAGTATGTTGATTTTGACGGCGTTCCTACGCTTGATATCCACTGCAACCCCAACACCTCTATCGACGCTATCGAGGGTATCACTTCTCCCGACGGCAGAGTGCTCGGAAAAATGGGTCACTCAGAGAGAAAGGGTGCAAGCGTTTGCAAGAATGTTCCCGGTGAAAAGGATCAGCAGATCTTTGAAAACGGCGTAAAATATTTTAAATAAGATAATTTTATCCGGTCGGGAGAACCTTCGGACTGTTTTCGGTTATTAGTTTATACAGAAATCAGCTCTTTTGAAGTTTTCCCGACTGTTTTTTAGGTATATTCATATGACAATTTTCATTATTGCTACAGTAATTATGAGCGTTATCACATTTTCGGTTTACGGTTATGACAAATACCGGGCTAAACGGCATCTTTGGAGAATACCGGAATCCACGCTGCTTTTATTGTCTTTTTTTGGTGGAGCATTCGGTGCGCTTGCAGGTATGTTTTTCTTTAATCACAAGACAAGAAAGCTGAAATTTAAGATTTTCGTACCGTTATTTTTGCTTATCTGGATAGGTCTGGCTGTTGTGATAAAGATGAAAATATAGTATTATTTAAATGAAAGGATCGGTGTATATGGATTCATTGCTTAATTTATTAAGATCTAACGCAAGGCTGACTGCCTCGGAGCTTGCTGTTATGCTCGGCGTCAGTGAGAGCGAGGTAAATGCAAAGATAGAAGAATATGAATCAAAGGGAATAATAAAGGGATATACTGCGATTTTTGACGAAAACCAGATCGACCCCGATACCGTTACCGCACTTATCGAGCTTACCGTTACTCCGCAGTCGCAGAGCGGCTTTGACGAGATAGCTATGGAGATCGCAAACTATGAACAGGTAGATTCGGTTTTTCTTATGTCGGGAACATATGATATAATCGTTTCGGTAAAGGGCAGAAATATCCGCGACGTTTCTCATTTCGTGTCCGAAAGGCTTGCCGCTATCGACGCCGTTACCGCTACTACAACTCATTTCAGACTTAAAGCGTATAAGGATAACGGAATCATTATCAAAAGCGACGACGCTGACGAAAGAGGGCTTGTTTCACCATGACAGATTACGATAAGCTTTTAAATCCGACTGCCGTTGAGATGAAGCCTTCGGGAATAAGAAAATTTTTTGATATAGCGCAGCAGCTTGAGGGTGTCATATCTCTCGGCGTCGGCGAGCCTGATTTTAAAACGCCGTGGAAAATAAGAGATACGGCTATCGATGTTCTCCAGAAGGGCAAGACCTGTTATACCGCAAATTCGGGACTTATCGAGCTTCGTGCAGAGATAGCTAAGTATCTTAAAAACACGGTCAACACCGATTATGAGCCGGAAAGCGAGATAATCGTAACGGTCGGCGGCTCGGAGGCTATCGACCTTGCTATCAGAACTATCGTTGCGCCGGGGGACGAGGTGCTTATCGTCGAGCCGAGCTTTGTATGCTATGCTCCAATTGTTACAATGGCTGGCGGCAAGCCTGTTATTATCGAAACGAAGGTCGAAAACGAATTCAGACTTACCGCACAGGAGCTTAAAGAAAAGATAACCGATAAGACTAAGCTGCTTATACTTCCCTTCCCTAACAATCCTACGGGCGCTATTATGAGAAGGAGCGACCTTGAGGAGATCGCCGAGGTTTTGAGAGATACGGAGATTTTTGTTATTTCCGACGAGATATATTCCGAGCTTACCTATTCGGGAAAGCACTGCTCTATCGTCGAGATCGATGGTATGAGGGAAAGAACGGTGCTTATAAACGGATTTTCAAAAAGCTTTGCAATGACGGGGTGGAGACTTGGATTTTCGGCTGCGCCCGAGGGACTTACAAAGCATATGCTGAAGCTTCACCAGTACTGCATAATGTCCTCGCCGACAGTAAGCCAGTACGCTGCGACAGAGGGCTTAAGAAGCTGTCTTAACGACGTTTATAAGATGAAGCAGGAGTATGATATGCGCCGCCGCTTTGTTGTCGACGGCTTCAACAAGCTGGGACTTGACTGCTTTACTCCTATGGGTGCTTTTTATGTTTTCCCGTGCATAAAATCGACGGGTCTTTCAAGCGCAGAATTCTGCGAAAGACTTGTTTACAGCAAAAAGGTTGCGGTCGTTCCCGGAAACGCTTTCGGAGAATGCGGAGAGGGTTTTGTGCGTGTAAGCTACGCATATTCTATCAACCATTTAAAAGAAGCGCTCAAGCGTATCGGCGAATTCCTTGAAGAGTTGAAATGTGAGGAAAAGCATGAAAACAATGAATTTACGGGCGTATGCTAAGATAAATCTTTTTCTTGACATAACGGCAAGAAAAGAAAACGGGTATCACGAGCTTAAAACAGTAATGCAGTCGGTCGGGATATATGACGAGCTTTGTTTCACTCTCTCGGAGGGCAGCGGAATTGAAATTTCTTCAAATCGTTCCGATCTGCCAAATGACGAGCATAATCTTGTGTATAAAGGCATTAATGCAGTATTTGAACATACTTCTTTTTCGCCCGACTGCAAAATAACCGTGAACCTTAAAAAGAACATTCCCTCGGGAGCGGGCATGGGCGGAGGAAGCGCCGATTGTGCGGCTTCGATAATTGCCGTTAACGAGCTTTTTGGTCTGGGGCTTGATACCGAACAGATGAAGCAGATAGGCTTATCATGCGGCGCTGACGTTCCGTTTTGTATCGAAGGAGGAACCGCTCTTTGCGAAGGAGTGGGTGAAAAGATAACTCCCCTGCCCCCGTTTGAAAACGTGTTCTTCGCCGTTGCAAAGCCTGATGAGAGCATTTCAACACCTGCCGCTTATAAAAGCTTCGACGAAAAGGGAGTTTATAACGCAGGAGATTACTTGGGATTTGAGAATGCGCTCAGGAATAATGATACGGAAACGATAGGAAAGCTTCTTTATAATGCGTTTACGGACGTATGCGGTCTGAAACAGGTTGGCGCTGCTATCGGCTCGCTCAAGGTACATGGCTGCCTCGGTTCGCAGATGACAGGAAGCGGTTCGGCAGTTTTCGGAATTTTTAACAACAAAATCGACGCTGAAAACGCCTTGAAAAGCTGCGGCTGTGCGTTTAAGACCGTTTGTGAGCCTAAAAACATAGGCGTTGAAATAATCTGAGAAACTTTTGAAAGGAGATTTGCAAAATGGCATACAGATGTAAGACCTGCGGATATAGATTTAAAAAGAACGACTCAGACCTTTGTCCTGAATGCTTTACCGCAAGAGACGACATTGGCTGCACAACTTTTGAAGAAAAGCATACGCACGGGTTTGACGCTTCGAGCAGTGAAAAGAACAGCTTTATCGAAGATCAGCTCAAAGACGAAAAATCGTCTGTTAATTCAAAAATCGAAAAATATGCCGCAAAGGAGAATTTTCGCAAGGCTTCCTCCTCGGGCAGTGCCAATTCCTCCTATACAAGCGGCAGCGTTAATAGCGGAACGTATCGCAGCGGACCTTTTACCGTTAAATACAAAACGAGCGGTCAGAACGGCGGATCTCAGGGATATAACTATAGCAATAACAGTAATAACAGCAATAAGCCTGTTGAACCTAAAGTTGTAAAAATCATTTTTTTGGTTGTTATTATGTGCTTTGTTCTGCCTATTGTAATTTCGATGATCACTGCTGTTGTTTCGATCGTTTCTGCAATTAAACAAGGTGTTTCTCAAAGCGAAAATACCGAGGAAGAAATGGCTGTGGTCGTTACTGAACAAGAGGAAGATGCGGTAATTGAAGAAACTATACCGCTGTTTTCGGGAGAGGTCGAGGCTCAAATCGACGAAACTATTGTCGTGAGCGAAAACATAAGCTATGATGATATTCTGGATACGCAGTCGGCTTATAACTTTATACCGTATTTTGAAAATGAAGAGTATGATAAATACAATAACGATTCATGGCACTATTTATTTGCCGATTGTTCGTTAGAATTTTCAAGCGGTGATTATGCTATTACAGAAATCGCAATTGCAGGTATTAGCGAAAAGAGCGATCTTATATACTGGTGCAGTCATTCGCTATTTGGAGATAACGCTTCCGCTGATGTCAATGCCGTTACACTTGCAGTATGCGAGGATATTGATGAATATATGTTCTACATAACGGTATATGATGTTGAAAATGACACTTATGAGTGCGGAACAATTGCAAGAACGTATTCTGAGCTTATCGGTGAATACGAATGAGCGATCCTATTGAATTACTCAGAGCCTGTCATCTTTGTCCGAGAGAATGCGGGATAGACCGTTTTTGCAAAACAGGCTTTTGCGGCGAGGGCAGAACGGTACGCATTGCAAGAGCCGAGCTTCATATGTGGGAGGAGCCGTGCATAAGCGGCAAAAACGGTTCGGGAACGGTATTTTTCAGCGGTTGTAACCTAAAGTGCTGTTTTTGTCAGAACTTTGAGATCTCGCATCTTGGAAAGGGCTTTTTGCTAAGCGACGAGGAGCTTGCCGAAACGTTTCTTCGAATGCAGGAAATGGGTGCGCACAACATAAACCTTGTTACCCCGACGCATTTTGTTCCGCAGATACTTAATGCGCTTGAAATGACGGACGGGAAATTAAATATTCCGGTGGTCTATAACTGCGGCGGATATGAAAATCCCGAAACACTTGAACTTCTTAAAGAATGGGTCGATATTTTTATTCCCGATCTGAAATATTTTGACGATGAAGCCGCCGCTAAGTATTCATCATGCGAAGGTTATTTTGACAAAGCTATAAAGGCTATACGAAAAATGGCGGATATTGCCGGCAAGCCGTGCTTTGAAAACGGTCTGATGAAAGGCGGCGTTATCGTAAGGCATCTAATTTTGCCAAACCACAGGCATGATTCAATCAGGCTTATTGAGGAGCTGAAAAAGAATTTTTCTCCGGACGAGCTGCTGATAAGCCTTATGTGCCAATATACTCCGGTTTATAAGTCGTCAATGCACAAGGAGATAAACCGTAAGCTTTCCGCTTTTGAATATAAAAGCGTATTAAAGGTGCTGGAGAAATCGGGATTTGACGGCTTTACACAGCAGAGGGACTCGGCGAGCACGGATTATATCCCTGAATTTTACAGCGAAAAATATTTTTAAAAATAAATAATGCAGTAATGAAATGTTATTGAATAGTTCACAATATTATGTTAGAATAAACTAACTAAGTTTGAAAGGAAGCTGAGTAATGTCAAGAGCAATCGGTTCGAGGTATTCTGTTGAGAATTCGCCGCAGACAGCTGAATTTAAAGCCGCTGTTACAGATGTTTTAGACAGCGAGGAGGTTCAGGCTCTTAAAGCGTTCGAGCATCATCACAGTATGACGAGATTTCAGCATTGTCTTAACGTATCCTATTACAGCTTTCTGACCTGCAGGGCGCTTGGATTTAATGCTGAGCAGGCGGCAAGAGCGGGAATGCTTCACGATCTTTACGAGTCGTCCCCTAAATGCACCAAGGAGCATCTGAAAAATCATCCTGATATTGCGCTTAACAATGCCAGAAATTCATTCAGACTGACGAAGGTTGAGGCTGACGTTATCTTAAAGCATATGTGGCCGATAAGAAAAGGAAGACCCTCTTATCCCGAATCATACGTCGTAATGTTTACGGATAAATATATCGCCCTTATCGAGTTTGCGATATATGTAAAGCAGTATACAAAATCGGCATTAAAAAAATACCTTTGATATTTTTAATCGGGATCTTAATTCCCGATTTTTTATATCCTTAAAGATTACACCAAAGCCAATATATACACGAACCAATTTGTAGTTTTAGGAGGAACTTATGGGCAGATTTTTTTCATTGGTTCAAATAAAGAATAACGGCAGTAGGGAACAGTTTGTAAAATCATTCTGCAATGTAATGAAAAAACGTGACCTTGTGCCATGCTCTGAGGAAGAATCAAGCGTAAGTTATATTCTTGCTTTTTCCGAAAGCGGCAAATGGGTAACGCTTGCTTCCAATAAATATAGGGAGGATCCCAAACAGGTCAAGGACGACGCAAAACAAACAGCTGCGGAAATGAAAACGAGCAGTTTCGGTATGGAGGTCGTTGACAGCGACTTTGCAGTACTGGAATTGTATAAATATTCATCTGCTGCGGATACGGTTATCGTCGGCGACGGTTCGGGGTACGGATTTGACGGGGATAATTATCAAAAGGGAAAACGTGAATGCTGGGAAGAGCTTTTAGCGTCGGGAAAAACGTGGGAGCAGCTCTCTGAAATATGGAACAAGAACGAAGTCTTTGTTGAGGACGCCTTGTATGAAGCGGCTTTGGTACTGGGTATCGAGCCGAAATATATGGTCTCGGATTACGAGGATCTTAACGGAATGGCGGACAAAGATACGAATGTTGTTCCGATGTTTTTCAAAAAGAAAATTACCGTTTCCGAGGGCGGTGAGAAAAAGCTTACTATGAATGCGGCTTTTAAGCAGGTGTTTGGTGAGGCTCTCGAACCGTTGGGGTTTGTTAAGGCAAAAACAAAATATCCGCATTATATACGCTTTGTTGATAACAGCTTTATTCAGATCATCGGTTTGAAGAAAGAAAGCGAAAATGTTTTTGATATAACAGCCGGAATTGCTACTATATATAGATCGGAAATTAATCTTAATTGCAGTCCGAGAATGAATTGCAATTGGATGATTAGCGTTTCGGAGTTCTACCGAAATAGTCATGAATATGATTATGACGGAAAGTACAGATGCAGCATAATGTATTTTGGATTCCCGAAATTTGAAAGCAAAAGTGTTATAAACGCATTTGAAAGAGCGTTAAACGAAGTTAAAATGTGGGTTTTGCCGGAATTTGAAAAAGTACAAACATTGAGTGATGTGATAGATTATCTTTATACTTTTTATTTTTCCGGGCTCGATATTTTTGGACCTGATGTACAGTTTTACAGGCATATTGATGATCGCGACGGGTTATTTTGTTTTGAACTTGACGACCCTTATGAAATTGCCGACAGAAGAGCGGAAAATGCAATTAAACGTGCATTATATAAAGCAGAACACAATATAGAAGGTTTTACAGAAGCTGACTATGTCAAATCATGTGAAGATATTAAGCAAAGCAACAAAGAGAGGAAAGAATATATAGGTAATATTCTCAATAATAAACAGCTGTATGATGAAACCATGGCAGAAGTAAGACGAAGAAAAGAAAAAAATATCGAGATTCTTAGGTCTTATGGGTTAGAAATTTAATATCCAATAATTATTTTAGGAGGAAGCGATCATGGATAATACTGAGCTTAGCGGCAAGGTCACAGAAATAATAGATGATATTTTTGATGATTACAGCGGCGGACGCACTGTCGACGTTGTAAAGGATTTTGAACATTCTGACAAGGAAATTATCGTTACGATACTTGATAATTTGCAGAAAATCATTTTCCCGGGATATTTTAAAAACAAGAAGTACAATGTATATACAATAAAAAATAATCTGACAATGCTTGCCGAGGACGTTCTTTACAATCTTATCAAGCAGATAAGGATAGTGCTGAAATACTCGTCTGAAAAGAGCTATACCGATGATGAGATCAACAGGCTGTCAGAGGAAAAAGCGCTTATATTCATGTCGCAGATACCGAAAATTCGTGAATATATCGATACCGATATTCAGGCGGCTTTCGACGGCGACCCTGCCGCATACAATAAGGCGGAGATAATTTTCTCATATCCGGGTCTTTATGCGATTATGGTAAACAGGATAGCGCACGAGCTTTTCCTGCTTGAAGTGCCGATGATACCGAGAATTATGACAGAACACGCTCACAGCCTTACGGGAATAGATATTCACCCCGGAGCAACGATTGGAAAATATTTCTTTATAGACCACGGCACGGGAATCGTTATCGGTGAAACGACCGAGATAGGAAACAACGTAAAGATTTATCAGGGCGTTACGCTCGGTGCGCTTTCGACAAGAGGCGGTCAGGGGCTTCGAGGCAAAAAGCGTCACCCGACCATCGAGGACAATGTTACGATCTATTCGGGAGCATCGATTCTGGGCGGCAATACCGTTGTCGGCAAGAATGTCGTTATCGGCGGTAACGTTTTTATAACACAGTCGGTTCCGAGCGGCGCAAAGGTCAGCATCAAAAGTCAGGAGCTGAGCATGAATTTTGACAAGGGCAGCTCGGTCACCTGCGAGGAGCTTGACAACGGCGATAATTGGTTTTATGTTATTTGAGAGATGATCAAAAGCACTGCCGGTATATGACTCGGCAGTGCTTTTTACGTTTGGAAAATTACTGTTTAATTTTAAGCGACCTTAGGTATTCCTTTGTTTGTGAAGATATCCTGCGGCTTTCGCAAGCCTTTTGTATCGCCTTGTTGTGTACGAAAGGCTTAAGCCTGCGCTGCTTGATTATTTCTATCGTGCTGTCATATTGTTTTACGAGCGCAATGCTGAAATACCATGCGGCAGCCATGTTGATATAATATTCCTCGCTGTCGACGGAGCAGACAAGTTTTAAATATTCCGGGTCAAAATCCTCGTCGATAAAATGATCCATAAGCATTACGATAGCGTATCTTACCATATATGTATGTTCGCTGCTTAACCAGTTTTTAATAAATTCAAGCAGCCTTTCACGGTTTTTACGATATATTTTAGGCGAAAACATATCGCAGGTCGCCCAGTTGTCGACATAAGGCAAAAACTCCTCGGTAAGCCTTATCACCTCGTCAAAATCGTTTATCTGCTCGATAAGAAAGGCACGGAGATTGTTTTCTTCATAGTAATAGTGAGGAAGCGGCAATGATAAAAAGCGCTCTCCCCTGCCGTCCTTGAACAGCTCCTTCGCAAATTTGCGGAGCATCGGCGTTCTGACGCCTATTATCCTTGACTTTTCTATTTCGGGCATCAGCCTTGAATGAAAATCACGGTATTTAATATCCTGCATCAGAAACAAGCTGTCTATTATGGTCTTTTCAAAATCGGACGGAGCACAAAGCTCTTTTTCGCTGTTTTTAATCATTATACTACTCCCTTATCTTTAAAGTTATTTATATATTTATATTATAGCATTATATCGGCTGACGGTCAATGTTTTTGTTGACAAAAGGAATATTATGTGATATAATAAAAATGTCTAATAGTGTTAGATATTTTTTAGGCAGGAGGTTTAAAATGGATAAGCGTAAATATACCGAAAGGGTCATGCAGGCGTTAAAAAGCACATATTTTAATAATTCAGCCAACGCTTCGACCGAATATCTTAAGGGCGAATGCAGACTGCTGTCGTTTATAAAGCTCGAACCTGAGAAAAAATATCAGCCGGGCGAGCTTGCAAAGGAGCTTGGGCTGACGACCGCAAGGATAGCTTCAATACTTAAAACGCTTGAAAAAAAGGGATGTATACTCAGAGAGTGCTCCCCAGAGGACAAGCGAAAGGTGTTTGTTGAGATCACTGAAAACGGAAAAGACTACATAGATAAGAAACGAGAAAACGCCTGTCTGTTTTTTGACGGTGCGTTTGAAAAGCTGAGCGAAGAAGAATCTGAGCAGTTTATCGCTATTTTAAATAAGCTTACGACGGATAAATAAATTTAAGGAGAAAGTCAAATGGATCATCAGAATTTTTTCAAGGGCGAGGTTTTTGACGCTTACGAATACTTTGGAGCGCATCTGACAAATGACGGTGTTGTGTTCAGGACATATGCGCCTAACGCACAGGGTGTTGCGGTGACCGGCGATTTTAACGGCTGGAAGCCTTATAATATGAGTAATGACAACGGCTTCTGGTCGATCGAGATCAAAGGGGCTAAAGAAGGAGATATTTATAAATATATAATTTATACGAGAGACGGAAAAGCTGTCGAGCATTGCGACCCTTACGCTTTTGGCGTGGAGCTTCGTCCTAAGTGGGGTTCTGTTGTGCGGGATCTTGACAAGTATCATTTTACCGACAGTAAATGGATGTCAAGCCGTGATAAGAATTACAATAAGCCGCTTAACATTTATGAAATGCATCTTGGCTCATGGAAGAAAAAGAACAATGATGAAAACGGCTGGTATAATTACAGCGAAATTGCTGATCTGCTTATCCCCTTTCTGAAAGAGCATCATTTTACGCACGTTGAGTTTATGCCGCTGTCGGAGCATCCTGCCGACTGTTCGTGGGGCTATCAGAATACGGGATTTTTTTCGCCTACCTCTCGCTACGGCACGGCGACGCAGCTGATGGAGCTTGTCGATAAGCTGCATAACGCAGGGCTTGGAGTTATTATGGATTTCGTTCCCGTTCATTTTGCGCTCGACGGTTATGCTCTCAAGGATTATGACGGAACGCCGCTTTACGAGTATCCGCAGTCGGATATTTCCATAAGCGAATGGGGAACCTGTAACTTTCTGTTCAATAAGCCTGTAAGCGCTGTTTTTATGCAGTCGTGCGCTAATTACTGGCTTGAAAAATATCACTTTGACGGGCTTAGAATGGACGCTATAAGCAGAGGAATATACTGGCAGGGAGAGGTCGAAAGAGGAGTTAATCCAAATTCGGTAAACTTTATCAAGAAGATGAACGGCGGTCTTCAGAGGCTTCACCCCGATTGTATGCTTATCGCAGAGGACTCGACCTCGTTCCCAAAAATTACAGCGCCTGTTGAATATGACGGTCTTGGCTTTGATTACAAATGGGATCTCGGCTGGATGAACGATACTCTCGATTATTTCCGCACTCCGCCGATAGAGAGAAGATATCATCACCACAAGCTTACGTTTTCAATGCAGTATTTTTACAACGAGCTTTATATGCTTGAATTTTCACATGACGAAAATGTTCACGGAAAAGCGACTATTATACAGAAAATGTGGGGAGAATACGAACAGAAATTTCCGCAGGCACGAGCTATGTATACCTATATGTTTACTCACCCCGGAAAAAAACTTAACTTTATGGGCGGAGAAATAGCGCAGTTCAGAGAATGGGACGAAACGAGAGAGCAGGAATGGGAGCTTTTAAAATATCCGCTTCATGAAAGCTTTAACAGGTATTACAAGAGGCTTACGGAGCTTTATATTAACTGTCCTGCGCTGCATAATGCCGAATATAACCCGATAACGTTCAAATGGCTCATGGCGGACAACGATCTTCAGAATGTATATATTTACAGAAGAACGGCTGAAAATCAGAATATCGTATGTGCATTCAATTTCTCCGGAGCAGAACAAACGGTAGAATATGTATGCGAGGGAAAATGCACGCTTACGCCTATTCTTTCTTCTGACGAGGAAACTTACAGCGGAAAAACAAAGCCGTGGGAATTGAAGCCGATAAACAGCGTCACAAAGGAATATGGCGAGACGGTAGAGCTTACCTTGCCTATGTTCAGCGCAGTTTTATTCTCGGAAAACATTTCGCTTTGAGCGAAAAAATCACACTTATCCGTTAAATACATATAATGAAGTATAACAAACGGACAGGTGAGAAAATGAAGTATCTTATTGGCATGACCTCGATAACCTATGCCGTAAAAGCTGAAAATCTGCTTAATTCACTCGGCTATAAATGCAATGTGGTTTCGACGCCGAAGAATTTAGGCTCGGGGTGCGGTTATTCGATCGCTGTGCGAAACGACCCGAATGAAATTACTGCTATCCTCAGAGAACACGGCATAAAGTACAAAGAAATCTATTGATAAAAAGCAGCAGCCGGTCAAAACGCCGGTTCGCTGCTTTTTTATATTCGCCTGCAATGTCGAAAAATGTCGAATAATGTCGAAAAATGTATTTTTAATGCAGAACTTGACGAAAAGTGTCAAGTGTGTTATAATTATAACACATTATGATAATTCGGGCAAAGGCGGTGGGCAAATGCAAAACGAAGATAATCTGCTCGGAGATTACTCTATGCTTATAAGTATTGCCGAAAATAGTGGCAGAGATACATATATTACAGACGAAAAGTTCAGAGTTGTGTGGACTAACGCAGAAAAACCCCTTATTGAAGTTCTGAATTCCGCCGATATAAGCAAACTTGGTTACAGACCGCTTAAAGAAACGGCAATTTCATGCGGCGACGGAATGGCGCTTAAAATTACCCCGCTTTTGAAAAAAGGTATTACATTAGGCTATATGTTTGAAAAATATTCCAGCACAGATCTTGTTATGGTGCTTTCAAAGACAAAAGCGTTCGAGGGATTTGCCGATCAGTATAACGATTTTCGCAATTCGCTGTTCGATTTGGTTTTAAACAGCGTTCCGCCCTCGACTAAAGAAGAAAAGGACCAGAGCGATGAAAAGGTTGACGATCTTTTATCTTCAACAGCAAACAAAACCGCACTGTTCAGCCTTTTCAGAAACAAACAGAAGGAGATTCTTATAGATCTTCATAATCCTTTATTTCACTGCGCTTATTCCATGAAGCTTATTTCGGATAAGAATAAAACCTTTAAAGTTGATATGGACATTGAAGAGCGTCTATTTATCGTGGCGCATCACACAACACTTGAATATACGCTCATCAATTTAATGCTCAACGCCTATCAATACTGCAATGCAAAGATAAAGGAGATCACCGTTAAGGGATACCGCGAGGGTGAAAAGGTGGTTGCCGAAATAAGCGACAACGGAACTGACGTTGACCTTGACTATATTAATTCTTTCAGATCATTGTATAGAAATCATGCGCCTAAAAATGAAAAAGAGGGGCTTGGTATTACCATTGCGCAGGTTTTTGCCGAAAAATACGGCGGAAGTCTTGAGCTTTTACATTCAAAGACGGGCGGGCTTTGCGTTCGTCTTAAACTTCCCTATCAGACGCCCGACGACAAGCTTAAAGTGTTTGAGTCGCAGGAACCGCCGGATCATGTGGATAATTTTATGAACATTCTGAAAAAAAGCTTTTCGGCAGACGAGCTTTTTGATGTATTAAGATTTACAAACGAGCTGCCGAAATACTAACTGCTGTTCTCAGCAGTTATTTTTTTTTGATGCTTTTGCCTGTTTTTAATTGTATGAATAAAATTGTCCGCCTTAAAACAGATCTAAAAGTTTCTGCCAAAAGCCTTTCTTTTCTTCTTTTGTCTCTTCCTTTTCTTCCGCTTTCGGAATTTCGATCGGGTCTGTTTTTATTACAAACTGAACCGATTTTACCGATGTGTTCTTTTGAGAAACAAAAGAAACCGTTTCGCTGTCAGAGCCTTTAATTGATGCAAGCATATCGTCTATTTTATTCTCGATTTCTTCATTCATTCCGGAAGTCCTGTCTTTTAACTCTGCTGTACCGTCAGAAAGCTCGCCTGCACCGCCGCAAAGTTCGGATATGCCGTCATACAGTTCACAAACGCCGCTGTCAAGAGATTTAGAGCCTTCAACTAATGTTTTGCTTCCCTGTGCAAGCTCTGAAACGCCGCTTGTAAGCTGTGAATATCCCTTTACTATCTTACCAACGCCGGAGGTATAGGCATTTATACCATCATCAAAATCCGAATACTGTGCCGCAAGAGAATCTATACCATTAGAAAGCTTGCTGACATTTACAAGCATAACGCTGAGGGTGTCCGCAAGGGCGCTTATGGATTTATCAAATTCGCTGTAGCTTTTTTCGAGCTCTTCAAGTCCATAATAAAGCTGTGATACTCCGTCAGAAAGACTTTTTAAATACTGTTCAGTACCGTAGATCGCACCGTTGTTGCCCTCCAAAAGCTGTATGATCTGTGAAAGCTGAGAAATCTGTGATTGAAGCAAAGCCGCCTGTTCTTCATAACCCGGTATGCCCTGGATCTGTGAAAGAGTAGTATTAAGCTCTGAAATCTGTGTTGTGAGGTTTTCTATCGCCTGTGAATTTCCTGCCGAAAGCGCATCTATATCCAGCCCGTTTGCTGACATTGCAGCCTTGTACTGTGAATAGCTCAAATTATCCTGAAGCTCTTTTGCGCCGTTTTTCAGTGAAGTTATTGCCGACTGTATCTCGCCGGAAGCCGCAGTAAGCTTTTTTAGATTTTCCGTATCGGCAGAAACTGCATCAAGAGCCGACTGTATTTCAGACAGTGCAGCTTTTACCTGAGATGAGCCTTTCGTCAGATCGTCAGATTTAGCATTAAGTTCATTAAGACCGCTTTGAAGATTAGCTATTCCGTCCGAAAGTTTTTTAATTCCGCTGTCAAGGGAATTCGCACCCTCTGAAAGCTTTGCAGAACCGCTTTTTAAACTGCTGCCGCCCTCTTTAAGCTCACCGCTTCCGTCGGAAAGCTTGTTTGCACCCTCATTTACTTTTTCTATACCGTCGCTAAGCTGTGTGACCTTGTCGGTTATCCCACTGTCGTCGACCTCTATGTTGAGATTCATTTTCACACCGTTTATCGAAGCGGCAGGCATTTCAAAATTCTTTACCTCTGCGGTAATTGATGCGTCAATGCCCTTTCCGGGAAGAATGGTATATGAAAGCTGCTTGCTGCTGCCGATATTAGCTATTGTTGCGCCGTCGGCTTTTATGTCGCTGCATATTTTTGTATCGAGAGTGAAAGCCGCCTGTAAAGCAAATGCGTCGTAAAAATTTGTTTTGCACTTTTCGTTTTTCTCAATCGTAAACTTAATTTCAAGGCTGCCGCTTTTGCCTGCAATTTCCTGCGGCGTCAGCTCCTTGCCGTCAAGAAAATATCTTATAGAAATATCCCACGGGATCTGAGCATTTTCAAGAGTGCCCTGACAGTATACTTTATCGCTGTCTGTTGAAAAAGTTATCTTGTCGCCGTCCACGTTGACCGTGTCGTTTGTGTTAAGCAGCTTAACGTCGGTATATTCGCCGTAATCGGAAACATTGCCTTTACCGAAAATATTAACAGCATAAACTCCGCTGACGGAACCGTCGGAGTCGGACATTATATATATTACTTCTTCCTTTTCAGAATTTTCTGCTGCCGATACGGGTATTGCTGCGGATAAAAGCATTAATACGGCAAGTCCTGACGAAATTGTTTTGTTAAGTATTTTCATTTTTTCACCTTCCATTATAAAAATCTGTATTCCTTGTGGTTTTCCCAATAATCTTATCAAACAGATAAAGCAGTCCGGGAACTACGAACATTACTATGCCAAGTGAGCAGAGCGTACCTCTTCCGATAAAAATCCCAAGCTGAGCGAGAAGTCCGTGAGATGAGATATATCCCAACAGAAAGCCTACTGCTGTAAGAGCGCTGCCCGAAGTAAGTATGGAAACGGCACAAGAGGAAACTGTCTGTACAACAGCCTGTTTTTTAGGCATTTCCCTGCGGTATTCCATATATCTGTCTGTCATAAGGATAGCATAGTCTACCGTTGCGCCGAGCTGGATAGAGCTGATGATAAGATATGCGATATAGAAAATAGTGTTGTCTGTAAAATAAGGGAAAGACAGATTGAGCCATATCGCCGTTTCAATACTCAGCACCAGAATTATAGGCAGGCTTATCGACTTCATGGTAAGCAGCAGAACTATGAATACTGCCGCAATCGCTATAAGATTTACCTTCATCATATCGCTTGTGACGGTGTCCATCAGATCGTAGGTGCTTACTCCATTTCCGGCAAGATAATATTTATCTCTGTAAAAATCCTCAGAAATACTGCGTATCTCTTCAACAAGTTCAAATGTGTCTTTGCCCTCGTAATCGGTATTTAGCGACAGCACCATTCTGCTGTAATTGTCAGAAACAAGCATTGACAGCGTTTCTTCGTCAAGATATTCCTTTGGTATCTCCAGACCTACCGTATCCACATAGGAAACAATATTGCTGACCTGCGGAAGCTCTTTAAGAGCGTCGGAAAGCTCCTTCTGAGTTTCATTATCACCGTTCGGGACAAGCAGCACATAGGTGTCGCTTTTTCCGAATACCTCCTCTATGTGTGCAGTATCAGCGCCAAGCTTTGTACTTTCATTGAAAATATGAGAAGAGCCGTAGTAATAATCGTTGGCGTTTGACGCAAGAAATGTCGGAGCGATCATAAGCGCAAACAGACAGGTAAAGGGTATCATGACGCAGCTTACAAATCTTCCGAAACGGTCGAATTTCGGAACAAATCTTCTGTGATGAGTTTTATCGATAAGTTTATATACCGCAAGAATAAAGTTCGGCATGAACACAAACACACATATAAGGCTTATAGCCACGCCCTTTGCAAGCACAAGACCAAGGTCGGGACCAATCCTGAATCTCATAAGACATAATGCTGCAAATCCTATTACGGTAGTTAGTCCGCTGGAAAGAATAGAGCTTGTTGATTTACATAATGCGTCAACCATTGCGGATTTCGGGTCTGAAAAGCTCTTTCTGCTTTCTTCAAATCGGTGCAGAAGAAATACCGCATAATCAAGAGAAACCGCAAGCTGTAAGATCGCACCGGCTGCATTGGAAACAAAGGATATCTCTCCGAAAATAACATTGCTGCCCATATTGATAAGAATTGCAACTCCAAGACCGATAAGTATTATGAATGGTTCCGCCCATGATGTTGTTGTCAATATCAGTATAACCAGTACAAATATTACTGCTATCGCCGCTATCTGAGCAATTTCGTCTACGGTACTCACGGTTGCCACCTGTGTGGATACCGCCGAGCCTTCCATGGCATTGTCTTCTCCGATGATCTCCCTGATAGCCGGTACTGCATCAAGTATGTCTTTCTCCTTGATAGCAACGGAAAACAATGCCGTGTTGTCCTTGTAATAATTTTCAACAATATCTTTATCCTGCATTTCAAGAGGTATTGTCAGGTCAATGCTGTCATCAAGCCACATTACGCTTGAAACGCCCTCGACAGCTTCAATCTTTTCCTTGTATTCTATAGCCTGCGGGATAGTAACATTGCTTGCCATCACTCGTGCGTTTGGAATACCGCCGTCAAATTCCTCGTTCATTACGTCCAGCGAAACGGTCGAACTGCTGTCTTTCGGCAGATAGTCGTTCATATCATAATTGACTAAAACAAGCCCCTTTAAAACCGCTCCGCAGATTGCGAGCAGAATAAAAATAATAATGACAAGTTTAGGTCTTGCCGTTATGCCCTGATATAATTTTTTCAAACTATGCTTCCCCCTTTATAAGCCTATTTCCTGAAACGACAAACTTTCTCTTGCCGGTATTCAGGACAAGCGTAACTGTCTGTTCGTCAATATAACCCTCGCCGTGATAATCAACAGCACCTATCAGCGTTTTAATACCGCCCGATATTACGCAGCTGCCGTCCGGTTTTACACTGCCGCAAAAGTGATTTTCATTTTTCATAATAATAAGATCACCTTCAAGTTTATCCCGGGCGATATTTACCGAAAGAATACCTTTTTTATTCCCGATAGGAGCGGAAAGAACGATCTCATACTCAAAGTTTCTGATATTATCCATTGTCTTATCATACCTCCCTTAATAATCATGATATTATTTCAAAAAGTTTTTTTCAACGGTTAATCCGTCCGTGTTGTGTAAATTTCGGACAGACGGATATAATTTGACGGTCAGATTCTAAAGATTATCCGTTGAAACTTTTACCGGACAGGTGTATAATAAATAAAGAACGGAGGTACGCAAATGAAACACGAGACTACAACTTTAAACACGAAAAAAACAATAGCGGCTTCTCTCAAAAAATTCATGGAGAAAAAGCCGCTTTCAAAAATAACAATCAGTGAAATAGTCGCTGACTGCGGAATAAACAGAAAGACATTTTATTATCATTTTGAGGATATACAGGCTCTCCTGAAATGGGTACTGGAGCAGGAGGCAGTTGATGTAGTCAAGAATTTCGATCTGCTTCTTGACTATGAGGACGCAATAAACTTTGTACTTGATTATGTTGATGAAAACAAGCATATCTTAAACTGTGCGTATGATTCTATGGGAAGGGACGAGCTGAAAAGGTTTTTCTATAATGATTTCTGCGGAATCATGATAACGATAGTCACACAGCTTGAAGAAATTCTTGGTATCTCTCTTAGTGATGATTTCAGAAAGTTCATATGTGATTTTTACACAGAAGCTCTTGCGGCAAAGCTGATAGAGGTTATTCGCAGCAGACAGCCCTTTGACAGAGAAAAGGTTATCAGGTTTATTTCGATCACACTTCAGGCGTCTTTGCCGGAAGTTATCAAACGAGCATCTATGGATAAATGATATTGCTTAAAATAAAAAAAAGAAAGGCTGCATAACCGTAATGGTTACGCAGCCTTATCTATACGTATTTTCGTATCAGCAAATAATTAAAGCTCAACCTTATCGCTGAAGTCATCGTTTACAACATAGTAAGCGGTTGCTTCTTCGGGCTTAACATAAACGTTGATCGACTTAACGGCAGCCTTAGACTTTGTCTTGTAATCAGCCTTGCAAGTAGCAACGATCTCGTCGATGTCGTACTCAGCGCCGCCGAACTGAACCTTAACTGCGCTCTTAGCAGCGGTCTTCTTAGCGGGAGCCTTCTTTGCAGGAGCCTTCTTAGCAGCCTTTGCAGGCTCTTCCTTAACCTCGGCAGCCTTTGCAGCAGCCTTAACTTCTTCAGCCTTTACAGCCTCTGTCTTCTTTTCTGAAACTTTCTTTACAGCCATTTTTTGTATCCTCCTAAATTATTTATGGTCTACGGCTTCCTTTAAAGCCTTTGAAGCTTTAAATACGGGAGCCTTTCTTGCCTCGATGTGTGACATTACCTTTGTTGCGGGATTGATAGCGTCTCTTGCGGCACGTTCGGTTACGTTGAAAACACCAAAGCCGGAAATAGCGACCTTTTCACCCTTGCAAAGCGCCTCGGTTACTGTTTCGGTAAAAACAGAAAGCATACCCTCGGCATCCTTCTTTGTGCAGCCGCACTTTTGCGCAATAGCTGCAACAAGTTCTGATTTTTTCATACTAATTCCTCCGGATAAAAATTACAGTCAAGACCAGAGCGAAAGCTCTGACTTAACAAAAATTTAAAACTTCCTTGATTGTATTATATACCATTTTCTTTGTTTTGTCAAATGATAAAAAGCGTTTTTTTAAAAATTCGTATATTCAAACAAAAAAATAAAATTCAAAATTTATTAAATTGTTGCTATTGGCAACTTATTTGCCCTAAAATCGCACTTTTTTGAGATTCCGGAGATTTTTTTCGTCATTTTAACATGGACATTTTCCATATAAAACAAAGCTGTATATTGTTTATTAAGACGAAATTTCAACAGACTTTAGATATTAAAAAATAAAGCCTGTGCCGCCAACTGTACGATAATTTGTACAGTTTTCAGCGCAGGCTGAAGATTTTTTTACTTATAATTTTGAAGCTTCGAGAATAAGCTCCTCGGCATTTTTCATTGTAAGCTCAGAAATGCTGTCGCCGCCGATTATTCTTGCGATCTCTTTTACCCGGTCTTCAAAATCAAGCGTTCTGATAAGCGTCGAGGTTCTGTCGCCTATGACCTTCTTTTCAATAAGAAGATGATTGTCAGCCATTACCGCCATCTGCGACAGATGAGTAACGCACAGCACCTGTCGGTATTTCGATATGCTTTTTAGCTTCATTCCTATCTTCTGCGCCGCACGTCCGCTTACGCCCGTGTCGATCTCGTCGAAAATAAGCGTGTCGATGCTGTCCTTATCCGCAATAACGCTTTTTAGCGCAAGCATTATTCTTGAAAGCTCGCCGCCCGAAGCAATTTTTGCGATAGGTCTTGGCTGTTCGCCGATATTTGCGGAAATGAGAAACTCAACCGTATCCATTCCGTTTATAGTAAGTCTGCCCGGCTGAATATCCACGACTATCTTTACCTTCGGCATATTAAGAAACTCAAGCTCCTCCGTCACCTGACTGACAAAACGCTCCGCCGCCGCTTTTCGAAACTGCGAAAGCTTTGCCGCTTTAAGCGAGGTTTCACGAAGCAGCTGTTTTTGCTTTTCAAGCAGCTCGGAAATGCTTTCTTCGCTGCCAGTAAGCTCGTCATATTCGGCTTTTGCATTTTCAAAGGCTTCAATAACGTCGTCGAGGTCGGGACCATACTTCGCCTTTGCTTTTTCAAGCTCCTTTGAACGAGCGTTAAGCCACTCAAACCGCTGCGGATCTGCGTTAAGGCTGTCGATTAGTCCGACAAGCTCTGATGAAATATCCGACAGCTCGATCTGAACGGAGTTGAGCCTTTCGTAAAGCATAGCGAAATCAGGCATTATATCGGTTCCCGATTCAAGCTTTTTTAAAGCCTGCGAAACAACGCTATCAGCGCCGTCGAAGTCGTCGTCTCCCGAGATCAGCCTGCTTGCCGAATAGGCGGCTTCCGAGAGAAAAACGGCATTTTTTGAAACCGCAAGCTCTTCTTCGATCTCACGATCCTCGTCCGGCTTAGGCGAAAGCTCCGTAAGCTCGCTTATCATTTCTGAAAGACGTTCAAGCTTTGCCTGTTTTCCGAGCTGTTCTTTTTTCTTTCTGCTTATCTTTCGCGATAGCTCCTGAAGTGCGTGAAAACTTTCACGGTATTCATTTAATATCGGTTCTGCGTCAGAATAGCTGTCGAGAATTTCGATATGTCTTTCGGGCGACATAAGTATCTGGTTATCATGCTGTCCGTGAATGGTAACAAGCATTGAACCTATCTCGCGCATTACTGAAATATTTATGCTCCGAGAATTTATTCTTGCCGAGCTGCCGCCGTCCGAATTTATCTCACGAGTAAGAAAAAGTTTGCCGTCTTCTGGTTCTATTCCGTATTCTGAAAGCTTATCGATACATTCACGGCTTAGCTTTGTAAAGCAGCCCGAAATGACGGCTTTTTTTGCGCCTGTTCTTACGATATCTTTAGTGATCCTCTGTCCGAGCAGAGCGTTTATACCGTTAATAAGAATTGATTTACCTGCGCCCGTTTCACCGGTAAAAACATTAAGATCGTTTGTAAAATTTACGGTTGCTTTTTCAATAACGGCAAGGTTTTCAATGTATATTTCCTCAAGCATTCACCCACCGCCTTACTTTCGTTCGATAATCATACGAAGCTCTTTCACAAGCCTCTCAGCGTCTTTTTCGGTACGCATCAGGATAAAAATAGTATCGTCGCCTGCGATAGTGCCCACTGAATTGAACAGCTCGCTTGAATCGAGCTTTGCGCAGATAGCCTGAGCCATTCCCGAGGTGCATTTTACGACGACGGTGTTTAACGCATAATCGACGCTCTTTACGCTGTCGGAGATTATTGTGAATATAAGGCTGTCGCTTTCTGACATCGACTCTCGCTTTAACGACGGAACGGTGTATTTGCTAACGCCCGAGGGCAGCGAGGTCTTGATAAGCGCAAGCTCCTTTATATCTCTTGAAACAGTTGCCTGAGTAACCTTGAAGCCTGCCCTGCATAAAGCATCGCAGAGCATTTCCTGAGTAAGTATCTCGTTTTCTGAAACAAGCTTTAATATCATATTGTGTCGCTTATTTTTCATTTTATTGCCTTTCCTATCAGTTTTCTTTAAGCGGCGTCATAAGCTTTCTGTTTAGCGCAGAAAAGAAGCTTCCGCCTGTAATATCTATGATACCTGTTTTTAATTCCGAGCGCTTTATGATAACCGTGTCACGCTGCGAGATCTTTGCAAGTACGTTTCCGTCGACTGTTAGAACCGTATGTGCCTCGTTCCTGAAAAGGCAATTTACCTTCAGCACGGAATCGGGAGAAAAAATAACGGAACGTGCGAAAAGAGAATGAGCGCATATCTGAGAAAATTCAATGCACTGCATTTCCGGCTCTATGATAGGGCCGCCCGCCGAAAGAGCATAAGCCGTCGCTCCCGTTGCAGTCGAGAAGATTATTCCGTCCGCTCTTAATGAGGAAACTGTGCTTTCCGCTTTTGTTACCTCGAAATCAACTATCTTGCAGTCCTCTCCTTTGAAGATAACAGCGTCGTTAAGCGCATCAGCATGAAGCTCCTCGCCGTTTTCACGTTTTACGGTTATCGAAAGCATCATTCTTTCGCTTATCTTATATTCGCCCCTGCAAAGAAGAATAAGCTTTTCCATTTCGCTGTTTTCGAGCGAAGCCATAAACCCGAGCGTTCCGCAGTTTATGCCGAGGATAGGCTTATTATATCGTGAAGCGATCGACGCACACCGTAAAATTGTGCCGTCGCCGCCTGTTACGACAATAACGTCGCACTGCTCAACGCAGCTTTTAAGCTTCATATATTTTATTCCATACAGCTCGCCGAAAATATCCGCATATTCGCAATCCATGTATATCTCGGCGTTTTCCGAATATAAAATTCCGCAGGCACGTTCGGTATACTTGCGGTTGTTTTGCTTTAGCAGATTAGGGTATATCAATACTTTCATAAATAACCACCATTATTTTGCAGACAAAAACGCTGTCTGCGCTATATGCTTCATATCAAAGCTTTTAAATTCAGGCTGCGGCTGCTTGATAAGAAAAGCGAGATATTCGATATTTCCGTCGCCGCCGCAGATAGGCGAATGGGTGATCTGCATAAGAGACAGATTTACAGTCGGGAAAAAGCTGCGAAGCGATTCAAGAACGCTTATATGATCCTTGATATTTTTTACAACGCCCTTCTTGTTCAGCGCTTCCCTGCCTGCTTCAAACTGCGGCTTGATAAGTACGGCGAACTGTGTGCCGTCGCTTACCGCCGCACAAACGGCCGGAAGGATCTGCGTTAAGGAAATAAACGAAAGATCGCAGCATACGAAATCTATTTTTTGCTTGAAAAAGTCGTTCGGAAGAAATCTGACATTAACGCCCTCGCAGTTGATAACACGGCTGTCGTTTGCAAGCAGGCTGTCAAGCTGTGCGTGACCGACGTCGACCGCATAAACAAGCGAAGCACCTTTTTCAAGCAGCACCTGAGTAAATCCGCCTGTTGAGGCGCCTATGTCGGCGCAGACTTTGCCGCATACGTCTATCGGAAACTGCTCGAACGCTTTGAGAAGCTTTAACGCTCCCCTGCCGACATATTTTTCGTTTTCACTCTCTGAAACTGACACATCTGCATCGTCGGCAACTGTGGCTGACGGCTTTGTAACCACCCTTCCGCCGACCGTCACCTTTCCGTCGATTATAAGCCGCTTAGCTTTTTCTCGGCTTTTGACCGCACGGTTTTCAACAAGAAATATATCAAGCCTTTTCATCGCAGTAATATCCTATTATCTTTTCCGCCATTTTTTTCGGCGAAAGTCCAAGAGCTTCAAGCAGCGAATCGGGAGAACCGTGCGTAACGAAGCCTTTAATATCCGTTCGGTCGACGCCGCTTGACAATGCCGCATATTTTTCTCCGATAGAGCCGTAATGATAACATTCCTCAAAGAAGAATACTTTGTCATACGATGAAATTATCTCGGTTATCTTGTCTGAAATCGGGAATATTTCAATCAGCTTTAGCATATCGAAATCATATCCCTCGGCGCAAACTTCGTCGTGCGCCTTTAGCAGATTATTGTAAAGTCTTCCGTATGTCACGGCAAGCACCTTTGAACCGTTATTGACATATTCATAATCTGAAGACGGCGAACCGGATTTGCATTGCGATTTGTCAGAACCCCTCGGATATCTTACAGCGCATACGCCGTCGTCCTCAAGCACCGCCTTTTCGATACAAAGTTTCAGTTCGCTGTAATCAGACGGCGAATAGATCTTCACACCGGGAACTGTTGTCAAAAACGGAACGTCAAAAATTCCCTGATGGGTCTCCCCGTCCTCGCCTACGACTCCTGCACGGTCAACGCCTATAACGACGTGAGTTTTCATTATCGCAAGGTCGTGAATAAGCTGATCGTAGCTTCTTTGCAGGAAGGAAGAATAAACTGCAAACACGGGTATCATGCCGTTTGAAGCAAGTCCTGCGCTAAATGTAACAGCGTGCTGCTCGGCTATTCCTACGTCAAAAAATCTATCGGGAAAGGCTTTCTGAAAATATTGCAGACCCGTTCCGTATTTCATTGCGGCAGTAATAGCGCATATATTCTTATGTTCATATGCAAGGTCTCGTAGCTTTTTTCCGAAAACGGTCGAGAAGCTGTCGGCAGGAACAACGTCGGGATTGCCTGTCGCTATCTCAAATGAGCCTACGCCGTGAAATTCGCCGGGGTTTGCCTCGGCAGGCGGATAACCGTGTCCCTTTACGGTGTCGACCATTACGATCGTCGGTTTGTGAAGAGCCTTTGCGGCTTTAAGCCCGTCTTCAAGCTCCTCGATATTATGACCGTCGATAGGACCGACAAATTCAAATCCGAGATCTTCAAACATCGTGCTGTGCAAAAGCAGATCCTTAACGGCATTTTTTGAATAGCGGATAACCTTTTTTGCAGGCTTTCCGACGATAGGCGTATGATCGAGAACCGTCTCGACAGCCGATTTTGTCTTATGATACGACTCTTTTGTTCTCAGTGTGGAAAGATATTTTGCGGCAGCTCCGACGTTTTTCGAGATGCTCATTTCGTTATAATTTATCACGATAACGAGATTCGTATTGCTTTTTCCGGCGTTATTAAGCCCCTCGTAAACCTCGCCGCCCGTAAACGCACCGTCGCCCAGAACGGCAACCGTAAAATGCTCGTCGCCCTTTAATTTCATCGCCGTTGCAATTCCGAGAGCGGCGGAAACGGAAGTCGAACTGTGACCGCTGATAAAAGCGTCATGCTCCGATTCGTCGGGGCGCAAAAAACCGCTCAGACCGTTTTCCGTTCTGATCGTGGAAAAATTCTTTGCCCTTCCCGTCAGCAGTTTATGCGTGTAAGCCTGATGACCGACGTCCCAAACGAATTTATCGTCGGGCGAACTAAACACCCTGTGAAGTGCGATAGTAAGCTCGACCGTGCCGAGATTTGACGCAAGATGACCGCCGTTTTTTGAAACGGTGGAAATAAGGATTTTTCTCAGCTGCTCCGCCAGTCTGTCGCAGTCGACATATGAAAGCTTTTTTAAATCGGCGGGCAGATCCATTTTTGTAAGATCAAATTTTCTGTTGCTCATTTTTATTACTCCGTTACTTATTACTCCCCGATGATCAGCTTCTTCTGTGCAGCAAACTGTCGGTTAGCTCGTAAAGGAAATCGCAGTCGTTAAACTGTTTTAACGTTTCAAGCGCAAGAGTCGTAAGCCTTTTTGCTTCTTCCTGTGCGCCTTCAAGACCCAGAACTGAAAGATATGTGCTTTTTTGCTGCTCGGCGTCGCTTCCGATAGGCTTGCCAAGCTCTTCAAATGAACCTGTCGCATCAAGAATGTCGTCGACGATCTGGAAGGCTCTTCCGAGATAGTCGGCATATTCCGCAGCGGCGGGGATCATCTCATATCTGCCTGAAAGCACAACGCCCATAACGCAGGCAGCCTCGATAAGCGCACCTGTTTTGCAGGACTGAAGCAAATTAAGCTCGTCAAGTGAGATATTTCGGTTTTCAGCCTGCATATCTATGACCTGACCGCCTATCATACCGTTTACTCCTATCGCTTTTGAAAGCGTGGAAATAAGCATAACGGCTGTCTGTGCGGAAATTCTCTGTGAGATCGCAGCGTCGGTAATGACCTCGAAGGCAAGTGTGTTTAAAGCGTCGCCTGCTAAAAGCGCTGTCGCTTCGTCAAACTGTTTATGACAGCTCGGTCTTCCTCTTCTGAAATCGTCGTCGTCCATACAGGGCAGATCGTCGTGGATAAGAGAAAAGGTATGTATAAGCTCAACCGAGCAGGCAATGTCGAGCAGATCGAACGATTTTCCTCCGCACATACGGCAAAATTCAAGCATAAGCACAGGGCGAAGCCTTTTGCCGCCTGCCATAAGGGAATATTCCATTGCGCCGCACACCGATTCTCTCAGCTGCGGCTTATCTGACACTATCTTTAAAAGCGTATTGTTTATATTTTCACAGTAAGCGTCAAGCTTTGACTGATTTTTCTCATTCATTATTCATCTTCCTTGTTAACAGTTTTTACGGCAAGACTTGCGTTTTCAAGTGTTTTCCTGCAATATTCCGAAAGCTCGGTTCCCTCTTTGTAAAGTGAGATGGACTCTTCAAGAGAAAGCTCGCCGCTTTCAAGCCTTGAAACTATCTCCTCAAGCCTTTTTAGTGATGCTTCATAATTAGCCGCTTCGCTCATATCAATTATCCTTTCAAGTAATTTATAGCCTTATCCGACGGTTATATCCTTTACGACCGCTTTGACCTCAAATCCGCTGAACTTAATTACGATCTCGTCGTCGGGTGAAAGCTGTTCGGGTCTTGTGACTGCACCGCCGTTCTTGAGGGTGATCGAATAGCCTCTTTCAAGAACGCCGAACGGGCTTAAAGCCTCAAGAGAAGCGCACGCCTTGTCAAGTCTGTTTGTTTTCCTGTCAATGACCCTCTGCGCCGCCGAAATAAGTCTTTTAGAAACGCTGTCAAGTTTTAAATGTGCGTCTTTGATAAGCGTGTCGGACGAAACAGCCTTTAATCTTAAATCAAGCCGTGAGCATTTATCGAGCCCCGCCGAGATTATCTGCATATACGCTCTGTCGAGCCTTTTTTGGAGCAGGTCGGCGGTATTGTAAAGCGTTTCGACAGTGGGCGCACAAATTTCAGCCGCCGCCGAGGGCGTAGGCGCACGCTTGTCCGCCGCATAGTCCGCAAGCGTTGTATCGGTTTCGTGACCGACTGCGCTGATAATCGGAGTATGGCATTGTGCGACCGAGACTGCGACCGCTTCGGAATTAAAGGGCATAAGATCCTCAAACGAGCCGCCGCCTCTTGTTAGTATTATTACATCGCAGTCGCTGTTATCAGCTTCCGACAACGCTTTAGTTATTGTTTCGGGCGCATTTTCACCCTGAACCTGCGCAGGAAAAATATCCACCTCTCCGACAGGATAACGTCTGCGGAGGATATTCAGAACATCCTGTAATGCCGCACCGTTGAGCGAAGTAACTACTGCGATTTTTTTAGGAAGCTGCGGAAGAGGTTTCTTCCTTTCAGCAGAAAAAAGTCCCTGTTTTGCAAGATTTTCCTTTACGGCGTTAAGCTGCATGAATTTTGCGCCGATACCGGCAGGAATAAGCTCTGCGGCAATTATCTGATAAACGCCGCCTGCCTCGTAGACCTCGATATTGCCCGAGCAGAGCACGTTCATTCCGCTTTGCGGCATAAACGTAAGCCGTTTAACGGAATTTGCGAACATAACGCCTTTAAGAACCGAGGTATCGTCCTTTAAAACGAAGTAAGCGTGCCCCGATCTATAATGTACCTTAAACTCCGAGATCTCGCCTTTTATCGTAATGTTTTTTAGTTTAAGATCTCCGCCGAGCTTCAGAGAAATGTATCTGTTAAGCTGAGAAACGCTGAGTATTGACGACATCAGATCATTCCTTTCATTATTGCCGCAAAAATTGCCGCACCGACAGCGTTATCGCATGAAAATTCGGGACTTGCAAAATATGCGTCGAAATTATCTTTCAGCCTGTCTGCGATCAGTTTATCGGACATGACTCCGCCTGCGTATAAAACAGGGAGATTTCCGTATTCTGAAAGCGCATTTTTCGTAAGAGCAAAAATTGCCGCTGCGACAGAATTAAGACAAAAGGAAGCTATGTAAGAGCTGTCCGCACCGTCGTCAAAAAGCTTTCGGCATTTGTTTTCTAACCCTGAAAGCGAACATTCAAGCCCTTTGACCGAGGGGGTTATCTTGATTTTTTCATCGCAGCTTTCAGCTAAGCGTTCAAGAGCTTTTCCGCACGGAAAATCAAGACCGAGCATTACGCCGCAGCGGTCTATCGCCTGTCCTGCTTTAAGGTCTGCCGATCCGCCTATTCGTTTTATATCCAGTACATTCTGTTTATCAGGCGTGCAAAGAAGCAGGTCGGTCGTTCCGCCGCTTACATGAAACGCAAGAAACTGCTGCTGTGAGTTTATCAAGTCAAGTTTATCGGCAGAATATAGTGCGGCTAAAATATGCCCCGTCTGATGAGTTGCGGTAAAATACGGTATTCCTGCCGCAAGCGACATTGCTTTTGCGGCCGAAAGACCTGTCATAAAGCAGGGCATATAAGAACCTTCACGGCAGGAGGGTCTGTCGCTTACTCCTATCGCACCGACGCTTCCGATATATTCCGAAAGCTGTCCGAGCATTTCGGGGATAAGCATTGTGTGATGAAAAACGGCGTCCGACTGTCTAATTCCCTTTTCGCCTGACTTGACGGGCAAAAGCTGCTTTGCCTGAACCGCTTTTCTGCTTTCAGCATTAAAATATGCAGCCGAGCAGGTGTAATTCGAGGTATCTATCCCAAGGGTCGAAAGCTTATCACTCATCTGTTTTTACTTCCGATTTCTCACCGTTGTCCCTTGAAAATGCTCCGAGAACTCCGTTGATAAACGCTGTATCCGGTTCTCTTGCGTACTTCTGTGCAAGTGATACCGCTTCGCTTATCGCAACGTTTACGGGAACCTTATCCTCATATATTGCCTCGTAAAGCGCAAGTCTTAAAATAGCAAGATTTATCTTTGCAATTCTGTCAACGCTGCGCTTTTTGGAATAGTTTTCAATTATCTTATCGATCTCCGACGCTTTTTCGGCGACCTTTTCAGCAAGTCTGCATGACTGCTCGCTGAGTCTTAATTCAGCGTCGGCGTCCTCCGCTTCGGCGGAAACCTCGTAAATATCAGAGATATTATCGTCACGGAAAAGGCTTTCAAAATAGAGAATAAAGGCTCCCTCTCTTAGTTCTCTTTTGTCGGCTTTAAATTTTTCTTCTCTATATGTTTTCTTATTATTTGGCATATCAACACTTCCTGACTTCTATTTTCTTTACTTCTATACAAGTATACTTCACAAGTATACTTCCCAATTATACTTCCCTTTTTATCTCATGACCGTATCGCATACCGATACGTTGACCTTTGAGACTGTCATACCGAGCGTATTCTGTACAGCCGATTTAACGCTTTCCTGAATCTTTTCGGACGTTTCAAGCGCAGGTGCGTCGGAATACAGAGTAACGCATACCGATATTGAAAGAACATCGCCGTCAAACTTTACGGCTATTCTTGAATGTTTTTTGCATTGCAGCTTCTTTATCGGAAAAGCAAGCGATTTTGACACCGAATATACTCCGTTTACGCTTTCAACGGCGTCAATAATGACCTTAGCGACCGCTTCATCACTAACATAAAACCGGCTTTCGGTATACTGTCTCATTTTCTCCATATCAGCACGATCCTTTCAAAGAAAATTTCAAGTTTAAATTTTGATCACACATTTGTATTAACTTATATTATAGCATAAAATACTTTTATATACAATAAAATCTGCATTTATTTTCTTTTTGTTAATAATTTGAACATCTTTAGGCAATAAAATGCCGCAGTCCTTGCTGTCATACAAAAACTGCGGCTTAAAATTATTCTACGTCAAATATTCTTATGTTTTCGGCTGAAACGTTCACCTCGCTGAGCAGGATATCCTTTATCTGCGCCGCCTCGGTCTGGATAAGACCGTCCTTAGTCTGAACGACGATATTTGCATTTTCTCCGTCAAGATAAACAACGCAGTCCTTAAAGCCTGCCGCCTTGATAAGATTTTCGACCTTGCTTTCTTTTTCGATAAGCCCTGTCATAGCCGCCGCTTCCTCTGCTGCGGCTTCCTGCTCCTCGGGCGTGCTGTCGCCGCCGCTCATAATCGTTTGCAGAGTTGCAACCGCCTCGTCTCTTGAAGCGCTTCTGTCGATCCTTGCCTGAGCGAAATAGCTGTCGCTGTCCTCTTCGGCGGAAACGAGCTGCGTATCGCCGTAATGTATGCTTTTGCTTTCAACCTTTTTCGTCGATTTGATACTGTCAGCCGACGACATTGCATAGTTTACATAGATCGCCGTTCCGAGTACAAGCGTCATTCCTGCGAGCATTATCTGTTTCTTTCCGATAATAAAGCTGAATTTGCTGAGATCTGGTTTCTTCATGTGATTACCTCCGACAAAAATTTCTGTTTTTATTGATATGGCTCAACACTTATTTTTGAACCTGATAAACCGAGTACTGCGCTTACCGTGTTTATAACACGCTCCTTTGTTTTAGGATCGTCCGCCCCCTCGCAAACGACTGCGGCGCCGCTTATCTGCGGCGATATTATCTGCTTTACGACAGGTTTTTTGCCGTCCTTTTCGTCTGACAGGATTATCTCTCCTTTTTGCGCAAAAGCCTCTCCGTCGGTTTCGGTCTGTCTGTTGGTATCCGTTTGCTGTGCAAAAACATACTCTCTTGTTCCTGCGACGGTTACCATAACCCTGACCTTGCCCACGCCCTTTATCTCCGAGATAAGTTCCTCAAGCTGAGCTTCAACGCTTTTTTTATACGCTGCGGTGTCGTCAAAGGATAACTCTGCCGTGCTTTCATTTTCAACATTTTTGCTGTCAGACGATGGAATGAATTCGGAGAGCAGTATCAGAATTATCCCGATAATACCGACAATGAAGATCGCTTTAAGACGTTTATCGGGGTCTGATAGTATTTTTCTGACCGTTGACGCTTCCTTCAATTTTCTATCACCTCGGTTTCCGTTTCAGGAAGAAGCTCTTTTATCAGCTCTTCGGCAAAGCTTACCTGCTGATCGTCCGACTGGGGCGGAAGATAAATACAAGCCCTATCCGCTTTAACACAATTATATTCATCAAGCGAACAAACTATGCTGACTTTTTTAGCAAAGATACCATTCTCGCTTAGTTTTTCTAAAATACTCTTTTCAAGCGAGTCTTCGGTTTCTTCTATCAGCGTTTGTTCAAAGCTTTTGTTAAGCGAAAGATAGTCTGCGTCGTCCGAAAGACCGCCTACCGATATGTCAAGATTGAAATCACTTCCGCTTATCTGCGCCGCCACACAGATAATAAGGACAAGTCCGCAGACAAGGCGCAGTTCCTTCTTCATCACCGCCGGCGAAAGCGTCTGAACGGCTGAGATCAGAATTGCGGTCAGGCAGGCTGTGAAAACGGCGTTTTTTACTGCTTCCATGTCAAAAGCTCTCCTCTCTTATGCGTAGGCGTTTGCAGCCGTCAGCATGATAACGGCTGTCGAGATTATGAACATCATCGAAAAGCAAAGCACCGTGCTTATTGCCGCCGACATTGCATAGCCTGTGCTTTTTAAAAGCTCCGACGCTTCGGAAATTCCCATCAGGTCTGAGATCAGCTTCGCCGCAGAAAGCACAAGCTTTACGCATATGATCGTTGCAAGCGGTTTTAAAAGCATTACTGACACGGCGGCAATTCCGATACTGCCGACGCTTGAGCGAATAATGCCGATAGAGGAGTAAACGGTCGAATAAGCCTCCGAAACCGAGCCGCCGATTATCGGGATAAAGTTTGAAGCTCCGAATTTTACCGCTCTGCTTGCGGCATTGTCAGCCGCCGAGCCTGCAAAACTTTGTATGGTTATAAGCCCTGTAAATATTGTCATAAGCGCAGTAAGCGTCAGCCTTACGGCGTTTTTTATAGATTCGGCGACGGAGGAAAACTTCATATCGGGGTTTATCGCCGAGGTAAACGAAAGCGCAAGAAAAATGCTTAAAAAGGGCATTATGACTTTTTGCGAAATAAAACCTATCAGCTCACAAATTCCGAGCGTCTGGGCATAATAGCTGCTCCCTGCCGAAAAACCGCCCGAAGCCGCCGTTACCGAAGCGTATATCGGAATATACGACAGCATAAATTCCGACAGCGTATTTAAAAATCCGCAAACATTTACAAACGTCTGATAGATTGTCTGATAAATGACTGTTATGCAGCCAAGTACGCTTACGGTCATAAATGTCTGCGATGCGCCTGCGCCGTTTTGTGCAAGACTTTTCGCAAGCGACGACAGTATCAGCACGGCTGCAAGTCTTCCGAGAAGTTTTATTGGTTCTGATATCGAGGAAGTAAATTCGTTCCATATCATTTTTATAACGTCGAAAATTCCGACATTTGAAATATCTGAGCCGTCAATGCCTTTTTCTTTCATACTCCGTTTTGTTTCGTCGTCGATAGCGCTATCGATTTTTTCGTTGATCGTGCTGTAATAATCATCAAGCGCCTGTTCGCTTGTTACCTCACCCGACGAGTCCGCTTTTGCGCAGATAGGAAAGGCGATAAGAAGTATTGCGGCGAAAAATACGGCTGTTATTATCTTTTTCATAATTTTAAAAATATGTGTTTTATACAAAAATATTTTTACATAAGCAGCGATCTTACAAGCTCTACCGCCGCTCTGAACAGCGGAAGAGAAACGATAAGCATTGAAGCCTTGCCCGTAAGCTCAAGCTGCGACGCTAATGCAGCTTCCCCGCAGTCACGGCAGCAGTCGCAGCCAAGCTGCGTTACATAGCATATCCCTAAGCATTTAACGATAATTTTAAAATATTCGTCGTTTAGTCCCGTTTGTTCAAAAAGCTCCGAAAGCGCTGAGGATATCGAGCTGAATTCGCTGAGAAATCTCACTGTAACAAGGCAGGCTGCGAGTATCGAGCAAATGACCTTTATCTCGCCGCTGTTTGAAGCGAGAACCTTTAGCAAAACGCAGGAGGTTATACAAAACAATGCAACAGAAATAATATCCATCAGTAAAACCCAAAAAGCGATTTTATAGTTTCAAAAAGCTCCGCTATCTGATCGACGATCATCATAAGCACGACTATAAGTCCGGCGAGAGTCGTCATCATTGCCTGTTCGTCACGCTCGGCACGCTTTAAAAGCTGCACCAGAACCGCAACGATTATCCCGACCGCCGCTATTTTAAATATAAGATCGATCTCCATTTAAAAATCTCCGTTATTTCTTTCTTGCATTATATCAAACAAGAAGCACCGCAAGGAATATCCCCCCAAGCAGTCCGAGATACCTTGAAAGCTTTATTTTACGCTCCGTATCGGGTCTTGAACGTTCGGCTCGTCCTTCAAAATATGCTCCGGCGCTTTTAAGCCGCTGTAGTTCACAGCATTTGTCAGCGCTTCCTAAATTGTTAAAAAGCTCTGAAATCTTGTCAAGGTCGCATTTTTCATAACCGTCCTTGTTCTTTAAAATGCTTTTTACTGCGTCTTTTGCGTCTGCGTTTTCGGGAAGCTCCTTGATGAAAACAGGCAATTGAATATTGCTGCGCTTTAATCCTGCAATCATTTCCCCGACTGTCGGAGATTCATATTCAAGCATGATAAGAAGCTGTTCGATAACAGCCTGTGCAAGAAGAAGCGATTCAAAGCGTTTTTTATACCTGTCCGCCGCATAAGCTCCCGCCGCCGTACCGCAGATAACAACCAAAATTATGCCCGTCAGCTTTATCATTTTTCACTCTTTTCACCCGAAAGATCGTAAAAAGCGTTAAGCTTTCCGCAAAGGCTTCCAGTTCCTAGTATTGCTGCGTAATCGAATGCCTTTAGCTTAATAAGCCGACTTACGACAGGTCTTTTTTTCAGTTCGCCGATCGACGAGGCGTGGCAGGTGCAGATAAGCTTTACGCCCGAATTTACCGCATATTCAAGCTCCTGTAATTCTTCCTTTGAGCCTATCTCGTCGCATACTATCATCTGCGGCGACATGACTCTTACAGCCGTCATTACTGCGTCGGATTTCTTATATGAGTCGAAAATATCGCAGCGCAAGCCGACGTCGTTCTGCTGCTGTCCTTCGTATACGCTTGCTATCTCGCCCCTTTCGTCGATAACGCTGAGCCGATAAAATTCGCTGAGGCTTCGGCAAAGATCTCGGAGCACAGTCGTTTTTCCGCCGCAAGGAGGCGAAGCTATTATAAGTGAAGCAGGACCGTCTGCGAAGGCTCTTTGGAATATCTGCTGCGAACAGCCTATTACCTCACGGGCTATTCTTATATTTATGGAGGAAATATTTTTTACGCTTTTTACTTCATAGGTCTTTGTATCGCAGACCGCCGTTCCGCAAAAGCCTACCCTGTTTCCGCCCTCGCAGGTTATGTAACCCTGTGCAAGCTCGCGCGGAAATGAATGTACCGAGCCTTTGAACGCCGCCGTAAACGTAAAGCATATGTCCTCGCCGCATACCGAAACGGCGTTGTCGGAAGTGTTCATAAATCTGCCGTCGTAAGTGATAAAGTATTCTCTTCCGTACAAAACGGCAGAAAAAAATCTTCCGTTTCGAAGTCTCAATTCGGTTATCTGCTCTCTTTCACTTCGTCCGGTTCGTCCGAGCGCCGACCGAAGTTTCGGCGGCAAAAGCGCTTCGGCGTATTGAAGCTTTGAAATGCTCGTCATTGATATTCACTGTCCTTTCTTTTGATATATTAAATTCTATGTGAACAAGCAGTAAGATATGATTACGATTTATCACATATTTTATGAAATGAGTGGACAGCGTAAGAAAATTGTGCTATAATTCAGATAAAATGTTTTAAATGTCAAGAGAGGTATTCAATAAATGAATGAGAATAAAAATAAAAGCAGAATGAAGGGTATAATCTGCATTATACTCTCGGCATTCTGCTTTGCATGGATGAACGCTTTTGTAAGGCTTTCGGGAGATCTGCCTTCGGTTCAAAAAGCGTTTTTCAGAAATCTTGTAGCGCTTGTTTTTGCGCTTATTATGCTAAAAAAAGACGGTATTCCTTTTAAATGCGCCAAAAAAAGAAATCTGCCTGCGCTGTTTATCCGTTCGGCGCTCGGTTCAGCCGGAATACTCGCTAACTTTTACGCAGTCGACCGTCTTGCGCTTTCGGACGCTTCCCTGCTCAATAAAATGTCACCCTTTTTTGCGGTGCTTTTCTCGTTTATTTTCTTAAAGGAAAAGCTGACGCTTTTTCAGGGAATGACCGTTCTCACGGCTTTTATCGGGAGCTTGTTCGTTATAAAACCGAGCTTTGATAATCCTGCGCTTATTCCTGCGGCGATAGGTCTTTTCGGCGGCATTGCGGCAGGCGGAGCGTATACGGCGGTAAGATACTGCGGTAAAAACGGCGAAAAGGGGCCGTTTATCGTTGCATTTTTCTCTGCTTTTTCATCTCTTGTGTTTTTGCCGTTTTTAATTTGCGATTTTCACCCTATGACTGCATTTCAGCTGCTCTCGCTAATTTCGGCAGGCATTGCGGCGGCAGGCGGACAGTTTGCTATAACGGCGGCTTACACCTTTGCGCCTGCGAAGGAGATCTCGCTGTTTGATTACACACAGCTGATTTTTGCTTCGCTCATAGGCTTTGTTATTTTCAGCGACAAGCCGGATATTTTCAGTATTATCGGTTATCTTATAATAGTTGCAGCTGCGTTTGCGGCTTACAGATATAATAACCGTAAAGTATAGTAAACGACATAAATTTTCTATAGATTAAAAACAAAAAGCGGACAGATTTTAATGACCTGTCCGCTTCTAATTTTATATATTAGTATTCATGCCGATGATCTCCTGTCTTATCGAGTCGTCAATGTTTATTATCGGCTCAAAAACAGGTCTTCCCGTGTAATAGCCCTGAATAAAGTCAACGCCGTATGACACCACGGTTTTAAGCTCCTCTGAGGTCTCGACGCCCTCGGCAAGCACCTTTATACCGTTTAGCCTTGCAAAATCGATCGTACTCTTGATAAACATCTGCTTGTTTACGTCCTTGTCGACGTCGGAAATCAGAAATCTGTCGATCTTGATTATCTGCGGTGAATATCTGAGCAGATTTACGATATTTGAATGACCCGTGCCGTAATCGTCGATAGCGACCTGATTGCTTCTCTCATCTCCACCAAGCGTTCTTATTCTGTTAAGCTCGCCGTCGGTTACGGTGTTGCGCTCGGTTATCTCGAATACAAAATTGTCGATATACTCGCCGTATTTTGATCCGATTATTCTGTGGTCTTCATCGTTTAAAAAATATCCAGGAATAAGATTTATAAAAATCTTACGGTTCGAGAAAAACTCAGAATTATGAGAAACAAACTCCATTACATTAAATATCGTTGCACGTTCGATATCGTAAAGCCTGTTTGTCTGCGAGGCTGTTTCAAGCACGTCGAGAGGCGACATATTTATGCTTTCGGGAGTTCTCATGAGCGCTTCATAGCCGTAAATCTCGCCAGTTTTAGCGTCAACTATCGGCTGGAAGCAATATTTGAACATATTCTCTTCAATAAGCAGTGAAAATACCTCACGGTCATATTCGCGTCTGCGCTGCTCGGACTGCTGTTTTTTCTGTCCCATTTTCAGCTTGTTCATATAAAGCTCGCCGCTCGCAAATTTTATATAGCTTGCAAGCGTTCCGTTCCAGCCGGGAGCAACAACTGTGCATCCACAGTTTACCTCAACATAATAATCCTTGCCGTTCTGGTCGTTGAAATCCTGCAAAAGCGAGAAGAAATTTGAGGTTGCGCTGTTTATTGTTTTTGAAATATAAGAGTCGTCGTCATAATAGTTGATTACAACATACTCGTTTTCGGAAATATGTCCGATAAAACAGTCTTTGGGATTTGCGGACAAAAGCGCCTCCGCCACATATTTCACAGCATTTTCAGCATCGTCTATGCCATAATTTTCATAGATCTGCTTATATTTTGCGATCGCATAAACCGAAATGGTAAGATGCTTTTTGTGATTTTTTTCATCGTTTGTAAATTCGGTGAACCATTTGCAGCTTCCTCTCAGATTGGGCAGATTTGTCACCTGATCGACATATACCGACTCTTCCGCCTTCTGCTTCATTTCAAGCTGCTTATAACGGTTATGCATTTCGTTAAAGGAGATATTTATCGCCTTTGCGATACGTTTGATCTTGTGACCTTCGTTTATGATATCTCGTGTGTTTGAGAGATAATAGCCGCAGATCATGCTTCCTACAAATACCGGCGAAATTACAGACATAAAATTCTCAGAAAGCTTTTGGAAAATAAGATCATAGATACCTTTAAAGCTCAGCGGTGAATAAGGCATTTTGTCCGTATATCCCTTATCGGAATGGGAAACGAGCGTGTAGTCGTTTTCAAAAACCGTCGGGTCGGAAGAAATCTGCGAAAGAGGCTTAAGAAACCTGTTGTTCAGGATAAGATATGATTCGCTCGGGATAAGATAAGAGATTATCTTTAGTGCCTGAGAAAGCGTCGGATTGTTGAGTATTGCGTCGA
>JBJERC010000018.1:0-18199 GCA_051882075.1 Oscillospiraceae bacterium | reverse complement strand
GTGCATTAACAGAGGAAGACCTCAATGAATTTGAAAGTATCGGTACTGAAGATTTCCCTTTTTCTGCTAATATTTATTTAATAGACACGAAAACTAACGGACTTGTTTTAAATAAGCCCTTGTTTAATTATGTTCACGATTCCTGTCATGTTTATTTAAGCGGCACAACAACCGATACTGACCTTAAATTGACAAGAGTTTCGGGCGGAGAAGCTTCGCCTTTATATGCAAACCATGTGAAGCACGACGACGAAACCGGTTCGGGCAATTTCTTGAAAATTATTTCTAATGATTATCTTCCACAATCAGCCGAGAATATTGATTTGGGCGATTATTCGGGCGTTATCGGCGAAATGAAGGACAATGCGCAGCTTGAATTAAATTTTACAAACTACTCCGATAAGGACATAACCGGAAGCGGCGACGTTGGTCTTCTCTGCGGAACAATGGGGGCAAATTCTTCGCTTACGGCTGAAATCTCAGCAGAGAGCAACAGCACAAACAGCGTTACGTCAACAGGCGGCAATGCGGGCGGACTTGTAGGAAGTATGGCAGACGGCTCGAGCCTTACTGTAAAAAGCAATATTACTACCTCTGGGAATATCTCTGCAACTTCTGCAAGCAAATATGCCGGCGGTCTGGTCGGTTCTGCCGAAAATGCAGCGGTCAATTTTTTCGAGAGTAGTGTGACAGTTGTCGCAACGGTAAGCGGCGGCTCGGGTTCGGGCGGAGTTTTCGGGTATTACGAAAACGGAGAAGGAAAGACTTTTAACGTAACAAATTATAACGTAAACTGCACGGTAAACGGAGATAATTCAGGCGGAAATGCAGGCGGAATTTTCGGCGAGCTTCAGAATAACGGCGGTACTGTTACCATTGACAGCACGAATAGCATTACTGTGACCGGTTACGGCGGAAACTTTGGCGGACTTGTAGGGTTATATAATGCAAAAAATTCAAGTGATACCCTTGATATAAGCGGATTGGAAGTTACTGTCACGAAAAGCGGCACCGCAACTAACTACGGCGGTGTTATCGGGGCGACGGAGTCTAATGCTTATGTTAAGTGTTCCGGTGTTACCGTAAATGCAAGCAATTGCAATGATAGCAGTACTTGCTTTGGTGGGTTTATCGGCTCAAACGGCGGCGGTATGCTTGAAGTAGAAAACTTAAAAATTTCAGTTAAGACAGATGATTGTGCTTTCAAAGGCGGCGGAGTTGTCGGAAATATGACAGCAGGTGTTTTACAGCTTAGCGGAACGACAGACCTCAGTTCAACTAAATGTGACGCAACCGGCAAGGGCAAGTACGGTCAGATAGTCGGAATCAGAGGAAATCAGACGCTTATTTACGCTTTGAACGGCTGGACGCTTATAAGAAGCACTAATCCTGTACAGGCTGACGATATCGGCACATGGGGCGAGGTGCTGAGATTTAGTGATAGATTTGATATAGATAAAGTTCTGGTTATTAAAGCTGATCATACTGTAACTGTAAAAAATATTCCTGTTACGGATACAAATGCTGTCACTGTTTCGAGCGTTGAAAAATTTGCTATTGTTGCGCTTAATTTAAAGGCAAAAGCCGGCACTGTTAATGACTCAAAAAACGCATTGAGATTTTCAGACTATTCTTCATTGCTTAACCATGATAACAAAGCAACATTAAATATGACGCTTACAAGCGATATAGATCTGACCGGTACGGGTATAACAGGTTTATATCGTGATGATGGCAGTAATGCAAAGGGAAATAATGGTGTATTTGATTTTAAAGGCTCAATTATCGGCGAGAAAGATGAAAATGAAAATTATCCGACCATTACTCTTGCGGCAGGCGAGCCTTATGGAAAAAGAAAGAAGGATAGCAATTCAGAAGCAGAAATAATAGATTCTAATGATGAAACTGACGGAAACGGCAGAATATATAATCATAGATATTCCGGACTAATTTCAAAAATATACGGATATTCAGAATTTAAAAATTTCAATATAAATGGAATAATTAATATACAATCGAAAAGTTCCGCCAGTGATATGTTTGTAGGAAGTGTTGCCGCACAGAGCGTTACAGATAAAACGGCGGATAAGGTTATTTTTGAAAATGTAAACACAGATGTTGATATAAATGTTATCTGCAAGGATAATATCAGTACAAGATGCGGCGGATTGATCGGAGAACTTTATTTTACGAGTGCAGAGATCAAAATAACAGGCTGTAAGATCTCATCTGATATAACAATTAGTAATACTACTGACAACAGAGTATATGCCGGCGGAGTGTTTGGAAATATCTTGGCAAGCAAACCCAATCTCATCTTAAATATTGAAAACTCGGAGATTAACGCTGTCATAAATAATAAAGAAAGCACTAACTCAAATTATAAAAAAGTTATCGCAGGCGGATTAATAGCTAACATTGCAGGAAATGACAGCCAAAGCTCCGAAAGAACAATTAAACTAAATAACGTTACTTTAGACGGAGTGGAGATTACTAATTGTAATGGCTCAGCATTGCTCGGCTCAACGTGGTGTAACGTTGACGTTACATTCGGCGGAGTATCGATTAATAACTGTAAGCTTACCGGCGGCAACAGCGACTTTGCAGGTCTTGTTACACAGGGCAGCGGCTATTGGCAGGTCAATGATGTAGATATTAATAATATTACCGTAAGCGGCGAAAGCGGCGCAGGTGCGTTTGGTATGTTTGTTAATAAGGGTTATGTAAAATACAACTATACTGTTAGTTCAGTTACAACTACTTATTATAAAAATCTGTACCTCGAATTCACAAGTAAAGACGCTTATAAGATTTCCGACGATACTATCAATTTAAGCAATTCCTCTCCGAAATTTGATGAAATACTTGTATATGCCAATTCAGACACAAAAATCGCAGCCGCCAACGGCGATTGCGCAGTTGTATCAATACGCACTACCGACCCCGACGGAGATGGTAAGCCTTATGTGATAATGGACGGCGAAAACTGCAACACTTATCAGAATCAGACGGAATACGCAAAAACTACTGATACTACAAAAAAGTTTAATCCTTATGTCAGATATTACTACAATCTTGATTACATACGTGGAAAGAGCAATAAAAACGATGCTGAAAAACTTCTGCTCTGGAGCGTAAACAGGTATGCGCACGAATCTATAAAATCGTATTTTGAATTTACAGGGGACTTTATTGAAACTACTACGAATGAAGACGGTTCTGAATCAGAAATTTCAACAATTCCGGCAGGCGAGTATGATATGAAAGGATATTCATATTATCCTGTCGATATTGATGATACGGTTAATATAGAAGGACCTTCCGAATTTACATTCTACAACAATGAATTTGATACGATCGAGGGGAAGGGCGATTCCAGATTCTCGTATAATACAAATAATCAGCATTATCTTATGCAGAGCGGACTTTTCAGAGATTGCTCGGGCAGCCTTACTGTTAATGATGCGACTTTTAGCGGAAATGCCGGAAAGGTGTTTGATGATTCTGTAGGGATAAAGGACTCCGGCGTTCTTATTCGCGGAAAGGTTGCCGGAACTGTTGAATCTCCTGCTAAAATAGTATGCAATAATATAGTTTTGGACGGTATTATTGTTAATGGAGCTGCTGATTCTTCATATGCGCCGCTTCTTATCAACCAGATCGACCATGATGCAAATCTGACAATAAACGGCATATCTACAACAGCCGCTTATAATGAAGGCGATCCTACTAAAACAGCGGCAGGCTGTCTTATCGGAAACGTTGGTTTTTATGACTACAACAATGCGAATAATATTAAGCTTGTATTCAATAACATAAAGCTTGACAGCAGAGCGAAGCGTTTTGATGATGATGACTTAAACTCGGAATTTGATACGGCGTATAATACCAAAAAATCTATTTTTAAGAACGCAACTATTCTGAATGCTTTCTCCTATCCGGAAGGAAATAACTGCTCGGCTATTTATAACTATAAGTACAGCGAGGACTGGGACAAAAACGATTCTGCTCTGCATAATGTTACATACGGAAAGGAAATAACGGCTTCAATACAGTATAAAGACCTTGAGCGAAACTATCTTAACAGCCCGTATTATACCGACCCGAAAACTTCTGCTAACGATAGTGAACCGTATAATTTTGATAACGACTATTTTCTTCCTTATGTTAAACCAAATTCAAGCACAACATCTAAGTTTTACGAAATAAAAGTAAACGTAGCGACCCCTAATCTTGACAAAGGCTGCGGAACGTATAACGACCCTTATATTATCGAAAAAGCAAACCAGCTTATGCTTGTTGCCGATATACTTGGCGGCGTCGATACATTTTCCGACGGAACGGTTATAAATTATCGTGAAAACAATTATAATTCATGGTGTGCCGAAAAGACCGATGAAACCACCCATGCAAGTCATTGTATGTATGTGTGGGATTCTGCAACCTCTAAATTTTATCCGCCCGAAATGGAAAACGGTGAAATTGTAAAGGACGTTCTCGGCAACCCCGTTCCCGATACGACCGGAACTGCCGTTGAACTCGACGTTATCAAGGACGCCCTTTCAACCGCCTACTATCAGCTAAGCGGCGATAACGATAATATAATCCTCAGCGCATCATTCACAGGCCTCGGAAAAACCACACCTTTTATGGGCGTTATCGACGGAAATAATAAAACCATCACAAACCAGAGTGTCAATCCGCTTATCTATAACAGCACAGGCTCTGTTGTGAAGGATCTGACTGTTAATGCTGCGGCGAATAGTATCACGCTTGCCGCTCCGGCTGCAAAATCGGCATATGACACCGACGGCAGCGGCGGAACGCAGTTTTACGGCGGACTTATCGGAATAGTAAACGGCGGAGATAATATTATTGATAATGTAAGCCTGTCATTCGGCGAGGAAACAAAGATTACTGTCGGTACAAGCAATTACAGCGGAAATGTCGCAGTCGGCGGATATATCGGAGTAGTACGTTACGGCGGAGTTGTTTTCAGAAATATGTCGGGTGCATCGAAAACAGGTCTTACTTCCACCGTCTGCTCTGACGTTTCAGAAAGCAGCAAAAATTTTCTTTACATAAACCCCATTATCGGCAGAGTAATAGACGGCTTTGCGGTGACTGAATCGGATAACTATAATCCGCATGAAACAGCAGTCACAATGAAAAACGGGACTAAGAATTATTCTATTGCGGATATTGATAAGGATATTACCGAAAGTGAAAAACTCAGTTTCTCCGAAAACGGGGGTGTTGATTACAAAATAACCGTCCCTGATTCTCAGTCGTTGTTTATGATTGGCTGTATAACAAACAGCGGCGCAGGAAAATATGATATAGCGCAAAATAAATATAATTCAGACTATAATCTGTTCGGCTATGGAAAAACCAATGTCAACCAAATGGTTCGTCACGGCAGTTATGTCAGCGTTGGCAGTGATACAAAAACAGATTTTGAATCTAACGTTAAGTCGGGCGACTGCTTCGGCGCTTCTGTCGTTCCTTATCTGATTTATAAGTATACGGAAAAAGACGAGGGTTCAACTTGCGAATATCCTGTAAGAACGCTGACAAGCAATACTGCTGCATTTTACATTTCTCTTGTCCAAAACGGAAATTACGACCTCCCCGACGGGTTCAGAGGAATAGGCTCGGTAAATGATACAAGCGACAGCTCGCAGATGTATATTCACGGTATTGACGGCAATGGCAGTACTGTCAATATGAATATACAGTATCAGCTGTATAATAACGGAACTGATTATTACGATACCGAAAACAGCGGAATAGGTCTTTTTAACACATTCTGTCAGAACGGCAGCAGCTTTATCGGAGAAGATTTTGACAATGCGTCCGACAAATACAAAATTTCCAACCTCACTTTAAGCGGAAATGTCGTCCTGAAAAGATATAATTATTCAGGCAATGAAACTACAACAAACAACGGTACTATTTCCGCAGGCGGTTTAGGCGGCTCATGTAATTCGGGTAAATGCACGATACAGCTTGAAAATATCTCTCTGAACGGGTTGACGGTATCTTCGACCTATAATGCAGGCGGACTTATCGGAACAGCCGAACCCGAAGCAACCGCAACAGCTTCTCTAAAATGCATAAGCGCAGACGGTCTTTCCGTAACAGCCGCAAGACAGGCAGGCGGTTTTGTGGGTTATTCTAAAAACATAACTTATACTGTTGACGGCAAGGGCAGCAATGATTCAAATTCATCATTCAAAATCAATACTATCGAATTGACCGATACAGATACTAAAACCGTCAATGAATCTCAACCTGTACCTCGTGCTGCGGGCGGATTGTTTGGTCTGTTTCAAGAAAATGCAAGCCTTGACCTATCCGGTATGGACATAGAAAAGCACGGAGAAAACGGTGTTATAGAGCTGAAAAGTGGTGTAACGCTTAAAGAGAATTGTCTTGGCGGAATTATCGGTTATATGAATAACTGCGGAAATGTTAAAATAGACGGCTGTAATGTAAAGAATATCAATATACAAAACGGAAGCCGCTGCGGCGGATTGATCGGAATAGTATATAATAAGGGTGCTGAAGTCGAAAATTCAATTGAAATAACGAATTCTAATCTGCTCAGTGATGAAGATTCCGAGATTTCAAGCAGCTGTCCGAGTGGTAATTATGCAAACTCAGGCGGACTTTGCGGTTATTCTAATACAACGATCACGATAGACGGCTGTTCGGTTGAAGGCTACACTATATCCTCCGAAAGAAGCGAGGGCTGCGCAGGCTTTGTTACAAAATCTGACGGAACGCTTAGCGCTTTAAATTCTCTGGTAAAGGACTGCACATTAAAGCAAAGCGGCACTAATTCTGTCGGCGCATTTCTTGGCTGTAACGGCGGAAACGGCTTTAAAGGCTATAATCTTGTGTCGGACAATGTTCAGATGACTAATTTTAGCGGTAATGCGTTAAGTAGTGGCGGCGATATTGTTGGAAATAATAATAACAGAACGCTTCAGCTTGTCGGCGTAAGCGTGCAGAAAAATGAAGACGGCAAATATGCTTCACAGTCCGTCGGCGGAACATTTACTTCAAGTAACGGTTATGTCATCTACTCCGACTACAACAGAATCTGCCTGTCCGAAAGTGCGAATACAGAAGCGTGCGAGATAAACCGTTCTGAAACTGCTGACGTTACCTATTCATACCCCTACGCAACAATAAACCCAAAGACTGCTATTGACAGCAGTATGTTCCTCACGAGCGACGGCGCAGGCGGCAGGACTACCATTGATGCGATACTTGCGGACACGGCGAGGTATAAAAACGTTACCGCCGATAGAACTGTGCTTGAACAGTTTAAGGATAAGGTTTCTACCTTTAATACCGAAACGGGCGCAGGGCTTGAAACGGATTTCCCCGTTCTTGTCGTTAACGACTCAAAGGACATAAACGTTACCAAGCTTATAAACAGCTATATCCATATTGTTACAAATGATTCGAGCATTACAAATTATGCTGCGGAATCGGAAATATATAAAGTCGAAATATCTCGGTATAGAATGAATAACGATACAAAGGCTTTTGAAGAGGTTGCGGACGGCGAGCAGTCGCTTAAACGTAAAAACGGCGTTTTCGGTATGTCGAATAAAGAGTACGATACCGATCATACGCAGTTTACTCTGCTTGACGTGCAGTACCTTGCGCCGAATGATACCGAAAAAGTCGCTTATCACCTCTACATTCCCGTGCTGGTCGAAAAGCTTTTAAAATATGACTTTAAGGCTGAAATTCTCTCGGGCACAAACTACAGGGCTTCGGATTATGAGGGCAAAAAGGCGGTTATGGAAAGCTATGGCTCGCCTGTTACGGTTTTCCTTGAATACTCCTATCAGAGAACTGTCGGAGAATGGCAGACGGCTATCGACCTTGGCGAAAATCTTCTGGGTAATTACGGAAAAACTGTTCTGCTTACAAGCGGAAATAATAATCACCTGCCCGATAATACCGAGCTTGTTCTTGTCGACAGAAATAATTACGGAAGACCCTATTATTCAACGGTTTCTGCCGCTGTCGAGGGCAACCTTATGTCGTTTGACAAGTTTTCTTCGTCGGGAAATGTGCCGTTTACGCCTCTTACGCTCTTAGAACTTCTCGAACGCTCCGCAGTTTTGTCGGCGGCGGAAAGCGAGGAAGGAAAGTATATCGTATGCGACGGCGATGACGAAAACGCACTTGTCAAGGTGGGAGAAACTTATTATAAGCTAAAACCCGAGGGTTTGGCAGACGGAACAGCATACGAGATCACAATAAAGGCTAAAGACAACAGCCTGTCCGAAACCGCCGTTTTGCCTATAACGGAAAGCTATTACATAAGTTTCTTTACTCCGAAGAGTTCGGAGCTGCCTATGGTGGATATCACGGTGCAGAGCGCAGCAACTCTTGACAATACGGGAATGAAGACTCCTTCTCATGTCACCTCGGTAAATTCGGCGGCGAATATGATTTTCGGAGATCTCTACGAACAGGAGTTTATTCTTAATGTCACAAACGCCGACGTAGTAATGACCGAATCGAATAATTCGCTCACGGCGTCTTTGGAATCTAAAATAAAGATCAAGGACGGAAATGAAACCGTTAAGGTTTATCTGAGAACAGAGGAGATCTCGCTCTATCACGGCTTTAATATCGATCTTAATATCACGGACGAGTCGGGACTGCAAAAGGGAGTTAAAGGAAACCCGTATGTTACCGGTTCGTATATTATCGGCTCGACGTCGCATAATATTTCCGAAACCTGCACAGGCTCTTCGATAGAGCTTTATGCAGCGAGCGGCGGACAGATGGTGGATATAAGTAAGACTCTTGCAGACAGCGCAGACGGAATTAAGATAATGTGTAACGAAATAAAGATCACTTACGATCCGTCGGGTCTTATGGAACAGTTCCCTCTGCGCCCCGATACTAACAACACCTACGGCGTTTCGGTAAGCGCTTCTTCAAACCTTGCGTATACTCCCGAAAGCGTTTCTCACAGCACTATTTCTGAGATGCAGAGCAATGACACGAAGTATTATCGTCAGGGCGAGGTCACGGTCGCACAGCTCAACTATAATATCCCGACGGGAACTATCGACGCCGACGAGTTTTCAAAGCTTGGCGTTAACGGAAACGAACCGCCCGAGAATATCACCGCTGTCGGCTATTACGACGTTTCGGAGATCTCCGACGAGGAGATTCAGAATGCGCAGAAAGTTTCCGTTACGCTTTCGCTGCTGCAAAAGAACGCAGACGGCGGCTATGTTCCGGTTGATAATATTAAGAGTTATCTTGAAAATATCCGCCTTTACGGAAACAGCTCAGATGCTTCCTTTACCGCAAACGGAAACACGGTTAGCGCCGAGTTTTTAAAGGACGAGCTTGTTTTTGAAAACAACATTTTCGAGATAAACACGGGATACACGGTAATAACAGGTTCAAATTTTGAAGCGAAGGGCTTTACCTATTCAAATTACAAGGTGCTTATGACCGTTTCGCTGCTTTACGAAAACGGAGATCCTGTAACAAATTCAAGCTGCAGCGATCATATCATTTACACTAACGCAAGGATATATACCGAGTTCTTGAATCCGTCGGAATAGTAAAAAATCTAAAAAAACCGCCTCTTTTGCAAAAACGCATAGAGGCGGTTTGAATTTTTGTCCACACAAATTATTCTTTTACCGAACCCGAAACAAGTCCGCTGTAAATGTACTTTTGAAGGAAAAGGAAGATAACGAGAGTCGGGATAATGCAGAGTATGATACCTGCGAACACGACCTCCCATTGTATCCTTGTCGAGCTTATATATTTGTAAAGAACCGTTGAAACGACAAGCAGGTTTTCGTCCTGCATATAAAGCTGGGGCGTGTAAAAATCGTTGTAGATGCTTACAAATTTGATTATCAGCACAGTCGCTATCGCAGGGGTAAGGTTCGGGAGGATTATCGAGAAATAAATCCTCGGGTAGCTTGCGCCGTCTATGATCGCGCTTTCGTCAAGCGAAACGGAGATCTGACTTAAAAACTGCATGAAAATGTATATCGAGATAATGTCAGTTCCTACATAGAGAATTATCGGCGCCCAGATCGTGTTGTAAAGTCCGAGCTTGCTTACTATCTGGAATACCGTTACCTGCATTGAGATATTTGGAAGCAGCGTCGCAAGCAGGAACATTGCCTTTACGGCTCGTGTGAAATAGCCGTCAAAACGCTGTATAACAAAGGCGGTCATAGTTCCCGTAAGTATCGTTCCCGCACAGGAGGCGGCGAGGATAAACGCAGTATTTCTAAGACCGAGCATTACCTTTCCCTCGAAGAAAGCGGTCTTGAAATTCTCAAAGCCCCATGTAGTCGGCAGCTCGAACACGTTCGTATTTGCAAACTCCTTTGTGTCCTTGAATGCGCCGAAGAGTATAACAATAATCGGAATGAAAACAAACAGACAGCCTGCTATCAGCACGAGGTATTGAAGTATCGTTAAGATAAGCCTGCCCGAACGTGCCTGTTCTTTAAGCTTTCTTCCTGCCGCAGCCATATCAAGCCGCCTCCTTTCCGTTCATTTTAAGACGTCTTTTCTTTGCGCTTTCTCGTGCCTCGACCTCCGACTCGTCCCGGAAGAGGAACTTTTGCACAAGCGTTACAAGTATGATGATAATAAGCAGCACGACCGCCATTGCGGAAGCAAGTCCGACCTGCTTTTTCTTGAACGCAGTTTCAATAGTTTTGATAACGAATGTTGATGTTCCGTAGTTTCCGCCGGTGATTATATAAGGTATCTCGAAAACCGAAATTGCGCCCTTGACGGCAAGTATCAGCTGAAGCGAGATAATAGGCTTGATACTCGGGAATACGATATATCTGAAACGCTGCCACGGATTTGCGCCGTCGAGATCGCACGCCTCGTAAAGATCGGGGCTTATCGACTGTATCGCGCCGATATACATTATAATATCAAAACCGATATACCGCCATATTGAAACGAACACAAGACAGCAGTTTACAAGCGTGGGGTTTGCGGCGTCCATCCAGCGAACAGGTTCAATTCCGAAGGTCATAAGCACGCTGTTGAGAGTACCCTCCTGCGTAAGCGGCGGATTTCCCTTGGTGAAGAATTTCAAGAAGATGATAGAAACCGCAACTCCGTTCATAAGATACGGGAAGAACAGCACGCCCTTGAAAAAGCCCTTCGCCCTGATCTGGGCGCAGAGTATCGAAGCCACAAGCAGCGCAAGCGCCTGCTGTATCACCGAGCCGACGAGATAGTAAAGACTGTTTTTGAAGGTCAGAAGATAATCGGGATCGGTGAAGATCGTTGCATAATTATCAAGACCGACAAACTTAGGGTCAACTCCGAACTGATCTCGCTCCTGAAAGCTGTAGACTATCATATTGGCGGCAGGTATAAAGGTAAAGGTTATCAGCAGCACAAGCGGTACGAGCAGAAAAAGCGCCGATACATAGAATTTTTGTCCTTCATAGGTTTTAAGCCATTGAGAAGCCGTTCTTTTTCCTGCCTTTACTGCCCGTTTTTTTTCGCCGTTAGACATAAAATACACTCCTTAAAGCCTTTTGCCCCATTCCTCGCTTTGGCTCCGCCGACAAACGACGGAGCCAAACCGGATCAGGGGATTTATTATATAACACAAAGAAGAAAAATGCAATTAATTAACCGAGTATCTCGTCGCGAGCGTCTGCCCACTTTTTGTTCTCAGCTTCGATTATCGACTTGAACTCGCTTTCGCCCTTGCCTGCGAATGCAGCCTCGGCGAGCTTGATCTTGAAGTTATCCGTGTCGCCGCCCCATACGTTAACGCCGGACTTGGTGTCTATCTCGTTGAACTTTCCGATAAGCTCTTCGGGGGTAGCGTTCTTTTCAAAGAATACCGCATTTGAGAATTCGGAAAGGTTATCGGGAAGCGACGAGTCGATCGTAGTCGGGATCATACCCTCCTTTGAAGCAAAGCCTGATTCTCCGACGAACCATTCAACGTAAGCCTTTGCAAGCTCCTTGTTGTCGGAATTCTTGTTTACGCCTACGCAGTAATCAGCGGTCGTTTCAGCGTACTGCTTGCCGTCTGCCGCAGTGATAGGTACGGGCATATATCCGATAACGCTCGGATCCTCAGCCTGTTCCTGGAACTGTGAGATCGCCCACGAACCCATTACCATAGTGCCTATCTTTCCTTCGCCCATCCAAACCTTTGAGGACTCCCACTCTGTTGTCATGTGGTCCTCTTCGATAAGGTCGGGAGAAGAGAAGAGGTCGAACAGCATTTTGTATACGGGATAATAGCCGCCGTCCTCAGCGAAAAGGTCAGGCTTTTCGGTTAAAAGCTTGTTCTCGTAATCTGCGTCGCCCGATGCGGAAATAACAAGGTTCTGCCACTGAGTGATAGTCCAGCTTGCGTCCTTATACTGAGTGTAGTAGGGGATAGCGTCGGTGTTGTCTGCGATAAGCTTTAAGTCGGCAAGGAATTCGTCGGGAGTCTTGGGCGAGCTTGTGACGCCGGCAGCCGACCAGACTTCTTTATTGTAGAGAATACCTACCGCATTTCCGCCGTAAGCAAGACCGTAAACATTTTTGTCTGAGTCCATCTTCTTGTTCGCCCAGCGGTATTTTCCGCTAAGCTCGTCGTATGTACCGAGCGGCTCGAAGAAGTTAGAAAGGTCTTTAAGCTCGACCTCGTCGGGGATCATAAGCACGTCGCCGTAATCCTCGGTACCCATTCTTGTTGCGATCGTTCCCGAGTAGTCCTGATAGCCGACATACTGAACGTCGCAGTCGTGAGCCTCCTCGAAAGCCTTCGTAAGCTCGTCAAGGCTGCCGTCGTCGACACGGTCGGTGCGGTTTGTCAGAACTTCGAGCACGATCTTGCCGTCCTTGTTCGTTTTTCCCGAGCCGCTCTCGCCTGTTTTACAGCCGCTGAATAATGCTGCAGTTGAAAGTGACATTACCGCTGCGATCGCTGCCGATGTTAATTTGCTTGTTTTCATAGTGATTACCTCCGATTAATTAACTTGATTTGTTAACTTATTCATTAACCTTGCGATAAGTATATCACCAAAAATAAATTAAGTCAATAGGTTAATTAAAATTAATCACTGCGATAAACAAATTTTGTAGAAAAGTATAATTAGACAGCATGATAATTGTTTAATCTGCACAAATTATGTATACGTTTACAGTTGAAATATGACAAATTCGGGTTATGACAATAAAAAAACAGGGTCATAAACCCTGTTTAATATATGTTAAGTTAAGCGTACTATCTGTTAATCTATTGATCGGCAAAAATGCTCTTGACCGAGTCTTTTTCTGTCAGTTCGCCGCTGATAGTGACTGTCTGCGGCGGTGCGTCGGGATTTTCAAGCCTTTCGAGAAGCGTTTCGACCGCCTTTGCCGCCATAAGCCCGGAATTTACATCGATCGTTGTGATCGCAGGCTTGCACACCTCGGATATGAGGTAGTTGTCATAGCCGACGATAGAAATGTCGTCCGGAACAGAAATTCCGCGTGCTTCAAGCTGTCTGATAGCGTGGTAAGCCGCCTCGTCGCAGTTGCACACAAAGGCTGTCGGAAGCTTGTCGGGAAAGGGTATCTCGATAAAATCCCGTTCGTTGCGGTCGTCAAGCGTCCATTCGCTGCGCACGGTCAGACCGTTTTCGAGCATTGCTTTCATATAGCCCATATAGCGGTCAAAAATACTTGATGTCGCCTTGACCGTGCCGATAAATCCGATGTCGGTATGACCGCACTTTATGAGGTATGAAGCAAGCTCATAGCCGCCGACGTATCCGTTTGTAACAACTGCGTCAACGTCTGAGTCGGCGATATAATAGTCGAGCATCACCATAGGAACACCTGTTTCCTTCAGCCTGCATACATATTCTGCGTCGAGCTGTCCCAAGGAGATAAGCGAGGTAACTTTTCCGTCGGAAATGAATTTCGGCATGGTAAAGGAACGCTCCTCCTGTTCGGTGAGCGTTTCGATAACGCAGAAGTAATCATGTTTCTTAAACGTGTTGACAAGAGAGTTATAAAGCGCCCAGTAGAATGAACCGTTCGGGTTCATAAACTTTTCGGGGATAAGCACGCCGACCATGCGGTTATCCCTGCGCTTTGCCGCACTCCTCGGCGGAACATAGCCCATACGCTCGGCTGTGTCCTTTATTTTCTGCCGCAGCTCGTCGCTCACGCCCTTTTTATCGGTAAGCGCCTTTGAAACGGTAACGTTGCTTGTTCCGCACGCTTTGGCAATATCTATCAATGTGACCTGCTTGCTCATTTCTGTCCTCCCGTTTTTTAAGCTGATTTAATAATACACCCTTTTTCACGACTTGTCAAGACCCGTTTGCGTCGATTTATTTTATCCCGACAGGTTAATTAATCTTTTGCAGACAAAAACGGAACATTCTTAGAGCAAAAATAAGGAGATCATACTGCTGCTCCCTTGTCGGGCAATAACTGCGTTATCGAAAATTCAAGGGAATTCAGACATTTCGCTTTGACTTTTTTACGAAAGTGTGGTATAATAAACACATACACCTTGCTTTCGCAAGGTGACGGGCTGTCGCCCTTTGCGGACTTTTCGTCCGCTGTGTGTATTGACGGCTTCACAAAAATGCCCTTGCAAGCAAGCATTTTTGCTTCATGGTATAATATTATAACAATACATGAAACGGAGTAAAAGAAAATGAACACTGAAAATATTATTTCAAGACTTACGGACGAGTTTTCGACGAAAAGGGAATACGTCACAAACGTTATGGAAATGCTCGATAACGGCGATACCGTGCCGTTTATTTCTCGCTATAGAAAGGAGCTGCACGGCGATATGGACGTGCGTTCGTTCAGCGAAAGATATGAATATCTGAAAAATCTTGAAGAAAGAAAGGATACCGTGCTTGCGACTATCGAGGAGCAGGGAAAGCTGACGGACGAACTTCGGGCTAAGATAGAAAATGCGCAGACGGCTGGCGAGGTGGAGGATCTTTATCTGCCCTACCGTCCGAAAAAGAAGACACGTGCTTCTGTTGCAAAGGAAAGAGGTCTTGAGCCGCTTGCCGACCTGCTTTTGTCAAACGGGAAAGCGCCGATAGAAAAGCTTGCGGCAAATTTTTTAAGCGACGATGTTCCCGATACCGCCGCCGCATTGCAGGGGGCTTCGGACATAATCGCAGAACGTATTTCGGAGGACGCAGATATTCGCAGCATGGTTCGTCAGAACACCTTTGAGCGAGGAACTATCTCGGCTGTGAGGGCGACCGAGGAGGAAACGGTTTACGATAATTACTATGATTTCCATACCTCGCCAAAGCGTATTCAGGGTCACCAGTGCCTTGCGGTCAACAGAGCCGAAAAGGAGGGTGCGCTCAAAGTAAAGCTCGAGGTCGACAAGGAGAGAATGCTTGCGGCAATAGAGCGCAGGGTAATTCCGAAAAACAGCAGCTATTCGGACTTTTTAAAGACCTGCGCCGCCGATTCGTACACAAGACTTATCGAGCCATCGATCGAGCGTGACATTCGTTCGTCGCTTACGGAAGCGGCAGAGGACGGTGCTATCTATAATTTCAAGCTCAACCTTAAAGCCGTGCTTATGCAGGCTGTCGTAACGGGCAAGGTGATAATGGGTCTTGACCCCGGCTATTCTCACGGCTGCAAGATAGGAATAATCGACTCGCAGGGCGAGGTGCTTTGCACGGACGTTATCTATCTTCATCAGAAGCAGCGTGCGTCGGCGAGGGTAGGGGAGCTTTGCAGAAAGTACAAGGTTGACTGTATTGCTATCGGAAACGGAACGGCTTCGAGAGAGAGCGAGGAGCTTGTTGCGGAGCTTGGCGTCGATTACGTTATCGTCAACGAGGCTGGTGCGTCGGTTTATTCGGTGTCGAAGCTTGCGCAGGAGGAGTTCCCCGATTTTGATACCAATGTGCGCTCGGCGGTGTCCATAGCAAGACGTTTGCAGGACCCTCTCGCCGAGCTTGTCAAGATTGATCCAAAATCTATCGGTGTAGGGCAGTATCAGCACGACGTAAATCAGAAAAAGCTCACGGCTGCGCTTGACGGCGTTGTGGAGGATTGCGTGAACAGCGTAGGCGTTAATGTCAACACCTCGTCAGCCGTGCTGCTCGAGCATATCGCAGGGCTTAATTCGACTACGGCGAAGAATATCGTAAAATACCGCAGCGAAAACGGACCGTTCACTTCAAGAAAGCAGCTGCTTAAAGTGCCTCGGCTTGGCGCAAAGGCTTTTGAACAGTGCGCAGGCTTTTTAAGAGTGCCGGACGGAAAGAACATTCTCGACAACACGGGCATTCACCCCGAGTCTTACGAAGCGGCGGAAAAGCTGCTTTCTCTGCTCGGCTATACGGTCGAGGACGTTGCGGAGGACAGGCTCGGAGATTTTGCCGAAAGGGCGAAAAAATTCAGCGACAGGCAGATATCGGAATACTGCGGAGCAGGCGCTGCGACAATGACGGACATCGCAAAGGAGCTTTGCAAGCCCGGAAGAGACGTCCGTGAGGAGCTGCCTGCGCCCGTGTTCAAAAAGGGCGTGATGGGCATTGAAGATCTGAGCGTTGACATGGTGCTTGACGGCACGGTGAGAAACGTTATCGACTTCGGCGCATTCGTCGACATAGGCGTTCATCAGGACGGACTTGTTCACATTTCGGAGATCTCGGACAAGTTCATAAAGCACCCGTCCGAAGCGCTTACCCCCGGTCAGAACGTAAGGGTGAAGATAATCAAGCTCGACAAGGCAAAGAAGAGAATTTCGCTTTCGATAAAGCAGGCGAATAAGTAAAAAGAGATCCGCAGTTTTTTAGGCTGCGGATCTTTTATCTTAGTTTTAAAATACAAGCCGTGAGCGCAAACCATTCACGGACGATATAGGTCAGCGCATATCTCGGTTCGGTGTGCGCTGAAATTGCAAAAACGTTTATCCCGAGCCGTTTTGCAAGCAGCGAGGCACGGTACTGGTGAAAGCCGTCGGTCGCAATTGCAATTCTGTCGGGCAGGGAATTGCTCTCGATCATCGCTTTTGAAAATTTTAAGTTTTCAAGCGTAGTCGTCGACTTGTCCTCAAAATAAATGCGGTTCGGGTCGAAGCCTTTGCCGATAAGATACTCCTTCATCGCTTGCGCCTCGGAGATCGCCTCGTCGCTGCCTTTTCCGCCCGAAACGACGCACACGCAGTCGGGGCGGCTATTAAGAAATTCGAGAGCCGCATTAAGCCGACGTCGGAGCATTCGTGTGGGTCTTGTGCCCTTGACACGACAGCCGAGGATTATAACGGTACATGGTTTGTCGGCAGGCGGCAGACGGCGTGAAGCCGTGAGCATTTTGCGGCTGAGGTAAATGATAAAGATAACTGCGGCGGCAAAAACCGTTGCGAAAATTGCAAGCAAAATTACGCCCATAAATCCCGAATGTGCAAGGCTTTTTACAAATTCTGCGGCTGACGGGAAATTAGCTGTCGCAATAATCAGCAGGCATGAAAAAAATATTCCTGCCGCATTGCCCGAGCAGACGACGGGAAGCGGAGTTAAAAAGAGCGAAAGCAGAAAAAATTCGAGCATAAAAAAAATGTGCTGAAAGGTCACTGTCATAAAAACCTCGCAAAAATGAATGTTAAAATTACCTGTTATAATAATGCGCAAAAGCGGAAAAATAAATACAAAGCAATAATGTATTGAAGGTGAAAAAATGTCGGAATACAAGGATATGAGCGAACTGCTTGAAGCTGACAGCGGTGCTATGAGGTTTTTTAATTCGCTGCCTGTCAGCTTGCAGCGCAAAATGTACTCAAGCGGAGTCGGCTGTTTTGAACAGCTTTACGCAAGCGCAGGAGCGTCAGGCACGCTGCCCGAAAGGCGAGCTCCCATAATGTCGGCGCAGAGCAGTCATGAATGTACGGGACTTATAGCGCAGGGCGGCGGCAAGACTTTGGAGGAGTGGTCGGAATATCGCAATATCGAGCCGTTCGGCGCGCCGAAGTCATAATAAAACAAAAACACCCTGCGAACTTATCGCAGGGTCAATGTGGAGCGGATTACGAGGCTCGAACTCGCTACCTCCACCTTGGCAAGGTGGCGCTCTACCAGATGAGCTAAATCCGCATATTGAGTGCCTCCGGACGGAATCGAACCATCGACACGGGGATTTTCAGTCCCCTGCTCTA
>JBJERC010000017.1:0-3368 GCA_051882075.1 Oscillospiraceae bacterium | reverse complement strand
TTTCATAAAACTATACCTCCAATATTGTTTCATTGTCAAAGAGCGAAAGCTGACGAACAGACCTCGCTCTTTCGCTTGTGTCGTAATTGGATATGAGGAGTTCAGCATACTGACAGCCGCCGTCATACCTCTGTGCCAAGTTGTTCAGTCTGCTTATCTCCTCGATGTGGATATTCGGCTTGTCCCATAACTCCCGTATTTCGGGACAGTCATTGTACGAAACAAGAAACTTTCCCTTGATCTCTAAGAGACAGTCTCTTAGTCTGATATGATCCTTTGCCGTAAATCCCACGTCTTTGTAGTAGCTTTCGGTTGCAAAGTAGGGCGGATCGCAGTAGAAAAAGCTGACTGGTCTGTCATACTGTTTAATCAGCTTTTCAAAATCCTTGTTTTCAATTATGACCTTTTGCAGTCTTCTTGCCGCCAAGTCTATCATCGGAAAGTCCGACCATATTGAATGAGGCTGACTTGCAAAGCTGTCAAGACCGCTTGCATAACTATACCTGATAAGCTGATAGAACTTAGCCGCTCTGTCCACATCATGAAGCTTTGAAAAGATTCCGCGCTTATGAAGTGAAGCGATACGGTCGAAATCTTCCCTTGAATTGAGAACATACCTCAGCTTGTATTTCAGCTTATTCGGCTTATCTCTTACGCAGCGATACAGATTTGACAGATTCCCGTTAAAGTCGTTCCAGACCTCGAAATCCATACCCGGCGGCTTATGGAACAGCACCCAGCCTGCTCCTCCGAAAACCTCGATATATCGTTCATAGTAGGGCGGAAATCTTGCAAGAACCTCGTCACGAAGATTCTTTTTTCCCCCTACCCATGACATAAAACTGTTCATTTGCCTCCTCTCCTTGCCAAACAGCAGAAAAGAAGTCCGCAAACGAAAAAGTCGCTTTGCAAGCACCAGATTTTTAATCTGCTGTTGGCAAAACGACCTTAATTAGTATTTAGTTGTGGTTATTTCAGCCCTTGATTATTGGGTCTACATAGCTGAATATGATGCGTTTCTGTTCAAGGTAGCCATCGGTTTTGTTGACTTCATTGCACAATTCCTTGTACTGACGTTCTGAAAGCACCGGCTTTGTTGCCCTCAGCATTGCAGGGATATTACCCATACAGAACTTGAAGTCTACTTTGGCTTTAACTCTGTTTGTGTGCATCTCTGACCTCCTTGTCAAGACGTGCGATTTCCTTTTCCGCAGACTTAAAAGCCACGGCAAGACAACCTATCGTTGTTCCGATGATTCCCCCGATTATCATTCCCATGAATAAATACGTCATTTACATCATCTCCATTTCAAAATCTTCATCTTCGGTCTGTTCATCATCAATTGACGTGATCTCCACATATTCGTCGATAATGCTCAGCGCTTCACCATAGCTTTCGGAAGACGTGATACGCTCGCACATTTCCTTGGCTTTATCCGTCATACCGTTTCTTTTCAGGGTTTTCGATGCAATTCCCATAAGATTAAAGATATTGCCGTCCTGACCTATCAGCGGACATTTTGGCTTTTTCGGCATTATACAAGCTCCTTTCCGTAATACTTTTTCAGCAGTCCGATTATGAACACCTGACCCTTTCCCGTTACAAGCGTCTGCTGATATGTCTTTTTCAGACCGTCCACTTCGAACACAGACTCTTTGACCGAAAAATATCCACGGTCGATGAACGTCTGATAGGGCAGGTTGTTTGACATAAGCACGCCCATTCTTTTGAGCCAGCGAAACAGTCTCGTTCTTCCGATATCAAAATGCTCATCTGCCGCAAGTTTTGCCATAGCGTTCATATCAATGAGGTTATCTGTTCCTGCGACATGATTTGCAAACTCCACCAGCGGTTTATCATGACGGATACGCTCATTCAGCTGATTTATTGCAATCATCTGCAGACGAAAGAGATTGCGGTATGCATCATCGAGGAATGGCAGATAGTTGTCGACAAACATATCCTCGTTTGCCACATAGCCGCCTGTTCTGCGGATTGTCGGCAATACTTCATCGAATATCCAGCTTTCAAATTTCTCAGCAGAAGGAAGTCTTGAATGTGCTATCAGTCTATATACGTCTCCCTCGGGAATGAAAACCATTTCGATAGTTCTGGCAGGAGACTGCGGATGCGGTAGGTCGTGTTTCACGCCCCACCTGCAATGCCGTCTTATTGCATCTTTTGTATTGCTGTAGCCCAATGCAGAAGCTACGTCCTTTCCGCAGAACATGATCCTTCCGTGTTCGTCTGTTAACGTTCTTAAAGAACCAAACTCATCATTCTCAAAAATCTTTATCACATTGCTCATGCGTTTTCTCCTTTTTCGGTTTCTACAATTATTCTTGCAACCGCCTCCACAACGTTTGTGGTTACTGCGTTGCCTGCCTGTTTGTAAAGCTGTGCGTCGGACATTCCCACAGCTTTGACCTTGTTAAACTGCTCATCGGTAAAGCCCTGCAGTCTCCAGCACTCCAAAGGCATAAGCTTTCGGATATATCCGCAGTAAACAACGCCGTGCCTGTCCGTTACCGTTATTGTAAACATAGGCTCGTCGGGAAGCTTGAATCTTCGTCCCTGCTGTCTTACTTCTTCCTTTGCAGGTGTAAGCACAGCTATGGGTTCGGTTACGAGTATCACTCCCGACTTTTCACCCTTATGATGACCTATGCCGCTGTCCTGCCTTGCTGTTATGCACCTTGCAAGCTCTGTTACCTTCGGGTCGGGATTCATATCTATTCCCAATGCGTAATACCCCTGATTACAGCTTGTTGTGAGCGTATGCGCTATCTCCTTTCCCACTCTCCCTCGCCTTGAATTGAGATTGGGATATGCAAGGTCTATACTGTCGCCGGGCAAGGCTGTCTGATAGCCTGTTTTGGTTTTGACCTTAATGGGAAGACCCATTATCTCATACAGTCCTGTTTTTCCGCCGAAGCCTCCTGCCTGGCTTGTCAGCGTTATGCTCAGTCCGTCGACGGAGTATACTCGGTTTCCTTCCTTTCCGGGAATTCTTTGGACAAGAGTTTTTGGATTTGAGTCCGTGTAAGACAATATTTTTCCGGAGCATTTTTCTCTATGAAATCCGACAATATACACTCTTTTTCTGGACTGGGCGACTCCAAAATTTGCGCTGTCGTGTCAACTTGTTGACACTGCACCTTTGCCATGCGACATCGTACCCCCGTCTTGCATAGCAAGACTGTCATCCAGCGCACCGAGGAAGGAAGCAAACGTCCTGCCAGTCGTGCGAAGCTAAGACGGTCATGCGATAACAGACCGGGAACGTTCTCAAGGAGCAGATACTTAGGTTTCTTAACGGCGGCAATTCGGGCAATTTCAAAGAAGAGAGTTCCTCTTGCGTCGTTGA
>JBJERC010000016.1:0-3380 GCA_051882075.1 Oscillospiraceae bacterium | reverse complement strand
CTTTGTAGTTATCGAAAAATCCCTTTCCCGGAACAGGAGGAATAAATGCGCTTGCCGAGTTCATGTCGGCTGTAATTGCAGCGTCGGGCTTGAACGAGTTTGCAAGCATCCATATTACAGGGAACAGGAAAAACAGCGACATTACAAGCATTACCGCAACAAGAATACCGTTAAAGATCTTTTGCTTTTTTGTTTTCATGCTTATCCTCCTTATCCTTAGTAAGAATTGTCTGAATAATGGTGAGAATTACCACAAACACAGTAAAGACAATTGCCATTGCAGACGCAAGACCGATCTCCCAGTTTACGGTACCCGTTTCGTAAATGTCATAAACTATCGTGTATGTTGAATGTGAAGGTCCGCCGCCTGTCATAACCATAGGCTGAACTATCATTCTGAATGCGCCGATCGTGACTGTTATAAAGACAAATACGCAGAGGGGTTTTAGTTCGGGAAGCGTAATATCCTTGAATTTGCTCCATGCGCTTGCGTGATCCATTTCTGCCGCCTCATAAAGCGCAGGGTTTATTGCCTGCAAGCCGCCGAGGAAAATTATCATCTGATAACCAACGCCTTGCCATACGCTCATAAATGCGATCGAGGGGAGCGCCTGATCTGCACCGTAGATGAACGGCTGAGGGTCGATGCCGAAGTTTGAAAGTATTGTATTAAGAATACCCTCAGGGCTGTAGATCTGCATCCAGAGGTTTGAAACTACCGCAAGTGACATTACAACAGGAATAAAGAATGCGACCTTGAAATAACGCTTGCAGACCGTGACCTTATTGATAAGCAGCGCCAATCCCAACGCTCCGAGAGTCTGTAACGGAACAATTATCAGAACGAATTTTACAGTGTTAAAAAATGCCGTTGTGAATAATTCGTCTCCAAAAATCGTACTGAAATTCTCCAGTCCTACGAAATGCGTAAGTTTTGGATTCAGCGCAAAATAATCGGTAAAGCTGTAAATAAGGGTGAGTATCATCGGAATGAACAGAAATATCGTCATCAGTACCAGCGCCGGTCCGAAAAATGCCATTCCGAGAATAGAATTAGATTTATTTTTCATGTTATCTTGTGTAACGCCTGAGCTTAGCGTTTATCCTTTCTACAGATTTATCCATTTCATCTTCCGTATTTCTTCCACTTAATGCCACGTCCTCAAGAACCTGCTGGAAAGATGTGCTGACCTGCGGATAAACAGGTGTTTTCGGTCTGGGGTGACCGTAATCTCTTAACTGCTCATATAACGCTTTGTAGTTTTCATCTTCTTCAAATGTTGTGATCTGTTCGTATGCGGCATATGTCGACGGCATACTCTTCGTATTTTCATAAAGTAAAATTCCGCTTTCAACTCCGCTCATCCACTTTACAAGCTCGGTCGCACCGCCTAAATTTTCCGTTTTCGACGTTGCCGCATAAGCCCATGAACCTGTCGGAGTATATCTTCCGCCGTCCCAGTTATCGCTGACTAAGTAGGGCGCAACACCGAGGTCAATATCGCTGTAGCTCTGATAAATCGTGTTTACTTCCCATGCGCCGTCAAATTTAAATGCTGCACGTCCGCTTTCAAAGAGATTTTCTATCGGCGTTGCAGACATATATTTTTTCTCGACCAGACCTCTGAAATACTTAAAAACCTCTGCGTTCTTATCCGAATTGAAGTAACCGTCCGCCGTAAGTCCATCCTCGCTTATAAGGTCGCCGCCGTTAGACCAGATAAACGGAGCGTAATAGTAAATGCTTGCTTCTCCCACAGGGAAAGTCATATCAAGCGGATACCCGTTCTTGCCGTCCGTTATGGGTTTTAGCTGTTCAAGAATATCGAGAAATTCCGAGAATGTCCATGGATCGTCCTTTTCGGGAACTTCAATTCCTGCTTCTGCTAAAATAGCTTTGTTGTAGTAAAGCCCCACGCTCGATTCCATTGCGCCGAGTGCATACAGCTTTCCGTCAACAGTGCCTTGTTCAATAATAGAATCAAGATAAGCGCCCTTTTCCTCATCACTAAGCTCAGCAAGCGGCTGTATAATTCCGTTTGCGGCATATGCGGAAACATTCGGACCGTCGACTGTTATAACATCGGGAAGGTCACCCGACATTACCGACGCGTTTATCTTGTCGGAATATCCTCCGCCGCTGTCGTTTCTCGGGATAAATTCGATGTCCGCAAAATATGTCCCGTTGTACTTTTCATTGAAGCTGTCTACTGATTTCTTATATGCTTCTCCTTCGGGAGTATCTTCGATCGTATGCACCCACATACTGAGATACTGTTCTCCCTCGTCATAGCCCGGCACATCACCGGGTTTTACAGTTTTGCTGCACCCTGTAAACGAGACCGTGCTTGCTAAAACCGAAAGAGTCGTCATAAACAATGGTAGCTTTTTCATTGCTGTTTACCTCCGTTCCATTCAAAGTAACCAGTTACTTTACTGATTACATAATACCATGTAACCGGTTACTTGTCAAGGAGTTTTCAAAAACTTTGTAGAAATTTATAAAAAGGGGCAGGTTTTTTGTGCATGCATACAAAACCGGTTACTTTACCGATAACTTTATTGATTTTTCAATTTCTGCGTGCTATAATTAAAAAGAAAGGGAGGCTTAAAAATGGCTAAGAAAAATGTCACTTTTGCAGATATAGCCGAATATACAGGTTTTTCAAAAACTACGATCTCAAGATATTTCAACAATCCCGATTCTATCACGCTGGAAAATCAGGAAAAGATCGCTCACGCTCTTGAAGTGCTTGACTACAAGGAAAACAAGCTTGCAAGAGTTATGGCTAACGGTAAGACCGAAATGGTTGGGGTTATAATTCCTAATCTGTATATGCATTATTATTCGGATATTCTCGACCACATAATTTCTACTTATGAACAATACGGTTACAAGTTCATTGTGTTTGCAGGAAACGAAGACGCTGATGTTGAAAGGAAATATATAAACGAATTGCTTGCTTACAAAATCGAGGGACTTATCATTCTGAGTCACACGCTTTCTTCAAAGGAGCTGTCCGAATACAATATCCCGATAGTTGCTATTGAGCGTGAGGACAGATATGTTTGCAGCGTAAACACGGACAACTACATGGGAGGACTTCAGGCGGCGACAGTTCTTGCAAAAAGCGGATGCGATATACTTATCCATGCGAATGCCGATTTTCCCGAAGCTGTTCCTGCTTACGGAAGAATTAAAGGATTCAGAGAGTTCTGTGAATCAAACGGTTTTGAGCATAAAATTATGATAAGAGATTTCGGAGGAAGCTTTGAAGAAAATCTTGCTGAGATCACAAAGCTTTTCAACGAGCTTGAGGAAATATCCAATGACAAAAAGGTTGGAATATTCATGCCGAATGATACCCATGCCAACATTC
>JBJERC010000015.1:0-18465 GCA_051882075.1 Oscillospiraceae bacterium | reverse complement strand
TTTGCGTTCATTTTAGCCTTGACTTTTACATTCTTGTAGATATAATGACAAAGGCAGTTGTTGACGATTTGTGTCAAATGTCAGTATTTACACAGTTGAAAATTCATTCTCTACTAGGTCTAAAGTTGAAGTTCATTATGTTATTCATTGTCAAACTCTTTTGTTTCTTCATAATCAAGATATATGTTGCGAATTTGCCGATGTTCACTCAGGTCATGTTGGTTATACTTGCTTCATCTAATGTAATCATTCCACTCAAAGTCCTGATGTGATAATCCTGGAAGATTAATGAAACAATTTGTCTGCTTAACGTGTCCATATTGGTTTAATCCGGTATTAACAGTAACAAATAATTCCTTTTTGGCTCTAGTCAGTGCTACATAAAACGTACTCATTTCCTCCGTAATTTTTCTTTTCATTTCAGGTACAAATCTATTAATGCAATAATCATATCCTGAATTACATCCATTTACGTCATGACATGGTTTACATATATGTTTCCATGACGGAAAGAAGGCGACATTCATTTGTGGAAGTATTATATAATCCCATTCTAACCCTTTAGACGAATGAATAGTTGTTAAAACTACTTTTTCATCTAAATATTCCATCATATGTTTAAGTCCTTTATTGCTCAAGTTAAAATCAATATTAATATATCTTTCTTTTGAGGTTCCCTCCCAAGTTTTTGATACTTCAAATAGTTTTTCTAATAACTTATATAACGAATCAAATACATACTTTTTCCTCAAATCCGAATAAACTTCATTTTCACGAGCTTTTACTGCTTTTAAACAATTACGTAAGGCGCTTTGTACAGCCTTGCCTAAAACATTTTTATGAAATTCTTCTACTGCTATTTTATAAAAATTTATATACTCAGCATCTGTTTCAGAATATAGTGCATTAAAAAATGCAATGCCTTCTTTTTCAAATTTATCAACTATACAGTTTCCCTGCCATCCTGCTCTAACAAGTACCGCAACATCACCGGTTGTGTTTAGTATTCTTTCAACACCTTTACTTATGAAGTCAACTTCATCACTATCTGAAATAAGTTTTTTCAAAAGAATTTTAGCATTTTTTTCTGACAATCTATAGTTTTCAACATAGTCTCTTATAAAAAGATCCAGTTGCTTTATTCTTTCATTGTTCATAAAGCGATAGTTATTCTTAAAAGAGATTGTCTTTGCGTTGTATTTTTCTGATATCGTTCCTAGAGCATCGTTTATTGCACCCAAAAAACCATAGATTTTCTGAACATCATCTCCAAGAAAAATAGCTATATTATTTGAAATGAGTTTATCTATAAGCAAGTATCCGAGAAGATTTGTATCTTGAAATTCGTCGATTATTATCATATGATAATAAGAGCTATAAAACTGTGAAATATTCTCAATAGAAAGAAGCTTAATTGCTGCTACTAAGATTCCATTATATGTAATAATACTACTATTTACGAGTTTGCTGTTCAAGATATTCCAATAGATATCAATACTGCCGCACAGTTTATTATAATCTATGCTTTTAATTGCATCTTCCAATTTTTTGAATTCAAATTCTTCTGTAGATGATAGTAAACTCAAATCACTTAGTTCGGAATCATCAACAATTTTAAAACATGACAGATTAGTAAAGTTATTATTCAGAACATAGCCGTATTTATGAAGTAATCGCATTGCGAAATTATGGTAATTGGCTATGTCAACTTTATTCAAAAGAGCTTTCGGATTCTCCACAATATCTGGCAACAGTTTTTTTACCGCATCTTTTATTCTAATTGCAGCATTTACACTAAATGTCATCGCCAAAACTTTCTTGTTTCCGAGAATCGTTCCTACGCATAGTTCTCGTGCAATCTTGCTTATCATAGCTGTTGTTTTTCCACAGCCTGCCGGTGCTGTCACGATTATTCTTGGTTCATCTGAAAAAATAAAATCCAATTGTTCTTTATCATCAGAATGTTTATCTTGAAGTACTCTTTCAATGTCCATTATCATGTCCTCCAGACAGCATATCAATTAAATCATTAAATGCCGTTGGTATTTCCGTCACATATTGAGCAAGAATGGCTCCTTTGCAGGCATTTTTAGACCCTTTCAGTTTTTCTAATTGAGATTCTTTACATTCATTCATAAGAGACATAGCATCATCATCGCTAAGCTCAAGTATATTAGTGTCATTTCGAAATGCTGCAACATCTATCTCCGGAACTATCCTTTTAATTGGTCCTATCATTGATGGTAGGATATCTAATTCCTTACAGCATTCTAAATATTCATGTAACTTAAATGACGCATACACATCTTCTTCGTAATCCATTTCCGTGGTAAAGAAAACATCTTGCTCATCTTCATACTTATCTTTCTTATCACGATCAATAATTGCATATGTTTTAATGCCGAAGCGTCTGTACAGTTCCATACAGTATAAGATGCTATCCGCTCCATCTAGTTTTATTATCCCGATGCCATGTTCGTCTAAATCAAAATTTTTCCTTTTAGCAAATACAGGAACTGCTCCGCTTTCCGTGTCTCCTTCAACAAAAACAATTCTTTTACTGAACATCGCTTCTTTAAGATAAAGATAATTATGCAATAAATGCTTATACAGCTTATCATCCAGATCAATATCACTACCAGAAACAATCACCAAGTCATTTGTTTCAAAATCCTTATACAACCTAATAAATTGCTTATAATCATTTAATAAAATATTAGGCGAATGAGTTGTAATAAAGATTTGACCATTTAACCCATCAATATCAAATAATTCTCGTAATAAGTCAAGGAAATCCTGATTGGTGTTACACATCAACCCTTCTATTTTCTTCGTAAGATTTCTTTGCCGATAAGGGTGCTGATGTATTTCTGGTTCATCAAGGAGCAATATCAAAGGAAAATACTTTTTATCTCCATCACAGATTAATCGTTCTTCAAATTGCTCTGGTCTTCTGCTTATTTTAGTATTATGAATAATCTCTATAATCTGTAAAATAATATTAAATGCGTATTGTATTCCTTCTCCAAGTGACGAAAGCTCTCTTCCGTTTTCATCGCCCAACATGAGTAATCTTGATACTATTTTATCCATTACTGGATCTAAATAAGCACGTATAGAATCGCCAGTAATTGTATTTATGCTATCAATAGAATTGTTTATGTTTGAGATGATACCTTCTATATTTCCTCGATTAATGACATCACTCTCGTTCATTCCAGCCGCTTGAAGACTTTTCTTGATCAAATAATTAAGAATCTTTCCGGAACCATTAGTCTTCTTAAAATTTACTTCTTTAGATGGCATTCGCTGCGCATAGTAATACAGAGTATTAATTTTCTTTATTATCGAAAAACTAATTGGCGTCATATTAGGCGTATTATGATAATAAGATATACGACCGTCTACAACCTCTTGTTCAGCAACTAGTGTAATGGAATGATTATCATCGACATCAAAATTATCCTCAAAAAATCCAACACTTGCATCGTCATATTCAAGCGTAAACACAATCATGATTGGCTCCATTACATTAAAGAAATCTGTTTCTATAAATTTTCCTACTGAAAAAATAGAGTTTAAGAGTTCTAGAAGATTAGTTTTACCAATATTGTTTTCACCTATTATGTAATTCAAAGATTTATCAAAAGATATGCTACATCCTGACATATTCCTATAATTTGATATTTCTGTTATTTTTCTTATATTCATTTTATCCTCCAAGATAAAAAACACAAAATACTTTTTTCTTAATCATAATACGATATAGTAAAGAATAAATTGTTATATATATATCATACTACATTTTGATGCATTTTTCAATACGCTCACTACTTTTTAGACAAAAATGGAAATAATGAATTTAATGGACTACCTTCTCTCCGTTAACTTGAAATTACTCCTCAGTTATGAAATCAACTTCAAGATTTTTCATACCGCCCATACTACTCTATTTTCCAATTCATAATAATTCATGTCCGATGTGTGGGACTAGACAATTGTTCGTAACCAACCGTTACAGAGGTGGCTTAAAGGCCTAAAAGAGATGGCACTCACAACTGAAAACATTGAAAATTATATGCAAATCATCATCACCATCAAACATAACGTGGAACTTGTGGAGTAAATAGATCAGGTTGTAGAGCTCTGAATAACGCAAAACAGACAGATACCTCTCGTGGAAGTATCTGTCTGTTTAGTTTCATAGCCTGCTGTATAGGTCTTTTATAATAGTTTCTTGAAAACTTCTATATGAGTATCGACCTAACTTCGCCGCCTTATTTTTTATCGCATAAAACACTATCGAGCCTTCCGCCGATAAGCCGTCTGAACAGCTTGACCGCAAGCCCCGTGCAAAGCGCCGCAATAAGCGTTCCCTCTCTCGTTCCGACTATTTTCATATCGAAAAAGACAAGCGAAAGCAGTACGGAAAAGACAACGCAGAATATATCAAACGCAATTTTTACATTGCCAAAATCCTTTTTAGTAACGTCCGAGACCGCCTTTACGAAAGCCTCGCCCGAATTCATAATGACGTTTGCGGCGACTGCAAGAGATATCCCGAAGCCTAACACCGCCGTGCCGACAACGACCTCGCAAAGTCTTACGGCGTAAAGACCCGAATCGACGTGCGACATCGCCCACATTCCGAGATCGGTAAATTTGCCGAAAAGGAACGAAAGCGGAACCTGCAAAAGCTGTATCGGCTGAAAATTATTCCGAAGAAGAGCTATCTGACCGACGATAAGCACGCAGTTCCATATAATAAGCCAGCTTCCCATCGAAAGAAAATCAAACTTTATGCTCATCACGTTCGCAACGGACGATATCGGCGAAACGCCAAGCTCTCCGCTTTTTGTTATCGCAACACCGAACGCCGAGATAAACAGGCTTATTATAAACAGCGCATACCGCCTTGCAAGCTCCCCTGCGCTCATTTTTACGCTCTCTCCGCTCATTGCTTACCCCTCCGAAAAAGAAAATACGACGTATTAATTATAGTAGAAAAATGTTATTTTTTCAAGTATTTTTATTTTTCTTTTCGTAAATAGTACAGCAAACGGTAAACGGAAAATAGCAGATTTCCGACATAAATTTCAAGGATCATTGACATATCGGAATAATCATGCTACAATGAAAACACATTAAAATACAAGTCTTAACGGCGAAAGGACGGTTTTTATGAAGTACACAAATCCGGTAATAAAAGGCTTTTATCCCGACCCGAGCGTTTGCTTTGCGAACGGGAAATATTATCTTGTATGCAGTTCGTTCCAGTATTTCCCCGGCGTGCCGCTTTTCGAGAGCGGCGACCTCGTTAACTGGAAGCAGATAGGTCATGTTCTCACGAGAAAAAATCAGGTCATGCTTGAGAAAATAAACAGCTCGGGCGGAGTTTTTGCGCCGACGATACGCTATAACGACGGCAGATTTTACATGGTGACGACAAACGACACCACGCACGAAAACTTCTACGTTTACACCGACGACATTTACGGCGAATGGTCAGACCCGATAAGCGTAGATCAGGGCGGGATCGACCCCTCGCTTTACTTTGAGGACGGCAGAACCTTTTTCATAAGCAACGGCTGCGACGAGTCGGGAAACAGCGGAGTTATCCAGTGCGAGATAAACATTGAAACGGGCGAAAAGCTTTCCAAAAGCAAGTGCATATGGAAAGGCTCGGGCGGACGTTATCTCGAAAGTCCGCATATGTACAAAATTGGCGGATACTATTATTTAATGGCTGCCGAGGGCGGAACGGAATACGGACACATGATAACCTACTGCCGTTCGGAGTCGGTCTGGGGACCGTTCGAGAATTATCCGCACAATCCCGTGCTTACAAACCGCAACAAAGCCCCCTTTATAATACAGGGCATAGGTCACGGCGATCTGATACAGGACAAAAACGGCGGCTGGCACATACTTTCGCTCGGTTTTCGTCAGTCGGGTATCTGGATGCCCTATCATCATCTTGGCAGAGAGGTTTTTCTCACGCCCGTAAGTTTTGATGAAAACGGCTGGTTTACGGCAGGCGAGGACGGAACGACGGCGGCGGAATATGAACTTAACGGCGATTTTGAGCAGAGTGAAAAGAAACTTTACACATTTGGGAACACCGACTGGGGCATTGACTGGTGTTACATAAGGCATCCCCATGCGGAAAATTACGAGCTTTCGGACAAGGCGGTGCTTCACGGAACGGACGTCACGCTTGAGGACGTCGATTCGCCGACATTCATAGGGCTTCGTCAGCGTGATTTTTCTATCGACCTTTCGGTAAACGTTAAATGCACAGGCGGCGAAAGCGGTCTGACCGTTTATATGTGTGAAAACGAGCATTACGACCTTGCGGTACGGGAATGCGGCGGCGGCTTTGAAGCCGTGCTGAAATTCTGCATAGGTCCTGCAAAGCACGTTCAGACAACACTCCCCCTCTCTTCCGACAGCGCAAGGCTCATCATTCGTTCAAACAGCGCAGGATACAGCTTTTTTGTAAGCGAAAACAGCGGCGAGCGACAGCTTGGCTACGGCGGTTCAAAATATCTTTCGAGCGAGGTATCGGGCGGCTTTACGGGCGTAATCCTCGGCATTTACGCAATAAGCGGCGACGGCGAATTCACTGATTTAAGGCTCGAATATCTTGACAGCGAGTAAAACGAGTCAAACTTTTGTATTATGTGAACAAATTTGACTGATTAAAGTTGTTTATTTTGTAGCTGGTTTCACAAAATAAAAATATTTTCAAAAAAAGCTTGACATATGCTTCAATTCGTGATATAATATTAAAGCAGTCAGGGCAAGGCACAATGCAAGCCACTGATAAATTATATCGCGGAGTGGAGCAGCTCGGTAGCTCGTCGGGCTCATAACCCGAAGGTCGTAGGTTCAAATCCTGCCTCCGCAACCAATACGAAACCGCTGTTTGATTAATTTCAAACGGCGGTTTTTTTGTCATAAATCACCTTACTTTTTCGGCGGAATTATGACCTTTGGTTTGTCATTCGTCTTGCCTCTATTCTTTCATACTTACGAAAAACGCTTCAAGCCAAAAGCCTGAAGCGTTTATGTTTATTTAGTTAATCATAAAAGCGTGAGATCTATACTCAGATCTCCTTTTTGCGCTTCGCCTTTTCGCCGTAAAGATCGCCGTCGGCTTTGTCGAGAGCCATCTTGAAATCATATGAATTTTCGCAGACGCATTCGTAAAGACCCATCGACATTCCTATGCGGTAGGGCTTTTTCGCAGTGCAGTTTAACCGCTCGATAAATTCGAGCTTTTTCTGTCTTAAGCTGTCGACCGTAACTGCGCCATCCTCCGAGCTTAAAATACAAGCCGCATATTCGTCGCCGCCCATTCTTCCGACAATTCCGCTCTCGCCGAAAATGTCAGCAAGCCCCAAAGCTAACTGCTTGATAGAAAAATCGCCCTCTGAATGACCGTATTTATCGTTTACTAATTTAAGGTTATCCATATCCGCAAAGCAGACGATGAATTTTCTGCCCTTGTTCTCGCCGATAAACCTTTCGGCAGCATTGTAAAATCCTCGGCGGTTGTAAATTCCAGTAAGCTCGTCGATCTCCGACATATTTTCAAGCGCAAGATTTTTGATATGGAGCTTTTCCATCATTCTTTCCTGCTCGGCTATCATTCTTATAAGCTTGACCGCTCCGCTTACCTGATAAACGACAAGCTCGAGATCGTCGAAAAACTCGTCGCTCTCCGGCTCGCACAACAAAAGACCGTATTGATATTCGAGAGAATAAAGGTCGGCGGCGATATAGGTGTGACGGTCATCATCGCAGACAAGCCTGTTTGTAAACACCTGCTGCGGAAGTATGCTGCTTTGCTTTTCGTCAACTGTAAAATGCTGCTTGCCACGCTGATATGCGGCAAAGCGCATTGTCTCGCCGATATTGAACTCGCCGTGATCACGGTAAACGACAGGCTCGTTAAGAAGATAAAGATAGCTCGACCTAAGACCGATGCAATGGAACTTATTCATCATCTGCGAATAGCTGTAAAGCGAATTTTCGCCGAACATAAGAGTGTCGCGGATAAATAGATTTGAGTCGTGAGTGTGTGCGCCGTACTTATCCATTGTGAGCTTTTTGTCGGATATCATAAGCGTTGATATCTTGAAAAAGAAATATTTGAACAGCCTGTTTACCGTAGGATAGTTTTCAGGCGGAGCATTATTGATAAGCCACATATATGCGCCGTCCATTACGCTTACGACGCAGGGCGCCGTATCGGCGTTGAAGAAGTATTTTGAAAAGAAGATCTCCGAAAGAGCCTGTATCTCAAAATAATCTTTCTCGCCTGATATTTTAGAAATAACACGGTCATAAAACAGTCCGATAAGCTTTGTGCAGAACTCCTTGACTGCGCTGTAACGCTCAGCGGGGGCGTTGCCCGAATATATGAAATTCACCATATTTTCGCCGATAGTCTCAGCGTCGCCGACAAAAACATTTTCTATCTTGTTAAAATAAAGCGCGTCGGGAACACACGAGCCTCTCGGGATAAATTCCGTGCTGTGAAAACAGCTTTCGTCCTTTATTCCGCTTAAAATATTCACGACCTTCTGTACCGCATGACTGCCAAGCTCGTAAGCGTCCGCCTTTACAGACGCAAGAGGCGGATCCATTTTTGAGGCAAAGGGCATATCGTCAAAGCCGACGACAAGAATATCCTTTCCGATTATCTTTCCACGGCTGCGGAGAATGTCGTATATCACGGCAGCCATATCGTCGTTAACGCATAGGACAGCGTCACATTCGGGATTAAGGTCAAGCAGACGGTTCGCCTCGTCGACGCACAAGGCGCAGATATCGCTCTCGATTATCATTCTGTCCTCAAAGCGCAGACCGTTTTCCGAAAGAGCCGCCCTGTAAGCCTCATACCGCTGACTACATTCAACGTTGTCAAATCTGCCTATCATCATGCAGATATGCTTTCTTCCCTGCTCTCTGATAAGATAATTCACAGCGTCGGTAACTCCCGATCTATTGTCATAAATAAGATAGTCGAAGCCCTCAATATCGGAAGCGACGTTCAGAACGGGCGTGCCGTCGAACGTGTGCAGAAATTCTCTTTTACGCTCGTCGTTGCTGATATACGCAACGGTTCCCGTGCAAACGATAAGATAGTCGAGCTGTGCCTGCGCAGCGTAATACATCAGCACGTTATACTGATATTCATACTTTGCGTCAAGCTCCTTATTGTCATAATCTATATCGAGATATTTCATCGGGAAAATGAAAAGGTTGGCGTCAAGCCGCTCTGCTGCGGAAATAGCGCCCTTTGCGACCCTGTTGCTGAACGAGTCGATTATATTCGACACGACAAGACCTATGTTAAAACGCTTTTTCAAACCATCACCTCTGTAAACCTTTATTAATGCTTCCATTGCAGAATCAGGACTCATTCATATTCAATTTCTCCGTTTTATATGGAAGGCATAACATTTCCGCCTGCAACGGGAATATACGCTCCCGTTGTGAAGGACGCTAAGTCTGATGAAAGGAAAGCTGCCATTTTTGCAATATCCTCGTCCGTTCCTCTTCTTCTCAGAGGAATTGAGGAAACATATCCCTCTGCAGGGTCAATTCCGTTTTCACGTTCCTTATCCGTAATAGTCCAGCCCGGGGCGATCTGATTTACGGTTATATTATGCTCTCCCACTTCCTTAGCCAGAACTCTTACAATGCCGTCAAGACCTCTTTTTCCTGCCACATAAGCGGAATAAGTGGGCTGTGCTATCATTGAAGCTTCGGTATTCATTGCAACTATCCGTCCGTAATTCTGCGTTATCATATGGGGAACAAATGCCTTTGCAAGATATACCATCTGCATAACACAGCTTTCAAACTGACTGTAATAGTCCTTCGGATCCTGTTCCAGCAGAGGCTTGAACCAATATGGGATAACGGCGTTCACAATAAGTATATCGGGCATACCGAAATCTGCTTCAAGGATATTTTTCATTTCGCAGATACTCTCAAAGCTTGTAATATCAGCCTTTACGGCTGCTGCATTTCTGCCCATTCCCTTTATTTCGTCAACCAGCTGTTCGGCAACGTCTTGATTGGATCTATAATGTATCGCCACATCTGCACCGCACTCTGCAAGGGTACGGGATATTGTTCTTCCAAGCCCGCCGCTTCCGCCGGTTACAAGCGCCTTTTTATTTTTAAGATGAATTTCCATATAATCAATCCTTATGAAATATTTTTTGAAAATTATAGCATATTCAAATTCCTATTGTCAATATGGTGAAAATTCCCGATTACAGTTCCGTCACTTCTTTCTCATTTGTTATTCCAAATCTGCTCATATTCGGAAAGGAACAGCGTTTTATGTTTTGCGGAATCAGGTTAATTTGATTATAACATTTTATAAGTCGTTTGTCAACCAAAAAAACACATTAAAATCACAGTCCGATCTCCATGCAGATAAAATCCTTATCAAACAAAGTACATTCGCCAACGACCTTAAATCCTATCGACGAATACACCGAAAGAGCCGCTTTATGACCTGTTTTTACAAGAATACGAACGCCCTTTTTTCCCTCGCTGCGCAGAATAGCGAACACATGATCTATCATCTGCCTTGCGATACCCTGCCGCTGCATATCGCTTCTAACGCACAGCCTTGAAAATTCAGCGGACGGCTCTAAGCTTTTGTCCCAGCAGTAGAGCTTGTCGACCTCTTCGTCCTTGTCTATCGAAATTGCGGCGATGATCTTTCCGCCGTCGTTTTTCATGACAAAAAGCGCATTTCTCGATATATCAAATTCTATCGTTTCTTCGCTCGGATAATATTCGTTCCAGTCGGCAGCGCCGTAAAGAAACTCACGGTAAAGCGCTAATATCTCGTCCTTGTCATCAGCAGACGCATTATATATCCTGTTCATTTTATTTACTCCTCTCAGACGCTTTTTTGCAAACAACCTGTTTACTATATTATATACTTCCCTGCCGCCGTTGTCAACGTCTTACGGAATGTTGACAGCGAGATCCGGCTTGACAATAAGAAAACTGCGTGATATAATTTAATAAAATAACAAAACGAGGCGAACTGATTTGGACAATCTTAACATAATAGATTATTTTTCAAGCGGAAGGCAGGAATACTGGCTTGAAAAGATCGGGAAATGCGACTGGAGCGGCGGCAGGTTTCTTTACAGCCTGATAAAGAGCGATACGCTGTTTGAAACGCTGGGCGAAAGGACAAAGGTGCTGCTTCTGACGGACGGCGACGAGCTTGTATCCTTTTGCACCTATGCAGAAAAGGACGATATTCAGCCGACTGAGCTTTCGCCGTGGATAGGCTTTGTTTACACCTTTCCCGAACGGAGAGGCAGGCGCTGCGTCGGAAAGCTGTTTGACGAGATAGCAAAAATCGCAAAGGCGGAAAATGTCGGCAGGGCTTATATCTCGACTAACCATATCGGGCTGTATGAAAAATACGGCTGTGAATTTTATAAGGAAATGACGGACATCGGCGGAGAGATCTCCCGTGTGTATGTCAAGCGGTTTGACTGACTTTTTTGAATGGAGGATCTATATCATGATAAGACAATACGAATCAAAAGATCTGCCGCAGTGCGCAGACATTTTCGCAAAAGCCTTTTCCGAAGAAACATGGGGCTGCGTATGGACAAAGGAGCGTGCTGAGGCTTATCTTTCCGACCTCGCCGTTCACCCGAAATTCATAGGCTTTGTTTCCGAGGAAAACGGCGTTATCGACGGCGCATTGTTCGCCTGCGTAAAGGTTTGCTGGAACAGCGACGAGATTCATATAGACGAGCTTCTTGTCGACCCGAAAAAACAGCGTTCAGGCATCGGCGGACGGCTTGTTGACGCCGTTAAGGATTACGCCAAAAGCAGCGGACTTGCAGGTATCGTTCTTTACACAGCCGAACAGGCGCCTGCAAAAAAATTCTACGAGAAAAACGGCTTTCTTAAATCGGACGGCGTTATCTGTATGTATTGGGTCTGAAAGGTTTCTTGTTAAATGCTGACAAAAAAGCATATCCGATATTGTATAAAAAGCAGAAAATAAGATATTTTGCACAAAAGTTATTGACAATCGGCATGAAATATGTTAAACTAAACACAGAAAAATTAATACCGCAAATAATATATTGGAGTGTTACCATTTGGGCATAACCAACTTTTTGCATTACTTTACGATTCGGTTTACGAGTCCGTTGTGTGCATGAGTTGGTTTTTTGTTTTATTAAGGAGATTTTCATGAAAGTAATAAAGGTAATTAATAATAACAATTTATGTGTGCTGGACGATAACGGCAGAGAACAGATCGTTTCCGGCAAGGGTATCGGCTTCGGCAAGAAATACGGCGACAGCGTAGACGATTCGCAGATACAGAAAACCTATCTTATCACCGACTCGGAGCTTCAGAAAAAAATGATCTCTATGCTAAAAGAGATCCCGTCGGAATATATGACCTTCACAAATGACATTGTTGAGTATATAAAGGAAAAATATCCCCATACTCTTAATGAGTCACTTCTTGTTACGCTCAGCGACCATATCGCATTTGCCATTGAACGCAAAAATAAGGGTATGCAGTTTACAAATCCTCTGCTTGATTCAATTAGCGAGATATACCCCGAGGAGCTTAGTCTCGGCGAATACTGCGTTGAGCAGATGGACAAAAAGCTTGGGATCAAAATGAACCGTCACGAAGCAGGCTTCATTGCAATGCATATTATCAATGCAAGGCTCGACACGAAAATGAGCGACGTATTCGATATAACTAAAGCGATAAACGGCTGTATCGAAGTAGCGGAATACTTTTATAAAAGAATATTTGACAGAAACACGGTCTGCTTTGAACGATTTCAGGCGCACCTCAAATATCTTATTCAGAGGCTGTTTCAGAACAAGCCTCTTCCGACCACGCTCAGCAGCGACGCTGTTTTCTACAATATGATAAAGAAAACCTGCAATATTCATTTTAAATGCGCTCAGTGCATACAGGAATATATCCTGAAAACCTATAAAAAGGATATAAGCGACGACGAGCTTATCACTCTCGCAATTCACTTAAAAAAGATAAGTTCATAAACAAGTTATAAATGATATGCCGTTTGGTTAGCAAGGTACCGGCTTACTTTTTCGGCATATCGGAATAATAAATAAAAAATGGAGGTATCATTTATGAAAGACAAGATCTTCGGGGTTTTGCAGCGAGTGGGACGGTCATTTATGCTTCCCATTGCGCTCCTTCCCGTTGCCGGTCTGCTGCTTGGAATAGGCAGCTCGTTCACAAACCCCACCACGCTCGAAACATACGGACTTACAGAGATAATCAAGGAAGGCGGCGTTCTGTATACCGTTCTTGACATCATGAGCAAAACGGGCAGCGTTGTATTTGACAATCTGGCGCTTCTGTTCGCTATGGGCGTTGCTATCGGAATGGCGAAAAAAGAAAAAGAAGTCGCCGCTCTTTCGGGCGCTATCGGCTACCTTATCATGAACGTAGCTATAAGCACGCTTATTTCCGCAAAGGGCGGAGTAGAAGCTATGGCGGCAAACTCGACCACGACTACTCTCGGAATCACCACCCTGCAAATGGGAGTATTCGGCGGTATTATCGTAGGACTTGGCGTTGCCGCGCTTCACAACAGGTTCTATAAGATACAGCTGCCGCAGGTATTGTCCTTCTTCGGCGGCACAAGGTTCGTACCGATCATTACAAGCGTTGTTTACCTTATCGTCGGTATTGTCATGTTCTACATCTGGCCTGTTGTTCAGAGCGGAATCGCTCACCTCGGTCAGCTCGTGCTTGACTCGGGATATGCAGGAACATGGATCTACGGTATTATCGAGAGAGCGCTTATCCCCTTCGGTCTTCATCATGTGTTCTATATGCCCTTCTGGCAGACCGAGCTTGGCGGCGCAATGGTGATCGACGGTGTGACCGTACAGGGCGCACAGAACATCTTCTTTGCAGAGCTTGCTTCAAAATCAACAGAGCATTTCTCCGTATCCGCAACAAGATTTATGTCGGGCAAGTTCCCGTTCATGATCTTCGGACTTCCTGCCGCTGCATTTGCAATGTACAAGGCTGCACGCCCCGAAAAGAAAAAGGTTGTCGGAGGACTTCTTCTTTCCGCTGCGCTCACCTCTATGCTGACAGGTATAACAGAACCTCTCGAATTCACATTCCTGTTCGTAGCTCCGGCTATGTATGCAGTACACTGTGTTCTCGCAGGTCTTTCCTATATGCTTATGCACATTTTCAACGTCGGCGTCGGAATGACCTTCTCGGGCGGAACGATAGACCTTACGCTGTTTGGTATTCTTCAGGGAAATGATAAGACAAACTGGATATGGATAGTAATTGTCGGTCTTGTTTATGCGGTCGTTTACTATTTTGTATTCTATTTCATGATAACTAAATTCAATCTCAAAACGCCGGGAAGAGAAGCCGACGACGAAGAAACAAAGCTTTATACACGCAAGGATATGAATGCGAAAAAGGAAGCGGCTTCAAGCGGCGTCAGCGAATCTGACAGAGTAAGTGCGCTTATTCTGAAAGGTCTTGGCGGCAAGGCAAATCTTTCAGACGTCGACTGCTGCGCTACACGTTTAAGAGTGACCGTTATCGACGCAGCTCTCGTTTCGGACAGCCGGCTCAAAGAAAGCGGAGCGTCGGGCGTTATCCACAAGGGCAACGGCGTACAGGTAATTTACGGTCCTCAGGTTTCGGTCGTAAAGTCAAATTTAGAGGATTTCCTCGAAAAGCCCGAAGCCGACGACCCGGACAAGCTTATCGGCGAAACGGAAAAGCAGGATACGCCGAAGACAGAAGAAGCTGAAAATCAGCCAAAGGACGAAACAAAAGCAATGTCCTTATACGCTCACCTTAACGGAAAATTCGTGGCGCTTGAAGACGTAAATGACGAAGCATTTTCGTCAAAGATACTTGGCGAGGGCGTTGCGATAGAGCCGCAGGAGGGTAAGCTTTATGCGCCCTGCGACGGAAAGGTGGAAATGGTTTTTGATACCAAGCACGCTGTAAATCTCATATCAGACGGCGGCTGTGAGATACTGCTCCATATCGGTATCGACACCGTAAAGCTCGGCGGCAAGTTCTTTGAGGCTCATGTGTCTGGCGGACAGGAGATACACAAGGGTGATCTGCTTATCTCGTTTGACATCGAAGAGATCCACAAGGCAGGATATCAGACCACGACTCCCATGATCGTCTGCAATACGGACGATTACGAAACAGTAGAAGTCATTTCTGCGGAACAGGTTTCCGCCGGAGATAGAATAATTGAAATAAGATAATTTTTGAAAGGAAGTATTTATTATGAAAACATTCAGCTACACAATCAAGGACGAACTCGGTATCCACGCAAGACCCGCAGGTATGCTCGCAAAGACCGCAAAGGCGCTTGACAGCGAGATAACGATCACTAAGGGCGAAAAGACCGTCGGCGCAGCAAAGCTTATGGCGCTTATGGGTCTTGGCGTTAAGTGCGGAGATACCATTACCGTTACGGCAAACGGCGGCAACGAGGACGCTGCTATCGAAGAGATCAAGAGCTTTCTTGAAGCAAATCTCTGATACGGTCTTACGGGAGACATAAGGAGGCGGCATTATGAATATCTGGCATGACATTGACGAAGAGCGCATTTATCCCACGGACTTTGTTTCAGTAATTGAAATTTCCAAGGGCAGCAATATGAAATATGAACTGGACAAGAAAACAGGAATGTTATCGCTTGACCGGGTCCTGTTTACGGCAACCTATTATCCTATGAACTACGGCTTTATCCCGAGGACTTACGGCGACGACAAGGATCCGCTTGATGTTCTTCTCCTTTGCTCCCAGCCGATACAGCCCATGACGCTGGTCAGGAGCTATCCTATCGGCGTCATGTATATGGAGGACGGCGGAATGGGCGATGAAAAGATAATCGCCATTCCTTACGGAGACCCCACCTATATGGCATATACCGATGTTAAGGAGCTTCCGAAGCATATTTTTGAAGAGCTTAAACATTTCTTCTCTGTTTACAAGCAGCTTGAAAGCAAGAAGACGGACGTTAAGGATATAGGCGGTCCGATCGAAGCCGTTGCCGTTATCGAGAGGGCGATGGAAAACTACAAAAACAAATTCTGCACGGTCAGCAGTATAGAAAGGGGTTGAGTCCTATGGTAACATATCAGGGAAAAGGCGTTTACGGCGCAATTGCTATCGGAAGCGTTTCAGTCTTTCAGCGGCAGGACGTCAATGTAAAGCGTATCAGGATAGAAGATACCGCAGGCGAGCTTAAAAGGCTCGAAGCGGCAAAGGAAAAGGCCTCCGCACAGCTTCAGGAGATCTACGAAAAGGCTCTTAAAGAGGTTGGTGAGGCAAATGCGCAGATCTTTGAGATACACATGATGATGATAGAGGACGACGACTATAACGAAGCCATTACGGAAATGATATGCGGTCAGAACGTGAATGCGGATTATGCGGTAGCCGTTACAGCCGACAACTTTGCCGAGATGTTCTCCTCTATGGACGACAGCTATATGCAGGCAAGAGCGGCAGATGTGCGTGATATTTCAAACCGTATCATAAACTGCATGAACGGCGGCGAAACTCAGTGTTCAGTTTCAGCGGACAGCGTTATAATCTGTGCGGACGATCTTGCGCCGAGCGAAACGGTATCTCTTGACAAGGACAAGGTGCTTGCTTTTGTGACCTCCTACGGCTCGTCAAATTCCCACACGGCTATACTTGCAAGAAACATGAATATTCCAGCTATCATCGGACTGGGCGAGGATTTCCTTTCTCAGATAAAGGACGGAGATATTGCTGTCGCAGACGGTTTTACGGGAAAATTTATCGTAGACCCCGACGAGGAGACCTTGTCCGCATACAGACAAAAGCAGCAGGCTGAGGAAGAAAAGAAAAAGCTGCTTTTAGAGTTAAAGGGCAAAGAAAACGTAACTCTTGACGGCAGGAAGATCAATATTTTCGCAAACATCGGAAGTGTGGACAACATCGGCGCGGTGCTTGTGAACGATGCAGGCGGCATCGGATTATTCAGAAGCGAGTTTTTATATCTTGAGAACACGGATTATCCGACCGAGGAGGAGCAGTTCAAGGTATACAAGCGTGTTCTTGAAAGCATGGCGCCGAAAAAGGTCATCATACGCACTCTTGACATCGGTGCGGACAAGCAGGCGGATTATTTTGAGCTTGAAAAGGAAGAAAACCCTGCGCTCGGACTTCGTGCTATACGTCTTTGTCTGTCACGTCCGGATATATTCAAGGTACAGCTGAGAGCTTTATACCGTGCGTCAGTTTACGGCAGGCTTGGGATAATGTTCCCGATGATAACAAGCACATGGGAGCTTGAGGAGATAATCTCCATTTGCGATGAAGTAAAGCGTGAGCTTAAAGAATCGGGCGTTGAATATTCCGACAATATCGAGCTTGGAATTATGATCGAAACGCCTGCCGCCGCTCTGATAAGCGACAAGCTTGCGCCGATGGTCGACTTTTTCAGCGTAGGCACAAACGACCTTACGCAGTACACGCTTGCGTGCGACAGGCAGAATCCGCATATCGAGCGTTTTTGCGACACGCATCACGAAGCAATTCTGCGGCTTATAGAAATGAGTGCAGAAAATGCTCACAAGCACGGCGCATGGATAGGAATATGCGGCGAGCTGGCGGCGGACACGACGCTGACGGAGACTTTCCTGAGAATGGGAATAGACGAGCTTTCTGTTTCTCCCTCTTTCGTTCTGAAAGTGAGAGACGCTGTCAGAAAGATCGATCTGTCCGAATAAGAAAGAATACGATCATTGCTATAAATCAATCCAAAAAAGGCTGCTGCCCTGCAAAAATAGGGCGGCGGTCTTTTTTTTAAGCTTCGGTTTTTGCAATTTTTAGATTATCAAAAATTTTTTATAAAAAAGTATTGACAAGCTCTCAATCATGTGATATAATATATATCGTCATATGAATAACAAACGGAGAAGTCGCCTAGCCCGGTTTATGGCGCACGACTGGAACTCGTGTATGGGTTAATAGCTCATCGAGGGTTCGAATCCCTCCTTCTCCGCCAGGAAAGCCTCGCAAATACTGTGTTTGCGAGGTTTTTTGTTTTGTCGGAAGTCCAATGTAAAATATATAGGTTTCTTTGAATTGGCGACGCAAAGGCGACGTAATCAGATCGATTTATTTTAATCAAAAGATAATAAAATACGGCAGATAGTAAAATAGCTATCTGCCGTATTGCTTTTTATGGGGAAAATACATCGCTTTATACACGAGTAATATAGCCGCACGGGGCGATTTTGGCAAATCGCCCCTCACGGCACAATGCTGCTCGTCCTTGAAGAGTCCTCGCAGTTCAATAAATCAAAACCACCCGTTAAACGGGTGGTTTGCGAAAGCCCTATAAGGGCTTGAT
>JBJERC010000014.1:0-69458 GCA_051882075.1 Oscillospiraceae bacterium | reverse complement strand
CTTCCTTAGCGATCTCATCAGCAGTAAGAGCTGCTCTTGGGATCTCAATCATAGTACCAACCTCGTACTCAAGTGCAACACCAGCAGCAGCAATCTCAGCGTCAGCTGTCTCAACTACTACCTTCTTAACATACTTAAGCTCCTTAATCTCACATACAAGTGGGATCATGATTTCTGGCTTAACATTCCAATCCGGATGAGCCTGCTTAACCTCGATAGCTGCACGGATAACAGCCTTAGTCTGCATCTTAGCAATCTCAGGATATGTTACAGCAAGACGGCATCCTCTGTGACCCATCATCGGGTTGAACTCGTGGAGCGAAGCGATGAGAGCCTTGATGTCCTCAACCGACTTGCCCTGTGCGTCTGCAAGAGCCTTGATGTCAGCTTCTTCTGTCGGAACAAACTCGTGGAGAGGAGGATCGAGGAATCTGATGGTAACAGGGCAACCCTCAAGAGCCTCGTAAAGAGCCTCAAAGTCAGCCTGCTGCATAGGCTCGATCTTAGCGAGTGCAGCTTCTCTCTCTTCAACTGTGTCTGAGCAGATCATCTCTCTGAATGCAGCAATTCTCTGCGGATCAAAGAACATATGCTCTGTACGGCAAAGACCGATACCCTCAGCGCCAAGCTCTCTTGCCTTCTTAGCGTCAGCAGGAGTATCAGCGTTTGTTCTTACCTTGAGCGTTCTGAACTTGTCAGCCCAAGCCATAACTCTGCCGAATGTACCTGCGATCTGTGCGTCAACAGTCGGGATAACGCCCTCGTAGATGTTACCTGTCGTACCGTCGATCGAGATGTAGTCGCCCTCAACGAAGGTCTTTCCGCCAAGCTCGAACTTCTTGTTCTCTTCGTCCATCTTGATGTCGCCGCAGCCCGATACACAGCAAGTACCCATACCACGAGCAACAACGGCAGCGTGCGAAGTCATACCGCCGCGAACTGTGAGGATACCCTGAGCAACCTTCATACCTGTGATGTCTTCAGGTGATGTCTCAAGTCTAACGAGAATGATCTTCTCGCCCTTAGCGTCCCAAGCCTCAGCGTCGTCAGCTGTGAATACTACCTTACCGCAAGCAGCTCCGGGCGAAGCGCCGAGACCCTTGCCGAGAGGAGTAGCAACCTTAAGAGCAGCAGCGTCGAACTGGGGATGGAGAAGTGTGTCGAGGTTACGAGGATCGATCATAGCAACAGCCTCAGCCTCAGTCTTGTGTCCTTCGTCTACGAGGTCGCAAGCGATCTGGAGAGCAGCCTGAGCGGTTCTCTTACCGTTACGGCACTGGAGCATATAGAGCTTCTTGTTTTCAACAGTGAACTCCATATCCTGCATATCGTGATAGTGGTTTTCGAGGATCTCGCAAACCTTGATGAATTCAGCATAAGCCTCAGGGAATTCCTTTTCCATCTGAGCGATAGGCATAGGAGTACGAACGCCTGCAACAACGTCCTCGCCCTGTGCGTTGATAAGGAACTCGCCCATGAGCTTCTTTTCGCCGGTAGCAGGGTCACGGGTAAATGCAACGCCTGTGCCCGATTCATTATTAAGGTTACCGAATACCATAGGCATTACGTTAACTGCGGTACCCCATGAATAAGGAATATCGTTATCTCTTCTGTAAACGTTGGCTCTCGGGTTGTCCCATGAACGGAATACAGCCTCGATAGCAAGCTTGAGCTGTTCAACAGGATCAGACGGGAAGTCTGTGCCGAGCTGGTTCTTGTACTCAGCCTTGAACTGTTCTGCAAGAGTCTTGAGGTCAGCAGCGGTAAGCTCAACGTCGTACTGAACGCCCTTTTCTTCCTTCATCTTGTCGATGAGCTGCTCAAAATACTTCTTACCAACTTCCATAACAACGTCAGAGAACATCTGAATGAAACGTCTGTAAGAGTCATATACGAAACGCTCGAAAGCAGGATCAGGGTTGCCCTCGATCATTGCGGCAACAACCTCGTCGTTAAGACCGAGGTTAAGGATAGTATCCATCATACCCGGCATTGAAGCTCTTGCGCCCGAACGAACCGAAACGAGAAGAGGATTCTTAAGATCGCCGAACTTCTTGCCGTTGATCTCCTCCATCTTCTTAACGCCTTCCATAGCCTGAGCCATGATCTCGTCGTTGATCTTGCGGCCGTCCTCGTAGTACTGTGTGCAAGCCTCTGTGGTGATAGTGAAGCCCTGCGGTACAGGAAGACCGATACTTGTCATCTCCGCAAGGTTAGCGCCCTTACCGCCGAGAAGATTACGCATGGTCATGTCGCCTTCGCTAAACATATAAACCCATTTGTTTGCCATTTGTTTTTCTACCTCCAATAAATTTTTTGACATTTTAAGCAGACAGCCGCCTAAAAGGCGCACTGCCCCGGTCGTTTGAACCTACTGTCACATATATATTATAGCAGATTTGCGATTAGATTTCCATAGTTTTGAGTAAATTTTATGCATATAATTTTGTACAATATTTCAGCCGTATTTTTGTACACTTCATACAAGTGCGCCGTATTTCAGCGTTGATTCACCCTTTTCTCCGGTCATTTTTCAAGTTTTGAGCTTTCCGCACTGTATGAAACTGTCAGAACGAGCCATACCGCCGATACGCAGATAATAGGCAGAACTCCTGCGTTAAAAGCAAGCTGTGCGATAAGGCATACCACCCACAGAGCCATGCAGGTGTAATTCGCCGTCTTGAAAGCCTTGTAAGCCGCCTTGTATATGATAAGCTTCTGCGCCTCGTCGCAGCTATCCTCCCATTCCTTATGGAAGTTCATATCGAGCAGGTCGCCCTGTTTTTCGGGATTCATCTTTTTTACAAGCTCGATATACTTTCTTGTCAGATAAAACATAACGGCATATGTGATTATGAAAAATGCGACAGCCGATACTTCAAATACCTTTTTAAAAAGATCCTCTATTCTACCGTATACAAGAATCTCCACCGAAAGTGCGAAGAACAGCATATCCAGTATCGTCCACACGTTTAACAGCGTTACAGGCAGGTCAAGGCTGTGCTCCACCTCCGACAGTTTATCTTCGTCGTCCTCGCCGAGATCTTTAAGAGTGCGGACAGCCTTTTTATACCTGTATATCGCAACCGAAAAGATCACCGTTACAGAAATTACCGCCAGTACAGGCACGCTCACGACCGCCGCCGATTTAAGACCGTCCTTTATGCTCTCGATGCCGCCAGATTTTTCAAGAGCCTTCATTATCCTGCCGATAAGAAAACCCAGCAGTCCGCATATAAAGCCCACGCCTAAGAGTATTGCTATCTTTGCGCCGTTGCTCAGCTTTTTCATACCCCTGCCGCCGTTATTTTCCTTTGCCATATCATTTGTCCTCCTCATATTCAAATACCTCTTCGACCGTCACTGAGCATACCTTTGCTATTTTGAGCGCAAGCGTCACCGACGGCGAATAATCCCCACGTTCTATCTGACTTATCGTCTGCCTTGAAGTGCCGACCAGCTTTCCCATTTCCTGCTGATTGACTCCAAGCCTTGCCCGCATTTCCTTCAGATGATTTATAAGCGGCATTCAATCCTCTCCTTTCTCCTGCTCTGACGGGTTATTTTCTTCGTCCTTATCGGTCTTGCCCGAAAGCGAATACATCGACCAGCCGAACAGCTGTGAAAAAGCGACTCCGAAGCATATCCCCAAAGCTAAATTGTCAAACATAATGCCGAAAAGAATACCGAGTGACAGACCTATAAGAAATCCGCTGTAATTCTTTCCGCCGAATTCCATTTCGGGAACATAATAATCGCCGCCCCATATTATCGCCTTGACATCGTAAAAGGCAGCCTGCTCCTTTATGTCCGCAAGGAAACACTTTTTGATCTCCTCCGAAAGTCCGTCGGTCTCAGCCGCACGGTATTCGTGCGAAAGCTCGTAAACCGAAAGCTCTTTGTCTTCGTATTTTTCCGCTTTGTCCTTCGCCATAAAATCCGCCGCTTTTTTCTTTGTTTTGCGGAAAATATAACAAGCGTAAAGCTCCTTGTTTTTTCTGATCGCATAGACCTTTCCGCCCGTTTCAAGAGCGTCAAGCATCTGCGCTCTCAGCTCAGACTCGCTTACCGCACCCGACAGCCTTGCGCCGATGTTTATTTTCTGTGATTTTTTCTTAGAAATGTTTAAAATATCATATCCCTTGATATATCCTACCATTTTTGATTACCTCCGATTACAGCTGACAAGTTTTCTTGCTCGTTTGACAAGAATAGATTTCATTATGACAACTATTCTTTACATTTATGATTATACCACTGACAACTATTCTTGTCAATATATTATTGCAAAAAAAGTTCTGTCCTGCCGCACGATTTGTAGACCTGCACAAAAGTCCGCTGCGTTTATAACATGAAAAAAGCGAAACCGCACAAAGAAATGCAGTTTCGCAAAAGTGTTGTTATGCCTTTTTCAGTTTTCTGCGTTTGGAATAACGCCGTAGCTTTTTAAGATATCCTGTCTGTCGTTAAGCCTGAGCGCTCTTATCTTCTTTCGCAAGGGGAGTATCCTTGTCGGAGATACGGAAATAGCGTCGATGCCCATTGCGAGAAACAGCTTTATAAATTCGGGGTCGCTGCCAAGCTCGCCGCAGATGCTTATCCACTTGCCCTCACGGTGAATACTGTCGGCGGCGTGCTTTATCATTCTCAGCACCGCCTTGTGATGAGGACGGCAGTATTTTTCAAGCCGTGAATCCTGTCTGTCGACCGCAAGCGTATACTGTTCGAGGTCGTTTGTGCCGACGCTGAAAAAGTCGGCTTCCTTTGCAAGCTCGGGACTTAACATTACCGCCGCAGGCGTTTCTATCATAATCCCTATCTCAACATCGTGCGAATATCGTATCCTCTCACGGTCAAGCTCCTCGCAGACGTCCCTTATCATCGCCTTTACCGCCCTTATCTCCTCGGGGTCGACTATCATCGGGAAGAGTATCGACAGTCTGCCGTAAACGGACGCACGGTAAAGCGCACGCAGCTGCGTTCTGAAAATGTCGGGGTGTTCAAAGCATATCCTTATCGAGCGCATTCCCATTGCGGGGTTTTCCTGCGCCTTTTCGTATATGAAATCGGGGTTGTTGTCGGCGCCCATGTCGAGCGTTCTTATGATGACCTTTTTTCCGTCCATTCTTTCAAGCGCGCGGCGGTAGGTGTAAAACTGAAGCTCCTCGTCGGGAAAGTCGTCGTTTTGAAGATAGAGAAATTCGCTTCGGAAAAGACCAATTCCGCCTGCGTCGTTTTCAAGCGCATATTTTATATCCATAAGACCGCTTATGTTCGCATAGATCTGTATCTTCGTTCCGTCAAGCGTTATGTTCTGTCTGCCCTTCAGGCGTTTTAACAGCTCGTGCTTTCTGCCCTCTTCCTCACGCTTTTCAAGCATTCTGCGCTTTATGTCGACGTCCGGTTCGATATAAAGCACGCCTGCGTAGCCGTCGACTATCGCCTCGCAGCCGTTATATTCCTCAGAAAGAGCCTTGCCGAGCGCCGCAACGGTAGGTATGCGGAGGCTTCTTGCAAGAATTGCCGCATGAGAGTTTACCGAGCCGTAACAGGTGCATATCGCCCTTACTCTGTTTTTGTCAATACGAACCATTTCGCTCGGTTCTATGTCAAAACAGCAGAGAATTGAATTTTCGTCAAAGTCGAGTGCCTGCTCGGAGGTGTTCTGGATATGCCTTATAAGACGTCTTGAAACGTCCTTTACGTCGGCTGTTCTTGCTCTTATATATTCGTCCTCCGCCCGTCCAAGCTCGCTTGCTATCTGTGCGGCGGCTATCGAAACGGCATAATCAGCCGTGCAGGAGTCCTCGAAAATAGTTTTCTCGACTCTTTCGACAAACGAATCGTCCTCGAGAAGCATTCTGTGTATCATAAAAATATCGGCGTGGTCCTTTCCGATATTTTCTATTTCTCTTTCGTAAAGAGCGTCAAGCTCCTCGGCGGCCTTTTCCTTTGCATATTCGTAACGCTGAAATTCAAGCTCGGGGTTGCCGACCTTACGCTTTTTTACTATCTGATCGTCACGCTCAAAAAAAGCGAGTCTGCCGAAAACTATCCCGCCCATAACGCCGCGGCCTTTTATTCTTTCCATAACGCAAAACACCTCTTTTACTGCCTTGTTCTCTTATACTATCTTATTATAGCACAAAATCCGCTTTGCTCCAATAGGCAGGGGGACGTGTTTACTTTTTGTTAACATTTATGTTTTTTCGCCAAAGCATAAAAAAATCTCCCCTCGCATCTGTAATGCAAGGGGAGAAATGTTCAAAGTCCTCAGCGGTGGGGCGTGTTACTCAAAGAACTTAATATAATTGCTTTTACCGTAAAAACATCTCAGCAGATTGACACGATTTGCGTTTTCGTCTATCTCATAAACAAGAATGTAGTTCTTTACTATGATTTTTCGATACCCCAAGGAGTCGAGCGGTTCTGGACATTCTGGGTACATATACGGCATGGTTTTAAGGCTCGTAATAGCGTTATCTATTTCTTTCATCAAAGCGTTTGCAGCTGACGGAGCGAACAGTGTATTGGAAATAACCCTTAAAGCTTCGTCGAGATCCTCAATGAATTTCGGAGCAAAATTAAGCTTATACGTCATACCCGTACTTCTTTCTCATCTTCGTCAATACCTCGTCTCCGTCAACGCCCTCTCCGTTATCTATCTGCCTTTGAGCCACAAGCAGCTTGCGGAAAATATCGGCGGAAATCAATTCTTTTTCATAAGCCTCATTGCTCATAATAACCATGTCTTCGCAGCCGTTCTTAGTAATAAAAACAGGCTCGCCGACACGATGGCAAAGTTCTGAAATCTCCATTGTATTTCTTAAATCGGTGATCGGTCTTATATATGGCATAAATACCCCTCCTTATGACATTATTATAGCATAATTATGTACAAAAGTCAAGAGGAGCATACGTTGAATTTGCTGTATTAATTTTTATATATTTTAAAAAGGCGGCGGTGTTTACTTTTTATTAACATTTACAATTCATACAACCCCTCGTCCTTTCATATCTATAATAAAAACACAGCTTGTTTATATATGAAAGGATTGATAAGCGTATGAAAACCGTTACGGAAGAAAGAAAAGAGTATATCGGACTGACGCAGGCGGAGGCGGAGCGTGCGGCGGTCATGAAGGGGGAGGTATCGGGTCTGAGAAAAAAGACGAAGAAAAAGACCGATCCGCTTAAAATTTTCGCCGGTCAGTTTCACGACGTCATGGTTATAATCCTGCTTATTGCCGCCGCAATATCGGTCGCTGCGGGCGGCTGGAGCGACGCTGTTCCGATAATTCTTATCGTTGTGATGAACGCGGCGCTCGGCTTTTTTCAGGAATATCGCTGCGAAAAAACGCTCGAGCAGATGGAGAAGCTTACCGCACCGACGGCAAAGGTCTATCGTGACGGCGAGCTTCGTACGATAGCCGCCGAGGAAGTCGTCGAGGGCGACGTTTTCGAGGTCGAAGCAGGCGACCGTTTTCCTGCGGACTGTTTAATTCTTTCGCAGACGGCGCTTTCGTGTGACGAGTCGCTGCTGACGGGTGAAACGCTGCCTGCCGTCAAGTCGGAGTATAAGGGCGAAACGGACAGGCGCTCGCTCAACCTTAACTATGTCGGATACATGGGAACTACCGTGTTAAAGGGCAGGGCGAGGTGCGAAGCGTTCGCTGTCGGCGAAAATACGCAGATGGGCGGTATTTCGGATATGCTGTCGAATATAGCCGAGGAGCAGACTCCGCTTCAGAAACGGCTCGGCGAGCTTGGGAAAATGCTTGCGTTTATCTGTCTTGCGGTTTGCGCCGTTGTGTTCGCAGCAGGCGTTATCAGGGGCGAGAATATAATGGAAATGTTCTTCACCGCCGTGACGATAGCTATCGCCGCAATTCCCGAGGGACTGCCTGCCGCCGTGACGATCGCCCTTGCGCTTGCCGTGAGGAGAATGTTAAAGCAGAATGCGCTTGTGCATAAGCTTCATTCGGTCGAAACGCTCGGCTGTGCGGACGTTATCTGCACCGATAAAACGGGAACGCTTACGAAAAACCGCATGACTGTAAGAAAGATCAAGACGTTTTCAGACGGCATGAAGGAGTATAGCTTTGTCGACGACGGAGTTAAGGGGCTGTCGGCTGAGGGCGGCGGACGGGTCATGGCTTGGGACGACCCCGTGCTTTCGGAAACGCTGCTTTGTGCGGCTCTCTGCAATAATTCAAAGCTTGTCTACAAGACCGAAACGACCGGCAGACGAAAGAGAAAGGTTCGGGGCTTTGACGGCGACCCGACCGAAGCCGCTCTGCTTGAACTGTGCGCTGCCTGCGGCGTCGACAACGCCCATATCGAACCCGAAAGAATAGGCGAAAAGCCGTTCGACAGCGAAAGCAGATATATGTCCGTTACCTGTCGTGACAAGGACGGCAGACGGCTCGTTTTTATAAAGGGCGCGCCCGAGGTCGTTGCAGGAATGTGCAGCCGACAGTATAAGGGCGGTGCGGCTGTCGGGTTTGGAGATAAGGAGAAAAGCGAGGTGCTTGCGGCAAGCTCGGAATATGCAGCGCAGGGTCTGCGAGTGATAGCCTTCTGCGAATCGGCGGAGGGGGATACCGTCTTTTTAGGGCTTGCGGCGCTTTCCGACCCGTTAAGACCGCAGGCCGCCGAGGCTGTGCTTGAATGTCGTCGGGCAGGTATCACGACTGTGATGATAACAGGCGACCACAAGCTTACCGCCTGCGCCGTTGCCCGTGAAGCAGGCATACTCACTTCGTCAAAGCGTGCCGTGACGGGCGAGGAGCTTGACGGGGTGACCGACGAGCAGCTTGCCGACGAAATTTCCGACATAGCCGTTTTTGCGAGAGTTACTCCTGCGCACAAGCTGCGTATCGTCCGTGCATTCAAGAAAAACGGCAGCGTCTGCGCAATGACGGGCGACGGCGTAAACGATGCTCCTGCGGTCAAGGAGGCGTCTATCGGCGTTGCGATGGGGCTTAGCGGAACAGACGTCACAAAGCAGGCGGCGGATATGATACTTCTTGACGATAATTTCGCAACGCTCGTTTCGGCTGTGCGTGAGGGAAGGACGATCTATGCGAATATCCGCAAGTTCGTGCGCTATCTTATCGCCTGCAATATCGGCGAGGTGCTTACCATGTTCGGTGCGATAATAATGGGTCTGCCGATAGTTTTGGTGCCTGCCCAGCTGCTGCTCGTAAATCTTGTTACAGACGGACTTCCTGCCGCTGCGCTTTCGGTCGAGCCGCCCGAAAAGGGGGTAATGCGAAAGCCGCCCCGTTCGGAAAACGACAGTTTTTTCAGCGGCGGACTTCTGACGAAGATATTGACGAGGGGAGTGCTTATCGCACTTTGCACGCTCGCCTGCTTTACCGTTCTTCTGACAAACGGCTGCACGCTTGCGCAGTCAAGAACGGGCGCAATGCTTACGCTTGTGCTTTCGCAGCTGATACACGTTTTTGAATGTCGAAGCGAGGATAAAACGCTGTTTGAAACGGGGCTAAAAGGCTGCGGATATGCGGCTGCGGCGGCTTTGTCTTCTCTCGCCTGCGTTATCGTCTGCATTGCTGTTCCGAGGCTTGCTTCAATGTTCTCACTTTCTCTGCCGGGAGCGGAGGGACTTGTTATCTCTGCGCTGCTTTCCGCCGCCGTGCCTGTCGTTTCGGGAATAATCGGCTTTGTTAAGAATAAAAAAAGCGTGCTGTCGGAAAAATAGCATAAAAACAAACTGTCCGTCCACAGCGTACAACAGTACGCACATGAGATACACAAAAAATTAACAATATATTGTGTGAATTGTCCATTGACTATTTCGGGGGTTTGGAATATAATATATTAGTCAACATTTATAATGAAAAAATGTGCTATTTTTTATATGTGAAGGAGAAGGTATAAAGTGGTAAAGGTAGTTAAATTCGGCGGAAGCTCGCTTGCAAGCGCAGAGCAGTTTCGCAAGGTTGCGGATATTATCCATTCGGACGAATCGAGAAGATATGTAGTTCCCTCCGCTCCGGGAAAGCGTTTCAAGGAGGACACCAAGGTTACGGATATGCTTTACGGCTGCTATGAGCTTGCGGTAAAGGGAAAGGATTTTGACGAGGAATTCAATGCGATAAAGGAAAGATACAACAGCATAATCGAGGAGCTTAAGATCGACCTCTCGCTCGAAAAGGAATTTGAAACGGTAAAGGCTTGCTTTATCGGACGTGCAGGAAGAGATTATGCGGCTTCGAGAGGAGAGTATTTAAACGGAATGGTGCTTGCGGCATATCTCGGCTACACCTTCGTTGACTCGGCTGAAATAATTTTCTTCAAGGAGGACGGCAGCTTTGATTCTGCAAAAACGCTTCCTGCCGTACGTGAGCGTCTTTCGAGAATTGAAAGGGCGGTCATTCCGGGATTTTACGGCGCAATGCCTAACGACACGATAAAGACCTTTTCAAGAGGCGGTTCTGACGTAACGGGTTCTATCGTTGCGGCAGGCACGAGCGCAGACCTTTACGAAAACTGGACGGACGTTTCGGGCTTTCTTATCTGCGACCCGAGAATAGTCGAAAACCCCGAGCCTATCCGCACTATCACATACAAGGAGCTGCGTGAGCTTGCGTACATGGGCGCTACCGTTCTTCATGAGGACGCTATTTTCCCCGTGCGTAAGGCTGGTATCCCGATAAACATAAAGAACACGAACAAGCCGGGCGACGCAGGAACGTTCATTGTTGAAAGCACCTCGCAGAAGCCGCTTTATACCATCACGGGAATTGCAGGAAAGAAGGGCTTTTCGGTAGTCAATATCGAAAAGGACATGATGAACGGCGAGCTTGGTTTCGGAAGAAGAGTTCTCGAGCAGTTTGAAAAGAACGGAATTTCCTTCGAGCATATGCCCTCGGGTATCGACACTATGAGCATTATCGTTCATCAGGAGGAGTTTGCAAAGCGTGAGCAGGAGATACTTTCGGGCATTCACAGAAACGTTTCGCCCGACCTTATCGACATCGAGACCGACCTTGCGCTCATCGCAGTTGTCGGCAGAGGAATGAAGTCGGAAAGAGGAACGGCAGGCAGAATTTTCTCAGCGCTCGCTCATGCGCACGTCAACGTTAAGATGATAGATCAGGGTTCGTCGGAGCTTAACATAATAATCGGCGTTCACGAGCGTGATTTTGAAAAGGCTGTCAAGGCTATCTACGAAATTTTCGTTTTACAGAGACTTTGATATTTAAGAAAACACAAACGGCAGATCTGCGAAAAAAGCAGGTCTGCCGATTTTTTGTTATGTTAAGAAAGACCTATCCTGTTATCCCTCGAAGCTTTTTACAAGGTCGTAAAGCTGCCGGACGGTTTCGGGGTCGGCGTTATAGGTCATGTCATTATTTCTGTTTATCGAAACATAAATATTGCCGTTTTCGTCGTCGGGTCTTAGCTGAACGTAATAATCGTCGCCGTTTATGCGGTAGATAAGGTTCGGTGCGTGACCGCCTGCCGCAAGACCGCTTTGACAGGTTTGCGCCTCGGCTTGGATCTGAGCGACAGTATCTGTTATTTCCTTTACGGAGTCTTTATCGTCTATCCTCCATGAGCTGTTATTCTTCATATCGCCCGTTTTAACAAGTATTGAATCGGGATTTTCGCTGATAAGACTCACAATGTCATTATATTCCTTGGCGGAAACGTCGGGATAATATTTATCTCCTATGATGACTGACGTTGCGTCGTAGAAATTGAGTTTTATCTCCTTTCCGCCCAGTGTGAATTTATACCTTTCGGACGGCACTTCATATCCAAGCGGCTCGGCTTCGGCAGTATGGCTATCCTCGAAAGCGGCAATCAGGCTGTTAAGCTCCTCAAGTTTTTCGCCGTCGTCGATTGTCCATGAACGGTCGAAGTTTTCATCTGCATGATAGGTTTCGGGGTCGTAGTCTTCGGGCAGCTGCTCATAAACACTGTCGTACTGAACCTCTATCGGCTCGACGGATTTGGTTTCTGATTCCGCAGTCTGAACCGCAGAGCTTTCTTCGTTTTTCTGAGTTTCGGTCTGATTTGACAAAGCAGGCTTAGCTGACAGCTCGCTGCTGTTGGAATTTCCGCAGGCAGAAAGGGTCAACAATGATAGTACTAATGCTGTTATTAATATTTTTTTCATGGTTTTGTCCTCCTCTAAAAATATATCTTGCGTTTTGTTAAGTATATTTATCCATTGGAATCGCCGTACTTTCAAGTTGATTTTGAATGTGAAAACTGCACGGATAGTAAGCTGATGATTTTCTTTTTTACTATTATACCATATATAACACCTGTTGTCAATGTTTTCTGTAAGAATATAGAGCCAAAAAAGACCTGTCATTTTTGTGTATAATCATATTGACAAAAGACAAATATCGGCAGATCTGCGAAAAAAGCAGGTCTGCCGATATTTTTTCGTATTGCTGCACGGGTTTAAAACTTTCCAAAAGACAAAGCCGGAAAGCAATAAAAGAAAATAAAAAAAGCGCATCAAAAATGCGCTCTTTTCTTATGCCTGTTATATTCAGGCGATGTGGCTGGGGTAGAAGGATTCGAACCTACGGAATGTCGGAGTCAGAGTCCGATGCCTTACCACTTGGCGATACCCCAATATGCTTGTCGGAAGACGAGCAGTTTTAGTGGTTGGGATAGCTGGATTCGAACCAGCGGAATGACGGAGTCAAAGTCCGCTGCCTTACCTCTTGGCTATATCCCAGTATCCTTGAACACTGATTTGTGCCTTGCTCGTTTCAGCTTTATTATTATAACACATAACAAGTCAGGATGCAATACCCTTTTGCGACATTTTACAAAATGTTCACAATAGAATCTTGTTCACGGCAAAAATTATGTAAAAAAATTATTATGTGCAAAAAAATTGTTGATTTTTGACGATGAATGTGCTATAATGTTTAACATAAAATTATGAAAGGTCGTGTTTTTATGGCAAATGAAAAAAAGGGCATAATCAAGAAGTTCGTTGAGGAGTTCAAGGCGTTTGCGCTTAAGGGCAACGTTATGGATATGGCGGTCGGCGTTATCATCGGTGCTGCGTTCGGAAATATCGTGACCTCGCTCACCGATAATTTCATCAATCCGCTCATCGCCTGCATTACGGGCGGCGCAAAGAAGGACGAAAACGGCGTTATGCAGCTTGTCGGCGGCTCGTTCAAGATCAACGGCGTAAGCTTCAATTACGGCGCGTTCCTCTCGGCTGTCATCAATTTCCTTATCATTGCGCTTATCCTTTTCTGCCTGCTCAAGGCTGTTAACAAGGCTATGACTCTCGGTAAGAAGGAGGAAGCTCCTGCGGCTCCCACGACAAAGGTCTGCCCGCACTGCAAGTCCGAGGTACATATCGAGGCTACAAGATGCCCCCACTGCACTTCTGAGCTTATCGAATAACTGTTGTAACATATCACTATCGAAAAATAACCGCATACCGCCTTTTGTCGGGCAGTATGCGGTTTTTTCTGTAATTTAAACTGGGATAAACGGAAGCTCGATCGTTCCCGAATCGGAAGGCAATGTTACCACGCTGCTGTCGGTCGTTTCGCCACCGTTCTGCGAGCTGTCCGACGGCTTATCATTGCTGTCGGTGTTATCCTTATCCTGAGAGCCGGTTGAGCTTTCCTTGCTGTTCGTGCTGTCGGGACTGCTTACGGTCGGATTTATCTTGTCGGGCAAAAGCTCGTCGCTGTCCGTCTGAGGTGCGTCCGAGTAATCCTCGCTGTCGGTCCCGCCGCTGTTATTTTCTCCCGACTTGCTTTCGCTATTCGTTAAGCCCTCGCTGTCCGAACCGCTTTCGTCCTTTTTATCATTTTTTTCGCCGCTATGCAAAGCGCTTTCTTCGTCGCCCGATCCGTCCTCGCCGCTGTCAGAGTCTGATTCGGGATCGTCTGCTGCGGACTGCGAATTGACCGTATTTTCCGTGCTTTCGGAAATCTGCGAGGTTTCATCACGCTTCTCGATTTTCTCCGAGCCGCCGAAAACGAATACCGAAATGCCTGCCGTCGCCGCGATAACAAGCGCCGCCGCACAAACGGCTATGGTTTTTTTCTTTGCGTTCATGCCGTATCGTTTCCTTTCCTAATTTAAAACTGCGGACGTTTTTCGCCCGCAGTTTCGTTTTTTTGCTTATTTACCGATAACGTCCTGTTCTGTTCCGTCCTCGCCGGGAGCGGGAGGAATGTCGGTGCTTGCGGTAATAATATCCATGCACTCGAAAACTGTTATCGTCATTTCGGGCGCTTCATATGCCTTCTTCATATTAAAAACTCCTTTGTCCAATGCAATATCAATAGTTCACGAATGCCGTGTAATAGTTGTAGATCGCCGCAACGAGCATATCCATTCCCGTGTCAGACTTTTCGCACTTGTTTGCAAGATAATCAAAAACGCTGTATTCAAGCTCTGCGCCGCCGTCTTTGATTACGCCGCTTTCCATCAGTCCGAACGTAAGCTTAAGCTTGTCAGGATAATCCGCAGGCGAGATTCCGGGCGTTTCAAAGTAATACCAGTCACCCTCGATACCGATCTTCGTGCCGTCGCTGTTGCTTATCGGATAACCCGAAATTACTGTTGTCATTCCCGTATTGCCGTTAGGAAGCGTATAGGAGATGAAAAGCTTTCCGCCTACGCTTGCGGTCTCCTTCATTTCGTCGCTGAGCTTGAAGTATACCTTTATCCTCGTCTGCGAGAGCATATCGAGGTTAGCGTATCCGATAGTAGCCGTGTCATAAATTCCCTCTTCGTAACGAACGCCGTGAGGTGTGAAGTCGTCGGGGGTCTTAGTAGTAAGCTGCTTGTCGGCGTCGTCAAGATCTGCGTTTATAAGCGAATCGGTGTTATAGCCCTTGAAGATCTGCGCCTGAGCCGAGTAGTTGAGTATCGCCGCAACGATAGCCTTATCGTTTCCGCCCTGCTCATAAACCTCATAGAGATAATCCTTGGCGTTCTTTGTGCAAACCTCAGACTCAGCCGAGCCGTATGAAACAACTGCGCTTATATCGTCGCTTAAATTCTTGATCGGAATGTCGTAGGTATATTTTGCGTAATCCTTGCCGTCTATCGTAACGGTATCATACTTTGTAATTACCGTGTCCGTTCCGTTCTGCGTAACGGTGAGCTTGAAGCTGAAGTTGTTTTCAGCCACTGCTATCTCGTCAAGCGAAGCGTAATAGTTGAGCGCAGCCGAGTCGTTGAGCGTCATGTTCTGAGCCGTGATAGCTGCGACCGTTCTTTCGGTAAAGGTGTGGTCTTTCGTTGCAGGCGAGAATTTAACTGCCGATTTCTGCTCCGCTTCGTCTACCCAGAAGCTGTTTCCCGGAATCATTGAAGAAGAGAACTTGCTGCCGTAGTTAACGTAAACCTCGTTGTCGGTCTTGCTTGAATCCTTGTAATCGAAGGTATACTTGAGTACCTTATTGCCCATGTCGGAAGCGAGCGCTGCAACAGGAGATGGTCTTGTTTCGGAACCTAGGTACTGATACCAGCCGAGCTTATAGGCTGCCGCACCGCTTGATAACTGCGAGAGGGGCATATACTCTGCGCCGCTCGGATCTGAAGTTACATCAGCATAGCAGTTTTCAACGGTAACGATCTTTCCGGGGTTCATTCCGTAAATTCTGCCGGTTGCATAGGAGCCTGTTAATATCTGACCGTTGTTGAGACAGTTTTTAAAGGTAACTGCGCTGTTGATATATCCTGCGATACCGCCGTTTCCGTATGAAGAAGCGGTTCCTATCTTAGCGTAGTTTGCACAATCTGTAATATCGCAAAGCGTATTTCCGCATATTCCGCCCGTGAAACTTGTCGACTCGATAACGCCCGTGTTCATGCAGTGAGAAAGAGTTGTTCCCGACTGCGAGTAGCCGACGATTCCTCCTGCCGGAACGACCGAGCTTGTTACGTTTGCGTTGTTCGTGCAGTATTCGATGACAGTGCCTTCATTTGTCGTTCCTGCGATAGCGCCGACGCCGGTAAGGTTTATAATATCAGAAGTGCTGTATGTTGAATTTATCGTGCCCGACTCGATATTTAAGTTTCTGATCTGTGCGGTTTCGGAAAGGCAGCTGAAAAGTCCGACCTTTCTTAAACTGCTGTTGATGGTAAGATTCTTTATCGAATGACCCTGACCGTCGAAAATGCCGTGATAAAGAACGATGCCTTTTCCGATAGGCGTAAAGTTTTCGACTTCGCTCATGTCAATGTCGGCGGTGAGCTTTGCGTTAAGGTTTTCATTTCCTTCATAATCGGGATTGAAGTGACCCTCGTCCTGATAAACTGATTCAGCGAACGCAAGAAGCTCCTCGGGGGTAGAAATCTCCAGATATGTAATTTCAGATGCCGAATCGGCGGAAGCGGTAAGCGCTGTGCCTATTCCGAGACTGTCGGCGATTCCGCCTGCCGGTATAGCAGCAGCCGCCATAAGAAGTGCTGTAACGGTGCAGAGCGTTTTGCTCATTATACGTTTGTTCATAGCTTTTCCTCCATTTTAAATTAAATATATATACATATACAGTATATCATATATATTCAAAAATTGCAAGAGGTTTTTCACGGATTTTCCCAAAAAATTTTACAAAAAACTCCGCATAAGCTGTCGGTGCAGATCATGCGGAGTAGATCATCTTAAATTCTGCCGTTTTGGTCAGACGGGATAAACCTCGTTTATGCAGCTTTCAAAAAGCTGAGAAGTGTCCTTGTTCAGATACAAAAGCTCGAGCATTTCCGAAAATGCCTGCTTAACGTCTCCGTCCGTTTCCATGATAATATCAATGTCTGCGCCGTTGTTTCGTGCGGCGTAGAAAACGCCGTCCTTGTGGAAAAAGGCGATGCAGCCAAGCCCTGCGCCGAGCATTCTTACCGACCTCGGCATATTGCGAAAAGGCTGCTTTTCAAGAGCGGTCTCGACAAGCGCAGCGAGAAGGTCGCAAAGCTTATCGTCCTCCTCCGTGCCGCCCGAAAGTCTGTTTACTTGTTCGTAGGTCATTTTTCACGCACCCTTTCTGTCAGAGCGGATCGAGCATCGCAAGATCGTAAGGCGTCCGCTGATAAACGCAGTGATTGAGCCAGTTTGAATACATAAGATTTGCCGAACAGCTCCAGTTGAATCTCGGCGTTGCGGTAACGTCGCCGTAGGGGAAATAGTGCTTCGGCTTTTTCGGGTCAAGCCCTCGGTTTATATCTCTTGCATACTCTTTGGCAAGCGTATCTCTGTCATATTCCCAGTGTCCCGTAATAAATATCTGACGCTGCGAAAGATCCGAAACGGCATGAACCCCTGCTTCCGCCGACTCTGTGAGGATAGCAAGCTCCTCGACCTTTTTGATGTCCTCTTTTCTGACCTCCGTGTGCCGTGAGTGCGGACAGAAAAAGGTGTCGCCGAAGCCCTTTAGCAGCGGATGATTTTTGTCGGTAACGGTGTGAAGGAACACGCCCGAGATCTTTTCGTCAAGCTGATATTTCGGTATTCCGTAGTGATAGTAAAGACCTGCCTGTGCGCCCCAGCAGATGTGTATCGTCGAGTAAACGCTGCGCTTGCTCCATTCAAATATTTCGCAAAGCTCGTCCCAGTAGTCGACCTCCTCAAACGCCATCTGCTCAACAGGCGCACCCGTTATGATAAGTCCGTCGTATCGGTTTTCCTTGACCTCCTCAAACGGCTTGTAGAATTTTAACATATGCTCCTGCGGAGTGTTCTTTGAAATGTGGCTTGTCTGGATAAGGTCGATATCGACATGAAGCGGAGTGTTCGACAGAAGTCTTAAAAGCTGCGTTTCGGTAACTATCTTGTCGGGCATAAGGTTTATTATCGCAATTTTCAGCGCTCTTATGTCCTGATGCACCGCACGGTCGTTCGGGATAACAAATATATTTTCGTCCTCAAGCGTCGCAAACGCCGGAAGATTGTCTGGTATCTGAATCGGCATTAGGTTTTTCCTCTCTTTCAAAATTGACAAAACGCCGTTTCGGCATATTTCGTCCTATTAGACTATTATAACACTAAACGCTCCGCTTTTCAAGGCTCGGAAAATGTTTTTAATTTATGTTCATAATTGACCGCAAAAAACAAAGACCGGATAAGCCGTATGAAGCCTGTCCGATCTTTATTGTCAGAAAAATTTTATTCTTCCGTTTCTTTCTTAGCGGCTTCCTCTTCCGCCTTTTTAGCGGCTGCCTTGTCCGCCTTGTCAGAAGCCTTCAAGCCCTTTGCAACGTCTGCAAGGTTCGGAAGCTCCTCACGGGTAAGCGTGTAGTTGTTGTTGTAATATTCCTTGAAGCGTGCGGCATAAGCCTTCGATGTCGCTTCGTCGTTTACCGCTGTTCCGTTTTCAAGCGAGAAATAGGGGTCGTCCCACAGCGCCGTATACGACCAGAGCGCCTTTTCCTGCAAAACGCTTTCCATTGCCGGAAGATTTCCGCATTCGCTTATCGCAAGCGGCTTTGTCCTGCAAAGGTTGTTTAAAAACAGCATTGTGTTTATCTGAGCGTCACGGTTGCCGTCGGTGTAAATGTCGACCGAAAGCACGTCGCAGTATTCGTCGCCGACATACCAATCCGCATTCTGTGCGCTCCATACCCAGATAAGATTGTTAAGCTTATGATATTTCGTCATTCTCGTATACATAAGCTTCCAAAGCCACTTGTAAGCCTTCTCGTCCTTGCCCCACCAGTAAAGTCCGTTGCTTGCGACGGGGAGAGGTCTGAAAAGAACGGCGTCGTGCGCCTCTTTGAGTTTTAACAGCTTGGAGGATACGGTGTCGATGTCCGAAAGCAGCTTGTAACATTCCTCGGTTATCTCGCCCGAGCTAAATTTCAGCTCTATCTCCTCAGGCGTCCACATTGCCATTTCCTCTATCGGAATTTCAAAGACCTTTTCCATTGCCGCAAGTTCCTGCGCCTGCGAACCTGCCGACTGCTGTTCCTCCGTAAGCTCCTGCTTGTCCTCGTCCTCCTCGGTCTGATCGGCAACGGTAGGAGTTACCAATTTCGGCATTGCCTTTGTTATGTCAAAGCTTACCTCCGAAGCCTCTATCTTGTCGCTCTTCTTATCGCCGTCGGGGTCTATCCAGTACCAGTCGTAAGCGACGATACCGCCGTTTTCGGCGTATTTAAGCGCCTTTGAGATGTCCTTTATATTTTTCTTCGTATAACCGCCGATGTCCGAGCAGCGGATAGCAGGATATTTTCCCGTCAGCGCCGAAACGGTTTCGGTATTCGCAAGGTCGCCTGCCGAGTCGTGCTGAGCGGTAAGTATCTGCTTTCCATAATTTGAGCAGAGCAGCGAATAAAGCGCCTTTGCGTAATAATCCGCCTTGGGATTTGAAAGAGCGGCTGACGAAAGGTCGGGCGAAAAGCTGCTTATATCCCTGTTCGCCTCTATCCTTACAAAGTCAATGTCGACTGCGCTGTTGTCCGATTCAAGCCTTATTTCGTTGATACCCTCTTCAAGCCAGATATTTTCAAGGCTCTTTTCCGCAAACTCTCCGCTCGATGTTCTGAATATCCATACCTCTCTGCCGTTTATGTAGAGGTGGCTGTTGAGCGAACCCTCCGCAGCCGTCTGAACGGTTATGTTGTAAAACTGCGATTCGGGAAGGTCAAAGCTTAAACTCCAGTTGTCAAGGTTTGCGCCCGAAACATAGCCGTCGCCCTTGAACGAGGCACGGTCCATCTTTACCGAAGCCGTGTCGCCGATTATCGTTCCCGACTCCGCCTGATAGGTCTTTTTGTACTCAACATAAGGCACGTCGATCTGATCGAAGGTCGTTTCCTCGTAGATGATCGGTGCGCCGCCAAGGCTCTCGCCCTGTGAGTCGCTGCCCGAGGAAAGCTCTGTGACCGGCTTTTTCTTTCCGTCAGCAACGCTCGAATCGTCCGAGATCTGCTCGTTTTTTATGATAGATGTTCCGCAGGAGGACAACGCCGAGAGCGTTATTACAGCCGCCGCCGTTACCGCTGCGATCTTCTTTAATTTCATACTTGCTTCCTCTTTTCCTTTATACTATATTAATGTACTATTTTATATGTGCTTCCTGCTTTCATATCTACCGACACGGCATCGCCGTCAAAGCAGCCCCATTCCTGACCGCCGCAGATGACCTTATATCCGTCCGGCAGCACGATATTTACCGTAACGTCCTTGTCGGGAACTATCTGCGCCGATTTTATCTTTGAATTTTCCCATTCGCAGTCAACGGTAAGCGCACCCCTTGCTCTCAGTCCCTTGAAGCTGCCGTTTTTCCATGTCTTTGGCAGTGCAGGGAGAAGGATAAGCTCGCCGCCCTGGCTCTGTATAAGCGCCTCGGTAATTCCTGCCGCACCGCCGAAATTTCCGTCTATCTGGAACGGCGGATGCATATCGAAAAGGTTATCGCTTGTCGAATTTGAAAGCAGCGCACGGACATTTTCTTCGACCTTGCCGCCGTCGAGAAGCCTTGCCCAGAAGTTGATTATCCACGCTCTCGACCAGCCCGTGTGACCGCCTCCGTGCGAAAGCCGCCTTTCGAGCGTCGCTCTTGCAGCCGCCGCAAGCTCGGGCGTCCCCCGTGCGGTTATCATGTCGGCAGGGTGAAGCGCAAACAGCTGCGAAACGTGCCTGTGACCCGGCTCCGCCTCGTCGTAGTCTATCGCCCATTCCTTTATCTGACCGTATTTTCCGATCTCGGGCTTAGGCAGACGCTCACGCATAGCGGCAAGCTTTTCGCTGTGCTCCTTATCGACCCCGAGAATTTCCGCCGCTTCGATAACTGCGGTGAACAGCTCGTAAATTATCTCACTGTCCATAGACGGACCTATACAAAGCGAGCCTTTTGTTCCGCTTTCTGTGATATATGTGTTTTCGGGCGATACCGACGGACAGGTAACGAGCCGCCCCTCCTTGTCCTCGATAAGAAAGTCCTCGAAAAATTCCGCAGCCTCTTTGAGCGTCGGATATTTCTCTTCAAGAAAATCCTTGTCGAGCGTGAACTTGTAATGCTCCCAGAGGTGCAGACAAAGCCACGCCGCACCCATAGGCCACTGTGTAGCGGGCATCCAAAGATCCTGCGGAGCGGTGTCGCCCCAGATATCCGTATTGTGATGACATACAAATCCGCCGCAGCCGTACATTTCCTTAGCGGTAATTCTGCCGTTCGGACGCATTTTTTCAATATGGTCAAAAAGCGGCTCCGAAAGCTCCGAAAGGTTAGAGGTCTCTGCGCCCCAGTAGTTCATCTCGGTGTTTATGTTTATCGTGAATTTACAGCCCCATGCAGGCCACATATCCTTGTTCCATATTCCCTGCAAATTAGTCGGCAGCGTGCCCTGACGGCTTCCTGCGATAAGCAGATACCGTGCAAAGTTCCAGTACATTTCGATAAGAGCGTTGTCCTCGCCGCCGTTTCTGAAAGCCTCAAGACGAGCGTCAGTCGGCTTGTCCGTTTCCTCGCCGCCAAGGTCAAGCTCCGCACGGTTGTAAAGAGCCGTGTAATCGTCGATATGCCTTTGCTTTAACCGCTCAAAGTCAAATCTTGCCGCAAGCTCGACGTCTCTTACGACACGCACCATATAATCGTCATACCGATAGCTTGTCTGCGCACCAAGAAGTATCGTGACCTCCGAGCAGCCCTCGCAGGTAAGAAAGCTGCCGTAGGGGTATATCCTGCCGCCGTCCGAAAAAGCCTTGAGATAAGCCGCAAAACGTATTCCGTCCTCCGAGCCGCAGCCGCCGTAGAAAAGAATATCGTTGTCGTGAACGGGCGAATTGTCGTCGAAATAGTCGTCTCTGCCGTCTATCTTGATACGAACATTAATTCCGTTAGGAACGGAGCAGGTTATCCTTATCGCCATTACCTGATCAGGCTCGGAAACGAACACCTCACGCTTATAATCCTTTTCGCCGATAGAATAGCAACACTGCGAAACTGCGGTCGAAAGGTCAAGCGAACGCTCGCCGTACCCACATTCCGTTTCGTCGTAATGGATAATATTAAGCTCGCCCAGGGGCATATAGTGACGCTGATTGACGGGTGCGCCGCAGAAAGCGTCAAAAACTATCTTTTCAGCCTCCTCTATCTTTTCGTCAAAAAGAAGACTGCGCACTTTTTCAAGATTAGGAAGAGCCGAGGGATTGTTTCTCTCTCTCGGACCGCCCGACCAGATCGAGTCTTCGTTCAGCATTATCTTCTCATAAAGTGGCTGACCGAATATCATTCCGCCTATTCTGCCGTTGCCGACGGGAAGCGCCTTGTTCCAGTCGTCTGCAGGCGAGTCGTACCGGAGCAGAGAACTGCTTTTGCTGCTCATAGGTTAAAAACCGTCCTTTCTTTGTTCATCGAACAATTATACATATTAAGTATACCATAATACGATAAAAATTGCAAGAGCAACACAATGCAAATTTATGGCTGTCAAGGGTTCTTTTTTATAAGAATTGACAAAAAGGAAACACAAAGTTTTCTGTATGTTAAAACGTTCATGATAAAATGTTTAATAAATACCAAAGGGGAGTGACTTAAAATGTACATTCAGGCATTAGCGGCGTCGGGAACGCTTAAAATGATAATTTTCGCTCTGAGAACGGCAATGCTTTTTGCAGGCGTTGTTATAGTGTGGAGGTCGCTTGCGGTGCTGTGGGAAAAACGCCCCGTCATTTTCAAAAAGCGGTATGTAACAATTACTCCGGCAAAGGTCATAGAAATAACCGAGGAACGCCGCTCGGCTTCGCAGAATACCTATTATCTCGTAAGATTTGAATATGAAGAAAACGGCGAAAGAAAGGTTTTCGCTCCGCCGTCATACCGCCCCTGCCGTCTTAAAACGGGCGACGAGGTCACGCTTCTTGTCGGGAAAAAGGGGAGATTTCGCACGGTGAGGAAAAAACTCAGCGTTCCTTTTGCTCTTATAAAGCTCGCCGCCGGAGCAGTGCTTATCATTTTGCAGCTTATCTGATTTGGACATATCTTACCGAAATCTTTGTTAATGTGATAATATATTGTTAAAGTTTCATAAATCTATTGACTTTTATTTTGTGTTGTGATATTATATTATTATAATATATGAAATAAACGACAATAAATTTTTGGTACGGCTTTTAAGTTGATCTAAAGGCTTATCCCCGAAAGGAACGATAAATATGACAGATTTTTACTATCCTGTACTTAACGACGAGATAAATCTGCCGCTTTATATTTTAGGAATCGGCGCGCGTGACAGAGAGTTTCATTTTATCCGCGACGAAGGCTATCCCAATCATCAGATAATCTACTGCGTAAGAGGCGGCGGCGTGCTTATTCTCGACGGTCAGTCCTACAGAATTAACGCAGGCGACGCATTTTATCTTCCGCCAAAGGTGCCGCACGAGTATTATCCGACCGAGGAGATCTGGGAAACTCACTGGGTAACCTTCGAGGGCAGGGAGATACCGAATATTATGGAATATATCAAGCTTGACAAGGCGAAGGTGTTCCATATAAGCGATATAAATTCGGTCGACGCTATTTTCAAGAAAATGCTCTATCTTATGCGGACGAATTATTATTACAGCGGTCAGCAGTGTTCGGCTCACCTGTATCAGTTCTTCCTCGAACTTCACCGTGTGGTAAATCTCCAGAACGGCTCGCAGGACGGAGCAAAGCTCAATCAGCTGCGCCCCGTTATCGACTATATCAACAAGAATTACCGCAACGATATAACGCTCACCGAGCTGTCGGATCTTATAGATCTTTCGCCGCAGTATCTCTGCCGTCTGTTCAAGGAGTGCCTTAATCTGCGCCCGTTTGAATACCTTGCAAGAAAGCGTATACAGCAGGCGAAGATATTGCTTCTTGAGGACAAAAAGAACATAAACGAGATAGCCTCGGAGGTCGGATATAACGACTGCTCGTATTTTTGCGCAGTGTTCAAAAAGCATGAAATGCTCTCGCCCGCAGAGTTTCGAAATCTTAACAAAAAATCAGGCTAAACAGTTTATAGAATTATGAAAGACACAGGTCCGGAAAATGCGCCGCAAAAACGCTTTTTCGGACCTTTTGCCGTTTATAAAGGAATTATGAATTTTTGCGGTTTTGGGGTTGCACTTTTGATGAAAGTGTGGTAAAATAATATTAGGTGTAACTTTGTAATTTGTATTTTAGGGGTGAGCAGCTTGCTTAATTCGATCAAGGGACCGAGAGACGTTCTTGACGCCGTATGGGGCGTTTTTACTTCAATAGGACTAAACGACATAATCGACATAATTATCCTTTCGTTTATCATATATCATGCAATAAAGCTTATAAGGGAAACAAGAGCGCTCCAGCTCGTTCAGGGTATCCTGCTGCTTACCGCTGCTTATTTTATCGCAGTCGCCCTTAATCTTCAGACGATACGCTTTCTGCTTAAAAATTGTTTCAGCTGGGGAATACTTGCGGTAGTTATCCTTTTCCAGCCTGAGCTTAGGCGAATTATCGAAAAGATAGGAAGAACGAAAATATCCGACCTTAATTTTCTTACCTCCGCCGACGGCGGCGATGGGGACGAGGTGTGGACTCCTGCGATAAACGCCGTGTGCGAGGCGGCGCAGAACCTCTCGGCGACCTGCACGGGCGCACTTATAATCTTTGAGAGAAAGACAAGGCTCGGAGAACAGATAGACACCGGAACGATACTTGACTGTAAGCCGAGCGCCGCAGTTTTCGGAAATATTTTCTACCCGAACACTCCGCTTCACGACGGCGCAGTTATAATGAGGGACGGTAAAATACTTGCGGCAGGCTGTTTTCTGCCCAAGCCGCAGAAGGAAGAGCTTATCGCAAAGCAGCTCGGTTCAAGACACCGTGCGGCGATAGGAATGAGCGAAAACAGCGACGCTGTTGTAATAGTTGTCAGCGAGGAGACCGGAACGATCTCGGTTGCGGAAAACGGCGAGCTTACGAGAGGGTTTTCAAAGGACAGCCTTTCAAAGCTGCTTATAAAGCGTATGCTGCCCGAAACGCAGTCGGAAAGCGGTCCTACTAACTTTGCGGGAAGGGTGATCTCCAGATGGAAAAAGTAAATGCAAATGCAAATAAAAAATCACGCTCCTCAAATACCGTTTCGGATTTTATGCTTAAGATCGTTGCGGTCGTAATTGCCGTGATAATCTGGTTCATTCTCTCGATAACCCAGTACCCGACGATAAACAAAACGATACTTAACGTGCCTGTCGATTTTTCAATGCGTGACACCACGGCGGAGAACAAGGGACTCAGCGCCCTCGATTACAAGGACATAACCGTAAACGTTGAAATTCAGGGCATGAACTACGAGATAGGCGCTTATACGGCGAACGATCTTATCGCAACGGTCAACCTTGACGACGTTACGAAGGAGGGCACATATAAGCTCGATATAGACGTTCGTTCGGCGCACAGTGCGGATAAATGCAGCATCGTTTCGGTAAGCCCCGAAACTGTCGAGGTAAAGTTCGAGCATATCGTGTCGAAGAAATTCGAGCTTTCGGTCTCGGCGAACGACGTCGGAACAAACGGCGATTATATCCTTAACAAAACGGTCGCTTCTCCCTCCGAGATAGAGATTCAGGGCGCTGAAAACGAGATAGAGCGTATCGACAGCGTTGTTGCGGTCTACTCCGACCCCCTCACGCTGAGCGAGGACAGAACGGTAAAGACCGACAGGATAATCCTTTACGATAAGGACAGAAATATCCTTGAAAACTCAAATTACAAATTCTCGGCTGAGTCCGTCGACATATCCTTCGAGGTCTACAGACGAACAACGCTTAATCTTTCGGCGGATATTACGAATCTTCCGCCCGGCTTCGATATAAACAGCCTCTCCTGCACGCTTTCGCAGGACAGCGTTCAGATAATCTCGCCGCAGCTCGACCGCCCCACGGCTGAAAACGTAAAGCTTTCGCCGTCTATCTCGATTTATGACATAACAAAGGGCAAAACGTTCAAATACGACGTTGCCTCGATGTTCACAAAGGGCGAGATAAATCAGTCGGGCGTTGACCAGATCGAGGTGACTTTCGACCTTGAGGGCTATGAGGAGAAATCCTTTAAGATCGACGCTGCGAAGATTCAGTTTACAAACATACCCGCAGGCAAAAAGGCGGAGCTTGATATGGAACATATCCCGAACGTGACCCTTTTCGGACCTAAGGAGTCGATAGACAAGCTGAAAGCCGCAGATATAAGAGCGGTGGTCGATCTGAGCGACATTTCGGCGAACGGCTCGGTATCTCACGAGGTAGTAGTGTATGCCGAAAATTACAGCGATGTGTGGAATATCGGAACGCACGAAGCGGTTATAAACGTGACCGACAGATAAAAAATAATAATAACGGACTGCTGCGGCTGACGGTGCGGCAGTCCGTTTCTTTAAAGGAGTAAGAATATGCCCGTTATCGTAAATCAGATAAAAGCCCCCGTTGACCGTACCGCCGACGAGGTTACAGCAAAAGCGATAAAAATGTGCGGTCTTTCGCAGGACAAGATTCGCTTTGCCGACATTCACAAGACCTCGCTTGACGCACGCAAAAGAAACGATATTCATTTTGTACATTCGGTATATATCGAACTTTTCGACGGCTCGCTCGAAAAAAAGCTCTGCGATAAATACAGCTTCTGCGCATATTCCCAGCCTGCCGTGATAAAGCCGGTCATTTCAAAGAACAAACGCAGCGGCAGAGTTGTAATAGCAGGCTTCGGACCTGCCGGAATGTTCTGCGCTCTGCTGCTTGCAAGATACGGCTATCGTCCGATAGTGCTTGAAAAGGGTGCGGCGGTCGAAAAGCGGGATAAGCTTGTAAGCCGCTTCTGGCAGACGGGCGAGCTTGACGAGAACACGAACGTTCAGTTCGGCGAGGGCGGCGCAGGAACATTTTCCGACGGCAAGCTGACTACACGAATAAAAGACCCCAACTGCCGCTATGTGCTTGAAGCGTTCGCAAATTTCGGCGCAGACCCCTCGATTTTAACAAAGGCAAAGCCGCATATCGGAACGGACGTGCTTAAAAAAGTGGTAAGAAATATCCGCAATGAGATAATTTCCCTCGGCGGCGAGGTTTATTTTGAACAGCCTATGACGGCGGTAACGCTCAAAAACGGCAGAGCCGCAGCGGTAAGTACCCCTGACGGCGAATATGAATGTTCGGCGCTCGTTGTCGCCTGCGGTCATTCGGCAGGGGATACATTTAAGATACTCGCCGAAAATTCCGTGCTTTTAGAGCCTAAGCCTTTTTCGGTCGGCGCAAGGATCGAGCATAAGCAGTCGGCGGTCAACGAGTCGCTTTACGGAGTTCACGCCGACAATCCGCTGCTGCCGCAGGGCGAATATCAGCTTTCGTGGCGCAATAATGAGGGCAGGGGAGTATACACTTTCTGTATGTGCCCCGGCGGAACAGTGGTCGCAGCCTCAAGCGAAAAGGGCGGCGTTGTAACAAACGGCATGAGCGAGTTTTCACGAAACGGCGACAACGCAAATGCGGCGGTGGTGGTTTCTGTTTCTCCGCAGGATTTCGGCGGCGGAGCGTTCGGCGGCTTTGATTTTGCAAAGAAGATAGAACGTGCGGCTTATGCGGCAACGGGCGGATATGCCGCGCCTGCAACGACCGTCGGCGGTTTTCTTTCGGGAAAGCCGACCCTTAAAGGTGCGTCTGTCGAGCCGACCTATCAGCGAGGTTTGCAGGTTTACGAACTGCGCAGACTTTTCCCGAATTATGTTAACGAAATGCTCGAACAGGGGCTTCGGGTTTTCGCAAAAAAGATGCACTGCTACGGCGACATGGGCGCAGTTCTTACCGCCCCCGAAACGAGAACTTCCTCGCCGATAAGGATTCCGAGAAACGAGCTTTGCGTGTCGGGGCAGGCGGACAATCTCTACCCCTGCGGCGAGGGCGCAGGCTACGCAGGAGGAATTATGTCGGCGGCGGCTGACGGGATAAGAGTTGCGCTGAAGATAATGGAAAGCATTGCGCCTGCCGATTAAAGCGAGGGGATTATCATGCACGAAACATTTGAAACAAAAATAATCGCAAGGATAAGAACCGATTTTCCGACAAAATTCGGAATACCGAGGCAGAGCGGACTTGTTAACGAGCTTAAAGCCGAGATAATCTTCGAGCCGCAGTACCGCTGCGCCGAAAGCCTTAAAGGAATCGAGGGCTTTTCGCACCTGTGGCTTATCTGGCAGTTTTCAGAAGCGGTGAGAGATACATGGTCGCCGACGGTCAGACCGCCAAGGCTCGGCGGAAATGAAAGAGTCGGAGTTTTTGCGAGCCGTTCGCCCTTTCGCCCGAATGCTATAGGTCTGTCCTGCGTGAAGTTGGAGGAGGTTCGGCGAACGGAGAAAAACGGCGTTACGCTTATCGTCAGCGGTGCGGACTTAATGGACGGCACGCCGATACTTGACATAAAGCCATATCTTCCGCTTGCGGACTGTCACCCCGAAGCAACGGGCGGTTTTGCGGCGGAGCATGAGGGGTATTCGCTTGAAGTTGCGATACCCGAAAGCCTTGCGCAGAGAGTGCCGCCCGAAAAGCTGAAAGCGTTAAAAGCCTGTCTTGCGCAGGATCCAAGACCTGCCTATCAGAATGACCCCGAGAGAGTTTACGGGTTTGGATTTGCAGGATTTGAGGTGAAATTCAAGGTCAGGGGCGGAGTTCTTGAGGTGGTTGATATTTTGTAAATGAAAAAACGGGACGAACAACTTCGCCCCGTTTTGTTTTTTTACTTATGTACTTTTTGTGCGTATTATTTTCCTGCCCTTGCACGATAATGCGAGCGAACGAGCTTTCCGCTCTCGGTAAGCTGTGAGGTTCCCGACGAGATAGCTTTAAGATTAGTTCCGCTCTTGAAAGCCGAAGCCGTTTCCGCCTTGCCGCAAGCCGACCAGTTGATATAGCCTACGTTCTTTGAGTCGAGAAGCGTGAACCACTTGTTTGTCTGAGCCGAGTTGAAGCCGCCGTTGCCCGAAGCGTCGCAGGTTCCGAATTCCGAAACGAGAATCGGAAGACCCTTGTTGTAGCAGTCGGTGAAACGGTTTCTGAGCCAGTCGGTGTGGGTGTTTGCGTAGAAATGAAGCGCATAAACGGTGTTCTTGTCGGACAGACGGTTGTTTACAACGTCGTGAATGTCCTGACTCCATGTGCCTGTGCCGCAGATGATAATTGCGTCGCTGTCGTAAAGACGGATAGCGTTTATTACCTTTGTCGCATAGGGCTTTATGTTTGCGCTCCATGTTGCGCCGCCGTTAGGCTCGTTGCATATCTCGTAGATAACGTTGTTGTAGTTCTTGTACTTGTTTGCCATTTCCTTGAAGAACGCAATAGCTTCCGTCTGGTGCGTCTGCGGATTTCCGTCGTGTAAAATATGCCAGTCGATGATAACATACATACCGAGGTCGGTCGCCGCCTTGACGCCTGCGTTGACCTTTGCTTTCGCCTGCGCAGCGTATGCGCCGTTTTCAGTCGTATAGCCGCCCCATTCTTCCGTGTACATTGCAATTCTTATCGTGTTAACGCCCCAGTCGTCACGAAGCACCTTGAGCGAGCTTGTGCTGAGAATGTCCGAGAAATCCTCCCACATAATGCCGTGAGTCGACATTCCTCTTATCTGGAACACCTTGCCCGACTGGTTAACAATGTTTGCGCCGCTGACTTTAAGCTGTCCGTTAGCCGCAACGGGCGTTGTCGATTTCTTTGTCTTAACTTCGACAAGAGTTGAATTTCCGCAGTAATTCGTGCCGTTTACCGTCATGTAAGCCTTAACTCTGTACTTGTATTCCGTGTTCTGAACAAGTCCCGAGTTCTTCCATGTAAGCGTGTTTCTGGAATTGATCGACTTGATCCCCTGCCACTTCTTCGTCGAAGGATTGTAGCGGTAGATCTTGTAGCCCGTGCAGGTGTAAACTCTGTCCCACTTGAGCGTAACGCTTGTGTCGGTCGCTGTTGCGGTAAGGTTCTTTACGTCCTTCGGGTTTATCGTGAACGAAACGCTCTTGCTGCCCGAATATTTTCCTATTCCAGTAACGGTAGCCTTAGCCGTGCCTATCTTAACGTTGTTTGAATAGGTCACTTTGTAGTCCGTGTCCTTTACGAGCGTTTTACCGCTGAGCGTTACCTTTACCGCCGGCTTTTTAGCATTTCCCGAGTAGGTACACGAGGTATGTGAAAGCTTTACCGTTGCGCTGCTTATCGAATAGCTTGCCGCCGAAGCGGTTATCGGCGAAATAAGCGCTCCTTCGGTCGCCGGACAGGTCATTGCGCCTGCGAAAATACCTGCCGCAGCAAGCAGCGAAAGCGCAAACGACGTAAATCTTCTTGTCTTTGACATTATTTTTCCTCCCTGTGTTATATTGTTGTAATTAACGCATATAGCATATAAAAGCTATATCATACCGTATAATTTTATTATAACATTTTTTTAAATTTTGTCAAGCATTTTTACTATTTTATTCATATTTTTATAACCGCCGATCGCTTTTGCGGAGTATGTCGGGCAGAATATTCATAAAATATCTATTGACATACTAAAAACATGAGCGTAAAATTGTTTATATAATAGTAACAGAAAAGTTCTAAAGCTATCGGGCGGTCTTTTGGTTTTATGACGCTCGATTTTTGAGGAAGGTATGGTGAAAAATATGCTTACGCTTGATAAGGTATATAAGGCGGCGCACGTTCTCAAAGAGGTGATACGCCCGACGCAGTGTATAAAAGCTCCGAAGATAAACCCCGAAGCCGACGTTTATATCAAGACGGAAAATTTACAGGTAACGGGTTCGTTCAAGGTAAGGGGCGCATATTTTAAGATCTCGCAGCTTACGGACGAAGAAAAGGCGCACGGCGTTATCGCCTGCTCGGCAGGAAATCACGCTCAGGGCGTTGCGCTTGCGGCGCAGAAAAACGGCATAAAGGCTGTCATCTGCCTGCCCGACGGCGCACCTATCTCAAAGGTCGAGGCTACAAAGAGCTACGGCGCTGAAATATGTCTTGTCCCCGGCGTTTACGACGACGCTTACAACAAGGCGCTTGCGCTTCGTGATGAAAAGAATTACACGTTTATCCACCCGTTCGACGACGAGAACGTTATCGCAGGTCAGGGAACTATCGGTCTTGAGCTTATCGACCAGCTGCCCGACCTTGACGCAGTAGTTGTTCCTGTCGGCGGCGGCGGACTTATCTCGGGAGTTGCTTTCGCTCTCAAAACGCTCAACCCGAATATCAAGGTCTACGGCGTTCAGGCAAGCGGCGCACCCTCTATGGTACAGTCGCTCGAGCACGGAAAGATAGAATGTCTTACCTCCGTTTCGACCATCGCAGACGGAATCAAGGTCAAAGAGCCGGGCGAGCATACTTTTGAGTATTGCAGAGATTATGTCGACGGAATAGTTACCGTTACCGACGACGAGGTTTCCTCGGCTATCCTTGCGCTTATCGAACAGCACAAGCTTATCTCCGAGGGCGCAGGCGCAGTTTCGGTGGCGGCGGTAATGTTCAATAAAGTCCCCGTAAAGGGCAAAAAGGTCGTATGTCTTGTTTCGGGCGGAAATATCGACGTAACGATACTTTCGAGAGTTATAAAGAGAGGTCTGCTCAAATCGGGACGCTCCGACACGCTCACCATTCAGCTTGAAGATAAGCCGGGTCAGTTAAAGGGCGTTTCCGAGATTCTCGCCGACCTCGGCGGAAACGTTGTTTCCATTCACCACGAGCGTGCGAGCGAGGACAGCGACATTACCGACTGTATCCTCCGCATAGTTTTAGAAACAAGGAATTTCGAGCATATAGCGCAGATAAGAAAAGCCCTTTCCGAAGCAGGCTTTAAGATAGTAAACAGATAATTATTGTAAGGAGCGATATATCATGGCAGAAACAGTTTACACAAAAAACGCACCCGACGCAATAGGTCCTTATTCTCAGGCGAAGATAGTCGGCGGACTTGTTTTCACATCGGGTCAGATAGCGATTGACCCTGCGACGGGCAATGTCGAGGCTGACACAATAGAGGGTCAGACCGAACAGGTGTGCAAAAATCTTTCGGCGCTTCTCGAGGCGGCAGGAACAAGCATCGACAAGGCGGTAAAGACCGTTTGCTTTTTAAAGGAAATGGGTGATTTTGCGGCATTCAACGAGGTCTATGCGAAATACTTCACCTCAAAGCCTGCACGTTCGTGCGTTGCGGCAAAACAGCTCCCCAAGGACGTTCTCGTTGAGGTAGAGGTCATCGCAGAGCTTTGACCGCAGGTCGTTACAAGCAAAAGTGTGTTGCAAAAAAGGCGGATATTTTCTTGTCCGCTTTTTTTATTGAAAGGGGAGTACAGTATGCCGCAAAATATGCTGTCAAGAAAATATAAACGAAAGGCGAAGGCTGAAATTCACTCGGCGGAGAAGTTCGTAACGGTGTTTTTCAGATGGGTGTTCATAGCGGTCGTGACCGGACTTATCGGCGGCTTTGTCGGCGGACTTTTCCATATGGCTGTAAATGCTGCGACCGATTTCCGTGAGGAGCACGACTTCGTTATTTTCTTTCTGCCGCTTACGGGCGTGCTTATCGCATGGATATATCACCTTTTCGGTCTTGACAAGGACGGTGGAACAAATCTAATAATCAGCTCGATACGCACAAAGGATCACGTTCCGCTGAGAATGGCTCCGCTTATCTTTTCGGCGACCGTTATGACCCACCTTGCAGGCGGTTCGGCAGGTCGTGAGGGCGCTGCGCTTCAGCTTGGCGGAAGTATCGGAAACAGAATAGGCGAGCTATTCGGGATAAAGCGTGAGGATATAGGTCTTGCGGTAATGTGCGGAATGAGCGCAGTTTTCTCGGCGCTTTTCGGAACTCCGCTTACCGCCTGCTTTTTCGCAATGGAGGTCATAAGCGTCGGCGTAATCTATTACGCAGGTCTTGTACCCTGCCTTGCCTCGTCGATAACGGCTTACGGCGTTTCGCTGCTTATGAAAGCCGAACCGACTCACTATGACATCACGGGTCATATCCCGAAGCTTTCGGCAGGCTCTCTTGTAATGGTATGCCTGCTTGCCGTCGTGTGCGCTGTCGTGAGCATATTCTTCTGCGTTTCGATGAAATGGACGAAGGATATTTTCCACGACAAGCTTAAAAACAAGTATATAAGAGCGGCGGTAGGCGGTGCGGTCATTCTTGCCCTGACACTGCTTTTGCAGACTCGTGACTACAACGGCGCAGGCGGAGCGGTTATCGAGCGTGCGATATATGACGGACAGGCGCACCCTGCCGCATTTTTGCTGAAAATAATCTTCACGGCGGTGACTATCGGCAGCGGATTCAAGGGCGGCGAGATAGTTCCGACAATGTTTATCGGCTCGACCTTGGGCTGCGTTGCGGCGCCGCTTCTCGGTCTGCCTGCGCAGTTCGGAGCGGCGATAGGTCTTGCGGCTCTCTTCTGCTCGGTGGTGAACTGTCCTGCGGCGGCGATATTTTTAAGCCTTGAGCTTTTCGGCAGCGAGGGCATCGTCCTTTTCGCCGCAGCCTGCGGAGTAAGCTATATGCTTTCGGGCTACTACGGACTTTATTCGAGCCAGAAGATAGTTTACTCAAAGCTGCACACAAGATATATCAACCGAAAGACCAAATAAAACCGCCTTGTGAGAAATTTTAAAAAATATACAAAAAAACACTTGCTATTTGATTTGAAATATGCTATAATAACAAAAGAGAGCAGTGCTTAAACGTTTAAGTTAACGTTTAAGGCTTAAACGTTTAAGTAATCGTTATAAACGATACATATATCGTTTACCGCACTGCCGCACAAAAAATAAAAAAATAAGGGTGACGATCCTAATGAACAAAAAATGCAGCGTTACAAACGGATTTATGATGAAGGGCGTTCCGTGTGTTCTTCTTGAATGTGGAAAATACAGCGCCGTCGTATCTCCCGAATACGGCTCGTCGGTATGGAGAATGCAGGATAACGAGCTTAATATGGAGATATTCCGTTACAGCGAAAAATGCAGCGCACAGCAGATAGACAAGGCAAGGGAGATCTGGGGACTTCCGACGCTTTATCTGCCGAACCGCTTCGACGCAGGAGTTTTAAAGACCTCCGACGCCGTTTATCAGCTCCCCGTGAACGAAACAAAGCTCGGCAACCACCTTCACGGCTGGGTGCATAAGAGAGCGCACACGATCGAAAAGTGCGAGGCGGACGAAAACTGCGCCGTTGTTGTGACATCGTTTACACACGGCAAGGACGACCCCATGTACGAATGTTTCCCGGTCGATTTTAAGATAATCTACACCTTCGAGCTTTCGGACGAGGGGCTTAAACAGACGGTTAAGCTTGAAAACCTTTCGGAGAAAAAGCTTCCCGTTTCGATATGCACCCACACCTGTATAAACGCTCCGCTTGATAAGGGCGGAAAGCAGTCGGGGCTTCGCCTTAGCGTTCCGATAGTCGAACGCTGCGAGCTTGATAAAAGGTGTCTGCCGACCGAAAGGCTTCTTCCGCTCGGCACAAAGGATATGAGATACAAAAACGGTACGATGCGCCCCGTTTTGCACCAGATCTCGAACGATATGTACACAGCCTGCGACAACGAGCTTGACGGACAGGCGTTTTACGGAGTAGTGATAACCGACAAGTCGACGGGTCACAGACTCTGCAACGAGGTTTCGAAGGAATATAAATTCTGGAATATGTGGAACGATAGAGGCGGTAACGGATATTTCTGCCCCGAGCCTATGACGGCTATGATAAACTGCGCAAATTTAAAGCTTAAACCCGACGTTACAGGCTATAAGGAGCTTTCAAAGGGCGAGGCTTTCGAGTGCTGGCAGAGATTTTTCACGATAGAGTGAGCGGCGCATGAATATACTTGAATCGTTAGCACAGGTTTTCGGGCAGGAAGTTGTTATAAGCACGGCGGAAAAGCTCGGAAAATCGAGAAAGATAAACAGGATCTTAGCGGATATGCGTGAAAGCCGCGCGTGGAAATTTATCTTTGCGGTTTTTGCGCTTATCTGTCTGGCGGTCAACCGCTACACCTCCTCTGCGGTCAAACGCTATGACCTGCTCGGCGGACGGAAAACGATAAAAAGCTTTTACAACGTAAATCTTTTCGGATTTATCGTGATATGGTTGTGTGCGATAGTATTTGCAGCCGTCGCAATAAAGACATTTAAAGGCAGAAAAAGCCCGATGATGCAGGTCTATTTTACGGTTGCTTCTGCGCTTCTTATCGTCTTTTGTCTTGTGTTCCGGTCGCTGGCGCTTACGAATATAAGAGACGATCTTAAAAACGAAAGCACGGCGAACCTTAAAAGCTATGTGCTTTGTACCGACGCTTCGGGGGAAAATTATTATCTCGGCTTTGAGGCAAAGGGCGAATATCCTTTTCTGCTTATTCCGAAAGAAACCTATGACGAGCTTTCGCAGGGCGAGCGTTCGTCGAACCCGTCAAACAACAGCGTCTATGAGCTTGTAACAGGCTCGGAGTACGTTGTCTACGAAAATGCGGCGGTTTATAATATGGATATCGAAGTGAGGTATTTTTTCAATTCCGCTGTCTTCGACAGTTGTTCTGTTAAAGCCGAAAAATAACGGCTTGAACAAAAAACGAAATTAATTAATGAAAATTAATTTACATAAAATAAACGAAAGGTGGATACTTTTATGAAGTTTGGTTACTTCGATGACGCCAATAAGGAATACGTCATCACAAACCCCAGAACCCCGTATCCGTGGATAAACTACCTCGGAACACAGGAGTTCTTCTCGCTTATTTCAAACACAGCGGGCGGATATTCTTTCTATAAGGACGCAAGACTGCGCCGTATAACAAGATACCGCTACAACAACGTGCCTATCGACATGGGCGGAAGATATTTCTACATAAAGGACGGCGAGACTATCTGGAATCCCGGCTGGTCGCCCGTCAAGACGGAGCTTGACGCTTACGAGTGCCGTCACGGTATGGGCTACACCATCATCACCGGTAAGAAGAACGGCTTAAAGGCTGAGGCAACCTTCTTTGTTCCTCAGAACTATGCCGGCGAGGTTCAGCAGGTAGTTCTCTCAAACGAGAGCGACGAGACAAAGACCTTCTCCTTCTTCTCGTTCGCAGAGTGGTGTCTGTGGGACGCACAGGACGACTGCACCAACTTCCAGAGAAACTTCAGCACAGGACGTGTTGAGGTAGTAGGCTCGACAATCTATCACAAGACAGAGTACAGAGACAGAAGAGATCACTTCGCATTCTATACCGTAAACGACGAGATCGACGGCTACGATACCGACAGAGATTCGTTTATCGGTCTTTACAACGGCTTTAATAATCCTCAGGCTGTTCTTGCAGGCAAGGCAAACAATTCGTTCGCAGACGGCTGGTCGCCTATCGCTTCGCACTATAAGAAGATAACTCTTGCGCCGGGCGAGTCAAAGACCCTCGTATTCATTCTCGGCTATGTTGAGATGCCCGTTGACAAGAAGTTCGAGGCTGACGGTGTTACCATCAACAAGGAGAAGGCTCTCGCAATGATCGAGCAGTACAACACTCCCGAAAAGGTAGCCGCAGGCATGGCAGAGCTCAAGGAAACATGGGATCGCCTGCTCAGTGTTATCAATGTTGATACTCCCGACGACAAGGTAAACCGTATGGTAAATATCTGGAATCAGTATCAGTGTATGGTAACATTCAACCTTTCACGTTCCGCTTCATATTTCGAGAGCGGTATCGGAAGAGGAATGGGCTTCAGAGATTCCAACCAGGATATTTTAGGATTTGTTCATCAGATCCCTGACCGTGCAAGAGAGCGTATAATCGACATCGCATCAACTCAGCTTCCCGACGGCGGCTGCTATCACCAGTATCAGCCTCTTACAAAGAAAGGCAACTCCGACATCGGCGGCGACTTCTCCGACGATCCGCTGTGGATGATCCTTTCGGTTTCCGCATACATCAAGGAAACAGGCGACTGGTCTATCCTTGACGAAATGGTACCTTATGACAACGACGAGTCGAAGGCAAAGCCTATGCTCGATCACCTCAAGGTTTCGTTCTATAAGATCGTAAACAACTTAGGACCTCACGGACTTCCGCTTGCAATGAGAGCCGACTGGAACGACTGTATAAACCTTTCGTGCTATTCCGACACTCCCGGCGAAAGCTTCCAGACCTACACAAATCCGAAGTTTGCGGCAGAGGGCGGCTACTCAAAGGTTGCAGAATCCGTAATGGTCGCAACTCTCTTCACCTACGCAGGACCTAACTACGTCGCTATCCTCAAGCATCTCGGCAAGGACGACGAGGCTGCCGCAGCTCAGGCTGAGATCGACAAGATGAAGAAGAACGTTATGGAATCCGCATTCGACGGCGACTGGTTCATCAGAGCTTACGATTCGACAGGCGCAAAGATGGGTTCAAAGGAATGTGAAGAGGGCAAGATCTTTATCGAGCCGCAGGGCTTCGCTGTTATGTCCGAAATAGGCAAGGAGATCGGCGCAGACATCAGAACGCTCGATTCTATCGACAAGTACCTTAACACAAAGTACGGTCTTGTGCTTAACAATCCCGCATTCTCGAAGTATTATATCCAGTACGGCGAGATCTCGACATATCCCGGCGGATATAAGGAAAACGCAGGTATCTTCACGCACAACAACGCATGGATAATCTGCGCAGAGGCATATGCAGGAAGAGGCGACAAGGCGTTTGAGTATTACAGCAAGATCGCTCCTGCATTCAACGAGGACATTTCCGACCTCCACAAGACCGAGCCTTACGTTTACGGTCAGATGATCGCAGGTAAGGACGCAAGCAGATTCGGCGAAGGAAAGAACAGCTGGCTTACAGGTACAGCCGCTTGGAATATGGTTGCTATCTCGCAGTACATTCTCGGCGTTCAGGCTGACTTTGACGGCTTAAAGCTCGATCCTTCGATTCCTCACGAGTGGGACGGACTTACCGCTACACGTCAGTACAGAGGCGCAACCTACAACATTACAGTCAAGAACCCCGACCACGTTTGCAAGGGCGTTAAGAGCGTGACCGTTGACGGCAAGGCTATTGACGGCAATGTTCTCCCTGTTGCAAAATCGGGCGCAACGGTAAATGTTGAAGTAGTAATGGGCTGATTTTCGTAAAATAGAATACAGAGCATAAATTAAGGACTGCACTTTTTACGGTGCAGTCCTTTTAGTTTTGCATTATCGCTCACATCTTGTTCGGGTCAATATCGATAAAATCGTTGTTCCCATTATTGCAATTACTGCCGTTATTGCCGCAATTGCCGTTTCCGAAATTAAAGTTGAAGTTAAAGTTCTGCTTCTTCGGCGGAAACAGAAGCGAAAAGCCGATGCTTAAAAACAGCGCCGAGATAAGCACGGGAAACGGCGTGAACTTTTCAATTCCGAGAAGCTCGTCGTTCATGATAAGGATAATCGCCGCCGGGAAAAATATTCCCCAGAAATTGCGCTTCGGGATACTCGTGATAAGCACGGGAAGCATAAGCGCCGAAATCAGAACACTTACGGGATTGAACCCCTCAAGAAGCCCCGACGTGTGAAGTATAACAACTACGGCGGCAAGAATAAAGAACAGTCCCCATAAAACCTTTGATTTTTTCATAACGTTTCGACCCCTTTCCTTAGTATTTGTCTTTTGTCTGCGTAACGAAAAATCCGCTTTTTCGTCAGCTAAATTATATCACTAATTTTTGCATTTGTCAATCGTCCGATAGCCTTTTTGCCGTCTTTTTGCAGCCGCCGAAATGTGAAAAATCTGTTGACATTAAGGCTTCGATATGATATAATAGTTGTAACTGAAAATTTTACCGCAAAATAAAAACACTATATGATAAATCGGAAAGGAATGGTGCGAAAATGTCAGTTTTCAGACTTGCTCCTGCGTTTAAGGATTATCTCTGGGGAGGTACAAAGCTCAGGGACGAATACGGCAAAAAGTGCGATTACGATAAGGTGGCGGAAAGCTGGGAGCTTTCATGTCATAAGGACGGCGCTTCGGTAGTCGCCGACGGCGAGGACAAGGGGCTTACGCTTGCGCAGTATATCGAAAAGCACGGTAAAAGCGTGCTTGGAACGGACTGCGAAAAGTTTGAAAATTTCCCCATACTTATAAAGCTTATCGACGCTAAGGACAATCTTTCCGTTCAGGTACACCCCGACAATGAATATGCAATGAGGGTCGAGGGCGAATACGGCAAGACGGAAATGTGGTATATCGTCGACTGCGACGAGGGCGCAGAGCTTCTCTACGGCTTCAAGCATGAGATCTCAAAGGAGGAGTTCGCTCGGAGAATTGCCGACAACACGCTTCTCGAGGTGACAAACGCAGTTCCCGTAAAGAAGGGCGACGTTTTCTTCATTCAGTCGGGCACTCTCCACGCTATCGGCAAGGGAATCCTAATCGCCGAAATCCAGCAGAACTCAAACACTACATACCGAATTTACGATTACGGAAGAGTCGGCGCAGACGGCAAGCCGAGAGAGCTTCACGTTGAAAAGGCAAAGGACGTTACCTGCTTAGCGCCTGCAAAGGCTTATCCCGAAACGCCCGTTGAACAAAAGGACGGCTATACGATAAAGCTGCTTTCCTCCTGCGAATATTTCACGACATACGTTCTCGACGTTGAAACAAAGGCGGAGCTTACAGCTGACGAAAGCTCGTTTAACAGCCTGCTTATCCTTGAGGGCAGCGTTACTATTGAGGGCGACGAAACGGTAACGGCAGGCAAGGGCGACAGCGTTTTCATCACCGCAGGAAGCGGAAAATATACGATAAACGGCAAGTGCAGAGCCGTGCTTACAAAAGTCTGAAAGATTATATAAGGGAGAATTTTTATGAAATACTATATCGGAATTGACCTTGGCGGAACGAATATCAAGGCGGGAGTTGTGTCGGAGGATTTTGAGATAATTGCAAAGACCTCCTGTAAGACAAATCTTCCCCGTCCTGCCGAGCAGATATGCGAGGATATGGCAAAGGTCGCTCTTGAAGCGGTCGAGCTTGCAGGTCTTACGCTCGACGATATCGAAAGCGTCGGAATAGGCACGCCCGGAACGGCAAATTCGGAAACGGGCGTAATCGAATATTCAAACAACTTAGGCTTCTTAAACTTCCACGTTGTCGAGCTTATGCGCACCTTTATCGACAAGCCCTGTTTTGTTGAAAACGACGCAAACGCAGCGGCTTACGGCGAGTTTGTTGCAGGTGCAGCAAAGGGCGCAAACGACGCCGTCTGCATTACTCTCGGAACGGGAGTCGGAAGCGGTATAATAATCGGCGGAAAGATATATTCCGGATTTAACTTCGCAGGCGGCGAGATAGGTCACACCGTTGTCGACCCGAACGGCCCTCAGTGTACCTGCGGCAGACACGGCTGCTTCGAGGTGTTCTCCTCGGCTACCGGTCTTGTAAGAATGACCAGAGAGGCAATGCTCGAGGATAAGTCTTCGGTAATGTGGAGAATGAACGAGGAGGACGGAAAGATCTCGGCACGCACCGCCTTCAACGCAATGAGAGAGGGCGACAGAGCAGGAAAAGAGGTAGTCGCAAAGTATATTAAGTATCTCGCCTGCGGAATTACAAACGTTATAAACACCTTCCAGCCTGATATTCTCTGTATCGGCGGCGGAGTATGCAACGAGGGCGACCCTCTTCTTCTTCCGCTAAAGGAGCTTGTGGCTAAGGAGGTCTACACCAAGAATTCGGCAAAAAATACGGAAATAGTTATCGCAAAGCTCGGCAACGACGCAGGAATTATCGGCGCTGCGTTCTTAGGTCTGAGCAAGTAAAAACGGAGATGTTATTATGGGATTTATGGATCTGTTGGCAAAGGGACTTAAAAAAGCTGCGGTCGAGATAGACAAGGCGGCAGGTCTTTCGGGAGAAAATTCGCTGGGCAATTTTGCAAATCAGGCGCAGAAAGCGTATAACAATGCGGTCGGAAACACTTCTTCCGCCGCTGTAAAGCCTGCTCCCGTTTCAAACGGAAAGACCACTCCTGCAAACGTGCTCGCTTCGGGAAACGCTCCGATAGGCGCAATGAAAACGGCGGTAAACGAGTTTTCAGAGCCTGTGTCGAAATTTGAGATACCCGAAAGCTTTGTGGAATTTGACAGCCACGCCGAGCCTGAAATGTGTCACCTTTATATGTACGACGACGGCGACGACGAGAATTTAAATCTTAACAAGCCCGTTATCTGCATCACCCCCGAGGATTACGCTTTCAAGGCGGTCGAGAGCTATATAAAGACGGGAACTCCGTCGGGCGTCGACTGGTTCGAGCCTGTAAACTGCGGAAAAATGCTCTTTAAGGCGAAGAAAAACGATTATTACGGACAGGTCGTTTATTTCTACGGATTCCAGAGAGGAACCGTTGAAAAGCTGGGCTTTGCCAATTACATGGGACTTTCGATGGTTTACTGCCGCGACGTTGTCGGCACGCCGCTCGAGGAAAAGCTTATAAGGATCCTCGACCATGCGGCACAGACTTATACCGAAGATTAATTTTTATATAGAGAGGGTTTTTAAAATGTCAGAATGTAAAGAATGTAATTTCTTCTGCGAAGGTGCGGACAAAGCTCCGCAGCGTTCGCTGTTCAATGCGCTCGGAATGACCAAGGAGGAAATGGAAAGACCGCTCGTTGGTATCGTTTCTTCCTATAACGAGATCGTTCCCGGTCATATGAACATCGACAAGATAGTTGAAGCTGTTAAGCTCGGCGTTGCAATGGGCGGCGGAACGCCTGTCGTTTTCCCGGCTATCGCAGTCTGCGACGGTATCGCAATGGGTCATCAGGGAATGAAATATTCGCTCGTTACCCGTGACCTTATCGCCGACAGCACAGAGTGTATGGCGCTTGCTCACCACTTTGACGCTCTCGTTATGATACCCAACTGCGACAAGAACGTTCCCGGTCTGCTTATGGCGGCGGCAAGAGTAAATGTTCCGACGATATTCGTATCGGGCGGCCCTATGCTTGCAGGTCACGTTCAGGGCAGAAAGACTTCGCTTTCGAGTATGTTCGAGGCGGTAGGTTCGTTTGCGGCAGGGAAGATCGATCAGGAGGGTCTTGACGAGTTTGAGAACAAGGCTTGTCCCACCTGCGGAAGCTGTTCGGGTATGTACACCGCAAATTCAATGAACTGCCTGACCGAAGTTCTCGGAATGGGTCTTAAAGGAAACGGAACTATCCCTGCGGTATATTCTGAGAGAATAAAGCTTGCAAAGACCGCAGGTATGCAGGTAATGGAGCTTTACAGAAAGAATATCCGTCCCCGTGACATCATGACAGAAAAGGCGTTCATGAACGCTCTTACCGTTGATATGGCTCTCGGCTGCTCGACAAACTCGATGCTTCATCTTCCTGCTATCGCTCACGAGTGCGGCATAGACTTAAATCTTGACATCGCAAACAAGATCTCAGCAAAGACCCCGAACCTTTGTCATCTTGCTCCCGCAGGAAAGACCTATATGGAGGATCTCAACGAGGCAGGCGGCGTTTACGCAGTTATGAACGAGCTTACTAAGAAAGTTCTTCTCAACACAGACATAATCACCTGTACGGGCAAAACGGTCGGCGAGAATATCGCAGGCTGCGTGAATAAAGACCCCGAAATAATCAGACCTATCGACGATCCCTATTCGGTAACGGGCGGAATCGCAGTGCTCAGAGGAAATCTTGCTCCCGACAGCTGTGTTGTAAAGAGAAGCGCTGTCGCTCCCGAAATGCAGGTTCACGAAGGCCCTGCGAAGTGCTTTGACTGCGAGGAGGACGCTATCGAGGCTATCAAGGGCGGAAAGATCGTCGAGGGCGACGTTGTTGTTATCCGCTACGAAGGTCCTAAGGGCGGCCCGGGAATGAGAGAAATGCTCAATCCGACCTCGGCTATCGTCGGAATGGGTCTCGGCTCGTCGGTTGCGCTTATCACCGACGGACGTTTCAGCGGCGCAACAAGAGGAGCGGCTATCGGACACGTTTCACCCGAGGCTGCTGTCGGCGGTCCTATCGCACTTGTCCGTGACGGAGATATTATCTCGATAAATATTCCCGAAAACACCATAAGCGTTAAGCTTTCAGACGAGGAGCTTGCGGCAAGAAAGGCTGAGTGGAAGCCGAGAGAGCCTAAGATAACGACAGGCTATCTTGCACGCTACGCTTCGCTCGTTACTTCGGGAAATACCGGCGCTATCCTTAAAAACAATTAACCAAAAAATAAAAAAGGAGTAAAATCATGAAAGCATTAAAAGTATTCGGAAGAATATTCTTCACAATTTTCTTCATTGCGCTTATTTTCTGCATCTGCATCATTATGAGCTACACCTTAAATCAGCCCGACCGTGTCGGCGACTCGAGAAGTATTATCACAGGTCCGTGGGTAGAGCTTGCCAAGAAGGACGGAGACATACTGTATACCTTCATCTTCGACCAGGAGGGCAACTTCGTCGTAAAGAAGGATAAAACCCAGATCGCCGACGGTTATTTCAAGATCGACGAGAAAAATCACAAGATAAAGCTTCTTATGATCCCCGGACATTACACCAAGGAATTTGAAAAATATGTCAAGGTGAAGGTACTTGCCGAGATCTCCTACAGCGAGCTTGTCTGCAACCTTACCGATGATAAGAAGATCGATGAGGATGATTATCCGACTTGTACCTTCCTTCTCCGTGCAAATGACGGAAGCGGCGAATCCGACGTATTTGAGTGCCAGATGACCGAGGCAACGATCGACCTTTACAACTCCGATAAGGATCTGACAAAGGATAAGTAATCTATGGAACTTCTGTTAAAAAACGTTCATGCCGCCGATCCTCAGACGGGGATCGACTGCGTGACGGATATTGCGGTAAATAACGGGATCATTGAAAAAATAGGCGGCTGCGGAGAAGTTAAAGCCGACCGTGTTATCGACTGCACGGGGCTTTACGCCGTGCCGGGACTTTTTGATATGCACGTTCATTTCCGTGACCCCGGGCTTACGCATAAGGAGGATATTCTGACGGGCGCAGCGGCTGCAAAGGCAGGCGGCGTTACGGGAGTTCTTCTTATGCCAAACACAAAGCCTGCCTGCGACAACGCCGAAACGGTAAACTATATTCTTGAAAAAGGAATGCAGACGGGAATCAATATCTACACCTCGGCGTGCATTACAAAGGGTATGTCAAGCGGCGAGCTTTGCGATTATGACGAGCTGAAAAAGGCAGGAGTTTTCGCAATAACCGACGACGGCAGACCTGTTGAGAATGCAGAGCTTATGCGTAAGGCTCTTGAACTGTCGGTCGAAAACGGAATGACGGTGCTTTCTCACTGCGAGGATCTGAAGATAATAAACGGCGGAATAATAAACAAGGGCGAGGTCTCAAAAGCTCTTGGCGTAAAAGGCATGGACAGGGCGAGCGAGGACTATATTACCGCCCGTGAAATTGCGCTTGCGGCTTCCTGCGGAGCGAAAATTCACATTTGCCACGTTTCGACAAAAGGCTCGGTCAACATTATCCGTGCCGCAAAAAAGGACGGAGTAAAAGTCACCTGCGAGACTGCGCCGCACTATTTCACCTATACCGACGAAAAGCTTTATTCCCGTGACGCATGGTACAGAATGTCGCCGCCGCTTCGCACGGAGGAGGACAGGGCGGCAGTCGAGGAGGCGCTGCTTGACGGCACTATCGACTGCATAATAACCGACCACGCTCCGCATACCGCCGAGGAAAAGGCTGATTTTGAAAAAGCTCCCAACGGAGTCGTTGGTCTTGAAACCTCGCTTGCGGCAACGCTCACAAAGCTTTATCACGGCGGAAAATGCGGCATTTTCGACATTGTTAAAATGATGTGCGTAAACCCGAGGAAAATTCTCGGTCTGCCCGAAGTAAAAATCGCCGAGGGCGAGGTTTGCGAGCTTTGCATTTTCGACCCTGACAGGCAGTGGACGGTCGACCCCGAAAAGCTTCATTCAAAGTCGCACAACACCGTTTTCAAGGGCGAAACGTTTGGGGGCAGGGTGGTTTACACTGTCTGCGGCGGCAAAGTCGTTTTTGAGCTTGAAGAGTAAGATAAAGCTAAGATTTGCGAAAGGAAAATAACTATGGGATTTGACAGACTTATTGAAAATATCGTCAGAACGCAGAACCCCTCGGTAGTCGGACTCGACCCGAAGCTTGAATATGTTCCGCAGTATATAATCGACAAAAAGGTTGCAAAATACGGCAAGACCCTGAAGGCTGCCGCAAAGGTTATCCTTGAATTCAACAAGGGCATTATCGACGAGATACATGACATCTGTCCTGCGATAAAGCCTCAGGCGGCGTATTACGAAATGTACGGCTGGGAGGGCGTAAAGACTCTTCACAAGACTATCGAATATGCGCAGGAAAAGGGTATGTTCGTTATGACAGACGGCAAGAGAAACGACATCGGCGCAACGATGGACGCTTATTCGACGGCGCATCTCGGCTTCACCGACGTGTGCGGCGAGGAGATCGCAGCCTTCGGTGCGGACGCTCTTACGGTAAACGGCTATCTCGGAACAGACGGAATTTCGCCGCTTCTTGAAAAGTGCAAAGCTTACGACAAGGGAATTTTCGTGCTTGTCAAGACCTCGAACAAGTCCTCGGGCGAGCTTCAGGACTTAAAGCTTGAATCGGGCAGGACGGTTTATGCCGAAATGGGCGAAATGTGCGAAAAATGGGGCAGCGAGGTAATGGGCAAATATGGTTACAGCGGAGTCGGCGCAGTTGTCGGCGCGACCTATCCCGAGCAGCTCGCAGAAATGAGGGCGGCGCTTCCTCACACGCTCTTCCTCGTTCCCGGCTACGGCGCACAGGGCGGCGGCGCAGAGGGCGTTTCAAAGGGCTTTGACAAAAACGGACTCGGCGCTATCGTTAATTCCTCGAGAGGCGTTATGTGCGCTTATAAAAAGGAAGAAAACTGCGACGAGCACGATTACGCAAAAGCGGCAAGAAGAGAGGTTATCCGCATGAAAGAGGATATCATTTCATATCTGCCTAAAATATCGCTTGAATGACAGTTTCAGCCGGACAGTACGAAATATCGTTGCTCCGGCTGTATTTCTTGAACAAAATATAAAAAAGGAGTTTAAACTTATGTTTACACCTAACAGAAAAAAGAATTTCACACGGCTTTTTGCAGCCGTAACGCTCTGCGCCGTTGTTTTAAGCGGCTGCGGCGACAAATCGGAGAATGACGAATCGAGCGCAAAGGCGGCTGAAACAGACAGCGTATCGCAAAGCTCGGCGGCTCAGAGCGAAAAGTCTGAAAGCGAGCTTTTAGCGCCGTTTATCGGCGACTGGCAGGCGAGGGAATGTTATGCCGAGAGTGATGAGTGGTATACCGGCTATCTTCATCTTTATGTTCTTGAGGACGGAAAATACAGTATGTACGACAACGAGGCTGGAAATCCCGGAATAACGGGGCATTTTTCGCAGCTTACCGAAGACAGCGTATTGTTTGAGGACGAAAGCGACGTCGATTTCGACCCTCCGCCGAACTGGGACGATATGTCGCGCAGTCAGAAGATAAGCTATAAGTTTTCTTCCGAAGACACGCTCGAATTTACCTATGAAAACGGCTCGGAAACTTGGACGCTTATTTTCGACCGTGAATGATCTACGAGGAGTGATGATATGTACAAACAGGGAAAATACCCCGTTATCGAAAAAAAAGCGATAGCGAAGGGCGTTTACGATATGACCGTCAGCTGTCCCGAAATTGCTGAGCTTGCAAGGGCGGGACAGTTTGCTCAGATAGCGGCGGACGGTTTCTTCCTGCGCCGGCCTATCTCGATCTGCGATATTGACAAACAGCATGGCACGATAAGAATGGTGTTCGAGGTAAGGGGCAAGGGAACCGAAAAGCTTGCCGAGCTTAGAAAGGGCGAGCTTATCGACATAATGGCGCCGCTCGGAAACGGTTTTACCGTGCTTGAGGGCAAAAAGGCGGTCTGCGTGGGCGGCGGAATAGGAACGCCACCGATGCTCGGGATAGCAAAGCATTACGGCGAAAACGCTCAGGTGATAAGCGGCTTCAGAACGGCAGGTATTGCGATCTTGCAGGACGATTTCAAGGCGGCAGGCTGCGATACGACCCTTTGCACCGACGACGGCACGGCAGGAATACACGGCTTTGTGACCGAACCGCTCAAGGCTCGTCTTGAAACGGACAAGCCCGATATTATCTACGCCTGCGGCCCTGCGCCTATGCTTAAAAATATCGTGGGGCTTGCGCAGGAATACGGCGTTAAGACCGAGGTCTCGCTCGAACAGCGAATGGCTTGCGGCGTTGGCGCTTGTCTTGTGTGCGTGTGCAAAACGGTCAAGGACGGCGAACAGTTCCTTTCGCACGTCTGCAAGGACGGCCCTGTATTTGACGGCGAGGAGGTAGATTTTTCATGAGCGAAAGACTTAAAGTGAACGTGTGCGGAGTTGAGTTCAAAAACCCCGTTATCCCCGCAAGCGGAACGTACGGCTACGGCAGGGAATACGAAAGCCTTTATCCGCTTTCAAGGCTCGGCGGAATTTCGGTCAAGGGAACGACGCTCAATCCCCGTCAGGGCAATCAGGGACCGAGAGTTGCTGAAACTTATGCAGGAATGTTAAATTCTGTCGGTCTGCAAAACGGCGGCGCACGCAAATTTTTAGATTACGAGCTTCCTAATCTTCTGACAAAGGATATTAAGATAATCGCAAATATCGCAGGCGGTTCGGTCGAGGAATGTGCCGAGCTTGCGTCGATGATGAATCCGTCGCAGGTGGACATGGTCGAGCTTAATATAAGCTGTCCGAACGTAAAACAGGGCGGTGCGGCTTTCGGCACGGACTGTAACGTTGCGGCGGCTGTTACGGCGGCGGTAAAAAAGGAGCTGCCCGACAAGCCGCTTATGGTAAAGCTTTCGCCGAACGTTACGAGCATTACTGACATTGCAAAGTCGGTCGAGGCGGCAGGTGCAGACGCTATCTCGCTTATAAACACGCTTCTCGGCATGAGGATCGACATAAAGACCCGTCGTCCTATCCTCAAAAACAATGTCGGCGGACTTTCGGGGCCTGCGGTTTTCCCCGTTGCCGTAAGAATGGTGTGGCAGGCGGCGAATGCTGTGAATATTCCCGTCGTCGGCATGGGCGGAATTTCAACGTGGGAGGACGCTGTTGAAATGATGATGGCAGGCGCAAGCGCAATTCAGGTAGGTGCGGCGATTTTTGCCGACCCATACGCACCCGTAAAGATAGTCGACGGACTTGAAAAATTCTGCGCCGACAACGGCATTGCGAACATTTCCGAGATAGTCGGAACGGTTCAGCCTTGGTAAATTTAAGTGCAAAAAACCACAGCTTTAACGGGCTGTGGTTTTTTCGTTTATTCGCTTTGGTCGGAGTCAAGCGGCGTTACGACTTCCGCTTTTGCAAAAGCTGCCTGCGCCGATTTTGAACCTTCGGCGTCGACCGCTTCGGCTGATACCCTTACGGTGAAGCCGTCTCCGATTATTTCAAGATCGCTTATCTGTGCGTTTAACTCCATGAAATTTCCGTTGTCGTCCTGCTGATAGATAAGCACCTCGGAGGTCGAATCTTTCCAGTCGGACGGGATTACAATATTAGTAAAAAGCACGCAGCTTTCACCCTCGCCGAGCCTGTCTTTAAAGGTATACGTCCGCACGAACGGGTTGTCCGGGTCGTGTTCCTCGACAAAATCGGTATTCTGCCCGACGGTCGTAATCTTTTCGTAATTCCTGAAAACGTCAAGCTGCGCCGTCTGATAAAGAACGTTCTCGCTCAGATTCTCGCAGACGACCGAAAGCTCGCCGCCGTCCTGCTCGGTCTTGAAGCTTTCGTCACGCACAAGCGTTTCGAGCGCAAGGCTGCCCTTCGCCGAGAGCATATTGCACTCGGTCATCAGCTTGTGATAACCCTCCAAAAATGCGGCATAGCTTGGCGATTCGGGGTCGAGCCAGCCTTTCAGCTCTTCAAGCTCCTGCTGCTTCTCGCTTATTCGCTCGGCAAGCGGTGTTCCGTCGCTGTCGGCTATCTCGACACGAAAACGGACATACCCCTCGCCGCTGTCTATCTTTACAGCCTGGGCGGCGGCAAAGGTCGCGCCGTCCTTGATATTCTCGGCTTCAACGCTGCCGTCCGAGTGGATATACGAGGCGCAAAAGTCGGCTTTTTCGGGGCTTTGCTCCGTCTTTGACAGATAATGCTCAGCCCATATCGCAGCCGCCGACAGCGCAAGAAAGAACACAGTCATCGCCGTTAGCGACGTTTTGCGTTTTTTTGATCCCTTAGGTACGGCAGATACGGCAGCCATGCCGCAGCACTCCTTTCGTTTTGTTATAACACTTCTATCTCGTCAATACCATATTTTATCAGCAAGCGTACGATCTCCCTGTCGATGCGCTCGCCTGCCATAACGACAGCGACAGACGGCTGACAGGACATTGCCGAGCGTGCGCAGATACAGCCCTCCGCCTCCGCCGACGGAATCTTTCGGCATTTTGAAAGCATTGCATAGCGGAGCGTCGCCGCCTTTTCGGGAACGGTGAAAGACATATCCTCGCCGCTGTTTATCGGTTTTAAGAGTTCGAGCGTGCTTATGCAGTTTTCAAGCCGCTTAAAATCCTCTTCGGAGTTGTAAGGCGAGGTCATAAGCACGACGGCGGCAGGGTCGGAATATTCGCATTCGATCTTGTGCGAACGGAAAATCTCGGCAAGCTCGTCACCCGAATAGCCGCAGCGTTCGGCGTCGACGGTTATTTTAAGCGGTTCGGCAGAAATATCCCGAATACCCTTTTTATGCATAAGCGCCTTGACGTCGGCTGTTCGGCGGCAGCACTTCCTTATCATTTTTGGAAGCTCGCCCGACAGCGAATATGAGCAAAGGTCGAGCGACTCGATTATGAGGTAAGAAGGACTTGTCGAGCCGAAAAGCGCCATCGCAGGTTTAAGCAGATTTGCAAGCTCGGGCGAAGCGGTTTTCGACAGGTGAAGATATGCGCCGCCCGTGTAGACGGGCAAGGTCTTGTGAGCCGAATCGCAGACAATATCTGCTCCGAGGTCGAGTGGATGAAGACTTTTTTCCAAAAATCTAAGATACGCACCGTGAGCGTTGTCGCAGATAAGCAGTGCGCCGTGTTTTTTGCAGACGGCTGAAATTGCGCTGATGTCGGCGACAGAGCCAAGGTAATCGGGCGAGGTTATGTAAACTGCGTCGGCAGGCTCGGACGAAAGGACTTTTTCGACCGTTTCGGCGGTCACGGCACATTCGCAGAGAGCCTTTCTTGAATCGGCAGGCAGCCAGATGGGGTCAATATCAAGAAGCGTGCAGGCGCTTACAAACGCTCTGTGACAGTTTCTTGCGGCGGCGACTTTTATATCACGACCGAAAAGCTGACGGACGGCGCAGAGTGCGGCTTTTATCGAGAGGCTCGAGCCTTCGGCGGAATAGCAGGTCACAGCCGAACCGAACGCAGCCGAGGTGCGCCGCTCGCTTTCGAGAATAATGCCGTCGGGGTCGAAGAGAAAATCCGCACCTTTTATTTCGGTGAGGTCGAGCGGTTCAAGACCGTGAATTACAGTACCCTTATGCCCCGGCATATGAAAACGGGATATGCCGCTTTTGGCATAGCTTCCGGCAAATTTTGCGACGGACATTAATGTTCTCCTTTCAGCTGCAAAATCTCATGGCGTCGGCGACGGTCTTATCTATTTTCGACCGCCCTCTTTTAATAGTACGGGAAACGGTCGAGGGGTTAACGCCGCAGCTTTTTGCGATCTCCCTTATCGTCATCGAGTCCTTATAATACATTATTATATAACATTTTTGCGTTTCGGTCAATCGCTTTTCGATTATTTCATAAATTAACCTTGAATTTTGTTCGAGCTGGCGGCGTGAAAGTTTAATTTCGCTTTGTGCGGTCACGAAACCTCACGCTCCCGAAAGCGAAGGCTCGGGTGAGGAGGGGGCGGCGCTGCAAGCCTTGCGAGGTGAGCGGCAGAGCAGAGAAGATCTCGGCGTTCCTCTTTTAAAATGTACAGCCTGCTTTCAAGGTCGGTAAGCGTGTCGGGGTCGGGCAGCGACTTTATCTGCGCTTTGAGCTTTGAAATATGCGTTTCAAGCCGCTTTGCGTCCTCGTAATAGCTTTGCGAAAGCTCCGAAACGGGTGTGAGTCGGGTTGAAGTTGTTCTGATCTCGATAGTGTTTGTCATGGCATTTCCTTTCTATTTTTAGATTTTGTCGGTTTGCTTCTTGTGTGATGATAGGTGAGTGGAAGCTAAAAGAACAAGCGTTCTTTCTATAATCTATTATAATCATATTTCGGGAAAAGTCAATAGGTTTATGAAAAGTTTGTTAATTCTGTACAAACAAATGTTCCTTAAATTGTAATGCGGTCAAATGCGAAACCTTTTAAACCGGATAAGAAACAAGTACGAAAAAACGAATAAACAGCTGTCGAAAGGGGTCAAATCAACAAATTTTGTATAAATTGAGGGAAAATAATCGGACACTTTGTGCAATTTTAACGTTGCAATATGAAAAAAAGTGTGATATAATATATCTACGGAAGATTTGTGGGCATTTTTATGGACTTATAGAAAATAAAAATACGGTATAAAAAGAAAAAAATCCGAACAGTCCAAAAAAACAACATGGGTCGACCTAAGCGGTATTGTGTAAGCCGCTGCTGATTCTTAAAACGTCCTGCGGTGCCGGAGTTTTATCTTCGGGCGGAGCGCTGCGTTAAGGGGCTTTTTACGGTCGGCGACTATTATGGCAGATCGGCGAAATTTCCAAAGATTGCCTGATGAGGAGAAAAATTTATGGAGAGAAAGAAGCTTGACAGATTGTCGGAGCTTACCGCTATTTCAAGAAGCAGGGAACTTACTGCGCAGGAACAGCGGGAGAGAGAGGCGCTCAGGAACGAATACCGTGCGGCTGTTACGGGATCGCTGCGTGCAAATCTCGATAATACGACAATTGTGGAACTCGACGGAAGCAGAAGGAAACTTCGCAAGTCGGGAGATACAGTCAAAAAAACGAGCGGGGAGGTTTAATTCGTGGCAGGTGTTTCAAAACAGAAGCAGAAGCTGCTCATAATGGAACAGCTTTTTAAGGAGCGCACCGACGAGGCTCATTCGATAACCGGCAATCAGCTTATAGAAACGCTGGGAAAAATGGGCATTAAGGCGGAGCGCAAGACCATATATGACGATATTGCGACGCTTTGCGATTCGGGAATGGATATACAGACGACCAAAAGCGGACATTCAAACGCTTATTATCTCGGCGAAAGACTGTTCACGGACGAGGAGTTAAAGATCCTTTCCGACGCTGTGGCTACCTCGAAATTTCTTACGATAAAGAAATCGAACGAGCTGATAAAGAAGCTTCAGTCGCTGACGAGCGAATATAAATCTCCCGCATTAAGACGTTCTATACATATTGAAAACCGTACGAAGTCTTTTAACGACGGAATTTACCGCACGATAGATCTTCTGCACGAAGCTATTTATGCCGACAGCGAGGCAGAAATGACCTACACCGACGTTAGCTCGGCAGACAAGAAGAAGCAGAATATACGCTGCGTTATTTCTCCGTATCAGATAGTATGGGAATGTGAAAGGTATTACGTTATCTGTTATTGCGAGAGCGAGAGGATAAACGGCGTTTGCAGGCTCAGGGCTGACAGAATGTCGGACGTTTCGCTCGGCAAGGGCAAAAGGCATACGCTCAGCGAGCAGGAAGAGCTTGACGTAAGAAAGCTGAAAAACGCCGACAGCGGCATGAGCAGCGAGGACATCAGGATAAAATTCAGCGCAGAGCTTATCGGTGAAATGATAGACAGGTTCGGCGAAAAGGTCAATATGCGTCAGATCTCGGACAATGAGTTTTACGTTGACGTGAGCGCAAAGATCTCGCCTTCGTTCTGGGGCTGGCTTTTTAAATTCGGCGACAAGGCGCAGATAGTTTCGCCGGATTATGTAAGAGAGCTTGCGGAGGAAAAGCTTAGTAAGCTTCACGGGCTTTACGAGCAGGAACAATAAGCGTTCTACCTGAAAAGGAAAGTATAAAAAGTAAAAGGGCAGTAAACTTATTTTAGTTTTCTGTCTTTTTGCTTTTATGTGATAAATCGGTTACAAAAGAGTTTCATAATAGGCTGATAAAGTTTCATATGCTTATATAAACGGCGGATTTTAGGTGAATTTTAGTATATGGTGCATAAAAAAATTGATATTATTTAGTTAAAATAACTATTGAAAATATGACAATCTTGTGATATAATGTGATTATGATTATCAGGGGCGGATTATACGCTCGTGGTATATCCGCACTTGGACAAATTTTATTTTAAATGGAGGAATTTGAAATGAAGGCTACAAAAATTTTAGCTGGAATGTCAGCTGCTGCTTTTGCTGCATCAATGCTGACAATGGTAAGCGCTTCTGCTGATGCTACTTTCACAGCAACAGACATCACTTCAGTTGCTTACACTATCACATCTTCTGCTGACACAACATTCATCAATCAGTATGTTGGTTGGGAATCAAAGGAAGCAAACGTAACAGAGGGTACAGATACATATGATCTTTCACCTTCGGCTGCTGCAACAGGCTTCACAAATCTTGGTTATATCGATGATACTGTTGAAGCTACCGCTACAGTTGACTGTCTCTCAGTTAACGGCTATGAGTTCACAGATGAGACAATCACAAAGGAACTTGTTGGCGAGCCCAACGTAAACGGACTTCCTAACATCTGGTCGGGCAACGGCGGCGAAGAGTACGTTTCTGACGACGGCGAGGCTAAGCTCGTTGTTGAGGCTTCTTCGATCACACTTTATGTAAAGACCGGTGAAGAAGATTCTTCAAGCGAAGAGGAAGAAGATTCTTCAAGCGAAGAGGATACTTCTTCTGAAGAACCTGTAGATGGTTACTATGAGTATGGTATAATGGACGAGTTCACCGGAGCATACATCCTCCTCGGCGACCCTGAAAAGGATGAGGTTGGTCCTTTCAATACTAATCCTTCAGAGCTCACCAAGATCGTAGGTGTTAGATTCACTATCGCTGTTGACGAAGATAAGGCTCAGAGCTTTATTAGCGGCGAAGAGTGGTACGGCGGCGGCTTAGGCTTCAACTCTGACTCTACCGGTTGGGATTCACATGAGTGGTCGTTCCAGGAAGGCGTTAAGGAGCTTACATGGCAGAAGGTTTCTGACGGCGTTTATGAGATCGAATTCACCAAGGAAGACGGCTCGAGCATCTTCACTGATGCAGAAACATTCGCACAGATCTGGCTCCAGGACTGGACAGGTTCTGACGTTACTGTAACTGATCTTACTATCCTTTGCAGCGATGAACTTGACCTCCCTGAGAACATCGTTACTTCTTGCCCCTGCGGATGCGGATGCACATCTATCTCCTGCGACGATTGGGACGAGCAGCTTGCACAGTGCAACTGCGGATGCGCTGACGTAGCTAAGCTTACTGCTACAATCGGCTATGCTTCCGGAGATTGGTCATGGCAGGACTGGGCAACAACTGCTGATATCGAAGGTGACGGAACATACTCCATCAAGGCTGTTCAGAGAGCTGACGGCGTAGAGGTTCCTGAGGAAGAGCAGTATCCGTTCGACGGCGCAACAGTTCTCGTTGTAGATATTGCTGACGCATTCGGCGATCTTTACACTGATGAAAACGGCGAAGACGTAAGAGATCTTCTCTATCCTGATATGGTAGTTACACTTGACGCAGTTCTCGTTGACGGTCAGGAAGTTGCTTTCGATGCTGACAAGATCATCTACGGAAACATCGAGAATCAGAAGACCAACTACAGAATCGAGATCAACAACGCTTACGGTAACACCGCTAACGATCCTGCTCTCGACGCTGCACTTATCTCCGGTTCAGAGCTTGAGATAGTATTCACAGTTGAAGGTCTTGGTCAGATGTCTGGTCTCTGCTCATGCGAAGTTTGCAATCCTCCCGAGGAATCTTCCGAAGCTCCTACAAGCTCAGAAGAGACCACAAACAGCGAAGACAGCGGTTCTGACTCAGCTTCAAGCGCAGCTGACGCTACAACAAGCAGCAAGACTTCGAGCACTTCTACAACCACTAAGACAGACTCCAACCCCTCAACGGGTGCAGCTGCTCTTGGCGCACTTGGCGTACTCCTCGCTGGCGCTGCTATGGTAGTTTCCAAGAAGAGCAAGTAATTTGGAATTTGATAACTAATTTCAGATAAAATTAAGACTGTCGAGCGATCGGCAGTCTTTTTTATGCATTAAATAAAAGGCGTAAAACCGTGCGGTCTTGCGCCTTTTTGATTTTTAGTGCATCTCTTTGTATTTCGGCAGGAAAAACGGTTCGTCCTCTAAGTTCCTGAGTATCTTTCTGCACGGCAGGGAAGTGATATATGCCGCACGCTGAATAAATTCAACGCTGTTTATCTTATCGGGCGGCTTTGTGCTGCCGAACGCTAAAGCATAATCCTTCGGCGGCATACGGTTCAGCGCGTCCTCGACCGCAGCTTTAAACCGGTTTTCAACTATTCGGATAGAGAGGTCGTATTTAAACGCAAGCTTCTGATAAATGTCACGCTGATAATTAAGCCGAACGTAAGGATTTAGCAAAACGGTAACGACCGCCTCGGCAAGAAAGCGAAAAGCCTCAGCGTTCGGGTCGCAGCTCATTGATGTGAGCGTAAGCTCGGCGCATTTTAACAGCTTGTCGCAGTAATTCTCTCGGGAAATCACCTTTGTCAGCAAAAACTGTCGGCAATTTTTTACATAAGAGTTCAGCAGGTATGGATTTGTTATGTAATAAATGCTCTTGTATCTCGCAAGCGTCATGTCCTTACGATAGGAACGGTTTTGCGAAATGTTGACGAGCGTCGGGAGAGCGGGAAGATTTTTTTCAAGCTGATCGGTAAGGTCGATAAAGTAGTCGTCGTCAAGATCGTCGGTGCTTAAAACAAGCACGTCGGGGCGGTACTTAACAAAATGCTCGACAACCTTTCCGTTCGCAGGGATAAGCTTGCACACTGTTTCCTCGATTTCCAATTTATTGAGAAGCTCCCTGACAAGCAGGGAGCTGTTTTCGATGCCCGCAATTTCGAGCGAGTGTATTAACGAATCGTCGCCGTAGGGATAAAGCAGATATTGAAGCGCCGAAAAATCGTATCGCATATTAGTCTCCGAAAGAAATGCCGATATCTCTTGCGGTTTTAACCATCTGGTCGTCGGCAGGAACGAACTTCGTCTTGCCTGCAACGTCGACAAGCTTGTTTTCGGCTATCTTGTCGCCGATCTTCGCAACCGCATAACCGTATTTTTCCTGCGCAATAAGCTCTGCCGCATGAACGCCGAACTGAGTAGCAAGAATTCTGTCGTATGCGCTCGGGCTTCCGCCTCTTAACATATGTCCCGGAACGCAGACTCTCGTTTCAAGACCCGTGTTAGCCTGGATCTGCTTCGCAATTCTGTTTGAAGCGGTTGTGATGCCTGCCTCTGCTCTTGCTTTCGCCCTCTCCTTCTTCTTCATTTTAGCCTCTTCGGTGTCAAACGCACCCTCGGCAACCGCAAGGATAGAGAAGCCCTTGCCCTGCTCGGCTCTCTTTTCGCAGGCAGCCGAAAGCTTTTCAATATCATAAGGTATCTCGGGTATAACTATCATATCAGCGCCGCCTGCAATTCCCGAATAGAGCGTGAGCCAACCCGCCTTGTTGCCCATTATCTCGACAACAAGAATTCTTCCGTGTGAGTTTGCGGTCGTGTGAAGTCTGTCGATAACGTCCGTCGCAATGTCAACGGCGGTATGGAAACCGAATGTAACGCTCGTTCCCCAGATGTCATTGTCGATAGTCTTCGGCAGACCGATAACGTGAAGCCCCTCCTCCGAAAGAAGGTTAGCGGTCTTGTGCGTGCCGTTGCCGCCGAGCGTGAGCAGACAGTCTAGCTTCTGCTCCTTATAGGTCTTCTTCATGTTCTTGACCTTGTCGATATTGTCCGCCTCAACGACCTTCATCATTTTAAAAGGCGTGCGCTTTGTGCCGAAAATCGTGCCGCCCGTCGTGAGAATTCCCGAAAAATCCGACTGCTGCATAAGCTTGCACTGATTGTTGATAAGTCCCGAGTAGCCGTCCTGGATACCGATGATCTCGACATCGTTGCCGAAACGCTCATAGCAAGCCTTTGCCACGCCTCTTATCGTTGCGTTAAGACCGGGGCAGTCGCCGCCGCTTGTTAAAATTCCAATTCTTCTTTTCATTGATATGACCTCCTGTTACGGTATTTTATCCTGTGTTTGATGCTTAATACTTGTCGTCCTCGTCGTCAAGGTTTATCGTTATCTCCTCGTCGGTATCTTCGTCAAAGTCGTCGTTAAGACCGCTCTGTTCCTCGGCAGGCTCTTCGTCCTCCGAAAGTCTGAATCGTGCGATCATGTTTTTAAGTATAAGCGACTGACCCGAAAGCTCCTCGCTTGCGGAAGCCGAGCCGACTGCGGTCGAAGTGTTTGATGCGACAACGGCAGAGATCTGGTCGACGCCTGTGTTTATCTGGAGAATTGCCTCCGACTGCTCGGCGGAAGCCTCTGCAATATCCTTGACAAGCTTCTGTATTTTGTCCGAGCCTTCAACTATCGTTCCGAGAGCCTGTGCGGTCTCTTCCGCAATGCTCGAACCCTTGTCTACAGCGTTTGTCGAACGTGCGATAAGCGCAGCGGTCTGCTTTGCCGCCTCAGCCGAACGTGAAGCAAGCTGACGAACCTCGTCTGCGACTACGCCGAAGCCCTTCGAGCCTTCTCTTGCAGCCTCGACAGCGGCGTTGAGTGCAAGAATATTCGTCTGGAAGGAGATCTCGTCGATGACCTTGATGATATTTGCGATCTCGTCCGATGTCTCGTTGATAAGGTTCATTGCCTCGAGCATTTTGCTCATGTCTTCGTTGCAGCCCGAAATAGCCTGAGAATTTTCCGAAACGATCTGATAAGCGTCCTTTGCGTTGTTCGAGTTCTGAATTACCTGATCGGAAATGTTGTTAAGCGTTGCCGACAGCTCCTCGATTGCGCTTGCCTGCTGGGTTGCGCCCTGCGAAAGCGCCTGCGCCGAATTCGACACCTGAATTGCGCCGGAAGTAACCTGTTCGGCTGAATGGTTTATCGAGTCGAATGTCTGAGAAAGCGAGTCGAATATCTCGTTGAATGTCGATTTTATCTTTATAAAGTCGCCCTTGAAGTTGCCCTCCATTCTGTGACAGAGGTTTCCTTCGGCGATCTGCTGTAATGCGACCTGAATAAGATTTATGTATTGTCTGAGGCTTACGATAGTTTCTTCAAGCGAATTTGAAAGTATACCAAGCTCGTCCTTTGAATACCACACGTCTACTCTTGTGGAAATATCTCCCTGTGCAAGCTTTCTTAAACGCTGAGTGGTCTTAACGATAGGAGTAGAAATGCGCTTTGCGAACATGATAGCATAAATAAGCGTGACTGCAAAGAGCAGTATCGGAACGATTATCGTTATCATATACGACTTGTTGTTCAGCTTGAGGAAAACGCTGTTAGGTGCGGAGGCAATAAGCGTAGCGTCGAAATGCGAAAGCTTTGACGAGTTCATAAGATAGCTTTCGTTATTGAATTTATACTTTACCGAAACTGCGCCGCCGTTTATTGCGGTCGTAACAGCCTCGCCAAGTTGCTTGTAATTCTCGTCGCTTTTTGCGAGCTTGATGGGGTTCTGATTATAATCGAAGCCGTTGTCTTTTGTGTGGAAGAGTATCGAGCCGTCCTTATCCGTTATGATAAGGCTTCCGTTAAGTTCGTCTGCGAGCTTTTCGAGCTTCTGGTTGATATAGTCGGTATTGACAAGAGCGGCTGCGACTGCCGTCTGACCCGTCGATGCTCTTATCGGAACAAGCACGGCGAAATACTGCGAGTCATCAACGGAGAAAATGTCGCTGAGAATAGTTTCGTGTGAGTCGATCGCTGCGCCGATGTTGTCTTCAAGCGGCTTAGCGGCGTTTCCTGCGGCCTGACCGTCCTTTTCAATGACAGCGCCCGAGATCGAATAAAATGCAAAATCCGAAAATGCGTCGTCTTCACTTAGATTTTCTTTGATGAAAGATAATCTTTCTGCGTCGTCAAGCGCCGAAAAGCCCTCGGCGTTCAGGACGCTCTCGAAATCACGCTGATATCCGTCAATGATAAGGTTTATGTTTTCGGCGGTCTCGTCGGAGTAAAGCTTAAGCGTTTTATCAAGCGACTCCTCAGACACCACTCCCATATAGAACATAAACACGCTGAAAAGTATCAGCGACGAGAATAAAACGAGCGCAAGCATTGAAAGCATTATGCGTGAACGAATTGATTTCACAATCATTACCCCTTTTCCGATAATATTTATACATTTATTATTATATCAGATTTTCACAAAAAATACAAGTGGTATTTTTGATTTTTTGTCATTTTTCAAAATTATTTTTTTCACGCAATTGTGTTGCGTTTTGCCTACCGATTGACAACGCAGCCTTTTTATGTTATAATATTTAAAAATTAAAAAGGAGATCATAAAAATGGCTTTTGCGTCAATGGTTATAGCGTTTTTGTTTATTGTACTGTGCGTTCTTGGCGGATTGTTTATAATAGGAAGTATTCTGCTGATTATCGGACTTGTGCATTACAGAAAAGATCTTAAGATAGGCATAAAGCCGAGAATTGCGCTTATCGTCACGGGCTGCATTTTTCTCCTGCCGCCTGTCGGTCTGACGGCTGCGCTTGTAACGAGCGTTGGGGTCAACGCAATCAAAACGAATATTCAGCGGCTAAGCTATGAAAACGAGATCGACAAATGGCGAAACGAATATGTAAGCGACTCTGAGGCGGCAAACGGCGTTTACAAGGCGATGATAAAAGCTGCCGATGACGGCGACAAAGCTGCGATGAAGGCTCTGTTTTCCGAGTCGATTCAAAACGACGCTGTTCTTGACGGTCAGATAGCGGATTTTTTAAATGTTTACCCCGGCGGCTTTTCGGATATAGAGGCGGAATATGATCCCGGCGGTTCTCACGGCGGCGGCGGAGAGGATCATTTCAGCGCGGGCTTTGAGGCTGAAAAGGACGGCGTAAGGTATTTCATAAGACTAAGCGGCTGTACAAAGAACGACAACGCTCCCGAGAATATAGGGCTTGAAAAGTTTTGCTTCTATTCCGACAGGGCGTATGTCGAGCATGACGATATAAAGGATTATTCAGACCCTTACGAAAGTCACTACATTAGGGCGGCTGTTGATGCCGCAGGAGATTTTGAGGTAAGGTATATAGACGGCTATCCGCAGAAATTTTATTCTTACGACAGAGTGATAACGAGAGAGGAGTTTTTAAACGCATACAGGTCGTGCAGAAGTGTTTCGGAGTTAGAGGAAAAGCTCGGCACGGCGAACGTTAACGACGCAGGGCTTGAAAAGGTCTTTTTTGAGCTTGAAGAAAAAGACGGCGAGCCGCAGTACGGAAGTGTGTATTACGATTACTACGGTCGAATAGAGGGCGACGCCGAGATCTCCTGCGGAAGCGAAAGCGAATACTTTGAAAAATAAATCGTGAGATAACGGCAGTCATAACGACCGCAGACACGGCATATCCATATTAAAGGACAAAACCTTATGAATTGTATTGGAGGTATTGGAGGTATGGAGAATGTCGGGTGTTTTTAAGGTCGGCAGGGCTGCCGTTTTTGTTTTAGCCGTCTGCTTTGTGACGCTCTGCATAGGGCTGCTGCACGGCATTTCGGCTTCGGGCGAAAAGGAGGGAACTGAGCTTCCGATAGTCATGTATCACAGCGTTGTCAAGGACTCGTCAAGAGAGGGCGATTATGTCGTTACAGTCGACAGGCTTGAAGAGGACATAAAGTACATTTTAGACTGCGGCTATACGCCCGTTTTTATGTCGGAGGTAATAGACTATGTGGAAAATAACGGAAGCCTGCCCGAAAAGCCTGTCGTTATAACGTTTGACGACGGCTGTTATAACAATTTCTACTACGTTCTTCCGCTTCTTGAAAAATACAAGGTCAAGGCGGTTTTTTCGGTGGTCGGCGAGTGGTGCATGGCGGCAGGAGAGGAGGCGCAGCCTGACCCGAATTATTCGAGCATGGATCTTGAAAATTTAAAGAGCATGGTTTACAGCGGTTGGTGCGAGGTCGCAAATCACACATGGGATATGCATTCGCTCGAGGGCAGGAAAGGAGTTACGAAAATGGACGGCGAGAGTGACAGAGATCACCGAATTGCGCTTTATAACGATCTCACGCAGGCGCAGCGTTTTCTTGAACGTTCGGGTATGAGACCGCAGGTGCTTACATACCCCTACGGTCTGCTTGACGAGCATAGCGAAACGGCGGCGGAGCAGCTTGGGTTTAAGGCGACTTTAGGCTGCGGCGAAAAGGTGAACACGATCGCAGTCGGGGATTATTCCTGCTTAAAAAACATGGGAAGATTCAACCGTGCGGCTTGCGAGGACAGAAAGGAATTTTTTAAAAAGCTCGGGATAAAGCCGTAAAGCTATCGGAGTAATTAAGATTTTTTTAAGGAAAGCGTTTAGCTGTTTTAAGAAAAGCGAGATATGATACCCTTATAGAAAAAGAACAAAAGGAAGTCTAACAAAATGAAAGGGTTCATATCGAAAGCGGTCGACCGTGGTTTCGGCAGCGTTTTTATGTTTATAACGGCGCTGTCGGCGGTCTGGATTTTTGTCCGCTGTTTAAGTTTCAGCAGGCTTAGCGTCCTGCTTATCCTGCCGTTTGCGGCGGCTGTGTTTTTTATCGTAAAGGGAATTTTAGCGTTTGAGCGGCGGCTTGAGAAAAAATGCGGCGGCGAAAAGTGCGCCGACAGGCTGTTTTTAAAACTGCTTGGGGCGCTTATTATAATGCAGTGCGCTGTTGCGCTTACGGTCGATCTTGAGCCGAAAAACGATCTTCGGTATATATGCACTGCGGCGAAAAATCTTGTGCTTTTCGGCGCAGAGCGGCTTCACGACGGTTTGCCGCAGATGCATGAAAATTATTTCGCCGTTTATCCGAACAACCATCTTCTGCTTGTGATAGTGTCGGGACTTTACAAGGCGCAGTATCTGCTTTTCGGACGTATAAGCAACATTCTTCCGACGGCGGTAAACATTATCGGTCTTGACATTTCCTACATACTTATGTACATCTGCGCAAGGCTTATGTACGCTCCCGAAAAAGCGGCGGTATGCGCAGTAAGGGGGCTTATGTTCACTCCGCTCGTTACATATTCGCTATTTTTTTACACCGACTCGATGGCTATGCCGTGGATAACGGCGGCGTTTCTTCTTTACGTTATCCTGCGAAAGCGTTTTACGGAAAAAGCCGTGACGAAGGGCGAGATATTAAAGCGAGCCTCACTTATCGCAGCTGTCGGAGCGGCGGCGGCTGTTGCATACAAGATAAAGGGCAGCGCACTTTTGCTTGTTCCGGCTGTCGTAATTGACATTCTTCTGCGGTGCAAAGGGATAAAGGAAAAGCTTGCGGCGGCGCAGCTTGTTATTGTCTTTGCGGCGGTCTGTGCGCTTGTCGGGAATACAACCTGCGGCGTGCTGAAAATTTCCGACGAGGAGCTTTATAAATACAGCTTTCCGCCGATACACTGGGTCATGATGAGCGCCGACGGCAGAGGCGGCTATCAGAGCGAGGACTTTTTTTACACAAAAAGCGTTGAAGGCTATAAAAACAAGGAACGTGCCGATATTGCAAGGCTTGAGGACAAGCTTGAGCGTCAGGGCGTTTTCGGAACGGTTAAGCATTTAGCGAACAAACTTGGCTATACATGGGGAAACGGCACGTTCATGGCAGGCTATTACATGGAAAACAGCGTAATTTTCAATTCGCCTGTATTCTATTTTCTCTCGACCGTTCTGCATTTTTCGCTGATGATATTAATGGCGAGGTCGTTTATCGGGCGTTCGGGCGCAGGCGGCGTTCTTGAAGAGAATTTTGTTTTAAAGCTGCTGATTATGGAGCTTACGCTGTTTCTGCTTTTATGGGAGACAAGGAACAGATATCTTGTCAGCTTTTTTATCCTTTTTGCGCTGATATGAAAAATAGCGTCCTGTCAAGACGAAATGTCTTTTACAGGACGCTTTAAGTTTAAACGCAAAAAAACCGCCGCCCGAATTTCTTCGGACAGCGGAAGTTAAAACAAGCGCGCTGCAAGGGATTCGAACCCCTGACCTACTGGTTCGTAGCCAGTCACTCTATCCAGCTGAGCTAGCAGCGCATTTATTCAACTATATTATTATAGCACAAGAAAAAACTCCTGTCAAGAGCAGACGGGAGTTTTAACAATTATTTAACAATTTGTCAGCCTTCAAGAATAAAGATATAGGTTTCGGGTTTTGCGCCGTTTTGCACCATTACCTGCTTTTCGAGAGCCTTGGTTTTCATGTTCTTTGTCCAGTCCTTCTGGGTGCGCATTTTCATGCCCTTGCCCTCTATCCATGCACGGACGTGAGCGTTTGAATCACGTCTTGCAAAGCCTAAGTTGTCAGCCTCAAAGCTTCCGTCGGGGCTTAAATTAGTGAGCGGCTGAGGGTCGGTAAACTCCGTTACGGAAAGCTTCTGTTTAACCGAAAGTTTAAATGTCATTGCGGTTTCCTCCTTGAAAAATTATTTTCTGTCACATAGATTATAGCATATGGGGAGCGGTTTGTCAACCGGTTAAAAGTGCGCCGCATTATTTACAATCGGCAAAAAATAGTGTATAATAATGTATAATAAAAAAATCAAGAACGCAAAGAGAGGTATAAGCAATGCAGGAAAGCAGGATATTAACTATAAATTACAGGTGGCGACCGGTAAATATCGAAATTGACAAAATAATTTATGTTATTATGGACCGTCAGGACGCTGAGATACACGTTTACGGCGATAAGACATACAAGACCCGTATCACCTGCGAGGAACTAAAGAAACAGCTTGGCGATAGCTTTATCGAGATACGCCGTGGGTGTATCGTATCGGCAATGGCGATACTTATGGTTACGGATAAAGTCAAACTCATAACCGGCGAATCGCTCAGATATACGGCACGCAGAAAAAAGGAAATACGCACCATACTTTATCAGAAACAACAGGACATAATCAGACGCTTCGGCGAAGATGATACCCCGAAAACGACGGAGGAATATCGTCAGCATTATATCTGCTATGAAAATGCGCCTTTCGCATTTGCGGATATTGAAATGGTGTTTGATGAGGGGGTACACGCTCGTGACTGGATATTCCGATACGGCAACGAAGCGCTGGCTGAGCTTGAAATGGTTCCGCTTGAAAGGCTTATCGGAAGTACCTTCGGGAGTCTGTTTGAGAATATGGATCCAAAATGGCTCAGAAATTACGAACGAGCCGTCCTCTACGGCGAGGTCATGGAGATCAATGAATACAGTCCTGAGATAGATAACGACCTGAAAGTAATATGCTTTCCGACATTCAGGGGTCACTGCGGCTGTATTCTTTTCAGATCTGATGAAATAATTCTTCGGGGAAAAGGCTGCTGCGAAGTTAAATCAACGCCTTCTGCGGAGGATAATAATGGAGAATCGTGATAAAAATTGAATACTCGGGTCGCAGAAATGTCGTTTCGTTCCATGTTTCATGTCGTTTTGTTACACGTTATAAAAAATACTTCTTTTTTGTTGTAAATTCCTTGAGAATCCCGATGCAGTTGTGATATAATGTATCTGTATTATTGCGGCAGGAAAGAGAAAAGTCTGCTGCGCAAGCTGTGGACCGGGTCATCCGGTTGACCATAGATTTTTACAATTAATAAAGGAGGAGTTTGAATGAGGAAAAAACTCAAACGTTCGGCAGCGCTAATGTCTGCGGTCGCTATGCTGATGACGATGCTGCTGTATCTGCCGAGCGGCGTATTCAGCGAGATCGGCTTGGGACTAACGGCGAGTGCAGCCGAGATCACGCTGTCACAGCCGCAAGGCGACGGTTCTTCGGGCAACCCGTACCGGATCGGCACAAAGGAGGAGCTTTACTGGTTTGCTGATAAGGTAAACCACGAGAACGATACCTACGGAAGTGCAAACGCTGTTCTTACGAAGGATATTACCGTGAACACGGGTGTACTGGAATCCGACGGTTATAGTGTTGTCAGTGATACAAGCGGCTTCACAAGCTGGACGCCTATCGGAAATAAAAGCGCCATTTATAAAGGTACATTTGACGGACAGGGTCATACTGTAAGCGGTTTGTATTATAAAGCTTCCGTAGATAATGTCGGATTGTTCGGTCTTTCAGACGGCACCATTATGAATGTCGGCGTTGTTGATTCCTATTTCTATGGATATTGGTATGTCGGCGGCGTGTGCGGATATAATGGCGGCACTATCCAAAGATCTTATAGCAAAAGCTGTGTCCAGGGCAGTAGTGATCTTGGCGGCTTTTGCGGATATAACCGCGGCACGATCGAAGACTGTTACTGCCGAGGACACGTCAATGGTTACAGCAGTATGGGCGGTTTGACCTCGTACAACAAAGGCACGATCTTACGTTCCTATTGCCAGGTCTCCTTTACGTCCACTCTGAGTAGTTTCGGCGGTTTATGCGCATACAATGATAAAACAATAAAAAACTGCTATTACGACAAAGGAAGATTCCCCGGAAACGCAACTTATCAAGGCTCAGTTGAAAACAGCGAGGGCAAAAGCGCTGCAGAGTTCAGGTGCGGCGAGGTTGCGTATCTCCTCCAGAGCGCTCAGGAAGCTGACGCTGACGGAAATATTCCCGAAGTCTGGGGTCAGACCTTAGGTACTGACGATGTCCCTGTTTTAGGCGGAGAAAAGGTTTATTCCGCAAGCAATTGTACCGGTTATTCCAATACAGAAAATGACACCCGTGACCATAACAATGCCGGCGAACTCGGAAGATGCTTGTGGTGCGGCGAATATGAAAGCGCAGTACTTACAACAAATAAATATGATCTTGACGGTGACGGCAGCAAGGACGAGGTTTACGAAATATCAAACGCAAGTCAGCTTTACTGGTTAGCGAATAAGTCACGTAAAGAGAACGATACTTACGGAAGCGCATACTATGTTCTTACGGCGGATATTGTCGTAAATCCCAACCTGCTTTCGTCGCTTGACGCTGACGGCAATGAAAAGAACGGCAATGATTTGATCGCATGGGAAGGTATCAGCGGATTCGACGGAATTTTCGACGGACAGAACCACACTATAAGCGGATTGTATTTCAATACAAGCTCAAACGGTACGGGATTATTCCTTATGACAGGAAGGGAAAGCCGAATTTTTAATGTCGGCGTTGTTGATTCATATTTCAACGGAGCACACTTTGTTTCCGCAGTTTGTGCAAAAAATTACGGTTTAATTGAAAACTGTTACAGCAAAAGCAAAGTCAGCGGTGAATATATTGTCGGCGGTGTATGCGCAGCTACTTATTTTAACGGTGAAACCGGAAATCTCGTAGACTGCTATAACGCAGGCGAAGTCATCGGAAAGCCTAAAACCGGTAACTACGGCGGTAGAATCGGCGGCGTCTGCGGAGGTGTTACATCCGATTCATCTGTCACAGCTGCAGCTATGGAATGCTGCTATAATACGGGAACAGTAACCTCGGCAGAAAGTACTGTCGGCGGCGTGTGCGGAAGTAATTCAACCGCCATAGTTGAAAACTGCTATAACACAGGTACAGTTAACGCAGCCGATTTTTTCAGCACCGGCGGCGTGTGCGGAGCAAATTATTCCGGCACGATCAGAAATTGCTTTAGTATAGGTAAAATAAATTATACCTCGACTACCGGTACTAACTTGCAAGCCGGCGAAGTGTGTGGATCTAATAGCTATGGCACGGTCGAGAATTGTTCCTATGACAGCTCTGTTAACGGTTTCAAAGCTGTTACCGATTCTTATTTAGCAGATGATTCAGGTTTTGAAATACTACTGAAACAGTAAATAATGCTAATAAGCCCCACAGCACAACCCAGTTCGAGAACGGCGAGTATGCTTATACTCTGCAAAATTTAGAAGGCGGCTCTGTATGGGGACAGGAGCTTGGTACGGACACTCACCCCGTTTTACACGGACCGAAGGTTTATTATGTTAAATCCTATTCAGGCTGTAAAGGCAAACCCGGTACATCAACTTCCGGTTACTCTAATACAAATTCTGCGATCTACAAAAAACACAACTATATCGGCGGTGTCTGCGAATACTGCGGCGGCAGTCCACAGGTAACACTGACAACAGACAAATATGATATCAACGGTGACGGCAAGTATGACGAGGTTTTCGAGATCTCTAACGCAAGCGAGTTTTACTGGTTCGCAGGACTTGTAAACGGTACGCTTTCCGATGTATCACAGATTTTATCGGCAAACGCAGTCCTTACAAATGATATTGATTTATCCGGAAAGGGCGACTGGACGCCTATTGGTAATAATGATAATAAATATTCAGGTACTTTTGATGGTCAGGGTCATACTATCAAAAATATGTCCATTACAAAGCAGGGAAATAATTCGGGATTGTTTGGATATATCTCTAATGCAGCCATAAAAAATACAATAATTACAGGTAATATTACCATTACCGCAGAAAGCTATACAGAGGGTTATGGAAGTATTGCAGGACGTATGGATAATTCGACCATTACCAACTGTCACAGCAGTGTAAATATAACTGTCGACAGTACAATGGCAAGCTCAGCAGGAAACTGTATAGGACACATTGGCGGTATTGTTGGAAAGATGCATGAAGCTAAATCCTCAGTTTCAAATTGCAGCTATTCAGGCACTATCGAGCTTAATGACAAACCTATAAATGTTGCGGCAGGAATTGTTGGCTATGCAATTTACAGTTCTGTACCAATTACAAACTGCAGCTTTACAGGTACGATAAACAGCACTTATACCGGTTCAATGTTAATAGGCGGTATTTTTGGTTATACGAGAAATTCGGGAGATGTTAAGATAACAAATTGTTTATCGGCAGGCACAATAACAAAATCAGGAGATACATCCTTGACCGGTATACTTATTGGTCAGATCAACACCGGATATGGTAATAATGCGGTGAAGAATAACTATTGTATATCTTCATCATTAAATGTGTTCGGTACAAAAACAGGCAATCCGACAACTGAACCTGCAACAATTTGTACTGAAACCCAGCTGGCAAGCGGCGAGGTAGCTTATCTCTTACAGGGCACGCAGACAGAGGCTGTATGGGGACAGAAGATCGGAACGGATCCTTATCCCGTTTTAGGCGGAGAAAAGGTTTATCTTGTTAGATCCTATGCAGGCTGTAAAGACGCTCCCGGTGCGTCAACTAACGGTTACTCTAATACAAATGCTTCGATCTACAAAATGCACAGCTATGTCGGCGATTACTGCGAATACTGCGGCGGTCGTTCGCCGATAACACTGACAAAAGACAAATATGACATCGACGGCGACGGTGAGTATGACGAGGTTTACGAGATCTCGAACGCAAGCGAGTTTTACTGGTTTGCAGGACTTGTAAATGGTACGCTTTCCGACGTAACACAGAATACATCGGCAAACGCAGTTCTTACAGCGGATATAGACCTTAGCAGTAAAACATTTACCTCAATAGGCACAGAGGAAACTAATAAATTCAGCGGTATATTTGACGGCAATGGACATAAAATCACTGTAAATCAGAGCGGAAGCGATTATGTTGCAATCTTTGGATATATTGGCACTTGTACGATTAAAAACCTTACTGTTACCGGTACGATCAATACTGCTGTAAAGTATGCTGCCGGTATTGCGATGAAAGCGGGAAAAAATACTACTGCTAATATTGAAAACTGCATATCTGATGTTACTATAGTATCAAGTGTAAATGGTGACGGCACACATGGCGGTATCGTTGGTGTTGTGTATGGAACTGCAAATATAAAGAATTGTGCGTTCACAGGTAGGATGGAAGGGTCGGCTACCGAATCATGTGGCGGCATAATCGGATGGACAGATGGAAGTTCAAATATAACGAACTCCTATGTTTCAGCTTCATTTGATATCAGCAGCACAGATGGAAATATTGTCAGCAGAAAATGGGATCGTGCGACGGTAACGGTTAATAACTGTTATTATCTTAATGCACTTAATGCAACACAAGGTTCAATAACACAGAAGACAGAGGAACAATTTGCAAGCGGCGAAGTAGCATATCTCCTTTCACAGGGCACAGACGGCTCTGTATGGGGACAAAAGATCGGCACAGACTCCAACCCCGTTTTAGGCGGAGAAAAGGTGTATATCACAACTCCCTGCGTTTCATATTCTAATATTGAAACAAAGGAGCATACCGACAGCGACGGCGACGGATTCTGCGACGACTGCGGCGAAAGCTATGACAGCTTCGGCGCAAAGCCTGCGGGATATTCTCTCAGCCTTTCGG
>JBJERC010000013.1:0-19190 GCA_051882075.1 Oscillospiraceae bacterium | reverse complement strand
GTTTGATGGATTCCGAAATGATTTTGAGGGTTATTGGTGAAAATTGATTTCCGTGCGATATATCGAAGCGCACTTGACATTATATTAAATAATATGGTATAATTTTTTTAAATAATAACCGTGCAGGAGGCGGTGGGGTTGGCATTAAAAAACGAAATACTGCTAATGCTTGAAAAAAACCGAGGCGAGCCGATCTCGGGCAGCATGATCGCCGAACGTTTCGGCGTTTCGAGAAATGCGGTCTGGAAGGCGGTTAACTCGCTTAATTCGGAGGGGCACAGTATAACGGCGGTCGGGAAAAAAGGCTATATTCTTTCGCCCGACAGCGATGTTGTAACGCCCGAAAGCGTAAGATGCTTTCTTGGCGAAGAGCTTTCGGACGTCAGCGTGTTTACCTTTGAAAAGGTCGGCTCGACGAACGACGAGGCGAAAAAGTTCTGCCTTTCCTCTCCCGAAAGCCGTGCGGTTTTTATCGCCGATTGTCAGACCTCGGGCAGAGGGCGCTTTGGTCGCAGCTTTTATTCGCCGTCTGAAACGGGGCTTTATATGTCGGCGGTATCTCACCCCAACAAGAGCATTGAAACTTCTTCCGTTTACACGGCTGCGGCTGCGGTTGCGGCGGTAAGGGCGATTAAAGCCGAAACGGGCATTTCACCGCAGATCAAATGGATAAACGATCTTTATCTCGGCAATAAAAAAGTCTGCGGCGTGCTGAGCGAAGCCGTTACGGATTTTGAAACGGCGCAGGTGCGCAGCATGATAACGGGTATCGGAATAAATATCACGACCGAAAGCTTTCCGGAGGAGCTGCGTGAAAAGGCGGCTTCTCTCGGAAAGAGGACAAACCGCAGCCGCCTTGCTGCTAAAATTATAAGCGAGCTTTATTCGCTTTACGAGCTGCCGCCCGAACAGTTTATGGAAGAATACCGTGAAAACTGCTTTCTTATCGGAAGGGAAGTCGTGTTCTCAGACGGCGGAAAAGAGATCGAAGGCAGGGTAAGCGGCGTTGACGAAATGTGTCGGCTCGTTATAGAAAGCGGCGGCGGAAGCCTTGTTTTTTCGCACGGCGAGATAAAGCGATTTTAAGGGAAAGGACGAAAATTTTATGAAATATATACTTGCGCTCGACCAGGGAACGACTTCGTCAAGAGCGGTGCTTTTTGACGAGAACCAGACGGTAACGGCAATTTCGCAGCACGAATTCACACAGTTCTATCCGCACGAAGGCTGGGTAGAGCACGACCCTATGGAGATATGGTCGTCGCAGTTTTCCGTGGCGGCTGAGGTCGTAGCAAAAAGCGGAATTTCTCCGCAAGACATCGCCGCTCTCGGAATAACAAATCAGCGTGAAACAACTATCGTGTGGGATAAGAATACCGGCAGACCCGTTTACAATGCGATAGTCTGGCAGTGCCGCAGGACTGCGCCTTATATCGAACAGCTGAAAAAATCTGGAGCGCAGGAGCTTATTCAGAGCAAAACGGGACTTCTGCCCGACGCATATTTCAGCGCCTCAAAAATACGCTGGATACTTGAAAATGTCGAGGGCGCAAGAGAAAAAGCCGAAAACGGCGAGCTTCTTTTCGGCACTGTCGATACATGGCTTATATGGAAGCTGACGGGCGGCAAAACTCACGCAACCGACCGCACGAACGCTTCACGCACGATGCTTTACAATATCCACACGCATTCGTGGGACGACGAGCTGCTCTCTCTTTTTGATATTCCGAAATGTATGCTTCCCGAGATAAAATGTTCGGGTGACTATTACGGTGAAGCGGATATCTGCGGTGCGTCCGTGCCTGTCTGCGGCGCTGCGGGCGACCAGCAGGCTGCGCTTTTCGGACAGGGCTGTTTTGAAAAGGGCGACGCAAAAAACACCTACGGAACAGGCTGTTTTCTGCTTATGAATACGGGCGAGGATTGTCTTATAAGCGAAAACGGTCTTGTAACGACCGTGGCGGCTGGTCTTAAAGGCTGCCCTGCGCAGTACGCATTCGAGGGGAGCGTTTTTGTCGGCGGAGCGGTAATTCAGTGGCTGCGTGATGAAATGCGCCTTTTCTCTGAAAGCCGTGACGCCGAGTATTTCGCAAGAAAGGTCGACAGCACGGGCGGAGTTTACCTTGTGCCTGCCTTTACGGGACTTGGCGCGCCCTACTGGGATATGTATGCGAGGGGAACGATCGTCGGAATAACGAGAGGTACAAAGCGTGAGCATATAATCCGTGCGGCACAGGAGTCGATAGCTTATCAGTCGGCTGATCTTTTTGAGGCGATGGAAAAGGATTCGGGAATAAAGATACCTCAGCTTAACGTCGACGGCGGAGCTTCGAGAGATAGCTTTTTAATGCAGTTTCAGTCCGATATTTTGGACAGAAAGCTGATAAAGCCGGTAAATCACGAAACGACTGCTCTCGGTGCGGCATATCTTGCAGGTCTTACGGCAGGCGTCTGGAGCGACAAAAATTCGCTGCTTTCAAACCGCAGGACAGAATGTGTTTATTCGCCGTCAATGACAGAGGAAAAGCGAACGGAGCTTATGAAGGGCTGGCACAGGGCGGTCGGAAGAAGCTGCGGCTGGGTGGAAAAGTGATATGCTTTTATGCCTAAAAACCGATATTCAGAAAACGTTTAAGATTTTCTGTACATAGTCAAAATATACAAAAACACTTGAGCTTAATACATAAATCGTTCTTTGCTATTGCAAATTTTAAGCGAATGGTGTATAATAGAGTATAACGTTTTTTCTTAAAAGCCTGCGATTTGTCCGAATGGGTGAAGAAGTAAAGCGTTTAAGGAAAAAATCCGGAGGTTGTTTTATGATACATACATTAAAAGAAATATACGGAGCCGATTCGGTTGAGATGCAGTCTGAAAGATACGCTCGGGCGGCTGCTGAATTTGAATCTATGTTCGGAAAAAAGCCGCAGCGTTTTTTCAGCGCACCCGGAAGGTCTGAGGTCGGCGGAAATCATACCGACCATAATCACGGCTGCGTGCTTGCGGCAGGCGTTTCTCTTGACGTTATCGCCGCAGTTGTTCCGACCGACGACGGAATTATAAGAGTTAAATCTCAGGGCTTCCCGATGGATACTATCGACGCTTCTGACCTTGAGATAAAGGAAAATGAAGAAAATACCTCGGCTGCTCTTATTAGAGGTGTTGTTGCAGGAATGCTCCGCAGAGGCTATAAGGTAGGCGGCTTTACGGCTTATACTACTTCGAACGTTTTAAAAGGCTCGGGACTTTCGTCCTCCGCCGCTTTTGAGGTTCTTATCGGCACGATTCTCAGCGGACTTTATAACGACTTCGCAGTATCTCCCGTTGAGATCGCCCAGATAGCGCAGTTTGCAGAAAACCTCTACTTCGGCAAGCCTTCGGGTCTTATGGATCAGTTGGCTTCCTCGGTCGGCAGCTTTATTACTATTGATTTTGCCGATACGGACAAGCCTGTTATTGAAGCTATTGATTTTGATTTTGCGTCGAGCGGACACCGCCTCTGTATCGTAGATACAAAGGGAAATCACGCTGACCTTACTCCCGAATATGCCGCAATACCGACCGAAATGAAAGCGATAGCGCAGTATTTCGGAAAATCGGTTCTGCGTGAGATAACGAGAGAGGACGTTATGGCTGAGCTGCCCGTTCTTCGTGAGAAGTTCGGCGACCGTGCCGTTTTAAGAGCGTTCCATTTCTTCGAGGACAGCGAACGTGTCGGAAAAGAAGCCGCTGCGCTCAAATCTCACGACTTCAAAAAGTTCCTCGCTCTTGTTAACGAGTCGGGAAATTCTTCGTATAAGTATCTTCAGAATATTTTCGCTTCGTCCGCTCCGAACGAACAGGGACTTTCTCTTGCGCTTTATCTTGCGGCTGATATTCTCGGCGGCGACGGCGCTTGCAGAGTTCACGGCGGCGGCTTTGCAGGAACGATACAGGCTTTTGTTCCCGATGAAAAGCTTATGGCGTTCAAGCGCCGTATGGAGAACGTATTCGGCGCAGGCAGCTGTTATGTTCTTTCTATCCGTCCTTTCGGCGGAACTGAGGTGTCTTTGTAATGGCGCTTTTTGACAAGGAGCTTATCGCAAGAGCCATTCAGAAGCAGGACAAGACCCGTGTCGCTCTTCGTAAATCAGCCTGCGGAGCGATAATGATCGACGGCTTCACCTTTTCTGTAAGCGTTGAGAGCGACGGCGCATATTCCGATAAGGGCGCAGTCTTTACGCTTTCGGGCGAGTCTGTTTCCGACGGCAGCCTTAAGGTAGAAATGGTCGATATAGTTATCCCGTCGGGCAGCGGCACGAAAACGATAAAGCGCAAGCCCTCCCTTCAAAAGACCAAGGACGGAAAAAGTGTTTATCGGCTGAGCGTCCCCGAAGCGAAGATTCCAGAATGCGGCGACGGCGACCTGTTAACTACCGCACCTCTAACCGAGGAGGAGCTTGCAGGCTCGATGAACAAGCAGTTCATTTTCCGTTTTACGCCTTGTTACAGCTGCAAAAAGAACACCGAAGTAATGATAAATATCTATCCGACGATAAACCCTATCGACGGCGCCTGCACAGAATGGGTGCCGCTGACGTCCGACAGAGAGTTTTTCGAGCACGGCGGCTTTGCGGCATTTACGAAATCACTTAAAGGGAAAAAGAAAAAGTAACTGGATAAGAAAGGTAATTCTTTGATATATGAGAATGAGAAGAAAAAAGCACCTTGAAGAACGTCTTGAAGCCTGCGGCGACATGATAATCTTCATGGAGCGTGAAGAGAGAAATTATACCGTCAAGGACGATAAGGATATTCTTGATATTAAAGCAATTTTCGGAAATGACAATCCGCTCGTGCTTGAGGTCGGTTGCGGCAAGGGACAGTTCGTCTGCGAGCTTGCAAAGCGTGAACCGCAGTTTAATTATATTGCTGTCGAGAAAGCGAGCAACGTTATCGTCGACGCAGCGGATAAGGCAATTTCCGAGGGGATCAAAAACGTGCGTTTTCTGCGAGGAAGTGCGGAGTATCTCGACTGTTATATCCCTGCCGGTTCGGCAGAGCGTATCTATCTGAATTTCAGCTGTCCTTTCCCGAAAAACACTTATGCGGCTCATCGTCTTACGCACCGAAACTTCCTTGCAATCTATGAGCGGCTGCTTAAAGAGGGCGGCGAGATACATCAGAAAACCGACAATATGAAGCTGTTTGAGTTTTCTCTCGAGGAGTTCTCAAATAACGGCTGGGGTCTTAAAAACGTATCTCTCGACCTGCACAATTCGGATTTTGAGGGCAATATCGTAACCGAGTATGAAAAGCGTTTTTCCGAGCAGGGAATGCCGATCTACAGGCTTGAGGCGGTAAAACTTTTCAAAAAATAATCATTCGGGGCGGCGCAAAAGCCGCCTTTTTCAGCGAGGTGAATTGTTATGAAAAAGATAGGTCTTGTCGGCGGTCTCGGTCCTGCTTCAACGGTGGAGTATTATCTGCGGCTTACGCAAATGTGCCTTGGCGAGAAAAACCGCTATCCCGAGATCGTCATCGACAGCGTTGATATGTCGCTTCATACATCGCTGTTTGAAAAGGAGGACTACGACGAAATCGCAAGACTTCTTCTTGTAAGCCTTGAAAATCTCAAAGCGGCAGGTGCGCAGCTTGCTGCGATAACCACAAATACCGAACATATCGTTCTCGATATGATAAAAGACAATCTGCCGCTTCCCGTGATAAGCATTGTCGATTGTGCGGTCGAAGAGATAAAGAAAAAAGGCTGTCGGAAGATCGTCGTCTTTGGAACTGAGTGGACTTTAAAAAGCGGACTTTTCGATAAGGCGCTGACCCAAGCCGGATTAACGCCGGTAATCCCTTCGGAGCAGGACAAAAAGCTTATCGGCGGACTTATTTATCCGAATCTTGAAAACGGAGTTGTTGTTCCGAAGGATAAGGAAAAAATGCTCGCTCTTGCAAACAGATATATTTCCAAAAGCAATGCCGATTCATTTCTTCTCGGCTGTACGGAGCTTGCGCTTATGATACGTCCGGAGGATCTCAGCGTTCCCGTTATCGACACGACCGAGGCGCATATCCGCTCGGTTTTTGCTCATGCGGCAGACTAAAAGAAAAGGCGGCAAAAATGCCGCCTTTTTGTGTAGTGAAATTGCTTGTATCCGTTTTAGAACAGCTGCGTCGGGAACTTTTTCTTTTCCTTTTTCGGAAACTGTGCGTCAAATCTCTCGGCTTCTTCTTCGTCGACAAAATATCCTGCCGGCGGTGAGTATTCGCCCGTTATTCCGTCAAGATATCCGCCGATAAGCTCTTTGCAAAGGAAAAACGAATCGTCCGCACCTTCGGGCAGACCATGATAGCGAATGCCGAAATCATGCGCATAGGTAAAGCCGCTTTTGCCGTAAAAATCGATATTTCCCTCAAAGCAGACCGCTCCGCAGCCAAGCGCCGCCGCCTTTTCAAGCGAATAGTCGAGCAGCTTTTTGCCGAAGCCGCAGCGTTTAAGCTCCGGCGTTATGCAGATAGGACCCATTGCCATAATAGGAATATCCCTGCCGTCGTCGGCTTTTATCACGGCTCTCATAAACATATTCTGCCCGATAAGCCTGCCGTCCTTTTCCATAACAAAATCAAGCTCGGGTACAAAACAGGGGTCGTTTCTCAGCTGATTGATAACGTAATGTTCAAGGCAGCCGGGTCGGTAAACGTTCCAGAAGCTTTCTCTTATGAGGTTTTCGACCTCACGGTGTTCGTCTTTTCTTTCCAAACGGATGATGTAGTCATTAGTGTTCATTTTTTTCTCCTCCTGATTATTGATGACCGCAATTACCGGAGGTTTGTGTGAGATAGTATTTACGCAAACCTTCCGGTCAGCATACAATCTCCGAGGTGTTGTTTTTCTTCAAACAGCGTTCTCCTTTAATAAAATAATAAATTTTTATTCGCCCTGCTTTTCGCACGGCGGCAAGGTGTTTCCCTGCAATAATTATTATATCATATCCGTTCAAAAAAATCAAGCCCCCATAAAAAAATCCGTTCTCAGAATTTGAGAACGGATAATTTTTTTAATAGAACATTACAACAGGTATTCCGAGCGGAACGTTGTCGTAAATATATTTTGCGTCGTCGTAGGTCATGTTGATACAGCCGTGCGAGCCGTTGTATTTGTAAATATCTCCGCCGAACGCTCCTCGCCATGTCGAGTCGTGCATACCGATACCGCACAACGAGATGTTGTTCCAGTAATTGCACTTTGTATCCCAGCTTTCGCCGTCGGCGTTCGTGTCCTTCATACGATAATCGGTCGCCTTGTGCCACAGCTTGTAAACTCCCGGAAGGGTGGTTCTTGCCGCCGAGGTGGTCTGTCCCGAAACGATATAGCCGTGACGCTTCTTCTTTCCGTTCTTGTAATACCACCACTGCTGATTTGTAAGATCGACCTCGATATAGGTCTTGCCGATATCGCTCTTTTCGCTTCTGTCGCTCGGATAACCCGAAAATTCAAAGTTGCCCTGCTTGTAGTAGATAGGCTCGATATTCTTCCTTGTCTTGCCTTTCTTAAGACAACTTACAAGCTGATCCTTGCACTGCTCCTGGTCGAGCCACCAGCCGTACTTTGCGTCGGAGCTTGTCGGAACAACGACCTGTCCCTGAAGGGTGGATTTGAATTTGCGCTTGGTGTTATATGTGTCGTATTTCTTTGCAAGCTTTTCGATATATTTCATGCAGGCGTCCTCGTCGACGGTGTAAGAGCCGTCACGCTTTACGTTTATAAGCTTGCAAAGCTGCTTGCCTGTTAAAAGCTCCTTCGTATAGTCGAAGTTGTAATAAAGCTTTACATTCCACATTTTGTTGAGCGTTTCGAGCTTTTTGTCATAAACCGTTGAAGGTCTGTCGGGCGGGATATACGCTCCCGAATCAACGCCCTTCATAGTGTAAACGGCGTTGTCGAGATTTTTTATTATGTAATCTCTGAGTACCTGCATATCGAAAACGTCGCCCTGTACCTCAGGCTGAACATAATAGCCTTCCGTATTCGATTTTAAAACTGCGTCCTGATTTTCGTTGCTGCCCCAGTCGGCGTTCGTTATCTCGGCGATAAGCATATCCTTATCGTATGATGCGAAATCGGTAAAGGTGTAATCTGTGCGGTTGAAAAAGCAGGCAAACCAGCTTTTTCTGTCTATCGATTTGAATATCTTTTCAAGCTCGTCGGAGTAGCTGTATTTATAACCGATCTTTTCAAGCGAAATGCTCACTATCTCGTCTGAAGGTCTTGCGATATCTATCGTTTCGGGGATCTCGGTATGCTCAAAGAGAACTGCCGCCTCTTTATACGTCATTCCGCTTACGTCGGTACCGTTTATAAACGTGTTTGCGGTAAACCTGTCGCCGTAATAAAAATATCCGATAAAATAAACTATCGCAATAACGATAAGCAGAAAGATAAACGCCGTAAGCGCAGCTATCGGCGCTTTTGACTTTTTCCGTCTTCGTTTTTTGCAGCTTTTTGAACTCTGCGAGCTGCGGCGCACACGCTCGTTGTCATACCCCGATCTTCTTGCCAGCTGCCTGCCGCCAGCCGAGGGGTTTCTGTTTGCGCCGCCCGACGCCGACGCTCTGTTCCTGTTTACAGCTCCGCTTGCTGCCATTTATATACACTTTCCTTTCATTTTCCATATCATTTCCTCTGCCGTACTAAGAGCATTTTTCTTCGCTCAGCCGACAGCATACATTATAACATAATTTTCATTAAATTGCAAGACGATTTTGCAAATTTCTATAAATTGTAATATTACTGTAAGATAAATTTCTCCATTTTGAAAAGTGTAATAAATTGTAACAAAACTGTAATTGAAAAATTAAATATTATACTTTATAATTATTTTAAGAAAACTGTTTGGAGGAGAAGTGTATGGCAAAGATAAGAGCGGTTGCAATAGAAAGACAATTTTGCAGCGGAGGACGAGAGATTGCAAAACTTGCGGCGAAGAAACTCGGAATTTCCTGCTATGATAAAGAGCTTGCGGAGCTTACGGCGCAGAAGCTCGGCGTTTCCTATGAGGAGATAGCAAAGTATGAGGAATCGCTTGTAAGCCCTCTGCTTTCGCCCGTTTCGTTTAAGAGCGGTATCGACCGCAAGCAGAACATGAGCGAAATAGTCTTTGCGGCGCAGGCTGAGATAATCACCCGTCTTGCAAAGCAGGAGCCGTGCGTTATCGTCGGAAGATGCGCAGATTTCATTCTGAAGAATAACGTTCCGACATTAAGCGTTTTCGTTTACGCAGGAAACGAGAGCCGCCTTCAGCACGCTATGGACTGTCATGATATACCTTATGAATCGGCTGCCTCTACGCTTAAAAAGATGGACAAGAAGCGCTCGGATTATTATAAGCTCAACACCCAGAGGGAATGGGACAGTATGTTGAATTACGATATGTGTCTTAACAGCGGAAAGCTCGGTTTTGAGACCGCCGCCGATATAATCTGTCAGCTTGTTGAAAATTCAAAATAATGTTGAAAGCTTGTGCGGCTGCCAAAAAAACGGCGGCCGCTTTTTTGTTTAAATGTCCCGTTTTTGTAATTGACTTTACGGCGGCTTTATGGTATACTAAATGCAAGAAAACTACGCTTGATCGGACGGTGAAAGAATGATTGAAATTATATGCGGAAGAGCGCACAGCAGCAGGGGCGAAATGTTTCTTGATAGAATAAAGATTGAAGCCGAAAGCTCCGACGTGCTTGTTGTCGTGCCTGACCAGTTCTCCTTTGAATCGGATAAAATGCTGTATAAAAGCCTTGGCGCAAAACTTTTCAATAAGATAGAAACTGAGGGTATAGCCCGCCTTTGCGATAAGATATGCCGTTTTTGCGGCGGAAAAACTCTTTCCGACGCCGACGATAACGCAAAGTATATCGCAATGTATAAGGCACAGGCGAAGCTGCGCTCGGAGGGCGGCGTTACATATTTTAAAAGGTCGCTGCTCCGCCCGACGTTCGTATCCGACTGCATTTCTCTTGTCGGCGGACTTCTTCGTGCAGGCGCTACCCCTGAAAGCGTGAGGGCTGCCGCAGAAGCCGCTTCGTCGGGTATGGCAAAACTGCTCGATATTTCGTATATTTTTGCGGAGTATCTTGACGCTCTTGAAAAAATGGGACTTTGCGACAGTATTTCCGAAGCCTCGAGAGCCGCAGCGCTTGCGAAGAAAAAGGACTTTTTCAAAGGCAAAAAGGTTTTCTTTGATTCGTTTGCAAGCTTTTCCGCCGACGAGCTTAAACTTATCGAATGTGTATTGTCGCAGGCTGAAAGCGTTGTATTCTCCGTTGTGTCCGACAGCTGCAAAGAAGGTCAGAATCCTTTTGCGCTCACGCAGAGAACTATCAGCCGTATCGAGCGTATTGCTAACGACCATAACCGAAAGGTGAAGATCGTCCGTGCCGGCGGCTGCTCGCAGACCGAGCCGCTTAAAGCCGTAAATTTTGAGCTTTACAGCTATCGTAAGAATAAAATAAATTCCGAGGGTCTCGTTTCTGCGGCTGCCGCAGCCGACGTTTATGAAGAAAGCGAATACGTCTGCGCCGAGATTAACCGCCTTGTGCGCCTCGGTTATCGGTATAGCGATATAGCGGTCATCTGCGGTAATATCGAGGAAACGGCTCAGGTGTTCGGCAACATTGCCGAAAGATACGGTATTCCGTATTTTGTCGACCACAGCCGTTCTGCGCTGACCTCTGTTCCTGCAAAATACCTTATGAGCATTCTTGACGCTTCGCTCACCCGTGAATTCAAAACGGAAAATATTCTGCGTATCGTAAAATCTCCGCTTTCGCCAATTTACGATTACGACGCCTGCGACCTTGAAGATCATTGCATAAAATGGCGTATAGAGGGCGAAATGTGGAACTCTCCCTTTAAACTCGAGCCTGAACGGAGCGACCGTATCGAAAAGACAAGACAGCGCATTATCGAGCCGCTCGTCCGCTTTAAATCAGCGTGTGAAGACGCTACGGCAGGGGATATATGCAAAGCGCTTTTTACGCTTCTTGACGAGTTTCAGATGTCGAAGTATATCTATTCGGCTGTATATGCCGCTTCGCACGAAAACGAAACGGGACTTGAGGTAAGCCGAAGCTTCAAACAGGTCTGGAGGGGTATGATAACTGCTATAAAGAGCGTTTATGAAAATATGCGTGATGAAAAGATCTCGCTGCGTGCTTTTTCGGAGCTTTTAAGGCTTATGCTCGACAGTATCAAGATCTCAGCGCCGCCGCAGAAATCAGACTGCGTAAGGATAGCGCAGACGGGCAGATCGAGGATCTCCGATGTTAAGATACTTTTTGTCATGCAGGTAAACGACGGCGTTTTCCCGAAGAACGCCTGCGCTTTAGCACTTATCGGAGAAGCCGAGATAGCGGCGCTTGAAAAGTACGGAACCGAGCTTGACGACTCTCCGAGAAATCAGCTTGACTGTGCGAGAATGGACGTTTATTCCGCACTTACTGCACCGACCGAAAGGCTTTACCTTTCCTATTCCGAGGCTGACAGAACAGGTTCAGTCTGCGCTCCGTCTGACCTTATTCCGACAGTATGTTCGATTTTTGAAGACGATATAACGGTGCATATTTCCGAGCTTGACCGTGAATTTTTCTGCACCTCATATAAAACGGCGTTTTACGAATATCTTGCTCATTCCAAGGACAAAACACGTTCCATTGCAAACATAAAAGCATCGCTTGACGGCTCGGAAATTTACAGAGAACGTGTCGAATATGTTAAAAAAGCGGCGGGAGCACAGGACGAGGCGCTGTCGGAGCAGATGGCGAAGCGGCTGTTTTTCCCGGTAGATCTGAACCTCTCGGCGACGAGGGTATCAGACTATTATAAATGTCCTTTTTCATATTTCTGTAAGTACGGCTTGAAGCTTTCGTCGGCGCAGCCCGTCGAGATAAATCCCTTATATATCGGAAATATCGCACACAGCTGTCTTGAACATATCATGAGCAAAGAAGAAAACGGAAAGCGTGTTTACGACAGCGGCTTTACAAAGCTTAGCGACAGCGAGCTTTCAAAGCGCATAGACCTTGCCGCTGACGAATATATCCGTGAGGAAATGGGCGGATATTACGGCAAGGATCTCGGCTTTAAGTTTTCTGTCGAAAGGCTTAAAAAGTCGATACTTCCGATGGCGGTCCATTTCAGAGAGGAGCTTAAACATTCGCTGTTTGTGCCTGCCGCATTTGAATATGATCTTAGCGGCGAAAACGGAAAGTCCGTTCTTGCGGTATCTCTCGGCGACACCTCTATACAGCTGCGAGGAAAGATCGACAGAGCGGATATCTATAAGACCGACTGCGGCACATGGCTGAGAATTGTCGATTATAAAACGGGAAAACAGAGCTTTAAAGAGGAGGAGGTCTATCATGGCTTAAATCTTCAGATGCTTTTGTATCTCCTCGCTCTTACAACGGGAAACAGCGGACTTTCCGAGGGCGATACGCTGCTGCCTGCCGGAATAATGTACTCACATATAAAGTTCGTTTCGCCCTGTCTTTCAAGTCAGCAGGTAGCGGAGCTTGAGGACAGCGGTGAGCTTGAAGATCGGCTGATGCTTGAACGCTCGAAGGCTTATAAGCCCGACGGACTTATGCTCTGCGACGAGATAATCGACGGTCTTAATACCGAGCACGAGGGCGTTTATACGATATTCAGATTTACGTCAAAGGGCGGTGTTCACGGTTCTTCTGCAAACAAGCCGATAAGCACGGAAAGGCTTAAAGCAATGGAGCTTTTTGCGCTCGGAAAAGTGACCGAAATGGGAAAAAGGCTCAAAAGCGGCGATATAAAAGCCGACCCGATAGAGACCGATTCGGGAGTAGTGTGCGAACACTGCGATTATAAAGCGCTTTGCAAAAACGTTTCGCCGCTTTCGCCGAGAAAGGTTATGCCGAATGACAAGGAACTTCTCGGGCAGGAGCTTGAAAGCATTATCGCAGGCGGACAGGCGCAGGACGAAATTAAAAATGAAAGGAGCTAACGATATGTTCATATCAAAATTCAAGAGGATAATTTCAGCCGCCTTGGCAGCGGTTTTGCCGTTAACTGCGGCGCCCGTTATTCATTGTTCGGCGGCGGAGCTTGTTTACGAAGCCGAAAACGCAACGCTTTCGGGACTAAGCGTTCAGAGCGGCTCGGGCTATTCGGGCGGAAAATACGTTCAGATGGGCGAAAGCGGAAGCATCTCCTTTACCGTTACGATAACAAACAGCGGTCTTTACAGCTTTAATTTCGTAAGCAGCGGAATAGGCGGAGATAAGGTGAACTACGCGCTTCTCGACGGCGAGAATATCGGCAGCTTTTCGTCAAAGGCGGATACCTTAGGCGACGCCTGTATAAATTCCGTATATGTCGAAATGGGAACTCACGAGGTATCTGTTCAAAAATCGTGGGGCTGGATAAAGCTTGACTGTCTGAAAGTAAATCAGATGACGGCGGCTAAGGATTACTATAAGGTGTCAAAAGAGCTTATAAATCCGAACGCTTCCGAATCTGCGAAAAGGCTTATGAGCTTTATTGCAGACAATTACGGAAAGAACGTTATTTCGGGACAGGTGTGCGACAACGGCATTAACGGCAATGAATTCAAGGCTATAAAGAACCTCACGGGCAAGACCCCTGCGATTCTCGGAATGGATCTTATGAGATATACGCCCTCGAGAATAAAGAGGGGCGACAGCTGCAAGACAGTCGAGAACGCCGTAGAATTTTCGCAGCAGGGCGGTATCGTTACGCTTTGCTGGCACTGGAACGCACCCGATAAATATCTTAAATCGGGAACCGATTCAAACGGTAATCCTCGCTGGTGGGGCGGGTTTTATACCGATAACGTAAATATGGATTTTTCGGCGGTAATGGACGGCACTGACAAGGAGGGCTACGACCTGCTTATGTCTGATATCGACGCTATCGCCGTGCAGCTTCAGAAGCTCGAGGACGCCGATGTTCCCGTTCTTTTCAGACCTCTTCACGAGGCTTCGGGCGGCTGGTTCTGGTGGGGCTCGGACGGAGCGGCGCCTTATAAAAAGCTGTGGAAAACTATGTACGACAAGCTGACGAACGAATACGGACTTGACAATCTTATCTGGGTGTGGAACGGTCAGAAGGACAGCTGGTATCCGGGCGATGAGTATGTCGACATTATAGGCGAGGATATTTACCCCGGCAAGAGAGTATATACTCCTCAGTCGTCAAAATTCACCGAAGCTGCAAGCTATACCGATAATACAAAGATAGTTGCGCTTACGGAAAACGGCTGTCTTTTCGATATAGATCAGGCTTTGCAGGCAGGAACGCTCTGGAGCTGGTTCTGCGTGTGGGGCGGAGAATTCTGCTCAAACGGAACGACCATCTCGGAGACCTATACCGAAAAATCAATGTGGAAGAGCGTTTACGGTCATGAAAACGTGCTTACGCTCGACGAGCTGCCCGACCTAAAGACATACCCTGTCGACAACACGCAGACGGATATTTCAAAATGCACGGTAACGCTTTCGGCGGCTTCTTATGAATACAGCGGCTCGGCGAAAAAGCCGACTGTCACAGTAAAGGAAGGAAGCGCAGTTCTTACAAACGGCACGCACTATTCGGTTTCATATTCAAACAACGTAAATATAGGAACGGCGACCGTTACCGTAACGGGCAAGGGCAGATTCAAAGGCTCGGTAAAAAAGACGTTTAAGATCGTTCCGGCAAAGGTCAAAGGCTTCGGTCTTGACGCAAATTCACCCCAGAGCATCCGTCTTAAATGGAGCAAAAACGCAGGCTCGGTCACGGGCTATCAGCTGCAAAGATCTTCCGGCGGCGAATGGAAAACTGTTGCCGTCACATCTGCGTCGCCTTATTCAGTCAAGGAGCTTAGTCCTGCAAGAGCTTATAAATTCCGCATCCGTGCATACAAGACGGTAGGCGGAGTAAAGTATTACGGAGCGTATTCGCCGTCGTTCATAACGGTAACAAAGCCGTTAAAGGAAACGATAACGGGTCTGACAAGTCCGAAAGCAAAGTACATAAAGCTGACATGGAAGAAGCTTTCGGCAGGAAGCGGATATCAGATAAATATTGCGCTTAACAAGTCGTTTACGTCGGGCAAAAAGACATATTGGATAAAGGATATAGGAACAAACAGCAAGACGATAAGCGGTCTTACTTCGGGCAGGACATATTATGTCAGAGTAAGGGCGTACAGATCCGATTTGCAGGGAACAAAGCATTACGGGACATGGTCTGACGTAAAGTCGATAAAATGCAGATAATAGTTTAGTTTTTCGGAGGTACTCACATGGCGGTCAAATGGACAGATGAACAGAGAAAGGTCATTGAAACGCTTGACAAAGGCGTTGCAGTTCCTGCGGCGGCAGGCAGCGGAAAGACCACCGTTCTTATAGAGCGCACCGTTTCGGTCCTCGAGGATAAAGACGCCGATTGTCCGTCGGAAAAGCTGCTTGCCGTTACATTCACAAAGGACGCCGCAAACAACATGAAGAAAAAGCTGCGTGCTGCGCTTGCTTCGAGAATTGTCGCAGAAACCGATCCCGAAAAGCGTAATTGGCTCGAACGTCAGCAGGAAATGCTGCCGCTTGCGAAAATAAGCACGATAAATTCCTTCTGCCTTGAGCTTGTGAAAAATAATCTTAATGAATTTGATTTCAGAACGGGAGTAAAGATAGCCGATGACGCACAGGCGGACGTTATGCTCGGCGAGTCGCTTGAAGTTGCTCTTGAACAGATGAGAAAAACTCACCCCGATGAATTCAGGCTGCTTATCGATTCGCTATCCGACAACAGCGAAAAGGAGCTTTCAAAAGAGATCTGCCGATTTTATGAATTCAAAAAGTCGCTCGCCTTTCCTGATGAATGGATAGAACAGGCAAGACTTAGCTTTACCGACAAAGAAAGACAGGCGCATTATACCGAAGCGCTGATGTATGAATATGAAAAGGTTATCGCAAAGGCGCAGAAGCTTAATGAAAAGGCGCTGTATCTTGCAAAAAAAACTGTCGGCTGCGAAAGCGTCGCTTCACTGCTTTTGGACGACAGCGACGTTATCGGAAGCGTAAAAGCGCCCGTTCTCGGCGGAGATTATAAGCAGACATATAAAGCGATAACCGAACTCAAATTTCAGACGCTTAGAAAGCCAAAGGGCAAGGGACTTACAGTTGAGGAAACTATCACGCTCGACAGGAATTTTGAGGATATAAAGTCGTTAAGAGAAGCGGTAAAAAAGCAGCTTGGAAAGCTTAAAACAGACATTGAAAAGCTTGGCGGCGATATTGAAGCGCCGATGAAAAAGTCGGGCGAGATATTTGACGCTTTGTGCATTGCGGCGCAGCTGCTTGAAAAGGAGTTTTCCGAGCAGAAGGCGCAAAGAGGAGTCGCACAGTTCGGCGACGTTGAGCGAATGACTATGGATCTGCTTATAAAAAAGGAGAACGGAAAGCTTGTAAGAACGGAATTTGCAAAAAAGCTGCGTGAAAGCGGAGCGTATAAAATGATACTTATTGACGAGTATCAGGACGTAAATAATCTTCAGGAAATGATCTTCAGAGCAATTTCCGATACCGACGATCTTGAGATGCTCGGAAAAAATGTGTTTATCGTTGGCGACGTAAAGCAGTCTATATACAGGTTCAGACTTTCAAATCCGAAGCTTTTTATAAAGGCTGTAAAGAATGCCGAAGCGCCCGAAAATACGCAGCTTGAAAAAATAAGGCTTTCGGCAAATTTCAGAAGCAGGCAGAATGTTATCGATATGGTCAACAGGACGTTTTCGGCTCTTATGAGCGAGGAGCTTGGCGAGCTTGAATATTCTGCGGACGAAAAATTAAGACGGGGAGCGGAATTTCCCGAAGCTGATCCGCCTGTCGAGCTGCTTATGATTAGAGAGAGCGACAGGATAGACGACGATATGAAATACGTCATTTTCGGCACAGAGGAGCTTTTTATCGCACGGCGGATCAAGAGCATTTTAAGCTCGGGCAGACAGGTCAGGGACGGCAAAAAAACAAGACCCGTAAGACCCGAGGATATCTGCGTTTTGATGAGATATACAGACAGCTGTTCAAAAATGTGTGCAGCGCTCCAATATGTCGGTCTTAAAGTCCAAAACGAGCAGGTCGACGGATACATGGCTTCAAGGGAAATAGTGGTAATGATAAATCTGCTTAAAGTCATCGACAATCCGATGAAGGATCTTTCACTCGCCGCCGTCATGCTTTCGCCGATACTTAATTTTACCGCTGAGGAGACGGCGAAGCTGCGGCTTTTATGTAATATTGAGAACAGCGCCGACAGAAAACGCTTGTATCAGGTCCTGAATTCAGCTTCAAAAAGCGAGGACGCAGACGAAAAGGAAGCAAAGCGCATTGACATCGGAGATCCTTTGCTTGAAGAAAAATGCAGATATGCGGTTGAACTTATCAAGCGTCTGAGATATTATTCCGTAAGCATGACGCTTGAAGCGCTTATCTCAAAAATATATGATGAAACGGGCTTTTATGCAGTGGCGAGCGCATTTGAAAATTCTAAGCAGAAAAGAGCAAATTTAAGACTGCTTGCGCAGAGAGCTTCGGAATATGAAAAGGACTCTTCGGGAGGTATCGCAGGGTTTTTAAGATACCTCGACAGCGTTTCTGACAGGGGCGGAGATTTTTCACAGGCTATAACCGTTACGAGCGGAGAAGGCTCGGTTTCCGTTAAAACCATGCACAGCTCGAAAGGTCTTGAATTTCCGATAGTTTTCTTAGGCGGACTCAATAAGCCGTTCAGCGAAAGAGACAAGAAGAATAAGCTGCTGCTTAACGAAACGCTTGGCGCAGGAATCAATTATCTTGTGCATGAAAAGCTTATGAAGGTGAATACTATTGCGCACAAGGCGCTCGAGGTCGTTACAAGAAACGAAATGTTGAGCGAGGAGCTGCGCCTGCTTTACGTTGCTATGACGAGAGCGGAGGAGCAGCTGATAATTCCGATTTTCTTTGCGAAGAATAAACGGTCTGACCTTGATATCATAAAACGGTTTGCACAGCTTGCGGATGAAATAATGGCGAGCGGCGGTATTACGCCCGACATTCTTCTTTCGTCGGAAAGATACGGCGAATGGCTTGCGGCGGTCATAATGCTTACCGAGCAGAATTATCCGCTGCTTGAAGAGATCGACAGAGGGGAATATGCCGCAGATTTTGCCGACTGGGGCAGGGCGATGGCGGACAAGCCTGTGATCAAATGGACGGACAATTCTGAATATGGAACAACGGAAGAACGGACAAAAATTTTTTCCGCACCCGAACCGGATAATAAATCGGTTAAAAGGTTAAGAGAAAAATATGAGTTTGTTTATCCGAACGAACAGGCGAGAGCGGCTTCAAAGAGAACGGTCACGGAGATAGTCAACGAACTTCGTGAGCGTGAGAACAAGGAGGCGGATACGCTGTTTTATCCGCAGCTTGGAAGTCTTGACGACGAAGCAAAAAGGCTTACGGCGGCCGAAAGGGGAACGTTTACGCACCTTTTCATGGAGCTTGCTAATTATGAAAATGCCGAAAAAAGCGTTGATGACGAGCTTGAACGACTTGTAAGAGACGGCGTGTTTACCGAAAGGGAGGCAATGGGCGTTTATAAGTCGGCTGTTAAGGCGTATTTTGACAGCGATTTCTATGCGAGGGTGAAAGCTTCCGACGAGATACGCAGAGAGATGAAATTTATGGTCGAAGCTCACGACGCAGGAATTGATGAGGCATATCCCGACATGATTGCAAGCGACGGAATGGTTCAGGGCGTATGCGACTGTATATTTAAAGAACCGGACGGCTATGTACTTGTTGACTACAAAACGGACGGTTTTACGGATATAAGCGAGCTTGACAAATACGGAACGCAGCTTGACCTTTATAAAAGAGCGCTTGACAAAATACTCGATAAGCCTGTAAAAGCGTGCTATATATACTCGTTCAGGCTTTCAAAGGGCAAAGAGATAGTTTTATAAGACACATGGAGTATTGTGTAGATTTTGCATTTTGTTTAAAAAAACAGAAATTTTCTATGCAATACTCCGAAATGTCGTAATTTGACGAAAAACCTGTTGACAAACCCCACCCCAAGTGCTATAATGATAAAGCTGTCGCACAAAGTCGAAAAGACAAACAGCGAAAGC
>JBJERC010000012.1:0-19493 GCA_051882075.1 Oscillospiraceae bacterium | reverse complement strand
TTTGTATTGAAATTGACCGGATATTTAGGGGTACTTTTGAAAATTGATTTCCGTGGATATATCGCACGTTTGCTATTGTTAAAAAATTTATAATGCTGTCACATTATCATCACAATATTGAAATATAATGATATTGTATGTTTATTCTGCAAGAATATTTTTTAAAAGAAAAGAAAGGAAAACAATATATGATAAAGAAAATTTCTGCGCTTATTATTGCGCTCACAATGACCGCTGCGGCATTTACAGGCTGTGCCGACAAGGATAAAAAGGACTCCTCGTCAAACACCTCCTCCGCAGCTTCCGAATCGGCTGCGGACAGCACGGCAGAGACCGACACGGCAGACAGCGGCAGCGTTCCCGACCCGAAGCTTGTTATTGACGGCAAGGAAATAGACACCTCCGATCTTATAATGTGTACGATAGACGGTCACGACGTTGATTTTGACACGTTCAGATACTACTATTATTATACGATAAACTACTACCGTAACACCTACGGCGCAACTTTAGAGGATATAAAGAGCACCGAGGGCGGCTTTGAAAGTCTGCTTGAAAGCGTCGTTACAATGCTCAAGCAGGAATATGTAACCTACAATATCTGCGAGGAAAACTCGATTACGCTGACCGACGAGGACAAGGCTGCGATCGAAGAAATGTATCAGAGCAATCTTGAAAGTTCTGGATCGGAGGAAGCGTTCAACAAGGTGCTTCACGATTCTTACATGACCCCCGAACTTTACAGAGAAATGCTCGAGCTTGCAAAGCTTTATGAAAAAGCAGAAAGCGAGCTTTTCACAAACGAGGGCGTTTACGCTACCAAGAAGGACGATTTCAAGAGCATTGTCAACGATCCTGCGGAATATGCCTGCATACGCTCGATACTTATCCCTTATACCTGCAAGGCTGAAATATCAAACAGCGACACAAAGAGCGAATATGAGGGTTATTCTTTAAGCGAGAAGAAAAATGCGAAGGACGCGGCATACTATGCTCTTGACGACGAAGGCAAGGAAACCGCAAAAGCCGCCGCTAAGGAATTAGCCGACAAGGTTTACGCAAGCGCATCAGACGGCGAGGATTTTGAATCACTTATTACCGAATACAACTGGGATCCCGGAATGGAATCAAGTCCGCAGGGATACTATATCACTCCCAACACAAGCTTTGTTCAGGAATATCTCGACGCCGCATTCTCGCTTGCAGAGGGTGAAATAAGCGCTCTTATCGAAAACGAACAGTACGGCTGGTTCATTCTCAAGAGAATGCCTATCGACATGGATTACGTTGAGGAAAACATTGACAGCATGATAGTTGAATACGACCTGCCCTCCCGTCAGAAAATCTATGAGGACATTATCAACGGCATGGACGTTACCTTCTCGGAAACATACAAGAGCCTTACAGCCGACAGCATTACCTGATCTAAGGTTAAAAAACTTATCGGATATTACAGCACGACCCTTTTGCCAAACGGCGTTAAGGGTCTTGTTTTTCGGACAGTAAAATTTATAGGGTGATTTTTTGGACACTTTACGATTTGCGGAGGCTTGCTCCTCGGCTCGCAAAAACAGCTCGGGCGGCGGTATCGGAACGCTCGGAGAAAAGACGGTTCACGCCGTTTTAAAGCTTTATCTCGAGCCTCACTGCGACAATCACGAGGTAAAAGTCGGAAGATATGTTGCGGATATAGTCGGCGAAAACGGCGTGATAGAGATCCAGACGGCAAATTTCGGGAAAATGAGAAAAAAGCTATTCGCAATGCTCGAAAACACCGATGTCACTATCGCCTATCCCGTTGCCGCCGTCAAGTATCTCATATGGCTCGACGCCGAAACGGGCGAGATGACAAAGCCGAGAAGATCGCCCAAGCAGTCCGGCAGATACGAGATATTCAGAGAGCTTGTTTATATCCTTCCGCTTCTTGACTCTCCCCGTCTGCACTTTAAGATACTGCTTATGGAGGTCGACGAATACAGGATAAAGGACGGCTGGTCGGAGGACGGAAAGAAAGGTTCTCACCGCTTTGACCGTATTCCAAAAGCGCTTATCGACGAGATAGATATAGAGCGAAAAGAGGATTTCGACAAGCTTATCCCTGCGGAGTTAAACGAGCAGTTTACGATAAAGGAATTTTCAAAGGCGGCGAAGATAACATACACGACGGCTCAGCGGGCGGTAAAAACGCTCTGCTGCGTAGGAAGAATAGTACCCGACGGTAAAAGAGGTCGGGAAAAGCTGTATACAAAAGCTTAAAAAACAGACGGCGTTTTTGTGTAATGAGCAGATTTTATTTTACGCTCTTTACAAACACGCTTTAAATCTGATATAATAGAGAGTACATAGCACGAGCGATAAATTTCTGATTGGAGAATACAGATGAGAAAAGCACTGACAAGAAAAATCGGGGTCGTATTATTCACCCTTGTTTTCTTTACGATAAATATGTGTGCGGTTTCGGCGAGCGCATTTAATTTCACGCCGATAAAAAAGATAGATCAGGACGGCAATCCTATAAAGCTTGAACTTCGTTCTGAGTCGGTATATATGATGAACATGGACACGGGCGACGTTATTATCGACATTGAAAGCGACAAGCAGCGTGTTCCTGCTTCGCTTACAAAAGTTATGACGGCTGTCGTTTTGCTCGACGAGTTTGACGGCGACAAGGAAAAGCTTGAAAGCACAAGCTACACGGTCGGCACCGAAGCGTTCGACGAGCTTTACGGCACGGGCGCATCTACTGCGGATATCCAGCCGAACGAAACGATAAACTGCTACGACCTGCTGTGTGCGCTTATGCTGCCTTCCGCCTGTGAAGCCGCAAATATTCTTGCGATAGGAATGTGCGGCTCGATTGATAATTTTGTTGACAAGATGAACGACAAGGCGAAAGAGCTTGAAATGAACGACTCTCATTTTTCAAACGCTCACGGTCTTTCTGGCGACAACAATTACACTACCTGCGAGGACATGGCGAAGCTTTGCACCTATGCGATAAACAGCTACGAGGTGTTTAACGAAGTCGTTTCGATGTATGAATATGTTCTCTCTCCCACCGAACAGCACCCCGACGGAACGTATATCTATAACACAAACCTTATGCTTTCCGACCAGAGCCTATATTACTATTCCTATTGCCGTGGAATAAAAACAGGAACGCTCGATACAGCCGGAAGATGCCTTGCTTCATATTCGGTTTACGACGGAAAAAGATACCTTATCGTTTCAATGGGTGCGCCTATGGATAAGCTGCCCGAAGATATTGAAAAAGGAAATCAGAACCCCGATTCAGTCTATGCAGCAGACACCGTTTATTACAACCTTATCGACCATATAAATCTTTACGAATGGGCTTACAGCTTTCTTGAGGAAGCGGAATTTGTCGACAAAAACAGCGAGATAAGAGAAGCAAAGGTAGAATACGGCACGAGCGGAAGAGATTACGTTACGCTTCAGCCCGAATACAGCTATAAAAAATCATGGCCCACCTATATCCCGACCGACAGCGTTAAGCAGGAGATAGAGGTTTATGAAAACGTTGTTGCGCCCGTTTATCAGGGCGACAAGCTCGGCGTGCTGCGGCTTGAATACGAGGGCGAGGTCATCGAGGAGATACCGCTTATCGCAACAGAAACGGTCGGCAGATCCGCTTCTGCGGAGAAGCTCGCCGTTGCAAAGGCTTTCCCGAAATCAACGGAATTTAAGTTTGCGGTTGTACTTATCGTCGTTTTCGCAGTCGCTTTTACGGTTATCCACGTTGTAAGAGTTCAGAAAAAATACATGAAGAAAAAATAAGGTTTTCTTAAATTTACAGTATGTTAATTCTGCGTTCATGTAATGTTCAATTATGCAAAGTATAATATATTACAGAATTTTTTAACAATTTAATATACTAAATCCTTTGAGCAAAAGTAAGTAGCCACTAAGGAAGTTTTCAGAGAGCATATGGTCGGTGTGAATATGCAGCGGATATTTTGGCGAATGGATTTGTGAGGAGCGTCGTTAAAGGCTTATGCCGAGTACCGATCGCCGAGTTTCCTGCGTTAGTGTGACAGGGTATTTCTCTTTTACGAGCGTACCTGCTGAGGTGACAGGTTTTCTGTCATAAATTTGGGTGGCACCACGGTCTTATCGTCCCATAGCAATATGCTATGTGCGTTAAGACCTTTTTTAATGCCTAAAATCACGATAATTTATACTGGAGGTATCATATTATGCTTTATCCATCAAAAGAAGAAGTAAAACAGCTGCTTTGTGAATACAAGAACGTTCCGACGTTTTACGAGCTGCTTGTCGATTCATTCACGCCGATACACCTTTTCAATGCGCTTCACGACGCTTATGAAAACTGCTTTATTCTTGAATCAGTCGACAATAAAGACCAGTGGGGAAGGTATTCTTATATCGGAATAATGCCGAAGAAGAGGATCACGCTCGACAAGCACGTTGCAACGGTCGAGGAGCTTGACGGAACAAGAGTTGTTACGAAAACCGACGACCCGATCGGATTTTTCTCGAAGATGATCGAGGACAACAGGTCGCCGAAGTTCCCGGGTCGTCCGAAACTTACGGGCGGACTTATGGGTTATTTCGGATACGATATGGTGAGGTACTTTGAAAAAACGCTCGTTAACATTCCGAACGACGACCTCGGTCTTCCCGACGCCGAGCTTTTCTTCTACGATAAGCTTGTCGCTTACGATCACCTTAGCAACAAGGCGGTCATCATTCAGAACATAAACGCAGCCGACGATATCGACCAGAAATACGAGGACTGCGAAAAGATGACCCGTGAGATAATCGAGCTTTTAAGATCCTTCAAGCCGAAAAAGCCTGTCGGCGATCCCGACGGCGAAAAGCGTATCGAGGTCAGGTCGAACATCACTAAAGAGCAGTATATGGCAAATGTCGAAAAGGCTAAGGAATATATTAAAAACGGAGATATTTTCCAGATTGTTCCCTCGCAGAGATTTGAGATCTCAGACCCGCCTGCAAGTTTCGACGTTTACAGAATGTTGAGAACGACAAACCCCTCGCCCTATCTTTTCTATTTCAGCTGTCTTGACTACGCTTACGCAGGCGCATCGCCCGAAATGCTCGTTTCGGTAAACGGAAAAACGGTCGTGAACCGCCCCATTGCAGGAACGATAAAGCGAGGCGCAACGCACGACGAGGACGAAAAGAACGAGCGTCAGCTTATCAACGACCCCAAGGAAAGAGCCGAGCACACGATGCTCGTAGACCTCGGAAGAAACGACCTCGGAAAAGTTTCAGAATTCGGAAGCGTGAAGGTCACGGACTACATGACTATCGAGAGATATTCAAAGGTAATGCACATTGTGTCGAACGTAAAAAGCACACTTGCTGCCGACAAGAAGCCTATGGACGCACTTATGGCGGTGCTGCCGGCAGGAACACTTTCGGGCGCACCTAAGGTAAGGGCTATGGAGATCATCGACGAGCTTGAGACCACCAAGAGATGCCTTTACGGCGGAACGGTAGGTTATCTTGCATTCGACGGCGATATAGACACCTGTATTGCGATCAGAACGGTGCTTTTCAGAAACGGAAAGGCTTACGTTCAGGCAGGCGGCGGCGTTGTCTCAGACAGCGTTGCAGAAAACGAATATATGGAATCGGTAAACAAATCAATGGCGGTAATTAATGCAGTAAAAGAAGCCGCTAAACTTTAATATTTTAAAATATAATTTATAAGGAGAAAATCATCATGGCTGAAAACAATATCATTCTTACAGGCGACAGACCGACAGGGCCGCTTCATCTCGGACATTACGTTGGCTCGCTCAAAAAAAGAGTCGAATTACAGAATACGGGAAACTACGTTCCGTTCGTTATGATAGCCGATCTTCAGGCGCTTACGGACAACGCAGAAAACCCCGAAAAGATAAGGCAGAACATTCTTGAAGTAACGCTTGACTATCTTGCGGCAGGGCTTGACCCCGAAAAAACGACGATCTTCGTTCAGTCGCACATTCCTGCGCTTACGGAGCTTCCGATGTATTATTCAAACCTTGTTACAATGTCAAGACTTGAAAGAAATCCTACTATTAAGCAGGAGATCAAGCTTAGAAACTTTGAGAGAAATCTTCCTGTCGGCTTTATGACATATCCAATAAGTCAGGCTGCCGACATCACCGCTTTCAGAGCGAAGTATGTTCCCGTAGGAGAGGATCAGCTGCCGATGCTCGAGCAGGCGAGAGAGATAGTAAATTCCTTCAACAGAATTTACAAATGCGATATTCTCGTTGAGCCTCAGGCTATTCTACCCGACAACGAGACCTGCAACAGACTTGTCGGAACGGACGGCGGAACGAAAATGTCAAAGTCGCTCGGAAACTGCATTTATCTCAAAGACGATGAAAAGACTATCAAGCAGAAGATAATGTCAATGTACACCGACCCGACGCACATCAACGTTTCAGACCCCGGACACACCGAAGGCAACCCCGTGTTCATTTATCTTGAGGCGTTCTCGACTGACGAGCATTTTGCGGAATACTTCCCCGATTACAAAAATCTCGACGAAATGAAGGAGCATTACGAAAGAGGCGGACTCGGCGACATGAAGTGCAAGAAGTTCTTAAACAACGTAATGCAGGAAATGTTAAAGCCGATAAGAGAGCGCAGAGAGGAATTTGAAAAGGACAAGGGCGCGCTTATCGAAATGCTCAAAAAGGGCACGGCGCACGCTGTCGAGGTATCGAACGAAACGCTCGCCCTCGTAAGAAACGCTATCGGCATCAACTATTTCAACGACAAGGAATTCCTTGACAGATTTGCAAAATAAGAAAAGAGGTCTTTGCAATGATTTTACTTATCGACAATTACGACAGCTTCACCTATAATCTTTATCAGGCTGTAGGAGTTATGAACCCCGATATAAAGGTAGTCAGAAATGACGAGATAACGATAGAGGAGATAAATAAGCTTTCTCCGCAGGCGATTATCATCTCGCCCGGTCCGTGCTATCCCTCGCAGGCTGGCATCTCAGAGGAGGTCGTAAAAGAGTTCAGCGGACGTGTGCCGATACTCGGCGTTTGTCTTGGTCATCAGGCTATTGCTGAGGCTTTCGGCGGAAAAATAGTTCATGCGGCAAAACAGCTTCACGGAAAGCAGACGCCCGTTAAGATAAAAAATGACGACCCGCTTTTTGCAGGACTTCCGCCAAAGCAGCTGCCTGTCGCAAGGTATCATTCACTTGTTGCAGAAAGGTCGAGCCTGCCCGATTGTCTTGAGATCATCGCAGAGGACATTGACGAACAGGTAATGGCAGTAAAGCACAAGGACGCAAACACCTACGGTATACAGTTCCACCCCGAATCTATACTTACCGAATCGGGAATGACGATACTTGCAAACTTTCTGAGGATCGCAGGAGTTTCGATAAATCCTGCCGCCGTTCCTGCGCTTCCCGACTCACAGAGAACAGAGCTTAAACCGTTCGTTGCAAAGGCTGTCGACGGCAAGCATCTTACGCAGCAGGAGGCAGAGCAGGCAATTGACATAATCATGAGCGACAGGGCGACGAACGCACAGACCGCCGCACTGCTTATCGCTATGAGAATGAACGTTGAAACGATCGACGAGATAACAGGCTGCGCACGGGGAATGAGAGGAAAGATGGCGGTCGTGCCACACGAAAAGCCTGTACTTGAAATTGTCGGAACGGGCGGCGACCTTGCAAAAAGCTTCAACATTTCGACCACCTCTTCGTTCGTAATCTCTGCGGCAGGTCAGCCTGTCGCAAAGCACGGAAACAGAAGCGTTTCATCAATGAGCGGCGCTGCGGACGTACTTGAAGAGCTGGGCGTTAAGATAGCGTCAACTCCTGAAAAGGCTTCCGCCTGCATAAACGAGATAGGTCTTTCGTTCCTTTTCGCCCAGAGCTATCACAAGGCTATGAGATTTGTAGGCCCCGTAAGAGCGCAGATCGGCGCAAGAACGGTTTTCAACATTTTAGGACCGCTTACCAATCCGGCAAAAGCGGACTTTAACATTATCGGAGTTTACGAGGAAAGGCTTATCGACATTATTGCAAACGTGCTTAAAAACTTAGGCGTTAAGCACTCGATGGTGGTTTATGGAACAGACAAACTCGACGAAATTTCAATCTCTGCGCCGACCGCCGTTGCCGAGATCAAGGACGGCGAGATCGTAAAATACACGATCACCCCCGAGGACGTCGGTCTTACAACCGCAAACAAGGAGGACATCGTCGGCGGAACGGCAAAGGAAAATGCACAGATCACGCTCGGTATTTTAAAGGGCGAGATAAAAGACGCAAAGCGTGATATCGTTCTTTTCAATTCGGGTGCGGCGCTCTATATTTCCGGCAAAGCGGACAGTATTGCAGACGGAGTTAAGCTTGCGGCAAAGACGATCGACAGCGGTGCGGCTTATGAGAAATTACAGCAGCTTGTCGAAATTACAAACAGGGTATAAAGCATGATTTTAGATGATATTATTTATTACCGCAAAATACAGCTTGAACGTGAAATGGCGAAATGTTCTTTTGACGAAATCAAGAAGAAAGCGGAAAACACGCTTTCGGAGCGCACTCCCCTTTCGCTTGCAAAGGCGCTTAAAACCGACAGCCTTTCGTGCATCTGCGAGGTGAAAAAGGCTTCGCCCTCAAAGGGACTTATAAGACCCGATTTCAGACCTGTTGATTTTGCAAAGGAATATGAAGCGGCAGGCGCAAACGCAATTTCCTGCCTTACCGAAGAGCATTTCTTTCAGGGCTCTTTAGACTATCTTTCGGCTATAAGGCAGCAAGTGAGCATACCTATTCTCCGCAAGGATTTTATATTTGACGAATATCAGATATTTGAAGCGGCTGCGGCAGGAGCTGACGCTGTTCTGCTTATTGCGGCGGTGCTTGAAACAGGCGATTTTGAAAGGCTTTATCGCCTTGCAGAAAGCCTCGGTCTGAGCGTTCTTGTCGAAGTACACGATGAAGAAGAACTGAAAAAGATTTCGGTTGTAAAGCCGCAGATACTCGGCGTGAACAACCGCAACTTAAAAACTTTCGAGGTAAATCTCGACACGGTAAAAAGGCTGCGTCCGCTTGCGGAATACGGCGAGGTTTTCGTATCGGAAAGCGGAATAAAGGACAACGCAGACATGAAAATGGTGCGTTCGCTCGGTGCAGACGCCGTGCTTATCGGTGAAACGCTTATGAGAAGCGAGAGCATTACAGAAACGCTAAACTGCCTGAGAAAAGGGGTATGAAAAATGAGCGAAAAAAATCTTTTTACTCCGCCGCTTCATGTTAATTTTCTTGCAGAAAAGCTGTATGGAAATTTAGGCGAAATAACCGACGTTTCCTTAGCACAGATAGGCAAAGAGGGCGGCGGTCCTGAGGGAAACCATACCCACGCTCACGATCATCTTTTCATCGTCACGCAGGGCGAAGCGAAGATCGTCGAGGACGGCGAGGTAAAAATTCTTAAACAGAACGAGGCGTATCTCGTCAAGGGTGAAAAGCCTCACTCGGTATGGAACAACTCCGACGGAACGACCGTAATGATCGGAGCAACGGTCATACCTCCAAAACAATGAAAGGAATGAAATTTAATGGATAAAATCGGAAGATTCGGGCAGTTCGGCGGACAGTACGTTCCCGAAACGGTCATGACAGCCGTTCACGAGCTTGAAGCCGCTTACGAAAAATACAAGGACGACCCCGAATTCAAAAGAGAATTAAGGGAGCTTTACCGTGATTACGCAGGCAGACCCTCTATGCTCTATTTTGCCGAAAAAATGACGGAAGATTTAGGCGGCGCAAAGATCTATATCAAGCGTGAGGATCTTAACCACACGGGTTCTCACAAGATAAACAACGTTCTCGGTCAGGTTCTTCTTGCTAAAAAAATGGGAAAGAAAAGAATCATCGCAGAAACGGGCGCAGGTCAGCACGGCGTTGCGACAGCTACTGTCTGTGCGCTTTTCGGACTTGAATGTGAGGTTTACATGGGTGCGGAGGACTGCCGCCGTCAGTCGCTCAACGTTTACAGAATGAATCTGCTCGGCGCAAAGGTAACGCCCGTAACAAGCAGCACTTCGACGCTCAAAGACGCTATCAACGAGGCAATGAGGGACTGGTGTTCAAACATTGACACGACGTTTTACTGCATAGGTTCGGTAATGGGGCCTCACCCCTATCCGACGATGGTAAGAGATTTTCAGAAGATAATTTCCGAGGAAATAAGGGCGCAGCTTATGGAGCGTGAAGGCAGACTTCCCGACTGCGTGTGCGCCTGCGTCGGCGGCGGTTCAAACGCTATGGGTGCGTTCTACGATTTTATCGGCGACGAAAGTGTTAAGCTTATAGGCGCAGAAGCGGCAGGACGAGGCGTTGACACCGACAAGCACGCAGCTACATTTGCAAAAGGCTCGCTTGGCATTTTCCATGGAATGAAGTCGATCTTCCTGCAAAACGAATACGGTCAGATAGACGAGGTTTATTCTATATCGGCAGGTCTTGACTATCCCGGAGTAGGTCCCGAGCACGCTCATCTTCGTGAAACAGGCAGAGCGCAGTATATTTCCATTACGGACGAGGAAGCTGTCTGCGCATTTGAATACCTTTCAAAGACCGAGGGAATTATCCCTGCGATAGAGTCGTCACACGCTGTTGCGGCGGCGTTAAAGATAGCACCGACAATGTCAAAGGATCAGATACTTGTCATAAACCTTTCGGGCAGAGGCGACAAGGACGTTTACTCGATAGCAAGATACAGGGGGGTTGATGTAGTTGAAGAATAGGATCGACAGCTGTTTTGAGCAGCTAAATGCAAAAGGCGAGAAGGCGCTTATTTCATTTATCACGGCAGGCGACCCCGACCTTGAAACGACCGAGAAGTGCGTGCTTGCAATGTTCGACAAGGGTGCGGATATAATCGAGCTTGGCGTGCCGTTTTCCGACCCGATAGCCGAGGGACCGACCATACAGAAGGCTTCGCAGAGGGCATTAAGCGCAGGAACGACGCTCGACAAAATATTCGATACGGTAAAAAGTCTGCGCCAAAAGACCGACAAGCCGCTGCTGCTTATGATGTATATTAACACAATTTTCAGATACGGCACGGAAAGGTTTTTTAAGAATTGCAGGGATTTTGAGATCGACGGAGTTATCGTTCCCGACCTTCCGTTTGAGGAGCGTGACGAGATCGCCGACACTGCCGACAAATACGGTATTTACTCGATAAACCTTGTAGCGCCGACCTCAGCCGACAGAGTTTCGATGATAGCGAAAGAGTCAAAAGGCTTTCTTTACGTCGTATCGTCGCTCGGAGTTACAGGCACGAGAAAAGAGATAACCACCGACTTTGAAACTCTGCTTGCGCCGCTCAAAGGAAATTCGCCCGTGCCCTACTGCATCGGCTTTGGAATTTCTAATCCCAAGCAGGCAAAGAAAATGGCGCAGTTTTGCGACGGAGTTATCGTAGGAAGTGCGTTTGTAAACAGGGTCGCACAAAACGGCAGAAACGCCGCATCAGAAGTCGGCAAATTTGCAGGCGAGCTTAAGGCGCAGCTTAAAAATTCCTGAGCAGATTCAGACCGTTTTAACCATATCAAAAAGAGGTAATAATATGAAAAGAATAATTATTATGATGACCGCTGCAATTATGGCATTATCATTAGCAGCCTGCGGCAGCTCCGACTCGGATAACGAGAAGAAATCAGAAAAGGAAACGAAAGCGACGACGATCACAGCGGCGGAGGTTTCATCTGCCGAGGATAAGACTGAAACCGAAGAGGAGTCGGCTGCCGAAACTACAGAGCCTGTTGAAACCGAAATCCAAACGGAAGAAAGTGCAGCAGAAACAGAAGCGGAGTCCGTATCGGATAATTCAGGCGCTGCCGAGCTTGTAGGTTCATGGGCGCACGAGCTGGGATACACCTATATTTTCCGTGAGGACATGACCGGAGAGTATGTCTGCGAGGGATATGACGAGCCGCTTATGGTATTCACCTACACTGTTGAGGGCAACAAGCTTACTATGTACGACGAAGCAGGCGATTTACTGTTCGGAACGACCTACAGCATTGACGGCGACACGCTTACGGTAGAGGATTCGTTCGGCACAAAGGTCATTTACACGGCTGTATAATATTTACAGAAAAAGCTCCGGCTGATACTGCCGGAGCTTTTTTGATGTTTATGAATTACTGGAATAAATTCTGTTATTATAAAGCTCGACTATATCTTTATAATCAAAATAATATACCATATTAAAATCAGAATTATTGTTTATACTGATCGAATAATAATCCGTTTCCCATTTTACGTCATAATTTATTTTATCAGTACTGCTGCAATCTCCGCTAAATAACATCAGCTCTCGCTCTATTCCGGAATTTTTGTCCTTTATATCCACAAAAACTGCCCATACCGATCGCCTGTCTGATGCACCTATTTCCCGTGTGTCTCTTATTTTGACATTTAATTCATAATCATTATATTCATGAAGATCGGAGCTATACAGTATCTGATTTGAATACTCGGGTTCTTGATTTTCTTGAACAATAATAGTTATGAACATACTGACTAATAAGACAACAATCACAAGCAACAGCGAAAAAATTATATAAGATATTTTTTTCATACATTACCACCCCACATTCGAGGATCATCGGGTTCTCACGAGAAAATATTCTCAAAATCAATCATGCGCCTTAACTATGTATATTTTATCCTGCTTAGTCACAAATATATTTGCTTGGCATGGATAAACATTATCGATTCCTGAAATGCCTTTCAGACAGGTAGGCTCGCGGAAAAACTTTATTTCTTTTCTGGTACGCTTTGTTAGAAAATCTTCACCCCAGCACCACATATTCTTCTTATTATCAGAACATACCCAATAGCCTGTACCCGTCGAAAAATTCTTCAGCTTGTTGTTATTACATGACTGAGATATATAGGAAGCGTCTGCGAAATCAGGTGATTCACTGCCGGAATAAAAATCATCTAACCAGAAATCCACCGAGCCGTCATCGCCGACAGCTAAACTGCCGTATCCGACATTTATAGACTGTATATTCTGAAGTTCTTTTATGCACGAAAATGAATTATCATTATTTTTCCCTGATTCATATACATCCCCATCTTCTGTCAGCAAGAGAGAATACATACTGTTAAATCTTATATCAGCAATATCTGAAATGGTTTCTATCTTCGTTGGTTCTTCAATTTTTTCAGGAACAGATGTGCTGAATATGTGATTGGAATTATCTCCCCAGACAAAAAGGTCTCCGTCATTGGATATAGCTGCATAAGAATCACCGAAAACTCTGAAAAGCTTTACATCATGAAGCAGAACCTCTGATAAACTGTTTTGAGAAAAGTTAAACATATACAGCTCGTCAGAGTCTGAGATCATTAATGCATTTTTATTATCATAATCAACTCTTTTTACATTGAAATCAAATGAATAGCTTTGCATGACCCCGTATTGTTTGATAAGATGAATATTATTCTCGTCCGCTTGAACAATAAAGTCGGAGCTTGAGCAACAGAATATATTATCGATCGGTATATCACATTCGATCTCGGATAAATAAAATGAACTTTTTTGGAACTGTTTACGAATTAACAGCAGGCTGACTAATAGAATTAAAATAACTGTTGAATTGATAAGTATTTTTTTAATTATCTCCATATTACCGTCTCCCAAAAATATGCTTCATCTTCTATGAATTATTCGCAAGCGAACGATGAAAAAATATATGACATATACTCATTTTTGCATATAGGGGTTGAATCCAAATCATCCGATGCGTCATACCTATCCGTATCCTCAACCGTAGGATCGCTGTCGAATTCTTCTCAGTCCAGTTTGCCATCAAAATCGTAGCCTTGGATTAATGACAATTAAATAAAATGTCTAACATTCTATTTATAATACCGGGGGCAATATACTCGTAAAAATTTTTAACTTCAAATTGTCCATTTCTGTAGATCCATTCGATTCGTAATGATCTGTCGTGATAACCTGATACATGTTCTCCTGATGGAGATGATAAATAACAGGTGTCCTGAACATATGTATAAGCTTTAAACCCAAAAGAAAACGAAGTTACATAGTCTATATCATAATCCCATTTTAGTTCATTATTTTCATAATCTCCTTTCCAAGAAGAACCGGCTGCAATTATATTATAGTCATGTTCCGAAATAAATGCAGTGGATTCATCATAAGCTCCGCATGATTCATAAACTGTAGTCACAAGCCTATCAGCCTTTTTTGTAAGCATTGAAGCTGTATAAAAACATATTGAAATATATGCTATTACAAAAACAATAAACAAAGAAATTATAATCTTTTTTGTTCTTTTACTCATAAAAAATCACATCTTTCAAACATACTATATAGGATTTCATATTATCAGATGAATAATCATTTAAGGCTTCTTTCATGCTGCGATAATCATATTCTTCAGTGTGTGCAGCATAACAAATATCATTCTTGTCGGATATACAAAATCCCGTTACCATTTGAGAAACAGTCGTAAAGCTTTGGAATACGGAATTTCCGTTATCGTCCCATGCAAGCAGCGGATTGTCGCTGTCGAATTTCTCCCAGTCGGTCAGACCGTCGGAATCGGTGTCGGTTGTTCTTTCGTTTTCAGAATAAATAACATTAAAAAATCTTAATACTCAGATAAGTCTGCAATGCCCATCATTATCATAGTTTTAGCAGCTAATATAGCTTGAAAAATCATAACTGCCGATGAGATTTACAAAAATATTGTTGTTTTCATAACAATATACTCTAAAAGTGGCATATTTTATCAAATAATATTTGCAAAAAGCCCGGTTGAACGTATTCATAAAACTGAGTTATGCTTAAATTGCCATCTTTTAACCCCCACCTTATTTTTATAGCCCGGTCATATCCGGTATAATGATTATAGTCCTTGTATATTCTACAACTATCACCCAGATAGGTATATGTAAAAAATATAAAAGAAAATGTGTGTACATATTCAATATCATAAGTCCACTCATAAGTTTCATCAACACACTCCTGGTTCAGACCGCTGCCGTATCCGGCTAAACGTTCATACCATTTTTGCGAAACAACCGCTTCTAAATCATCTCTGTATACTCCACGATTTATATAGGCATCTTCTAATAAATCGCGTGTCTTTCTTGTTATATATACCGAGAAAATTACACATATTAAAAAATACACAAGAATAACGAAAATAAAATATTTCAAAAGTTTTTTACTCATACCACATCACCCACACTGTATTTGATTTTTCGTCGAATAGCATATATTTCGAAAGCTTTTTATCATCACTAATTCTACTATATAAATTTTCAAACATTGCATTCTCCCCATTACTGTCCTCAAACTGTGACATATCAATCTTCCCGACCATGACCTGTTTATGCACATCAACATTTCCGACATACTCGGGATTGAAGCCTGTTATCCACCAATGTTTTTCAGAAGGTTCATATTTAAAAATGGTATCAATATTATTGTTGCATTTATTATACAGATTCACATAATCATGCAGTATTTCTTCATCTTAAATTCTCCTCGTTTCATTGAATCCAAGAAGTCTTAGCCTCGTTGTATCTTTTCTCCAATAGAAATTGAATATTCTTCAAAATTTCTAATAGTTCCATGGATCGTCTCTTTTTTTGTTTCATTTGAAATATATATTCTATACACTCCTACTTTCGAGGCATCGTCTCTATAAATACACCAACCTTTAAAGCTAATTGTATACTCAGTACCTTTATCTGTTATAACGTTTTCTGTACTGCCATGATAACCATATCTTACCCATCCCGATTCGTCAGAAGCGGCTGCGCTTGCTCCGAATTTCGGTTCATCATATGAAACGATTTCTCCGTCAATATATTCAAATGCTTCTTCAATTTCTGTATCAAGAGCGTAATTTTGTTGAACGTAAGGACTCATGAGATTTATTATACCCTCACTATCTTTGTTCAGAAAACAATCCATTATCTCATTTTGTGTTTGCTCTGCAAGCTCTACTCTGCCGGGCGTATTTTCTTTACTGCTAAAAGGGAAAGAACAGGATGTCAAAACTATCGACATACTGAGTAATAAAACCAATATCCTTCTCATAAAGTATTCCTTTCTCAATTATACCACTGTATCCGGACAATATGAATTTCGTCGTCGAAAATCAAATGCTCTGATTTGAGGTAATCATGATAATCCTTGTTATCATTACTGGCTTCCAACGCATCATAAATACCAACTCTATCCGATAAATCAACAGAAGATATCATCATCATTTTATCGGGGTCGGGCAGATATTCCGTAGGGTCGAAGCCTGTTATCCGCCGCTGCTTTTTAAAAGGTTTCCATTGGATATATATGATCAATCCTGATTTTCATAATAATAATCAATAACAACAGGCGCACCATGAAGCTTTATAAAAGCTACCATTGCAATTGCCAGTATGCAAAAGACCCAAGCAATAACTGAAAAAATCAACCTTTTCTTTCCGATGATGTTTTTCCTTACGCATACTATATCAATAATTACAGTAACCGCTAAAAAAAGTATTAGAAGTATTAATGAGGTATAGTTTCCGCCGGCACAAGCAACAGATATTGCTCTCGATTCCATTTTAAAATAATACTCAAATCCTTTATGGTTAACTACATACATAGCATACGAGCACCATAAATCGTGATAATTATTACTCCAATACAAATATATCAATATCGGTACATAGTAGTAATAATAATAAATAAATGCTATTGGAATAGAAATAATATCTAACAAGTAAGAAAATATCTTTAAAAATTTCTTCATGTTTTATTCTCCTTAAGTTTTGATCGAGAAATTTTGTTCTTGCAAATGATATTTATCAATCCTGACTTTCGTAGTAACAATTTATAACATAAGGAGCAGCAAGAAAAAATATATAAGCGATCATAGCTAAAGAAATAAAGCACAATATAAAGATTTCGATTCTTAATACAATATTTGTTTTGTTCAGATGGTTTATTATAGTATTAATAATTAGAATAATGATTGCAACAATCAGCAGAATAGCCGCGTGGTTCGCAACAAACAAAGAACGCTCTTCGATTTCCCAAACTTTTTCAGTTCCGTATTCATGCTGTATATATTGTATGAAATAGCGATATGGACCTTGTGTATCAAGTATATTATCTACATATGACTGCCAATAAATAAATATCAATATAGGTGCATAATACAAACGATAAGAGATAAAACACCATACAACAGTTAAAATATTTATTATACCGGTTCCAATTTGTTTTAATTTTTTCATATGATTACTCCTTGATGTAACATTCAATATAATAGTTATTAAAGTATTGTGATCAGCTAAATAATTCATTAAAATATGCAAGTATGTCTGTTGAAATAATATTATTTATCAAGTCATACAGGCTGATAAGCCACGAACTCAGGTGCAACAAAACAGATAACAAAGATAATAAGACCAATAATAACAGCAAAGCTTATCCATTTAATTATATGTTTTTCTCTTTTCTTTATATCAAATACTATATCAGTGAGCATAGGTATCAAAAGCATGATCGCTAATAAGGCGGTGTGCTCGCATGCCCACCACGAAAGATCAATGATTCTATACTCGATCTCTACTGCTTTATTGTGTTCATAATGTTCATAAAGGAATACAATAAACCTGTGATACAAAGAATCATGAGCAAACCCTCTTTTTATATAGATATACAATGATATTGAATGAGCGTAAACAATATAATAACCGATAGCAAACACATAGGTAATTATTTTAGAATAACGTTTTTTTTCTGTTTTTAAACTTCTTCATATTACTGTTCCCCATAGCATTTATCAGAAAAGTTGTTATCTTTCAGCGAATTATATTCTATTCCGATCTGTCTACATACTTTTTTATAGTGTTCTTTTGCAGAACCATTTTCGGTAGTCCCACGGAAGATCATTTGCAGGACTATCATAAAATATCAAAAGATTATGATGTCTTATAACAAAAACAGTAATAATTGAAATAATAATTAGTAGTACGCTATATAGTATAAAATCCATAAGAGAAATAAAAATAATCATGATTTTTATATAAATTGTTTTCTTACTTTTCATTCTTATAATCCCTAACCTTATTCTCTATATCATTATAATGATCAATAGCATCCTGATTTGTTAATTCACGGGAATCTTAGCTGATGAATTCTTCATATTTCTATTATATCATTTTTTGTGATGAATGTAAATAGATGTTATCCATTTTTTGTTGGCGAGGTAATAAAATTTTGTGGTATAACCGCAAGTAACAAGTTGTCATATAGACGGAGTACGCTTCCATCGTGTTGAGACCCCGGCTCAAATCCCTGCGCTTGCAGCAGGAGAGTACATTAGTGTGCTATCTTTTTTTATTTGCATATCATGGACAGCCGACGAGGAGACTCTCGAACAGAGGAAGGAGTTTGCGGAGAAAAAGCCTACGGTGCTGACACGGGAGCAGGCGAAAGCGAGAGAAAAAGCGATCGAGGAAAAGTTGACGAAAAGGATTGACAAATCCGAAAAAAGTGGTATAATGAATTTAAAGAAAAGATTATCATCTGATAAAATTGAATGGCTGCCAAAAGGTGAAAACATTTCAGCAGAAAACTTTAAAATTCTTCGTGATTATGTAAATTCGGCAGGTTTTTTAATCCAAGGATTGAAGAAATCTGATGTCGATATTAATTTGATGAAGGAAATTATAGATAGTTCGTTAGACGTTTTAAATGCTTTTCCTGAACTTAAAGGTACAGAAAGAAAACATTTAACAATTATTCTTTCAGAAACAATGCTTAATAATGATTTTGCCTCAACAAATAAGAAGCATACGCATATTATTGAATTAAATATAAATGCATTTAGAAATGCTAAAAAGTTAGAATATGAATATAATAAACTTGTTGATGAAAAATGGTTTGTACAGGGTTCAAGCTATAATTCTATTATTAAACACGAATTAGGGCATTTATACCAATTGATACACAATATATCAGATGAACAAATAGTAGAAATTGCAATGAAAATAACAAATATTGATAATAGAAAATCATTATTTAGTTATTTAAAAGCAAATTTATCTGAGTATTCTGCAAGTTATAAAGATGGTTCAGAGATTATTTCAGAAGTTTTTTCAGACTTTTTTGGAAGCAAAAACCCAACATATTTTAGTCGTGAATTTATAAGTGAACTGTTAAAAATGAGGTGATAGCATGACTGCTGATAAATATTTAACATATTGGTGTAGCAATGACGAATGGTGGGACTATGATGATAATGGAATACCAACAGTTTTACCTACAGCTCCTGAAGAAGCTCAGAAAAGTTATCAATATTATCTTGAACACAAAAAGAATTAAATCAAGGTGCACCGATTTTGATATAATCCCCTTAGAGTAGACACTCGAAAAAACAAAAATTCGAGACTA
>JBJERC010000011.1:0-3651 GCA_051882075.1 Oscillospiraceae bacterium | reverse complement strand
TCCAATGACAAAAAGGTTGGAATATTCATGCCGAATGATACCCATGCCAACATTCTGCTGAATATCATTGTAAAAAAATACGGCACACTTCCCGATAAGTACAAGATAATCGGTTTTGACAATTCTCCTGTTGCAAGAGAAGCGGTGATACCTATAACGACTGTCGGTCAGCAGGTGGATAAAATCGCAAAAGAGGCAATGGAGATTCTTCTTATGCAGATAAACGAACGGAAAAAACGCAGACCCAAGCCGCTTGCCTCGCCTATTCACAAAGTTTTTACTCCTGTTCTTGTCCGCAGGGAAACGACAAAATAAAAAATTTGCGGGCGACAAGTGGATACTCGTCCGTAAAACACAATTGTTCGCTGTCTGTTCCTGTCCGCCTTGAATCAGAGTGGCAGTCGGCGGAGCAATATTGTTTAGCGAAGAGGTTCTTTGCCTATATTTCGTTTCTGATCAGACTGAGCTGAGTCTGTATATTCCACCTGCATAGCAGATGTTTTTTATCAAGATAATAAAAAAGTCTGAAATTGTGAAAGCACATTTTCAGACTTTTCTATTTAATTACATTTTCTTAAAGACGTCCAATTGATTTATACAATAAATCTTTATCTAAAGCGGCAGAGCAGTTTATCATGAAAATAAAAGATGATATTTACGAATAATGTGCAGGTGTACTTGTGTTATTTACAGATTGACTTATAATTTACCGGCAAAAGAACTTGAACGTGTGCTTAGTTCACATATATGAAAGTTTTACAGAGATGCGCAGTTTTTTTATTCTTCGGAACGGTTCTATAAGGTTGAATTCCGGTTTGAAGACTACACAAAGCCATTAGGCGTTAGTTGTGCGGTATTGCCTTGATTATAAATAATCTCCGTTGTTTTCAATTACAGTTTTGTACCAATATCCCGAATCCTTTACAATGCGGTTTTGTGTGGGATAATCCACATATATCATTCCGAAACGCTCGCTGTAGCCCTTTGCCCATTCAAAGTTATCAAGCAGTGACCACTGAAAATATCCTGCAATATCCGCACCGTCCTCCGCCGATTTTTTCAGCTCAAGGAGGTAGCGGTCAAGATAATCAATGCGGTTGGGGTCGTGTACCTTTCCGTCAAGGGAGATACAGTCATGGGCGGACATTCCGTTCTCGGTAATATAAATTGGCAGCTTGTACCTGTCGTAATAGAATTTTGTTCCCCAGTAAAGCGTTTCAGGAATTATATCCCAGCCAATAGCGGTACGGGGGTGCCCGGGGCTGCAGCGAAGCCTTTGAGCAAAGCCGTCTTTATTAGTTTTTACATAAGAACCCGTGTAGATATTCAGTCCTATAAAATCAATGGGTTCACAAATGAGCTGCATATCTTTCTCTGTTATTTTCGGGAAATCATCACCATAAGCATTAAGTACATCATCTGGATATTTTCCGAATACTACAGCGTCGTGCCAGAAGGCTTCGGAAAATATAAAATGTCCCTTTCCGCTGCTGAAAAATGCGTTTCTTGCAGCGTCAACATCATTGTCCGACACAGGGACAAGCGGGCTTGAGGCTGAGGTAAAGCCGATTTTTACATCGGAAACAATTCTTCTTAGCGCTCTTACAGCTTTTCCGTGAGCCTTTAAAATATTATGGCATATACGCAGAAGCTCCTTGTCCGCAAGCGTGTACCCCGGAGCGTGACAGCCTTCAAAATATCCGCAGCCTGTGAAAACCTGCGGCTCGTTAAAGGTGATGAAATTCTTTACTCTGTCTCCGAAGTTTTCTGCGACTATTGTTGTGTACCGCTCAAAGCAGTCGGTAATATCATCATTCAGCCAGCCGCCTTTAAGATGAAGCGCATAGGGCAGATCCCAGTGATAAAGCGTAACATACGGCTCTATATCATATTTCAGCAGTTCGTTTATAAGGTCATTGTAAAAGTCGATGCCCTTCTTATTTACCTCACCCGTACCGTCGGGGAGTATTCTGCTCCACGAGATCGAAAAGCGGTATGCTTTTATCCCAAGCTCCGCCATAAGTTTTATATCTTCTTTATAGCGGTGATAGTGGTCGCAGGCAATATCGCCTGTGCTGTTGTCGGAGATCTTTCCTTCGATATGGGTAAATTCGTCCCATATGCTTTTTCCTTTGCCGTCCTCGTCAAATGCGCCTTCGATCTGATAGGCGGCAGTTGCGGCTCCCCAAACAAAGTCTTTTCTGAAGCTCATAAAATCATTTCCTTTCAATAATAGCTTTTTAACCGCCATGTGAGATTCGCCCAACGGCTTAATTATTTTTCCTCGTTCGCAATACTCTTGCGGTATTCGGACGGGGTCATTTGCATCCTCGTTTTGAACTGCCGCATAAAATGCAGCTCACATTTATATCCGCACATCTGGGCTATCTGTGTAATGGGTATATCCGCCCCGGAAAGCAGATACTTTGAATGTTCGATGCGGCTCTGAATAACATCGTTCATAACGCTGATGCCGAAAATTTCCTTGTATAAATGCTGGAAATATGATTTGCTCATTGTAAGCTGATGGGAAAGACCCTCAATGTTCCAGTCGTGATAGGGCATATTGTAGATCTGTGAGCGCAGTATGGACATCTTATCAAAATAGGAGCTTGAGCCTTCTTTGCCTGCGGCATGGATCTTCTCGCTGAGCTTGATGAAAAACAGCTTCATATACAGCTCCACCGAATCCGTCTTATACAGATTGGACGAATAATTCTCATAACACATATTTTTTATTATAAGCGATAATCCGTTTAAGTTTCCGATGGGCATTACCTTGTCAAATGGAATGTCAAGAGCTTTAAAAAAGCGCATTTCATCATCTGAGATACTGAAATGAAACCAGTCGTTTGAAAACTCTGCACCGTATGCACGGTACAGCTGAGGAGTACCCTCGCGAAACAGCATAAACGAATCGGGCTCTGTAATAATATCCTCACCGTTAAGCGTGAATATCGCAGGGGTTTTCAGCAGGAGCATAAGATAATCTCCCGAACCTGACGGGCGCTGTATCTGAAAATCAGCATCGTGCCTATGGTTATAACCAATATTGTTTATCTGCAATTGCCATACCTCCCGATGATCTGTATTAGGATACGCTTTTTTAAAACGTATCGTCAGGTGATTTTTCTATTACTATTATATACTGTTTTGCCCGATAAATCAAGCGGGTGAAACGACCGGACGGTTGAAACCTTAAATATAATCATAATCGAAATAAAATAATTTACAATGACTTATTCTGCATTATTACTGACATATTCTGCTTTTTGTAAAAACACAAGCGGATAAGGGCGGTTCGGCTGCGACGTTAAGCATCTTACTGATATATATTACAAGCCAAACGTCATAAAAGCAGGATAAGTCAGTGTTTTTGCAGAATATTATATTGAAAAAACAAAGTCCATCGGATATAATTTAGAAAAGAAAACCTAAGGCAAAACGTTTTTTCAGAAAGGATATGATTTAAAATGAAAGCAGAGATCACTATCTCAAAAAACAGCATTATCAGCAGGATAGACAACCGGATCTACGGCTCGTTTGTAGAGCATCTGGGAAGGGCGGTTTACGGCGGTATTTATGAGCCGACCCATGAAACAGCTGACGAAATGGGCTTTCGTACAGACGTTATGGATATGGTAAAGTCAC
>JBJERC010000010.1:0-20535 GCA_051882075.1 Oscillospiraceae bacterium | reverse complement strand
TATCTTACAAAAAGCGATACCTTGTTGTCCTCGTTAAGAGCGTTCCAGAGCGAATCTGTAAACTCGTCGATGCAGTTGGGAACTACGATCTTTTCAGGCTCGCCCTCAAAGCTCGGCAGCGGATCTCCGTCGCCCATATAGGTGTGGATAAAATGACCCACGCCGTTAAGCGGAGAAGTATAGGAATATGTAAATCTCTCAACGCAGTCGGGATTGCCGTCAGCCGATTTTAAAATACTCATCGAGTAATCGAAGCCGCCGTTTTCTATCTCCATTATTGCCGAAATTCTCGGTGTGAAGTTGGGAGCGTCGTCCTCATATTCCCTCGTTCTGAGCGACTGCTCAAAGGTCTGTCCCTTTTCCATAAGCTCGTATATCGTGTCGGTCTGGTCTCCGTTTGTTACGATAGTCTTGTTTCCGAGCTTTCTTACGGGCGAATATATAATAAGGTGCGGGTCTGAAAGCTTCGAGGGGTCAGCCGCCTCGGTCTTTATTCCGTCCTCGGTCGCAGTGAACACACGGTTGCGTGAATTAACGCTTCTGCCCATGATAAAATAAGCCGTAACAGCGCTCTTTCCGTCCTCCGACTTTCCGACAACAATACCTCTGCCGGGATAGGAGTTACTTTTCAGCTCCTCATAAATATCAACTGTTTTCATATCATTACCTCCACACATTTAATCAACGTACGCTTTGCCGTCCTTTATGGTTATCCTGTCCTCGCAGAAAAGCGAAACAGCCTTTGGCAGCAGCTTCCACTCGACGTTCTCCATTATTCTTCTCTGGAGAATTTCGGGAGTGTCGTCGTTTTCAACGTTAACTGTGCCCTGTAAAATTATTGCGCCTGCGTCCGCCTTTTCATTTACAAAATGTATAGTTGCGCCCGATACCTTTACGCCGTATTCAAGCGCCTTTTCATGTACTTTAAGCCCGTAAAAGCCCTCGCCGCAAAAGCTCGGGATAAGCGCAGGGTGAACGTTTATTATCCTGTAGCTGTAAGCCTTAGTAACGCACTCGTCAAGTATCGTCATAAAGCCTGCAAGCACCACAAGGTCAGCCTGCTGTCTGTTCAGTTCCGAAAGTATAGCTTCGCTGTAAGCCTTGCTGTCGGGATAGCTTTTTCTCGGAAGAACAACGGTCGGTATACCTGCATTTTTCGCTCTTTCAAGCGCAAAAACGCCGTCCTTTGAAGAAATAACGCAGGATATTTTTCCGCCCTTTATAATGCCGCTTTTTTCGGCGTCAATAAGCGCCTGTAAATTCGTGCCGCCGCCCGAAACAAGTACCACTATGTTTTTCATAATTAAACTATTCCACTCCGTCATAAAAACCGAAACCCCGTGCGTCAGCTTCCTGCCGCACGGTTTTCGTTCGTTTTCAAAAAATCAGCAGATGATAACGCCCTCTTCGCTGTCGACGAGTTCGCCTAAGATATAAGCCTTTTCGCCTGCCGCATTAAGTACCTCGACCGCCTTGTCTGCGTCGTTCTTGTCGACTACTACCGTCATGCCGACGCCCATGTTAAAGGTGTTGAACATATCTCTTTCGGGAATCTTGCCGGTCTCTGCGATAACGTTGAAGATAGGAAGAACCTGAACTGCGCTGCGCTCGATCTTTGCCGAAAGTCCCTTGGGGAGCGATCTCGGGATATTCTCGTAGAATCCGCCGCCCGTTATGTGCGAGATGGATTTTACCGTAACGCTTTCAAGCAGGCTCATTATTGCCTTGACGTAGATCTTTGTAGGCGTAAGGAGAACGTTTCCGAGAGGTGCGCCGAGGTCGGCGTTGTGTCTTGCAAGGTTCTGTTCGTTTACCGTGAATACCTTTCTTACAAGCGAGAATCCGTTCGAGTGAACGCCGCTTGAAGCGATAGCGATCATAACGTCGCCTGCCTTCTGGGTCTCGGGCTTTAAGATCTTGTCCTTATCGACAACGCCCACTGCAAAGCCTGCAAGGTCGTATTCGTCAACAGGATAGAATCCCGGCATTTCGGCAGTTTCGCCGCCGATAAGCGCAGCGCCCGACTGAATACAGCCCTCTGCAACGCCCGAAACGATCTGTGCGACCTTTTCAGGATAGTTCTTACCTACTGCGATATAGTCAAGGAAGAACTGAGGCTTTGCGCCGCAGCAGATTATGTCGTTTACGCACATAGCAACGCAGTCGATTCCGACCGTGTCGTGCTTGTCCATTAAAAATGCGATCTTGAGCTTTGTGCCGACGCCGTCGGTGCCCGATACGAGAACTGGCTTGCTTATACCTGTCATGTCAAGCTCAAAAAGTCCGCCGAAACCGCCGATACCGCTTAACACGCCCGACGTCATCGTCTTTGCAACGTGCTGCTTCATAAGCTCGACAGCCTTGTAACCTGCGGTTACGTCAACTCCTGCTTCCTTGTAGCTTTCAGAAAAACTTTTCATTGTGATTTTTCCTTTCAAATTTTTTTGATCTGCCGCCGCATATTTTCAACGGACAGTGGTGAATGGTGATCTGTCAATCCTTTTTGTTATCCGAGATCCTGTATTCAAATTTATCCTTAGGCATCTCCTTCGGAACTTCGATCGGATACTTTTCGTTAAAGCAGCCCACGCAGAAGCCGCACTCTGAATTGCCTGCAAGCTTCTGAACATTCTCTATACTCAGATAGCCTAAGCTGTCTGCGCCGATACTCCTGCATATCTCTTCGGCGGTCATTTTTGACGCAATAAGATTTTCCTTGCTGTCAATATCCGTTCCGAAATAACAGGGAGCGACAAACGGCGGACTTGATATCCTTACGTGGACTTCCTTTGCCCCCGCTTCTCTGAGCAGATTTACAATTCTTGCCGAGGTCGTTCCCCTTACGATCGAATCGTCTATCATGACTACACGCTTGCCCTTAACGGTGCTTGAAACTGCGTTTAGCTTTATCTTTACCGAATTCGTCCTTTCAGCCTGCGTGGGCTGTATGAACGTTCTTCCGATATATCGGTTTTTTATAAATCCGATACCGTAAGGGATACCGCTTTCCTGAGCGAAACCGAGCGCTGCGTCAAGTCCCGAATCGGGTACTCCGATAACTATATCGGCGTCGACGGGGTGCTCTCTCCAGAGATATTTTCCTGCACGCAGCCTTGCCATATGAACGCTCGAACCCTCGATAACTGAATCGGGACGTGCAAAATATACATATTCAAATACGCACATAGAACCCTTTGAGCCGCAGTGAGTTTCAATAGACCGCATACCGTTTTCGTCGATAACGACTATCTCGCCCGGCTTTAAGTCACGGATAAATTCAGCGCCTATGCTGTCAAAAGCGCAGGTCTCGCTCGCCGCAACATAACAGCCGTCGCCGAGCCTGCCTAAAGAAAGCGGACGGAAGCCCTGAGGATCTCTTGCGGCGATAAGTTTTTTCGGCGACATGATAACGAGCGAATATGCGCCCTTTATCCGATACATCATTTTCTCAACGGCGTCCTCAATAGAAGGCGAAGTCAGACGCTCCTCGGTTATCGCATAGGATATTACCTCGGTGTCGTTTGTCGTATGAAATATCATACCCTTGTTTTCAAACTGCGTGCGCAGCTCTCTTGCGTTTGTAAGATTTCCGTTGTGCGCTATTGCGAGAGGTCCTTTAACATGGCGCACGACAAGCGGCTGAGAATTTATAACATTATTATCTCCCGTTGTCGAATACCTTACATGACCTATCGCAATATTGCCCTGTCCGAGCTTTTCAAGCGTTTCTCTGTCGAACACCTGATTTACAAGTCCAAGGTCTTTATGATAGCTGAATAAGCCGTCATCATTTACGACGATGCCGCAGCTTTCCTGTCCCCTGTGCTGAAGCGCATACAACCCCACGTATGTCTGCGCAGCGACATCTGTTTTTTTATCGGCGTAAATTCCGAATACCCCACACTCCTCATGAATACTGTCAAACATATTATTCACTGCCTTTCGTGTGCGATAATTTTTCTTATAAATTATAAATTGTAAATTATTAATATGGTATCATCAGAAACCGAGTCTGTTCATGATCTCCTGATATGCTTCCTCGACGCCGCCCATATCTCTGCGGAATCTGTCCTTGTCGAGCTTTTCGTGAGTCGTGCTGTCCCAGAAGCGGCAGGTGTCGGGCGAGATCTCGTCGGCGAGTATTATCGTGCCGTCAGAAGTCTTTCCGAATTCGATCTTGAAGTCGATAAGGTCTATGTTCATCTTCTTGAAGAATCCGAGCATGAACTCGTTTACCTTGAAAGCGTACTTTGCGATAGTGTCGATCTCTTCCTGCGTAGCGATACCGAGCGCAAGCGCATAGTAATCGTTGATGAACGGATCGCCGAGATCGTCGTTCTTATAGCTGAACTCAAGGATAGGAGTAAGCAGCTGTCTGCCCTCTTCAACGCCCATTCTCTTCGAGAAGCTTCCTGCGGCAACGTTTCTGATTATTACCTCGAGAGGAACGATAGAAACCTTCTTGACGATAGTTTCTCTGTCGCTTATCTCCTCAACGAGATGTGTCGGAACGCCTTCCTTTTCGAGCATCTTGAACATGAAGTTCGTCATTCTGTTGTTGATAACGCCCTTGCCCGAGATAGTCCCCTTCTTTTCGCCGTTGAAAGCCGTTGCGTCGTCCTTATAGTCCACGATAACGAGATCGGGATCGTTCGTCGCATAAACCTTCTTAGCCTTGCCCTCGTAAAGCTGTTCGCCCTTGATTATGTTTTCCATGATTTATTCCTCCTAAAAATTATCTGTTTATTTATTCATCGCAGTGAAGTATTATCGCAGCCGAGTATCATATCAGCCGCCTGCTGCGGAGTTTTTGCGATATAAGCCGCCCCGAAGCGTTCAAACTCTTCCCTGCTGCCGTAGCCGTAAAGCACGGCGAGCGTTTTTATCCCGAGCGCCGCCGCACCCTCGATATCGTGATGCCTGTCGCCCACCATAAGCACGCTGTCACGGTCAGAAACGCCGATAGTTTCAAGCGTATGCGCGATCACCTCGGTCTTAGTGTTGAGCGAGCCGTCAAGCCCCGAACCGCCGACATATTCAAAAAATCCGGCAAGCCCGAACTTTTCGATTATCCTCACGGCAAACGCCTTCGGCTTAGAGGTGCATACGGCAAGCCTTTTTCCCGACGCTTTAAGCCTTGCGAGCATTTCTGGCACTCCGTCATAGACCGAATTTTCAAACAGTCCGACGGTCGAATATCTCTCACGGTAAAGCTTTACCGCCTGCTGTGTCTTTTCTGCGTCAAGTCCGCAGATATTTGAAAACGACCAGTCGAGCGGCGGACCGACAAATTTCAGCAGACGTTCCTGCGGCGGTATCTCAACGCCCATTTTAACGAGCGCACATTTAACGCAGTTTAATATCCCCTCCGCCGAGTCGGTGAGCGTGCCATCGAGGTCGAAAAGTATAACGCTGTGATCCTTCATCAGAGATTATTAAGCTTGTCCTGAAGCGCCTTGTCCTTTGCAATAACGCCGTCAAGCATATCCTTCTTCGACTGCTCAAGCTTTTCGGCAAGCGTTTCGTCCGAAAGCGCAAGCATCTGAACGGCAAGGATAGCCGCATTCTTTGCGCCGTCGACCGCAACTGTAGCAACGGGGATACCCGAGGGCATCTGAACGGTGGCTAAAAGTGCGTCAAGTCCGTCAAAATTCGCCGACTTGCAGGGAATTCCGATAACGGGAAGCGTTGTGTGACCTGCAACGACTCCCGCAAGGTGAGCCGCCATTCCTGCGGCGCAGATAATAACGCCGAAGCCGTTTTCCTTTGCCGACGAAGCGAATTCGCAGGCGATAGACGGCGAACGGTGAGCCGACATAACGTGGCACTCATAGGGAACGCCGTATGCCGAAAGCTCGTCCAAAGCCTTTTTTACAACGGGCAGATCGCTGTCAGAACCCATTATTACTGCAACTTTTTTCATAAAAATATCCTCCGGTTTTCTGCAAAATAAAAAACAGCAGTCAAATTATTCCAAACTGCTGTTAAAACGCTATCGGCTGCACCCGTCTGCAATATCCGCTTTGGGTATAATGCGTTCAGAGTGCGAAAAGCTAAGGGTATTCCCGATTTCCCCGGAAATATCCTCGGTTATGAAATATGAAAAGAAGCGGTTATATACGCTGCGCATATGCCAAAGCATTCCTTTCAGAAATTCTAATAATAGCTGCTACATTAATATTGTACTATATTTTCCCTTGAAATTCAACAGAATTTAATATAGAATTTGTGACATATTTGTGACTTGCTATTGTATATTTTGACGAAATTCAAACAAACGGCTTATAAAACCCGTCCGCAGAACCGTCCGCCCTGTACATTCTTTCTGCGCCGTGATTTTTCCTTGCGTCAGACACGAGCGACTCCCGCTGCTGCGGCGAAAGCGACATGAACATTTTCAGAAGATAAGGATTCTGCCCCACCGCCATTGATATCCCGAGCGGCATATCGAGCCTGTTTCCGTAAGTGTCGTTTCTGTGCATTTTTATTTCCTCCTGCTCCTGCAAAAAATCTTTTATATATTTTGCACGGATTTTGTTTTTTTATTACAAACCTGCCCGATTTTTTATTGACAAATTTACCGTACTATGATAAAATTATTAAAACCGCATTAATTCCTTCTTGCGTGTATATAAATATATTAAACACGGAGGTTTATAAAAATTGGAAGGACTTTACGAAATAAAGACCATAAACGATATACTTCACCGTCATGATTTTTCGTTCTCGAAAAAGCTCGGTCAGAACTTTCTCATAAATCCGTCGGTCTGCCCGAAAATTGCAGAAATGGGCAATGCCGCAAAGGGTTTCGGGGTCATAGAGGTCGGAACTGGAATAGGCGTTCTCACTCACGAGCTTGCAAAGCGTGCCGACAAGGTGTGCGCGGTCGAGCTTGACGAGCGGCTTCTGCCCGTTCTTGCCGAAACGCTTGCGGATCACGACAATATAAAAATATTCAACGACGATATAATGAAGATAGACCTGCACTCGCTTATCGAAAACGAGTTTTCGGGACTTCAGGTCGCCGTGTGCGCAAACCTCCCCTATTACATTACCTCGCCCGTGATAATGCGCCTGCTCGAGGAGCGGCTTCCGATAAAGTCGATAACGGTCATGGTGCAGAAAGAGGCAGGCGTGCGGCTTTGCGCAGAGGCAGGCTCGAGAGAGTGCGGCGCAGTAACCTTCGCCGTAAGATATTTTTCCGAGCCGAAGCTGCTTTTCAACGTTTCGAGGGGCAGCTTTTACCCTGCGCCGAACGTCGACAGCTGCGTTATCAGATTTGACATAAGAGAAGCTCCGCCCGTTGCGGTCGACGACGAAAAATTCTTTTTCAGAACCGTCCGTGCGGCATTTCAGCAGCGGAGAAAGACGCTCTGCAATTCCGTTTCGGCAACGCTCGGCATGAATAAATCGGACGTTTCATCAGCCGCCGTTTCGGCAGGTCTCGACCCGTCGGTAAGACCCGAAGCCATGACTCTCGAACAGATGGCAAAGTTTTCAAACGAGCTTTTAAAAACAGCGTCCGAATATTGCTCCACCAATTAAAACTTGCCAAAAGATGAAGCCGAAAAGGCAAAATATCAAGGCGCAAATCGAAGGCATACTGGCGTATGTCGAGATTTGCAACGCAGAGATTTTGACTTTGCGGCGAGTATTGCCGGCAAGGTTTATTTGGGGGAGCAATAATAAAAAAACCGCCTAAGATACGACAGTTTTTTCAGCGCAGGTTTGATATAATGTCTTTACAAATCTATTTTTATCGAGGAAGTGTAAAGGCATGAACAAATTAAACTCAAAACACAGACCAAAGCCGCCCGTAACGTTTGCAAAGCCTAAGCGGTTCGAGCCGCCGAGAGCGGACAGCCCGTCGGGGTTTGCAGCAAGGTGTATTGCCGCCGCCGCAGTATGCTTTGTTGCGTCATTCGGAAAAATGGTGGGATTTCCAAGCTATATGAACATAGCCTGCGCCGTTGTTTCGGGCAGATATTCCGCCGCCGCTCTGCTCGGAGCGCTTGCTTCATACGCCGTTCAGGGCAGCCTTTCGTCGTCGGCGGTACAGCTCGGCGTGATGCTCGTCACGGCGGCGATGAACATATTTTTTCCCTATTTTTCAAAAAACGGCGACCCGATAAGGCTTTCGCTCTACACTGCGGCGGTCAACCTTCTGCTCAGCTGCGTTATCAATGCCGTGAGCGCCGACAGCTTTTCGGTTTCAATGAGAATTATAAGCTCGCTTATGTGCGCCTGCGTAACATATGCCGCAGCGTTTGTCATAAAGCGTGCCGAAAGCGGCGAACCCGTACGTATTCAGGGACTTACGGCGGTTTACTGCACGATGCTTTTTATTGCGGCGGCGGCAACGCTGTCCTCCTGCCGGATAGGAATATTCAATCTCGGCAGAGTGATGTGCTGTGCGCTTATCCCATGCGCCGCAAAAAAGAAAAGAGCCTCGGGCGGAGCGGTAATGGGTGCGCTCACGACCGTTTCGGTAACGCTTTGCAGCTCGTCGCTGTCGGTAAACACAATGCTGCTTGCCGCTGCAGGACTTATCTGCTCGGCGTTCGCCGACTTCGGACGGCTCGCCGTTGCGGTGTCGTTCATGCTTTCTGCGTCCGCCGCACTTGCAACTACGGGACTTAATTCCGACACATTCCATATGCTCGCCGACATTATCGCAGGCTCGGTAATTTTCACCGCAATGCCCGCAAGACTGCCGCAGAGGATAATGTCTCGCTTTATGCTTATGAGCAGTCCTGCCGACAGCGCAGGTCAGACGGCGTCATCACGGCTGACATTCGCCTCGATGACTATCGCCGATATAAAGGAAAAACTCACGCAGGTCTCCGACACGGTCGAGGCGAGAGCGGAAAAACTTACGATATACGACCGTGTGATCCGGGAGGCTTGCATGAACTGCCGCCTTTATGACGACTGCATGAAAAACGGCTGTATAAAGTGCATTGAAAAGCTTTGCTCGTCGGGCGGCGAGGATATTTCGGCGGCAGGCTGCGTAAGGAGAGCCGAGCTTGGCGGCATACTAAGAAAATGCAGAGAGGAACAGCTTGCCGACAGAGCCGAGGCGGTAAGGCTTAAAGAAATGAGGATATTTCTGCGTGAACAGCTCGGCGCAATGACGGATATTTTAAACGACCTTTCGTTCCGACTTTCACGCCGCAGAGAGATCGACACACGGCTTTCGCTTTCGGCTAAAACCTATTTTGAAAGACAGGGCTTTAAGGGTGTGAGAGCCTGCGTTTACATAGACGAAAACTGCTGCCGCCACGCCGAAATTTACCTTTCGGGAAACTTCGACGCCGAGCCTGTGCCTATAACCGCAGGTCTTTGCAGAACGCTCGAATGTGATCTTGAGCTGCCCGGAATAACCTCAGCGAACAGGATAACGAAACTTGAATTTGACGAGATACCGCCCTTCAGCGCCGATATCGGCAGCTACACCTCGCTCGGTTCGGGCGGAAGCTGTTCGGGCGACACGCTCGAATGTGTAAAATGCTCGGCATGCGAAAGCTATGTTCTTTTATCGGACGGAATGGGTTCGGGCAGACGTGCAAGACTCGATTCGGCGATGAGCGTAAATCTCGCAGGAAGAATACTCCGCTCGGGACTTTCGATGCCGACCGCCCAGCGCATCATAAATTCTGTCATGAGAGTAAAGAACTGGGAGGAAAGCTTTGCAACGCTCGATTTTTTACGGCTCGACCTTTTTTCCGGACGTGCGGAATTTTTAAAATCGGGTGCGGCTCCTGCATATCTCTGCCGTGACGGCGGAATGTTAAAGATCGGCTGCGAGTCATTCCCGACGGGCATTCTCGCTTCCTGCGATCCCGACGTTTCGTCCTGCAAGCTGTTCGACGGCGACGTTCTTGTGCTTGCGACCGACGGTGCGCCCGAAGCGGCGGTAAGGCTTTCCGCAAAGATAGCGCTTGACAATCCGCTTTCCGACGCCCAGTCCCTCGCCTGCATGATAGGCGGCGAATGCTCGAAGGCGCTTGAAAATCAGAAAAAGACCGACGACGTTACCGTTGCGGTCATCAAGATCTCGCACAAAAAGGAATACGTTTTTTCATGACCTATATCAGCCGATATGTACGGCGAAACAATGTCAGTCCAATATCTTTCGTCAAATTGCACATAAATCAAGGTTGGAATATGTAGGAAAATGAAAATTATTACTAAAACACTTGCTTTTTTGTGCAAAATAAAGTAAAATAGTATTAGGAGAATTTATTTGTATTTTTCCATAATTTTAAATACTGTTTTTAGAAAATTATCCTTAAAGGAGGATCGGATATGGCATCAAACTACCCAAAGGAATATGAGCTGCCGCTGTACCTTTTTCACGAAGGCTCGATGACAACAGCTTATGATTTCTTCGGCTGTCACCCCGCCGAAAAAGACGGCGAAAAGGGACACGTTTTCAGAGTCTGGGCGCAGAACGCCAAGGCTGTTGCCTTAGTCGGAGACTTTAACGACTGGGGCGAAAAACCGGCGCCTATGACAAAGCTCGGCGACTCGGGAGTGTGGGAGATATTTGTGACCGGACTTAACACCTACGACGGCTATAAATATGCTGTTACAGGCTGCGACGGCGTCACAAGATTCAAGGCTGACCCCTACGGCACGCACATGGGCGTTACGCCCGATACTCAGTCAAAGATATTCGATATTAACGGATACGAGTGGAAGGACAAGGAGTATCAGGAAAGAAAGAGCAAAAAAGACATTTACAACAGCCCCATGAACATTTACGAGGTACACCTCAATTCATGGAAAAACTGCGAAACGGGCAAGTATTACAGCTACGTTAATTTTGCAAGAGAGATAGTTCCCTATCTTAAAGAAATGGGATACACTCACATCGAGTTCATGCCGCTTGCTGAATTTCCTTACGACGGCTCGTGGGGTTATCAGGGAATAGGCTACTATGCGCCGACCTCACGTTTCGGAACGCCTGCGGACTTTATGACAATGATAGACATTTTCCATGAAGCCGACATCGCAGTTATCCTCGACTGGGTGCCTGCTCACTTCCCTCGTGACGCAGCAGGTCTTTTTGAATTTGACGGCGGAGCTTCCTACGAATATGCCGACCCGAAAAAGCGGGATCATCTTTCATGGGGAACGAGAGTTTTCGACTACGGCAGACCCGAGGTAAGAAGCTTCCTTATTTCAAATGCGCTTTACTGGATCGAAAAATACCACATCGACGGACTCAGAGTCGACGCTGTGGCTTCGATGCTTTATCTCGACTATGACAGGCGTGACGGCGAATGGTCGCCAAACAAATACGGCGGACACGAAAACCTTGAAGCGATCGAATTTTTCCACAAGTTAAACGAGGCTGTTTTCGCAAAGAATCCTCAGACTCTTATGATCGCCGAGGAATCGACCGCTTGGCCGCTTGTTACAAAACCCGTTTCAGACGGCGGTCTCGGATTTAACTTCAAGTGGAACATGGGCTGGATGAACGATATGCTCAAATATATGTCGATGGATCCCATTCACCGTGCTTTCCATCACGATATGCTTACATTCTCGTTCTTCTACGCTTTCTCGGAGAACTTTATCCTTCCTATCTCACACGACGAGGTAGTTCACGGAAAGGCTTCTCTTGTAAACAAAATGTTCGGCGGCGACGTTGACATGAAGTTTGCTCAGTCAAGACTCTTCATGGCTTACATGATGGCTCACCCCGGCAAAAAGCTCATGTTCATGGGCAGCGAGTTCGCACAGTTCAGAGAGTGGGACTATGAAAATGGACTTGAATGGTTCATGGTCGAGGAATACGAAAACCACAGAAATTATCAGAAGTATATAAAGACCCTTAACCATATCTATAAGGACACTCCGGCTCTCTGGGAGAGAGATTTCACATGGGAAGGCTTCTCGTGGATCTCGAACGACGATTACAGACAGAGCATTATCGTTTTCCGCCGCTTCGACGCTTCGGGCAACGAGATGATCGTTGTGTGCAACTTCGTTCCCGTTGCGAGAACAAGCTATTGCTTCGGCGTTCCCTACGAGGGCGAATATACAGAGGTATTCAACTGCACCTCTCCCGACGGCTCGCCCTGCACAAACGGCACGGTTCATTCAAAGCCCGTTGCAATGCACGGTCTTGAACATTCTATCTGCGTGGATATCCCGGCTTACGGCTGTATGTACTTCACTGTAAAGAAGGATAAGCCCAAGAGAAAGAGAACCTCAAAGACCTCGGACAAGACAAAGACAGCAGCGAAGAAGACCGCTTCAAAGACTTCGGCTAAGACCGAAACGAAAAAGACGGCTTCAAAGGCTTCGGCTAAATCTTCAGCAAAGAAGGCTGCCGAGAAAAAGCCTGCGGCTGAAAAGACCGCCTCGAAAAGCGCTGCAAAAAAGAAGTCAGCGGCAAAAAAAGCCGATGAATAAATCCTAAAATCTTATTAAAACTGGTGGGTGAATTTTATGTTCAACAAAAAAGAATGCGTTGCAATGCTGCTTGCCGGCGGTCAGGGAAGCCGTCTGTATGCACTTACTCAGACTGTTGCCAAGCCGGCAGTTCCGTTCGGCGCAAAATATCGAATCATTGACTTCCCTCTTTCAAACTGCATCAATTCCGGTATCGACACCGTCGGCGTGCTTACACAGTATCAGCCGCTCGTGCTTAACGAATATATCGGAAACGGTCAGCCCTGGGACTTAGACAGAGTTCACGGCGGCGTTCACGTTCTTCCTCCTTATCAGAAGGCAAGCGGCGCCGACTGGTATTCGGGTACGGCAAACGCTATCTATCAGAACATTGCGTTCGTCGACAGATATTCTCCTGAGTATGTAGTAGTACTCTCGGGCGACCATATCTACAAAATGGATTACAACAAGATGCTTGCTTACCACAAGGAAAAGGGTGCGGCTGCGACTATCGCCGTGCTTGACGTTCCCAAGGAAGAGGCTTCAAGATTCGGTATCATGATAACAGACGAGGACGACAACATCATCGACTTTGAAGAAAAGCCGAAGAACCCCCGTTCGACCCTCGCTTCAATGGGTATCTACATATTCACATGGTCGAAGCTCAGAGAATACCTTATCGCAAACGAAAACGACAAGGAAGCAAGCAAGGACTTCGGTAAGAATATCATTCCCGACATGAGAGAAGCAGGCGAAAAGCTCGTCGCTTACCGCTTCGACGGCTACTGGAAGGACGTTGGTACTATCGACTCGCTCTGGGAAGCAAACATGGATCTTATCAATCCGAACATTCCTATCGACCTTTACGACCCTGCATGGAAGATCTATTCAAGAAACCCCGTTCTTCCTCCGCAGAGTATCGGAAAGAATGCAAATATCCAGAATTCAATGGTAACAGAGGGCTGCGTTATCGACGGCTCAGTTGAGTTCTCAATGATCTCGGAAGGCGTTACCGTTGAGGAAGGCGCAGTTATTTACGACTCGATACTCATGCCCGGCTGTACCGTAAAGAAGGGCGCGCACGTTGAATACGCTATCGTCGGCGAAGATTCGGTCATCGGCGAAAACGCACAGATCGGCGCAAGACCCGAAACTATCGAGGACAAGGACACATGGGGCGTTGCCGTTGTAGGTCACAAGCTTAACATTTCGGACGGCGCAGTAGTTGAGCCTAAGGCTATCATCTACGAAGATATGTAAGGAAGGGAAGATTTGCAATGAGTGTAAATATGGGTAATGTACTCGGTCTTATCTTTGCTAATATGCACGATATGACCGTAGGCGATCTTACAAAGAACAGAACTATGGGTTCGGTACTCTTCGGCGGAAGATACCGTCTGATAGATTTTCCGCTTTCAAACATGGTAAACAGCGGAATCAATTCGGTTGGCGTTATCACAAAGTCTAACTACCAGTCGCTTCTCGACCATCTCGGCTCGGCAAGAGAATGGGACCTCGCAAGAAAGAAGGGCGGTCTTTACATTCTTCCTCCTTTCGGCAACGCTAACGCTTCGCTCTACACCGGAAGGATCGAGGCTTTAAACGGTGCTATGAGCTTTATCAAACATTCAATGTGCGACTATGTTATCATGTCGGACTGCGACGTTGTTACGAATATCGACTACAAGCCGATCGTTGAACAGCACGCAGCTTCGGGCGCAGATATAACGGTCGTTGCGCACACCGGTCAGTACACGAACGACGAGATAAAAATGTCGACCGTTCTCAACACCGACGAAAACGGACAGGTCAAGAGCGTTCTTATCCGCCCCGACATCAGCGGAACCTGCACGACGAGCCTTAACATTTTCGTTATCAAGAAGGATTTCCTCATCGACCTCGTAAGCGACCTTACCGCAAGAGGACAGGTAAGCTTTGAGGAGGACGTTCTTCAGGCAAAGTGCGGCGAGCTTAAGATAATGTCCTATGAATATTCAGACTATTTCTCGAAGATAACGAGCGTGGGAACATATTTCAAGGCGAATATGGAGCTGCTCGATCCTGCAAACGCAGCACAGCTTTATCTGCCCAAGCGTTCGATCTACACAAAGGTCAGCGACAACGCTCCGGCAAAATACGACCTCAACTGCTCGGTTAAAAATTCGCTTATCGCAGACGGCTGCATAATCGAGGGCGAGGTTGAAAACAGCGTTATATTCAGAGGCGTTAAGGTAGGCAAGGGCGCAAAGGTAAAGAACTGTATTCTCATGCAGGGCACGGTTGTCGGCGACAACGCTGAGTGCAGCTATCTTATCACCGACAAGAACGTAAACATCAGCGCAAACCACATTCTCATGAGCGCTCCTACATATCCTATGTATGTTGCAAAGGGCGCAGGAGTATAAGCGTATAACTTTAAAGATAACGGTTCATTTATCCGCAGGTCACGGTCTGCGGATATGAGCCTTTTATTTCAAAACGAAAGAAGGTATTTACTTGAATATTCTTTACACTGCCAGCGAGGCTCTTCCTTTTATCGCTTCGGGCGGACTTGCAGACGTTGCAGGCTCTCTGCCTAAGGCTATCAACGAGCTTGGTCACGACTGCCGAGTTGTTATCCCCTATTACAGCCAGATGCGCCGTGAGATGAAGGACAAATGCACCTATGTGACGAACTTCACCGTTCCTGTTGCATGGAGAAACCAGTACTGCGGAGTTTTTCAGGCTGTTGTCAACGGCGTGACATACTATCTGCTCGACAATGAGTATTATTTCGCAAGAAACGGACTTTACGGATTCTACGACGACGCTGAGAGATATATTTTCTTCTCGCGCGCTATTTTAGAGCTTCTCCGCCACATTGACTTCAAGCCGAACGTTATCAACGCTAACGACTGGCAGACGGCTCTCGTTCCCGTTTACTATGACATTTTCTACCGCTATCAGGCAGGCTTTGAGGACATCAAGACGGTATTCACCATTCACAACATTCAGTATCAGGGAAGATACGGTCTTGAGCTTATCAACGACGTAATGGGCATTCCGCTTTATCACACCGACCTGCTCTCATACGACGGCGACGTTAACTTCATGAAGGCGGCTATCGAATGTGCCGACAAGATCACGACCGTTTCGCCGAGCTACGCTTGGGAAATTCTCGACCCGTGGTATTCCTACGGTCTTGACAGAATTCTCGTTAAAAAGCAGTACAAGCTCTGCGGCTTCTTAAACGGAATCGATCAGGACACCTACAACCCCGAGACCGACCCAGATATCCCCGTTCACTACACCTACAACAACAGGGGCGGCAAGAAGATCTGCAAGGAAAAGCTTCTTGAGGAATTCGGTCTTGCACCGGGCGACGAGCCTGTTATCGGTATCGTTACAAGATTTGTAAATCACAAGGGTATCGACCTTATCAAGTATGTATTCGAGGACATGGTCCGCCTTGGCTGCAAGTTCACGATCTTAGGCTCAGGCGAAAAGATCTACGAGGACTTCTTCCGTGAGATGCAGTACCGCTATCCGGACAGAGTCGGCGTTACCATCGGATTTGTTCCGCCTCTCTCAAAGAGGATCTACGCAGGCGCAGATATGTTCCTCATGCCCTCGCAGAACGAGCCTTGCGGTCTTGCTCAGATGATCTCGCTGCGCTACGGTACTATCCCGATAGTTCGTGAAACGGGCGGTCTTCGTGACTCGATCAAGGACGCAGGCGGCGAAAACGGAAACGGCTTCACCTTCAAGAGCTACAACGCTCACGATATGCTCGGCGCCGTTACCCGTGCAAGAGTTGCTTACGACGACAAGGCAAGATGGAACGCCCTCGTCGGACACGCAATGCGTGAGGACTTCAGCTGGAACCGTTCGGCTGTGCTTTACCTCGGTCTTTATTCCGATATTCACTGATAACATAAAAGAGCGCTGCTAATAATGCGGCGCTCTTTTTTGTCCATATTAAGTATTCAGTTATAGATTTCGAGCCTGCTGCCGCTTTTTACGAATATCGGGATAATATCGAGCGGCGCAGGAACAGTCACACGCTGACCGCCTGTATAGGTCTTTTTGGTGTAAGCGTCCGTCCAGTCCGCACCTTTCGGCAGATAAACGCTGCGCTCTCTTGCACCCTCCTCCATGACGGGAGCAACAAGCAGCTCGCTGCCAAGCATATACTCGTCCTCGGTTTCCCATGCGGTCTTGTCGCCGCTGAAATCAAAGAAAAGAGGACGCATAACGGGCGCACCCTTCTCAGAAGCCTTGTCCATGCAATCACGGATATACGGCTTTAAGTTTTCACGGATAAACAGATATTTTTTGAGTATCTCGTAATTGTCATCGCCGAAGCTCCAGACCTCATTATCCTGCCCCGACGTAAGCTGACGCACGCCGTCAATAAACTCCTCCTCACGCTCGTACCAAGGCGAACGCTCGCCGTGCATACGGAACACGGGACAGAACGCACCCCACTCGAACCAGCGCACAAGCAGCTCTCTGAAATGCTCGTCGGAAATGTCGCCTCCGAGGAAACCGCCTATATCGGAGGTCCACCAAGGGATTCCTGCGACCGACATACTGAGTCCTGCCTGAAGCTGCTCTCTCATCGAGCGGAAGGACGAATGAATATCGCCCGACCATGTCAGCGTGCCGTACTTCTGACTTCCTGCCCATGCACAGCGAACAAGGCTAAGAACGTCCTGCTCGCCCTCGGCTTTCAGACCGTCGTAAAAGCCCTTTGCGTACATAACGGGATAAATATTCGAGCATTGAAGCGCAGTTCCGGCATAATAGCGGTAGTTGTCAAAATCGTAAGGACCATACTCCGGCTCAGCCTCGTCGAGCCAGAAGCAGCGGATACCGTATTTATAATAATTTTCCCTGCAGCGCTCCCAGACGAATTTCTGTGCGCCGGGATTTGTTGCGTCATAAAAAACGGTGTTGCCCATCCATGTCATGTGAAGCCCATTTCCTCTGTCGGCACGGACAAGATAACCTCTGTCAGCCATTTCGCCGAAGTTCTCGCTCTTTTCGTCGATCGTCGGCCAGACGGACACAACAGTTTCGATACCAAGCTGTTTGAGCTCGTCGACCATCGCCTTAGGATCGGGCCAATCTCTCGGCTCGAATTTGAAATCACCCTGCCTTGTCCAGTGGAAAAAGTCGACAACGATAGCGTCCATCGGCAGACCTCTGCGCTTATGCTCCCTTGCGACCTCGAGGATCTCCTGCTGATTGCGGTATCGAAGCTTGCACTGCCAGTAGCCGAGACCGTAATCGGGCATATGCGGCGCTCTTCCGACAGCGGCTGTGTAATGCTCCTCTATCTCGTCGGGGGTGTCGCCTGCGGTTATGAAATAGTCAAGCTTTTTGGTGCTGTGAACGTGCCATTCAGTCTTGTTGGTTCCGAACGCAACAGTTCCGATCGCAGGATTATTCCACAAAAATCCGTAACCCCTGCTCGAGATATAAAACGGAACGCTCGCCTGACTGTTGCGGTGCGCAAGCTCTAAAAATGCGCCCTTCTTGTCAAGATTTTTCTCCTGATACTGACCCATTCCGAAAATCTTCTCGTCATCAAACGCCTCAAATCGTGCAAACAGCTCATAATCGGTCGAACCGACATGACATTTAAGCTCTCTTGCGTCGACTCTGAGCGGCACGCAATAGCGGTTGATGCGGTTGCGGTTGCGCCAATACTCCTCGGTCAGAAGCTCTCCCCTGCTGTTGAAAAAGCTGATTTTTCCCTCATGATCGACCTTTGCTGTGATCTTTCCGTTGCTCAGATAATAATTTGTTCCCGTCTGATGATAATGCGAAAACTCCTCACTTTTATACCACGGGTCAGTGGTATCGACAGTTTCGGTGCGTATTTGCACACAATTTTTCCGCTCGTCAATCGGCTCGCTCAGCGCCCAATCCTGTTTATCCATTTCAGGCTCATTCGTCATTCGCACACGCAGCGAGCTTTCGCCCCACGGCTCGACCCAGACCTGCGACGTTCCTGCGCTGATAACAAGCCTGTTTCCGACTGTTTCAATTCTCATTTTTTACAACTCCCTAAAATTTTTTTCTATTAAAATATAACATACCGACGCACTTTTGTCAACAAAAAATCCACAGATCCGAAAATCTGTGGACATCTGTTCAATATTTGATCAAGCCATCGGACTTACACCTTTCTATGATCTAATCATTCAGAACCGTTAGGGCTTCGCTTCGGCTCTCTGTCGGAAAACCGCTGTAACTCCGCCCGGTTGGTGTAATATCAAGCCATTGGTCTCGTTCCCTTCTAAGAAATTATTGTATATGCTGAATCTGACAGCCAAGCTAAACTAACTTTTGGACTCACTCCCTAAAAGTATTTGGTCGAAATCAAGTTAGATAAATTGTCGGACTCACTCCTCGATAGAAATTTTGGTCGAATTTCAAGCTGAATAAACCTTTGGACTCACCCCTTAAAAGTATTTGGGTCGGAATCAAACTAAATAAACCTTTGGACTCACTCCCTGAAATTTATTGTCTATCGAAAAAAATCTTAAAATTGTGCATGGGACTCACTCCTGACTAAAATGTATTCGTAAACCTCTTAAACATTTTCATATCAAGCACATCCTTTACGAATAGTTGTCGATGAGAAAGCCGATTAGTACATGGGTAACACTCCTAACTGTTAAGTATTCGTAAATCTCCTAAGCATTTTCATATCAAACACTTCCTTTATTCACGAATGATATATTAAATCAAAACCTAACAAGAAACGTTTTATATTAGTACATGGGAATCGCTCCTTTTCATGTTTCATTCATATAGTATCTGAACAAAATCATGAGAAAAACCCCTTTATGTATTATTCGATTAGTTCCGTTGAACTGAGCCGCTTCACGAACGGCGATTTAATTGTAGTTTAAGCAGAGTCAAAGCTTTTAAAATCGTATTGGTAATATCGTCCTCAACCAACCACCCTTTAAGACCTTCGCTCCTTATTATTTCACGGGACTGACAGCCGCTCGGGCTAAGTCTTTATCCCCTCTTAATCAGATCTTAAAGAATATTGGTGAACCCTGCTGGATCTCGATTGCGTCCATCGGACTCGCCCCTTTCGCGTCATTGTAAAAACTTCAGGTGCTAAAGCTGTGCTGGTAAAACTTTGCACGGATTCACAGCCCTCACATTCCTCCCGAACCGTTTTAAGACTTATCCGGATAAGGAAACCTAAACCTCTTTCAGATCGTCCGCCGCTTAAAGAGGCTGTCAGCTCTTTTAGCATCTGCTCTTATCTGTTTTTGGTTCTTTCCTTTTCCTTGATTATAGTATATCACACTTTTTGTTACTTGTCAATAGTTTTTTTCAAAAAAATAAGATTTTTTTATTTAATATAACTTTAAGAAAATACGCTTGACATCCTATTCTTGATGTGGTATAATAAATGTGTACGATGCGCTGTTAAACCGATCAAGAAAAGCGCGGGAAAGGAATGAACAAAAATGGCAGAAGATATCATCAAAGAGGGTATGGACGATTTCACTCCCGATATTTACACGCTTGAGGACGAAGAGGGCAACGAACAGGCTTTCGAGCTGCTCGACGTTATGGAATACGAGGGCGAAAAGTATTTTGCGCTCACTCCTTATTTTGAGGACGGCGAAGAGCTTTTAGAATCTGACGGCGAGGTCATCATTCTCAAGAGCGAGTACGTCGGCGACGAGGAAATGATGGTTACTATCGAGGACGACGAAGAATACGAAAGAGTCGGCAAGATATTTATCGAAAAGCTTTCGGAAATGTTCGATTTTGAAGACGAGGAATAATTTTCGTCAAAACTGAATATAATATCAGCATTAAGACTGCTGTGTTCGTTTGTACAGGGTTCATTTAATCCAACACTTGATAAAAAGGGATTCGTTCTCCGGAATGAAGATTGCAGACCTCCCGGCTGACACCGCTTTTGCCGTGCAAAACAGTCGGACGAAGGGAGCATGGAGCTTTCGGGACGTCTTACCCGTCCTGCTTAAAGCGGGTTTAATTTCTCTGTACGACGGCATAGCGGTTTTTTATTTTAAAACAAAAGAGGACGCTGCATTTTGATATAATCCCCTTAGAGTAGACACTCGAAAAAACAAAAATTCGAGACTA
>JBJERC010000009.1:0-3853 GCA_051882075.1 Oscillospiraceae bacterium | reverse complement strand
ATTTTCTGTAAAAGAAATTTGAACAGAGTGTTAAGTGGTGGTTTGCTTTCGCTGTGAGTTGTTCTTCTCGGTTGCGACAGCTTTATCATTATAGCACTTGGGGTGGGGTTTGTCAACAGGTTTCGGAAAAAAATTCGCTTTTTGTTACATATGCTCTTTCTCTTAGTGGTATGTTATATTAATTTGTGCATTGTTAACAGCAAGATGTTTTGCAGGTTGTGCAGAACTCCGAAATTTGAGGGTTAGGGTGCTATTGTGTTGACATTGCGTATGTTCTTCTGTTATAATAATATACGGTAACTTATGGTTCGGGGACGGCACCCATAGAAAATAACGGCAGCCGACAGTTGCTTGAATTTAATATTTCTGTTCAAGGGGGAGATACCCATAGAAAAAAACGTTATTGTTACAGATATCAACGGAAAACGTATCGGTTCTACCTACCCTAAAAGGGCAAGAGGACTTGTAAAAAACGGTCGGGCAGAGTATGTCGGCGACTGTGAAATACGAATAGTGGATACTCATAGCCCGTCCGTAAATGAAATTACGGAGGTAATCAATATGAGTAAAGTAATAAATTTTGACGCAAGAGATTTTAAGGCAGACAAAACCTGTGAAAACAACGTATTCTCGAAGCATTTTACGACCGATTCGTCAGGAGAAAATGTAATCGTCTATGAGATAGGCGACTGGGAATGGAACTGGACTCAGATCTGCTGTGACAAAAAGCTCGAGAAAAATACGGACTATGTTTTCAGATTTGTTATCGTGGGCGGTTACTGCGACACGCAGGACGAAACTTCGCAGTTCATCATCTGCCCTTTTCCTGATGGTACGCTCACAAGCGACGATTGGGACAGCAGATATTCCTATAATCTTTCCCACAGCGCCTTTAAGCCTGTGCTGAGCAAAAAGACCGAGGACGGCTTGTTAAGGCTGTATGAAATCCCGTTCAATACCTTTGACTGCGAATATTTCCGATTTGCATTTGTCGCAAGTCACGCTGTTGCTAAAATTTATCCGCCGAAGGAATTATCAGCCTATGCAGAGCTTGAAGATATGACATATGAACAGGCGTTTGCAAAAACCGATAAAGGAAACAGCAGCTTCCCTTTCAGCATGAATGCGGTCGTAGACCTTTCGGGTGCGAGGCTGTCACAGCGTTCTCTTGATAAAATCCTGAACAAATTGGGATTTAATCCTGTTATAGACCTTTCAGGCGCAGTTATTTTGGACAGCGACGACGAAGAAGAGGATCCGGACGGAGAGCTTTGCAGCCCGGTTTCTGAATGATTTTCTTGTGAAATGATTTACGCTTTACAATTAAATAGTTAAACAGTACACGCAAGAGCCGCTGAGAAAAACAGCGGCTCTTTTTTGAAGCAAAATACGAATATTACCAAGAAAATCGTGATTTTTTTATTGACATTTCACATTAGATATGGTACAATAAAAAAAATTACGGCTGTATCTGCGGCTTTTCAAAGGGTGTGAGCTATTTTGATAAACGATATGAAAATTATTTCCTTGTGTACCGTTAAAGTTCACAGCCGGGAATGCCACAGCTTTATCACAAATTTAAGCGCAGCATTGTTTGAACATAACTGCAAGCTTTTCGTTTACAGCACCTGCTCAGACCTTTTCGCCGGAACCGACACCGACCTTGGCGAGGCTAAAATATATGATCTTATTGATTACAGCGTGACCGACGCCGTTATAATCTATTACGAATTTATTAAGGATAAAAAGGCTGTATCGGAAATTATTTCTAAAGCTAAGGCTTACAGCAAGCCCGTTATTATAATAGAAGGAAATGTCGACGGCTGTATAAACCTTTGCTTTGATTACGACAAAGGCTTTGAACAGACGGTAAAGCACATTATCGAGTTTCACAAGGTCTCCGACGTTCATTTTGTCGCAGGTATCAAAGGCAATTCGTTCTCCGATAACCGTATACGCATTTTTAAAAAGGTTCTCGCCGAAAACGATATTCCGTTTGACGACTCCATGATAAGCTACGGAAATTTCTGGTCTGACCCTACCGAGGCGGCGATCGAGAAACTTATCGCTGAAAATCGTGTGCCGAGAGCTGTTATCTGCGCAAACGATTCTATGGCAATAAGCACCTGCAACACGCTCGTTAAACACGGCTTCAAAGTGCCGCAGGACGTTATTATTTCAGGCTTTGACGGTATCGAGGACGTAAAATTCTCCATTCCCCAGATAACGACCTGTGAGCGGATTTTGTCAGATATTGCTAACAAAGCCTGCGAGCTTACTGTTTCTGCGCTAAACGGCTTTGAGAATATCGGCATTCATTACGTTGTGCCTCAGATTCTTATTGCAGAATCGTGCGGATGCGGCAATCATATCGAATACAACATGACCGAGACGCTCGCTGTGACAAACGAACAGCTTTTCAGATTCCGAAACGATGAATATACCCTCTTCCAGACCGCTTCGCAGATACAAATGTCCTCGACCTTTGAGGAGGCGGCTACTTATCTTACGAACAGGTTACTTTACGACACCTACTGTATGCTCAATATTTCCTGTCTTAATAACACGATAGACCCTGCTGAAACGCTCGACTGCGAACCTTTTCAGGAGGATATGATACTTTTCTTCAACGCTGACAACGCTGAGGAACAGGTAATAAGGGAGTTTAAGAAAAAGGAAATTATTCCAAAAGTCAAGGACAAGATACACGACCCCTATCCGCTTATTTTTTCGGCTATAAATTTCCATTCCTCGATAATGGGCTATGCTTGTTTCCATTACCACAATTTTGACATTGTGAACTATAATAAAATACAGCAGAATATCACAACGCTCAACAATTCGCTTATAGGTCTGAGAAACACGAGGTATCAGAAGCACCTTGCGCTTCAGATCGAGGAAATGTACCGCACCGACAACCTCACGGGTCTTTACAATCGAACCGCTTTCAGCCGTCTTTACGAAAAGCTGATAAAGGAAAACCGTGAGATCGCTCTTGTTCTTGTCGACCTTGACAAGCTCAAGCTTATAAACGACTTCTACGGTCACGACGAAGGCGACAACGCTATTTCCGCCGTTGCAGACGCTATAAGGAGCATTTTCCCCGATTGTATCTGCGGAAGATTCGGCGGTGATGAAATGGTCATAGCCTCAAAGGACAAACTTGACGAGGAGGACATAAAGCGGCGTTTCAGCCTGTATTTCGACAATTTCAACAGAACGTCGGGCAAGCCGTATTCCGTAAACGCAAGCGTCGGGGTTTACAATACAAACCACGAAAACAGCATGGATTTTGTAGAGCTTCTCAAAAAAGCCGACAAGCTTATGTATGCCGACAAAATGCTGAAAAATATCAAATCGACTATCGCAAATCCTTACAAAAGCTGACAACGGCTGTAAATATCGACAAACGCAAAAAGCGGCGAACAAAATGCCGGGCGCTCATAAAGAAGTTTTAATGATTTGAATGAAAGGTTGCGTAGAATGGCCTACGCAACCTTTCTCTTTTTGTCATATTTTCTGCTGTCAGCGATGGCAGTTGAAACAGCGACATCGAAACGGTAGTAAATGTCGATTTGCTGAGTTCTGTGACCGCTGGACTTGTCGGGAGCGTGTACGACTATCTTTTCGATAAGTTCGTGCATTATCTCAGGGGTAAGCTCCGTTATGTGTTCATACTTCTGCACCACCTGAATGAAAGCGGTCACATCAGCTGACTTCTGTTCGGCTGTATTAATGTAGGCGGTCAGCTCTGCAACAGTTGTCTTGAGTTTTTTCTGCTCGTCCTCATATCTTGCGGACATCATCGCAAAGCGTTCGTCAGAAATTTTGCCAGATACATTATCCTCATAGA
>JBJERC010000008.1:66923-73833 GCA_051882075.1 Oscillospiraceae bacterium | reverse complement strand
CGTTTTCGCCGAGCTTCTCGCCCATTTCGAGCCAGTGTGCCCAGTAGTCGCCTACGTTGTAACCGATAAACGGCTTCATAGCCATCGGGTCATGACGAAGAACGCCTACAGCGCCTGTTGCGGCAGCGGTAGTTTCGGAAGAAACAGCCGAGCCCATGTATGTGCCGTGAGTCCAGTCAAACGACTGATATACGAGCGGAGTTGTCTTTTCACGTCTGCCGCCGAAGATGATAGCCGAGATCGGCACGCCCTGAGGATTGTCGAATTCGGGCGAGATGCAGGGGCAGTTTACAGCAGGAGCTGTGAAACGGCTGTTCGGGTGAGCAAGCTTGTTGCCCTCGGCGGTATACTCAGGTCCGTTTACCTTTGCGCCCTTCCACTCGGTAGCGTCAACGGGAGGATTCTTGTCAAGACCTTCCCACCAGGGAGTCATTGTTTCGTTATTGATAGCAACGTTTGTGAAGATAGCGTTCTTCTTTGTCGAAGCAAGCGCATTGAAGTTCGACTTAGCGTTAGTTCCGGGAGCAACGCCGAAGAAGCCGTTCTCGGGGTTAATTGCGTAAAGTCTGCCGTCCTCGCCCTGCTTCATCCAAGCGATGTCGTCGCCGACAGTCCATACCTTGTAACCCTTTTCGGTATAGCAAGCAGGAGGGATAAGCATTGCAAGGTTTGTCTTTCCGCAGGCAGAGGGGAATGCAGCTGTGATATACTTAACTTCACCGTCGGGTTTTTCAACACCGAGGATAAGCATATGCTCAGCCATCCAGCCCTCGTTCTTACCCTGGAAGGAAGCGATTCTGAGAGCGAAGCACTTCTTGCCGAGAAGAACGTTTCCGCCGTAAGCAGAGTTTATCGACCAGATAGTATTCTCTTCGGGGAACTGAACGATATATCTCTTTTCGGGATCAACGTCAGCCTTTGAGTGAAGACCTCTTACGAAGTCGTTCGACTCGTCGCCTAAATTCTCGAAAGCCTTAGCGCCCATTCTTGTCATGATGTCCATGTTAAGAACAACATAGATAGAGTCTGTAAGCTCAACGCCGACCTTAGCAAGAGGCGAACCGATAGGACCCATCGAATAGGGGATAACGTACATTGTTCTGCCCTTCATTACACCGTCGTACATAGGTGTGAGCATTGCCTTCATATCAGCAGGCGACATCCAGTTGTTTGTCGGGCCTGCGTCTTCCTTGTTTGTGGTGCAGATAAATGTTCTGTCCTCAACACGAGCTACGTCGTTAGGAAGAGTTCTGTGATAGAGACATCCGGGATATTCGTCCTGATTCATCTTTATCATTTCGCCGGTAGCTAAAGCTTCTTCTCTGAGAGCGTTGAGCTGCTCCTCGCTGCCGTCGATCCAGACTACCTTTTCAGGCTTGGTAAGTGCAATCATTTCATCGACCCAAGCGTTTACGTTAGGGTTCTTTGTAAGACTTGCCATAGTTTTTTTACTCCTCTCAAAAAAATAATGATTATTTCTAAAAATCCAAGGTGGTATAGTTTTCCCCTCAAATTTCTTATACTAATTATTATACCTCAGTTTAAATCTTTTGTCAACACCCAAATATTAAAACTTACAATGAACAAATGCAGGATTTTAGTATTAATTATTCATAATTTGTATCGTTTCACAAATCCGTCGCATGATACGCCGCCACTTTTCACACAATATGAATGACTGCGCTGTAAATCCTGCACTTTTGTGCGGCGGTCGGGGCAAAATAAAATAACTGTCAAAAATAAGGGCATTAATTTGTAAATTCCGTCAAACTGAGCGGTAAAATGACAAAAAAGCGGAGCATTTACGCTCCGCCGTGTGATCTTATCCTACATAAATACCTATCGTCAGCTTGATTATGAAAAACAGCGCCATTATGATGAAAGCCGTTCCGATCATAAGCTGATTTGAAAGCGCAATATCGCCCGGTTCGGGGTCCTTGAGCGTTTCGCCGATCGTGTATGTACGCAAAAACTGCTCGCTGTAAACCTCCTCGGGAAGAAGCGAAATGCCGAGTATTCCGGCAAGCACGGCACGACAGCCGCCATAGCACGCCCTGCGGCACTTTTTGCCGTCACGAAGAAGCGTTTTTTCAGCCGTGCGTGTGTTGAGCTTTAAGTAAAGCGCGTCTACAAGCATGATAACAGAAGCAAGCTTTCCGGGGATAAAGCAAAGCGCATTTTTAAGCTTTATAAGATTTTCCGCAAAAGCCTCGCTTACAAGTCCGCTGTTTTCCGACATATCCGCCGCAGCGTCCGAAGCCTTCCAGAAAAGTGCGCCCACGCCCGAAAGAAGAAACATATAGAAAAGCGGAGCAGCAGCCGAATCTACCGTTCTGTCGGCGACAGCCTCAACGGTGGCTCTTACAGAATTTTCCGGTTCAAATCCCGTGCAGTCAACACCGCTGAACTTTGAAGCGAGCCTTGCAGCCTTTTCGGGATTGTTAGCCTTGACCGCTCTCGAAACGGCGGAAGCCTGTCTTGTTTTTCCTTTTATGTCAATGACCGACCAGCAAAGAAGCGCATCTAAAACTATCGCTCCTGCCGGGAAAAAGCAGTAAAGAAGAATAAGTATCAAAGCCGCAGGAACAACCGTTAAAAGCAGCAAAAGCACTAAAAATACCGTGCCTGCCGTGCGCTGTCCCTCGTAGCTGTTTTCATATTTTGCGCTTATCTTCGGCGCAAGATTATTGCAAAGAATTTTAAGATACCTTTCGGCATTTAAGACCTTAGGCGTTCCGAAAATAACGCTTAGTACATATCCAGCCGCCATTGCGGCGATGGTGCTTATTATCATCTGAGTTTCCTCCCGTTTTCAATTTTGTATTATTTGTATTTTTATAGTATCTCGTTTATTCCGACATATTATACTATATTATATCACATTTAAACAAAAAAATCAATACCCAAATCATTTTATTTCCCGTTCTTATGATATTTATGTGATATTTTCAAAAAGCCCTTTACAAGTCGCTCGGAATGTAGTATAATAAAGGGGTATATATATCTGTGAAAGGACGGGTTCTTTTATGATAAGGATAAGCAATCACATCGGCGCTGTTACCGTTACAAGAAAGTATCTTCACAAGCTTATTGCCGACCAGACCGAAAGTTGCTTCGGCGTGGCAGGTCTTAACAGAGTCGACATTGCCGAGAAAAACGGTGCGCTTTCGATAAAGCTCGGGATAACCGCCGCAGGCGAGGTAAATCTTCCTGCCGTTGCCGCCGCCGTTTCACACAAGGTCGCATACACCCTTACCGAAAAAACGGGCGCATCGGTCGCATCGGTCGACGTTTACGTTGACGATATCATGCTGTAAGGCGCAGGACTTATTATTAAAGGTATATCATTATCAAATCAAAAAACAAAAATTCAGGAGGTAATTCCATTGAATTCGAGCATAAGCGGAAAGCTTTTCCGTGACGCAGTTATCAGTGCGTCGAATGTTTTATCGGACAAGAAAAAAACGGTTGACGAGCTTAACGTCTTCCCCGTGCCCGACGGCGACACGGGAACAAATATGTCTATGACTATCTCAAATGCGGCTCTTGCGCTCAAGACCCTGCCCGACAGCGTTTCGGCAGGAAAGGCGGCGGCAGAGGCGGCTTCGGGTATGCTTCGTGGTGCAAGAGGAAATTCGGGCGTTATACTTTCGCTGATTTTCCGTGGCTTTTCAAAGGCGCTTGCCGACAAGGAGGAAATAGATGCCGAGCTGCTTGTCGAGTCGCTCGAGCTTGGCGTAAAGGGCGCATACAAGTCGGTCATGAAACCTACCGAGGGTACTATCCTCACGGTCGCAAGAGAGGCTGCCGAAAAGGCGAGAGAGGTTTCGATTTCATCAAACGACCCTCTGCTTATCTGGGACGAGGTATGCCGTCAGGCTGAGATAACCCTCGAAAAGACTCCCGACCTGCTGCCGCAGCTTGCAAAGGCAGGCGTTGTCGACGCAGGCGGAAAAGGACTTGTTATCGTCTTTAATGAAATGAAGCGTATTTTCGCAGGCGGAGAGATAGCCGCCGCAAAGTCGCAGGACGAAAAGCGGATAACCGTCGACACCTTCGCCGACGCAGTAGGGCTTTACGACGACGAGATACATTTTACCTACTGCACGGAAATGCTTATCACAAAGGACGAAAACTGCGATTCCTCCGACGCTTTAAGAGCGTATCTTGAAACTATCGGCGACTGCGTTGTTGTCGTTGAGGACGACGAGATAATAAAGGTACACGTTCACACGAACGACCCCGGACTTGCGATACAGAAGGGTCTGGAATTTGGGATTATCAATCTTCCGAAGGTCGAGAATATGAAGCTCCAGCACGAGAGCAGGAAGAAGAACACCGAACAGGGCTTTACGCCTGCAAAGCCCGAGAAGAAGTACGGCTTTGTTGCGGTCGCCGCAGGAAGCGGTATTGAAGCAATGTTTACCGACATCGGCGTTGACTGCGTTGTAAGAGGCGGTCAGACTATGAACCCCTCGACCGACGATATTTTAAAGGCGGTAATGAGCTGTCCTGCCGAAACGGTTTTCGTTCTTCCGAACAACAAGAACATTATTATGGCGGCGGAGCAGGCGATGAAGCTTGCCGACCGCAGAGTGTGCGTATTGCAGACACGTTCTATTCCGCAGGGAATGAGCGCAATGATGGCTTTCGACCCCGAGGCTGATTTCAACACCAACCGACTTGAAATGACGAACGCTTTCGAGCGTGTTTCGACAGGTCAGGTCACATTTGCCGCAAGGGACAGCGACTTTGAGGGACACAGCATAAAGCAGGGCGAAATTCTCTGCATGGAAAACGGTCGGCTTTGTTTCACGGAAAAGGACGTTACGAAGGGCGCATACAAGCTGACGAAGAGGCTTGTCAAGGGCGACACCTCGTTTATCACGATACTTTACGGCGCAGACGTTACCGACGAAGCCGCCGAGAACCTTTACGCTATGCTTTCAAAGAAGTTTTCAAACCTCGACATAAACATGATGAGGGGCGGACAGCCGGTTTATTATTATATTATATCGGCGGAATAAGATCAAAATAACGCAAAACAAAAAGGCTGACGCACAAAACGTCAGCCTTTTCTGTATATCACCAAGTATAATCCTGCTCCTCGTCATAACCATAATTATCATCATAGCCGTAATTATCGTCATAACCGTAAGTTTCATCATAACCGTAATCTTCATTATATCCGTCATTATCCTCGGTCTGATAACCGTAATCTACGGAATTTTCACCATAGCTTTCGGAATCGGTCTGCGAATAGTCTGCGCCGTATGCGGAATATTTGTCGATAAAGGTCTGATTTTCAAGCGAATCCTTGTAGTCGGAGGTCACGTTCAGAAACTCCTCAAGACAAAGCCCTTTCGCTTTCATCGCCTTCGCCGCCTCGACTCCGACATATCTTATATGCCAAGGCTCGTATTCATATCCCGTCAGCTTTTCCTTGCCCTTCGGGAAACGGATTATAAATCCGTAGTCGGCGCAGTTTTCTTCAAGCCACACCGCCTCGGGCGTTCCCTCAAAGCTGAAATCGGTCGTGTTGACGTCCATGCAAAGCCCCGTCTGATGCTCGGAATATCCCGGACGAGCCGAAACGCTGTCCGCACCCTCAAGACCTCTCGCTTTCGCATAGCCGTCAAAAAGCTCGTACTGCTCGGAATAGCTTCTGTAGCCCGAACATATCCAGAGCGTAATACCCTCGCCCCACGCCTGCGCCGCCATGTCGTTAAACGCCTGCTCGGCCTCCTCGTTCATTCCGGGGTCGTAGGTCGAGGGCAGGGAGAATGTCTTGTTTACTATCAGTATCCCGTCAACATATGAAACTCCGTCGACGGTCGTAAGCTGATGACCCTTTGCCTGTCCTTTATAAGGCGTGCTTCCCTTGTCCTCCTCAGACGAGCTTTCGCCGTCCGCCTTGCTTTCATCACGATACGCTCTTGACGATGAAGAAACGCTTGACGAGGGAGAAAAATCCTTCGCCTGCTTGCTCTTGTTTACCGCCTTTGTAATAAGCATCACTATGACCACGATTATAAGCAGCGCAAGTCCGACAAGTACCATTTCCGCATGAAGCCTGTCCCTTGCAAGCTGGTCGGCTCTCTCACGGCGGATCTTCGCAAGCCTTATATGCTCTAAGATCTCCTCCTCGGTCGGCTGTCTGTCTTCGATATATTCCCGATAATCTTCGCCGTCGGAGTATTCATTATTATAGCCGTCGGGATTATCATAATTATAATTATCGTTATTATAATTTTCGTATTCTCCGAAGTTTTCGCCGTTATCGTTATTGCGGTCGTTATAACTGTCGTTATACCTGTCGTCCATGAATTTCACCGCTCCTTTCGTGATCTCTTATCCTATTATACCACGTTATCCGCCGAAAATCAATAGCGGAGGCTGTCGGTTACTGTCGGAACGAGACGTTTTATCAATCTTCTTCGTCCTCTTCCTGCATCACTATTTCAATAGCGTCCTTTATCTGCGAATAGGAATATCCCTGTCTTGCAAGCGCATTTTTAAGCTTCTGCATAAGCGCCCGGTCGTCGGGGTCGAAATATTTCATATACCTGCGGACAATAAGCTCTGCCGCACGTTCGGCGGCGGTCTCCTCGTAAGGCTCTAAAGCCTCGTTTATAATCGCCGCAGGTATGCCCTTTTCACGCATATAAAGCCTCGCCTTATACGACCCGAAAAGTTTTACCTCGCACTGCCGTCTTGCAAGCGCCTCGGCATATCGTGCGTCGTCGATAAGTCCGCTTTCGGCAAGATTGTCGGCGACTTCATAGCAGATATCCTCGCCGTAATTTTTCATCAGCTTTTTGCAAAGCTCGACATAGGAATGATCTCTGTAATCGAGCAGATAAAGCGCGCGCTCCCTCGCCCTGCGGTATTCGTCGGCGTGAAGAATTTC
>JBJERC010000008.1:26750-66823 GCA_051882075.1 Oscillospiraceae bacterium | reverse complement strand
CCGTCCTTTTCAGCCGAAGAATTTTCCGCCGCCGCCTTTTCTTCCTCTTCCTTAGCCTTCGCTTCCTGCTCGGCTATCTTCGCCTTTATCTTATCCTCGATCTCCTGCATTACGTCGGGGTGTTCTTTTAAAAACAGCTTTGAGTTATCTCTTCCCTGACCGAGCTTCATATCCTCGTAGCTGAACCACGAACCGCTCTTTTTGGCAATATCCATCTCGACCGCAAGATCGAGAACCTCGCCCGTGCGGCTTATTCCCTCGCCGTACATTATGTCAAATTCACACTCTCTGAACGGCGGAGCGACCTTGTTCTTAACGACCTTGACCCTCGTTCTGTTTCCGAGCACCTCGCTGCCGTCCTTAATAGCCTCGCCCTTTCTTACGTCAAGTCTTACCGAAGCATAGAATTTAAGCGCACGGCCGCCCGGCGTAGTTTCGGGGTTTCCGTAGGTCACGCCTATCTTTTCTCTTATCTGGTTGATAAAGATAGCCGCGCAGTTCGACTTCGCAAGAACCGAAGTAAGCTTTCTCATGCCCTGCGACATAAGTCTTGCAAGCTGTCCTACATGAGCGTCGCCCATGTCGCCGTCAATTTCCGCCTTAGTTACCATTGCCGCAACCGAGTCGACAACGATACAGTCGATAGCGCCCGAACGTGCAAGATGCTCTGCAATTTCAAGCGCCTGCTCGCCGCTGTCGGGCTGGGAAACAAGCAGCTCGTCGATATTAACGCCAAGCTTTTTCGCATAGATCGGGTCGAGAGCGTGTTCAACGTCGATAAACGCTACCTCGCCGCCCATCTTCTGCGTTTCGGCGATACAGTGGAGCGCAACGGTCGTTTTGCCCGACGATTCAGGTCCGTAAAGCTCGATAATTCTTCCCTTCGGGATACCGCCTATTCCGAGCGCTAAGTCGAGCGTCATCGAGCCTGTCGGTATAGCCTCGACGTCCATTTTCGTATTTGCGCCGAGCTTCATGATAGCGCCCTTGCCGTATTTCTTTTCAAGAAAAGCGACAGCCGCTTCGATCGCCTTTTTCTTCTCCTCGGGTTCGGTTATCTCGACAACGGGAGGGGTCTGATCCTTTTTCTTCTTATCTATTGCCATTTTCTTAACGTTCCTTTCCTTTTATTTTCCGTCTTGTGAAAGCTGCTCGTAAAGATTAACGTTTTCCTGCTCGATATTCATGCCGTAAACACAGCGGTTTATGCCCGCCATATCCCTCTTTGCACGGACGTTTTTAAGACCTGCCTGTATCATTATCTCCATGACCTCGTCCTCTTGTCCTGCGCCTATCTCGAACATCATAACGCCACCCGATTTAAGCCTGTTTTTCCAGAGCCTTACAATCCTGCGGTAATAATCAAAGCCGTCCTCGCCGCCGAAAAGAGCCTCCTTCGGCTCAAAGGTAACTTCCCTTTGCAGCTTTTTCATGTCGTTTGCGTTGATATAGGGCGGATTGCAGATAATAAGGTCTGAAAGCGGCGTTTCCTCCGCCGTTTTTTCGTCAAGCACGTCGCTAAGCACCGCCTTGCAGCCGCTTTCGTGACGCTTGATATTCTTCATAAGATAATCAAAAGCCGCCTGCGATTTTTCGATACAAACAACCGAACGGCAGTCAAGAACCCTTTCAATCGTAATTCCGATACAGCCGCTGCCCGAACAGAGATCTGTCACCGTAAGGTCGTTTTTGCCGCCAAGAATCTTCACGGCGCAGTCGATAAGCGTTTCGGTATCGGCTCTCGGGATAAGCACTCCGAAGCCGACGGTAAACGGTTTTCCGTAAAAATCCCACTCGCCGATAATGTACTGCAAAGGCTCGCCCGAAAGCCGTCTTGCAAGCAGCATTGCGCAGCGGCTTATCTGTTCGGGGGCAGCCTCAGTCTTTGCGTCAAATCGTCCCCGACAGTTAAATCCGAGAGCGCAGCCTGCAAGCTCCCTCGCTTCCCAGTGAGCGTTTGAAATTCCTGCCGAAGCGAGCTTTTCCGTAAGGCTCATGATAATATCGTTATATGTATAGTTTACCATCTGTCGATCTCGCCTTCCTCTCCGTCGGGGATCACCGCTTTCATTGCGGCTATTGCACACTCTATCTGCTTTTCGTCAGGCTCGCTTGTCGTTATCCTCTGAATAAGCATACCCGGCGCTGAAATTATTCTTGTGATAATATTGTTATATTTTCCCGCAAGCATTATCACTTCGTAAGCGATACCCGTTATAACGGGCAGCAGAAGCAGCTTGCATAATACTCTTGTCAGCACGCTTCCCCATGTGATGCGAAATATCGTGTTTATGAAAATGCTGATAAAAAGCACAAGGAAAATAAAGCTCGTTCCGCATCTCGGGTGAAAACGGCAGTGCTTTTTTACATTTTCGGGAGTAAGCTCCTCGCCGTGTTCATAGCAAGCGATAGTCTTATGCTCCGCACCGTGATATTCATACGTTCTTCCAATCTCGGGCATTTTCGCCGTAAGGGCGGTATAGCCGACGAATATCGCTATTTTGATAAGACCTTCGAGCGTGTTTTTAAGCAAAACATTCATCTCGCCGAAAATTGCCGTCAGACCCTTTAATATCCAAGTCGGCAGGAACATGAACAAAAACACCGCAAGCGCCACGCCGAAAATTGACGAAATCGCCGTCAGCACGGGCATAAGCTTTTCGCCGAACTTTTCGTCAAGCCACTTTTCAAACTTCGTCATTTCCTCTTCTTCGTCGTCGGTCATCTGCTTGTCCGCCGACCTTGAAAGGCACTTATAGCCGTCTATCATCGAAATGACAAAGTTGAAAATCCCCCTTACAAAAGGCGTTTTTCTGTACCACGGCATTTTCTTTCCGCTTTTTCCGCCGTCGACCGTCCACTCTTCAAGGTCTATCTCGCCGCTGGGGAGTCTGCAAGCCATAGCCGCCTTTCCCATTCCTCTCATCATAACGCCCTCGATAACAGCCTGTCCGCCTATCTTGGTCTTGAATTTCTCTCCGCTTGTTTTTTCTGACATTTTCTGTCCCTTTCCCTTTTAAATACAATACAGATACACTATCTTAAAATACGTCATTTGTCGCTTCGGTCGGACGAGATTATCTCGACGTCGACCGTCGGCTTGTTGTCCGGCTTTTTGCCGTTGTCTATCGCAGGAAGCGTTATAAGCACCGTTGTGCCGACGTTTTCCTCGCTGTTTATATTGAGCGTTCCGCCGTGTCTTGTGATTATCTCGTTTGCGACCGCAAGACCTATTCCCGAACCTCGTCTTGTGTGGTTCGCCTTAAAGAACTTGGTCTTGACCTTCGGCAGATCCTCTTTTGAAATTCCAATTCCCGTGTCGGAAACGAGAATACAGATATCCCCGTTTTCCTCGTAAGCCTCGACCGAAACGGTATCGCCCTTGTCGGAATATTTTATCGCATTGTCGACGATATTGATAAACACCTGTCTTAACCTGTTTTTGTCGCCGTAAACGAACGGAAGCATAGTCGGCTCGTAGTAATTTAGCGTAATGCCGAGCGCTCTCGCCCTTTCCTGATAGATAAGCACCGTTTCGCCAAGCTCCGCTAAAATGTCTATCGTGTCCATTATAAGCGTAAGGCGGTTGTCCTGAATTCGTGAGAAGTCGAGAAGCTCCTCGACCATCTGCGAAAGACGCTCGGTCTCGGAGGTTATTACCCTCATTCCCTTTTTAAACGTTTCGGGGTCGTCTATCGCCGTAAGCGTTTCGCTCCAGCCCTTTATCGCAGTAAGCGGAGTTCGCAGTTCGTGGGAAACGGAGGAGATAAACTCGTTTTTCATCGACTCGGTATGCGAAAGCTCCTGCGCCATATAGTTTATCGACTCGCAGAGGTCGCCGAGTTCGTCGTCGCTCGTTTTTTCAATTCGCTCGGAGAAGTCGCCCTTTGCAATCTTCCTCGCAATTTCGCCTATTTTGATAACGGGGTAAACTATCGAGCGTATGAAAAATCTTCCCGACAGGTAAACGAGCAGGATTATGCCCACGAAGATAGCCGCCATTCCGAGCGTTAAGAAAAATATCTGACTGTCGACATTTTTCATCGAGGAGACCATTCGCAAAGCCTTGTATTCGCAGCCGCTGAAAGAGATCATCGAGGTGACTGCGATTACCTTTTCGCCGCTCGGCATATCGAAAATTGCATAAGCCGTGCCGTCCTCGGAGGTCTGCGCCTGTTCGTAATCCTTTGTGTTCATCTCGCCCGAAATTGAAAATCCCGACGAGGTAACGGCGATAGCGTCGTCGGCGGTTATCGCCATAAGCTCCGCCTTGTCCTTGTCCTCATAACCCTCGACTATCGAGCGTATCTGCGCCGTATAATTTACTGCCCCGTCCGAAGCGCCGCCCTGAAGCGAGCCGACGATAACGTTCATTTTCGAGGTAAGAAGCTGCCTTGCGGAGCTGTAATAATAATTTCTCATCAGCGAAAAAAGCAGTATTCCTAAAACGACAAGCGTCGCTATAACAACGCCGAGGCTGCTTCTCTGCCAGTGCGTGGCGATGCTTTTTCGTCCGAAACGGTTTTTGCTGCCGTCTGACGACTGAGTTTTTCTGTTGAGCTTATTTAACGCCATAACGCCGACCCTGCGCCCCCCCTGCTCTGTGTTATTATTATAGCACATTTAATTTATTTATGTGTGCATAAAACGGAACACTTAAAAAAATTTTCAGTGTTTTTATCAGGACGGCGACCATTTATAGCCGAATCCCCAGATAGTTAAGATATACTTCGGGTTTGAAGGCTCGTCCTCTATCTTCATTCTTATTCTTCTGATATTAACGTCAACAATCTTATCGTCGCCGTAATAGCTTTCGCCCCAGATATGATTTAAAATGCTGTTGCGGTCAAGGGCTGTATTCTGATTTTTGAAGAAATATTCCATTATCTGATATTCGACCTGAGTTAAGTCTATCTGCGTTCCGTTTTTAAACACCGTTCTGCTCTTTAAATTGAGCGTGAACGGACCGCTTGTTATAACGGACGCCGTTTCGTTCTTTGAATGTACCATGCTTACTCTTCGGCATACTGCGTCGACTCTTGCGATAAGCTCGGAGATCGAAAACGGCTTTGTTATATAGTCGTCTGCGCCTATCATAAGCGAGGAAATTTTATCCATTTCCTGCGACTTCGCCGACAGCATTATTATGCCCATAGTTTCGCTCTGTTCTCTGAACTTTTTGCACACCTGCATACCGTCAATTCCCGGCATCATTATATCGAGAAGCGCAACGTCGAAGCCCTCCTCCTCGTTTTCATAAGCCTTTAAAGCGTCCTCGCCGCAGCAAACGTCCACCACGTCATATCCGCTTCTTTTAAGGTTTATCACAACAAACTCTCTGATCGACTCTTCGTCTTCGCAAACAAGAACCTTTTTCATGTTCATTCTTCCTTTCCGTAAAATCTGTCTGTTTATATTAATTTACTATCTGTACACCGTATACAGATTTCATCTGTACACTGTATAAAAGCAGTTCTGGACTTCGTCTATCGTAAGTATCATCTGCTCACGCTTATTTGTCGGCAGCTTTACAAGATAATCCATCTGACCTCTTGATGTGATAAGCTGATAGCCGTTGTAAAGAAATTCGCCGCTTTCGTTCTTTGTCACCGACCTTATTCTCATAAGCTCGGTCATCTGTGCGTTTATATCTCCCTCGTACTTATAATAGACCGCCTCGCCCGTTTCCGAATCGAGCTTGACCGTTACCTTGTCGCTCCAGCGTGACGGGAAAGCCATCATATAGCCGTCCGTCACCGAATAATAGCCCGAATACTTCGCCTTTAAGTCGTAAAAATCCTCGTAAACGCACCATGTCGTTTTAAGCAGCTGCTCCTCGCTGACTGCGTTTTCATAGCCGAGCATAGGCTTTGTCGAGGGTATTTCAACAACACCGTCGCCGTCGATATCGTTGCTTGCATATCCGACAGGTCTTGTGCAAAGCGGCAGCATTTTTTCACTTCTAAGCTGCACGGGATTCTGAAGCGCAGAATAGCGGTAGAAAATTATCTCGGTCTGTAAAAGTCCGTCGGCGTTAAGTTCGTCGACATAAACCGCCGGGTCGCCGCCCGGGAGTCTTCCGCTGCAAGCCTTTGAATAGGACTGCACCCCGAGGCACATATCAATTCCCTCGTCCTTCGTTATCTCGCCGCCCGAAAGCTTTAAAAGATAAGCCTTCGCCGAAACGTTTCCCGTTTCGCTGTCGGTCGTTTTCTGTATCGAGATAAGCTCGTCTGTTCCGTCGGAATTTATATCGACCGCCTGTAAGAGCGAATAATTATCCGAGCCTATACGCTGAATCGAGCCTTCGGAATAGCTGTAAATTTCAAGAATGTTGTCGTGCGCTATATTCTGATAGCCGACAAGAATATCCATCTGTCTTCCGCCGCCCATCGGCGAGATTATGACCTGATCTATATCCGTTCCTGCGCCGGCAATTTCCTTTACCGAATACCAGCTGCCGTCCTCCTGTTTATCGAGGAGATTTACCCGAAGACCCTCTTTTTCCGAGCCTGTATATTCGTAAAAGACAAGCGCCTCCTCGGTCGGCTCGCTGTCTAGATCTGCGATAACGTAAGCGGAGCGGAAGCTGCCGTTTTTTGGATATTTAAGCGTGATACCTCGCCCCACCGCCGAGATAAGAGCCTCGTGTATCTGCGTTTGTTCCTCGGTCAGCTTCGGGGCTTCGAGCAGGGCGTCGACGGAAAAATTAACGCCCGAGCAGCCTGTCAGCAGCATTGCCGATGCAGCAGCCGCCGCAAGTATTCTTTTGACCGCCAATTTATCTCCGCCTTTCCCTTAAATTTATAGATACACTATTATTATAACACAGACGTGGATTTTTTGCAAGTATATTTTTTAAAATAAAAAAACGGGCAGACCGCCCGTTTCTTCATGCTTATTTTCAGTTTTATCGTATATATCAAATTCCTGCCGAATAGTTCGGAGCTTCCTTTGTGATGTAAATATCGTGAGGGTGCGACTCCTTGAGTCCTGCGCCCGTGATCCTTACAAAACGTGTCTTTGCGTGAAGCTCTGCAATATCGGGTGCGCCGCAATAGCCCATGCCCGATCTGATACCGCCGCAAAGCTGGAAAATTGTGTCGGATACGATTCCCTTGTAAGGCACACGTCCCTCAACTCCCTCGGGAACAAGCTTCTTGCTGCCCGTCTGGAAATATCTGTCCTTTGAACCCTTCTGCATTGCCGCAATTGAACCCATTCCTCTGTAAACCTTGAACGATCTGCCCTGATAGATCTCCATTTCGCCGGGAGCTTCCTCGCAGCCTGCAAGCAGCGAGCCGAGCATTACAACGTTTGCGCCTGCCGCAAGAGCCTTTACAATGTCGCCCGAATACTTTATTCCGCCGTCTGCTATAACTGGGATTCCGTATTTCTGCGCAACGCAGGCAACGTCGTAAACTGCCGTGATCTGCGGAACGCCGATACCTGCAACTATTCTTGTAGTACAGATAGAGCCGGGGCCGATACCGACCTTAACGCAGTCAGCGCCTGCCTGAATAAGAGCCTCCGCAGCCTCTGCCGTCGCAATATTTCCTGCGATAACGGGCGTGCCGGGGAAAGCCTCCTTGACCTTCTTTACGCAGTTGATTATATTCTGAGAATGTCCGTGAGCTGAATCGAGAACAAGAACGTCTACCTGTGCGTCAACAAGAGCCTTCGCTCTGTCGAGAACGTCGTCTGTTACGCCGATAGCCGCGCCGCAGAGAAGTCTGCCCTTTGAGTCCCTTGCGGAATTGGGGTACTGAACCGCCTTTTCGATATCCTTTATCGTGATAAGACCACGGAGCATTCCGTTTTCGTCAACGATAGGGAGCTTCTCGATCTTGTTTGTCATAAGTATCTTCTGTGCGTCCTCGAGAGTCGTTCCGACAGGGGCGGTAACAAGGTTTTCCTTTGTCATAACGTCCGAGATAAGCGTGCTGAAATCTGTGATGAACTTTAAATCTCTGTTGGTGATGATACCGATAAGCTTGCCGCTTGCGTCTACTATCGGCACGCCCGAGATCTTGTATTTTCCCATAAGCTGATCTGCTTCTTCGACCGTCTTATCGGCTGTGAGCGAGAACGGATTTGAAATAACGCCGTTTTCCGAACGCTTTACCTTGTCGACCTCTTCCGCCTGCTGTTCAATGGTCATATTCTTGTGGATAATTCCAAGTCCGCCCTCTCTTGCGATAGCGATAGCCATTTTCGACTCGGTAACTGTGTCCATTGCCGATGTGATGATAGGCGTGTTAAGCGTAATGCCGGCGGTCAGCTTTGTTTTAAGGCTGATCATGTTAGGAGTAACGTTTGACTCCGCAGGGATAAGAAGAACATCGTCAAAGGTAAGTCCCTGCTTTCCGAATTTTTCATCAAAATTAGTATTCAGCATTTCGATCCATCCTCTCTGTTTCAATTATAGACTTGTGTTTATATTATTCTTAAAAATATACACCTTTTTTTACAGAATGTCAATTAATAAATTTTAAAGAATTTGTGTTTTTTATTAAGCGTTATTCATATCAAGAAGTATCTTCGTTTTAAGAACCGCCGTCTGCGTTTTTGCGTCGGGAATCGAGCCGTTCATCGCCATCTCGAAAACCTCGTCAAACGGCATTTTTATCACGTCAAGAAACTCGCCCTCGTCAAGACTCTGCTCGCCGAAATGAAGTCCCCTCGCAAGATACATATGGATAATTTCGGTGTCGTAAGCAACGGTCGGGTAGATACAGCCTAAATATTCAAAGCTGTCGGCGGTCGCTCCCGTTTCCTCTTTAAGCTCCCTTATTCCGCATTCACGGTGGTTTTCGCCGTATTCAAGCTTTCCTGCCGGTATCTCGTAAAGGGCGGTCATAAACGGATAGCGAAACTGCTTTACCATATAAACATTCCCGTCCTCGTCAAGCGGCAAAACGCACACTCCTCCGGGGTGCTGAATTATCTCACGCTTCGCTTTCTGACCGTTGTCAAGTTCGACCTCGTCGACGAAAAGCTTAACAACTTTGCCGTCGAAAATATCGGTTCGTGAAAGCTGTTTTTCCTCGCTGTACATTATTCTTCTCCTCCCTTATCGCCGGTATCTTCCGATTTATCAACACTTTCCACAGAGTTTTCAACATTTTCGGAAGTTTCAACCGTTTCAATCGTTTCAGCCGTTTTAGTATCGTTATCAGCCTTTTCTTCGCTCTCGGAAGTTACCGCCGCAGGCTTTTTCTTTTTGCTGTAAACGAAAGATGCCGCAAGGTAAAGCGCAAGGACTGTCAAGCCCGATGCAGTTATAATTTTTCCGGTTTTAAGACCTGCCGTTTCGTAGTCGAAGCGGATAACGTTGTCGCCCTCGGGGCATCTTATCGCCATAAAGCCGTAGCTTACGTTTTCTATCTCGACAGGCTTTCCGTTAACCGTCGCCGTCCAGCCGTCCTCATAGGGAACGGAGAAGAACACAAGCTTTTCCTCGTCAAGTTTTATCTTAGCGTCAAAGCCGTCCGACGACTCCTTGAAGTAATAACAGCACTGCGAACGCTTTTCTTCGCAGGTTTCATAATACCTGTCCTCCGTCTGTACGTTCGAGCTGTAAGGCTCTAATATATCGGCGTATTTATTTATCTGCTCGGTATTAAGCACAACGGCGTCGAGCAGCATATTCGGACGCTTTAGCGACTGCGCCTCCTGAATTGCGTGGTCTGTCGTGTAGTAATCGTAAACCTGACCCATCGGTATCCAGTACTGATTTTCATAAATATGGAAATCGTTCTGCGTGTCGACATACTTAAAGCCCGAAAGCCCCTGAACGTTCGTGGGGTGATTTACCTGTCCGTTCGCACGCTTGAAATAATATCTTACCGAGAACATACCCCTTAACGCATACAGCTTGGGATCCATTCTTGAAGCAACGTCACGGGTCTGTCCTATCGTTTCGTAGAAATTCATTATCGAGGGCGGAACTACGCTGTGGAAGGTCCTCATCGAAGAAAGTCCCCAGTACATACACCAGTTGTCGACATTCTCCGAGGTATCTATCCTGTAAAACGTGTTGTCCTCGTAAAGATCGTTTATATCGCTCATCGACTCGAGCTTGTCCATGTCAAGATTATCCTTGCCGTTAATTGCGTGTTCGATATAGGCTTCATGTCCGCCGTCCTGAACTGCGCCGAAGTTTACTCCTGCGAACATTGTTATGATACAGCAGGCGGAGGTAACTGCGGCGACTATCTTTCCGAAGCTTTTCGTTCTCGGCAGACGGTAGACTATAATGCCGAGGATCGCCGTGAGAATAACCGTTATCGCAAGCTGCATCCAGTACATTTCGGGATAGGAGGTAATTTCGGGGAATGTGAACTCTCCGTCGACCTTCTTAGGCAGCTGTTGGAAGAAATTTACCACCTTGCCGTCCTTGTTCTGCGGCAGCATGGGTATTGCAAGGAAGAAAGCGCAGACGGCGGCAACGATAATAAAGCCCTTTTTCAGCTTGTCGGGGTCTTCCTCAAGCACCTTTGCGGTCATAAGACACATGATGAGTATAGGCATATAGAACCATCTTGCGTAATAGCTGCTGTTTAAAAGCACGAACAGCGAATTGAGCCAAGGCACGCACATCATGATGCCCGAAACGGCGATAAGCGTCGTCGCCCAGTGCTTTTTCTTATCTCTTATAAATGCGATAACTCCGCACATCGAGAACATAGGCAGATAGCCTGCGATGGACGCCCATCTTGCGCTGTCGGAGCTTAGAATATTTACTCTTGCAGGCATATCCGACATCATGAAGAACGCCTGAATGATTCTCGGAATCCTTACATTCTCGCCGTAGAACACCATATCTATTCCGTAAAGTCGCTGACTTACTCTCGGATTGTTGATAACGTCGTAGCAGGCAGGCAGCAGGATAATGCAGGAGATAGCAACTCCAAGCACCGCCTCAAAGCAAAGCAGACCGAAAATTTTGAAATCCATCTTAAAGCTCTTATCAAGGCAGCGGATGAAGAAGTAAATTACAACGAACACTACCTCGCAGGCGAAGAAGAAATAGCTAATGCTTGCACAAAGCGCAACGCAGAGGGCGAAAAATCCTCGTTTGTTCTCCTGCGTGAGCAGCTCGAAGGAGAGCAGCAGCAGCGGAAAGAAAGCCGTTACGTCGTGGAAGTGGTTGAAAAAGACGTTGTAAAGCTGAAATCCCGAAAAGGCGTAAAGCATTGCGCCGACAAAGCATGAATCGGGGTTGTTTACAAATCGTCTTATATAAGCGTATGAAGTAACAGCCGCAACGCTCGTTTTAAGGGCGAGCATCCACGGCATAAGATACTTTACCGCGCTGAGCGGAAAAAGCGTCGTCAGCCAGAAAAACGGACTGCCTAAAAGATAGAACGAATAAGAGCCGATAAAATTCGAGCCGAGGTCGGTTCCCCAGTCCCAGCCAAAATTGCCGTTTCTGACCATTTCGTTTGCGTGCTGATAAAACATCATCTGCTGCGAATTGAAATCGCCGTAGTAAAGAAAGATACCCTTATTGCGTATCATAGTCGGCAAAAACGCAAGCATCATGCCGATAAACGAAACGGCGAACAGAAGAAGATACCTGTCCTTTTGTTTCTTCTCGCCGCTACTCTTTAAAATTCCCGTACCCATTTGTTGTCAGACCACCTTTTTTCACAAAGAAATATATATAATGATTATATCATATACCGTCCGCAAAATCAAGGGGTTGCGACTTAATTTTACCCCGCAGGACTCAGCCGAACATTTTCGCACATTTTTCAAATAAAAAATGCCATTCGTATTGACAAATTTCTCAAACTGCTGTATAATTAAATAGTATCGAACTAATTTTACGCTTTTGGAGGAAATAATCATGTTACTTAACGGCTCACAGATCTTATTGGAGTGTCTGCTTGAACAGGGCACGGACACCGTTTTCGGCTATCCGGGCGGCGCAGTGCTTAATATATACGACGCACTTTATAAATATTCCGACAGGATAAGACACGTTATCACAGCGCACGAACAGGCCGCTTGTCACGCTGCTGACGGCTATTCGAGAACGACAGGAAGAACCGGCGTTGTTATCGCAACTTCAGGCCCGGGCGCTACTAACCTTGTGACCGGTATCGCAACCGCAAATATGGACTCCGTTCCGCTCGTTGCTATTACAGGAAACGTTGGCACGGCGGCTTTAGGTCTTGACTCGTTCCAGGAGGTCGATATCTGCGGTATAACTATGCCGATAACTAAGCATAATTATATTGTAAAGGACGTAACGAAGCTTGCCGACACCGTAAGAGAGGCTTTCTATATCGCAAACGAGGGAAGAAAAGGCCCTGTTCTTATCGACATTCCGAAGGACGTTACCGCCGCAATGTGCGAATACGAGCCGAAAACTCCTGCGGCAGTTGTAAACGAAAATCCCGAAAATATCGATGAAAAGATCGCCGAGGCGGTTTCGCTTATTAATGCGGCTGAAAGACCGTTTATCTATGCAGGCGGCGGCGTTACTTCCTGCGGCGCAGAGGAGGAGCTTGCGGCTCTTGTTAACAAGCTCGACGCTCCGATCTCGCTTTCGCTTATGGGACAGACTGCTTTTAATAACAAGGACAGCCACTTTGTCGGAATGCTCGGAATGCACGGCACAAAGGCGGCTTCGCTCGCACTGGGCGGCTGCGACCTTATGCTCGTTCTCGGCTCACGTTTTTCAGACAGAGTTGCGCTCAATACAAAGACCTTCGCAAAGCATACCAAGGTAGTTCACGTTGACATAGACCCTGCGGAGATAGGAAAGAATATCGCTCCCGATTGTTATGTTAACGGCGACTTAAAATACGTTCTTGCACGCTTTAACGAGCTGCTTGACGAAAAGAAGCATGACGAATGGATGGCGCAGAATGCCGAGTGGAAAAAGACCTATGCGCTTACTATGCTTCCTATCGAAAACGAAAACGAGGTTCTTCCGAACGAGGTGCTTGAAACGCTAAACCGTCTTGCAGGCGACAATGCGATAATCACTACCGAGGTCGGTCAGCATCAGATGTGGACGGCGCAGTTTTACGACTTCACCGTACCGAGAAGTTTCGCATCAAGCGGCGGTCTCGGAACTATGGGCTTCGGTCTGGGTGCGGCTATCGGCTCGAAGATCGGCAACCCCGACAAGACGGTTGTAAACATTGCAGGCGACGGAAGTTTCTTCATGAACTGCAACGAGCTTTCGACCCTCGCAAAGCATAATATCCCCGTTATCGAGCTTGTTTTCACAAATAACGTTCTCGGAATGGTAAGACAGTGGCAGAGAATTTTCTACGACAAGAGATTTTCACAGACGGATATAGACAGAGGAACAGACCTTATGAAACTCGCCGACGCTTTCGGTATCGAGGGAATAAGGATCGAAACCAAGGATCAGATCGAGGAGGGGCTTAAAAAGGCGCTTTCCTGCGGCAGACCCTGTCTTGTCGAGTGCGTGATAAACAAGGACGTCAACGTTCTTCCTATGGTCGCACCCGGCGGAGATGTTTTAAAGCCTATCATGAATATCTCGCTCGACTGATATTTTAATATTTTAATAAGGAAAGATCAATGAACAATAAAAAAGGAAAGCTATGGGCGTTTTTGCAGCCGCTGCTTATCGTGATGATAGGCGTGGTGCTTTACTGGGGACTTACGAATTACAAGGTAGTCGAGCACTGGATAGTCGTTATCTGCGACATTTTCTCGCCCTGTATAATCGGCTTTGTGCTTGCGCTTATCTTAAACGTTCCGCTCAGCTTTTTCGAGAGAACTCTTTTTCGTCCGAGAAAGGACGGAAAGCCGAGGGGAAAGCTTTTTAACGCCGTCAGAAGACCCGTTTCGCTTTTGCTGACATATGTTTCCTGTTTTGCGGCGATAGCGCTTGTACTCTGGCTCGTTATCCCGTCGGTAAAGAATACGATAATCCAGCTTTATGCGCAAGTGCCTGATTTTGTTCAGAAGGTATTTAAACTTGCGACCGAAAACCCGACGCTCAGCAACTGGATAGCAAAAACCGAGCTTTCTTCGGATATGGTCATCGACAAGATAATCGACACGCTCAACAACTCGGCGATAGTTACCGACACGCTTTCGGGCACTATCGGCATCGCATCGGGAATGGTGACGGGGTTTGTTAATTTTATAATCGGACTTGTTTTCTCGATATATATGCTTTCGCAGAAAGAAAAGCTAAAAAACCAGCTTTACCGCATATGCAATGCATACTTTCCGAAAAAGATAACCGAAAAGCTCTCGCATATCGGAAATCTTTCAAAAGAGACCTTTTCAAACTTCATTTCGGGACAGGGACTTGAAGCCTGTATTCTCGGCAGCCTTTGTGCTGTCGGCATGAAAATTTTAGGCTTTCCCTACTCGGCGACGATAGGCGTGCTTGTTGCGGTCACGGCGTTTATCCCGATAGTCGGCGCATTTATCGGCATCGGTATCGGCGCATTCCTTATCATGATAACCTCACTCAAGCAGGCGCTTATGTTCGTTGTTTTTATGATAATACTTCAGCAGATAGAGGGCAACCTTATCTACCCGAAGGTAGTCGGACAGTCGGTCGGACTTCCGAGCCTGTGGGTGCTTTTTGCTATCACAATAGGCGGAAATGTCGGCGGAATTTTCGGTATGTTCGTGGCTGTTCCGATATGCTCGGTCATCTACTGTCTTATCGGAGATTCGGTCAACAACAGAAATATTAAAAAAGCAGAAAAAGAACAGGCGGAACTTAACAGACCGAAGGATCTTAGTCCGCCGCCCGATTGGATTTCATCATAACGCATTAAAAGAAAGGGTGAATTTATGGCTCCTGCACCAAAGAAACAACGAAACGCAGTGCTTATCTTCGGTACGGCTATATGCCTTATACTGCTTATTGTAATGCAGATAAACAACCGTGATTCTACCGCAGTTATGACGATAGGGGCGGGAACTATACCTATCTCAAGTTTTAACGGAGTTATCTCGGGACTTCTTACCGTTACCTGTATTATAATGGTATGCTTTGACCCGAAAAAGGGAACGGTTATCTCTCTTTGCTTTCTTATTTACCAGATAATAACTCTTTCTTTCATTATTCTACGCAGCAATAATCTTACGCCGCTGCCGGGTGTTCTCAATATGGCGGTAATGTCGGTGCTTATGCTTTTCCTGCGCAGAACGCTTCTCAAGCGTGAGAAAGAAATGACGACCGATTACCTCACGGGGCTTGCTAACCGCCGTGGATTTATGGCATATCTTGACGAGCTTGACAAGGACAAGGCGGTAAACGTGCTTTATATCGACCTTGACGATTTCAAACTTATAAACGACAACTTAGGACACCGTGAGGGAAACAAGGTGCTTAAAACCGTCGCAAAGCGTATCTCGTCAAGCGTGAGCGAAAACGCTTTCGTTGCAAGGCTTGGCGGCGATGAATATGTCGTTATTCTTCCTGCCGAGGAAGACCCCGAAAAGGCGGCGCAGAAGCTGCTCGACAGTTTAAGCGAACGCATAAGACTATACACGAGCGGCGTTGAAAATTCCTGCTACGTCACCGCAAGCGTCGGGATCGCATCATACCCTGCCGACAGCGACGACACGGACACGCTTATGAAATACGCCGATATTGCAATGTATCAGGCAAAAAAGATCGGCAAGAACAAATACTTACGTTTCGACAAAAAGCTCGAATCCGCTCTTTTAAGACAGGCGGAGCTTGAAAACATAATCAAGGAAAGTCTTGACAACGACTATTTCTATCTTGTATATCAGCCGCAGTTTTTCGCCGAAAGCAGCAGGCTTCGGGGCTTTGAGGCTCTGCTCCGCTTAAAGACGCCCTCGGGCGAGTTTATAAGTCCGGGCGAATTTATTCCGGCTGCGGAAAAGACGAACCTTATCCTGCGTATCGACGAATACGTTATCGAAAGGGCGATAAAGGAATTCGGAGAGATAATTAAAAAGATCGGAAAGGACTATCTTATCTCGATAAACGTTTCCGCAAAGAATATATCGCGCGGAGGTTTTGCAGACATGGTGATAAACATTGCCGAGCAGAACGATTTTCCGTTTGAATGTCTTTGCATAGAGATAACCGAATACTGTCTTGCGCTGTCGATGAAAACGGCTATCGAGAACATTTCGATTTTAAAGGAAAAGGGAATAAGGATAGCTCTTGACGATTTCGGCACGGGCTATGCCTCGCTTTCATATCTGACAAAGCTGCCTATCGACCTTTTGAAGATCGACAAGAGTTTTATCGACGAGATAGGCGCCGACAAGAAAAGCAGCGACTTTGTAAGCGCCGTTATCTCGATAGGTCATATCACCGAATGCAGCGTTTTGTCCGAGGGCGTTGAAACGAACGACCAGCTTTCGATGCTCAAAGATAAGGGCTGCGACTACATTCAGGGATATGTTCTCGGAAAGCCCATGTCATTTGAAGACGCCTCCTCGCTTGCACAGAATGCCGCAGGCGGCAGTGAAAATAAATTTTCCTGAAAATTAAAATTTTCCTGAAAATAAAAATTTTCCTTAAAATAAAAATTTTCCTTAAAATAAATTTTCCTGAAAATTAATTTTCCTGAATTTTCCCAATTGATTTAACCTAATTTAATTTTGCTTCTGTCCTTCATTTACCCCCGAAGGTTCAGATATATGAAAACGACGTATCAAGCGCTGGATACGTCGTTTTCTCTTTGTTTAAAAACTTAATTCTGTTCCGCCGTCACTTTCGGCACTGTCGCAAACACCCGAAAACCCGAAGCCGAACTTTCTATCCTTATATTTCCGCCGAGCGTTTTTATCCGCTCACGCATATTTGAAAGCCCTATCCCGTTTTCGCTCTCAAAATCCTCCGACGGCTCGTTCGCCCCGTTGTCGAAAACCGAAAGCCGATAAAACGCAGGATATTCCTGCACCGAAAGGTGTATACGGTCGCCGCCGCTGTACTTGACGGCATTGTTCACCGCCTCTTTCGTTATCGCAATAAACGCAAGCTTTATCTTCCTCGGAACGCTTGTTCCGCAGTCGTATTCAACGACCCTCACAAACCGCTCGGGAACGCCGTTCATTACCTCCCTCACCGCCGATTCCATGTCGATAGCGTCGTCGTGCAGGTCGTGAACGCTCTTTCGCACACTCGTCATTGCGTTGTTAAGCGTGTCCCTTACGCTTATGATATTCTTTTTCATCTCCTCGTCCTGCGTAACGACCGCAAGCGCACCCGTCTGCAAAAGTGCCCTCGTAAGCAGGTGTCCGACATTGTCGTGAATTTCTCGTGCGATTCGGTTTCGCTCCTTTAGCGTTGCGGTGTAAATGTCATTGTCGGACGAAATAAGCTGATGATTTTTCTCGGTAAGCCGCATTATCCTTTCGGCAGAGTCGTCCGCAAGGCGCTTTAACCGCTCGGAAAACCGCTCCGCCCGTCCTGCGTTGTATTCTATATCGAGCGCAATAAATCACATAACGGCGCAAAGCGCAGACATTTTCGGTTCGAGCCTTGATATGTCAAAAAGTGCGGCGGCTGTCCAGACCGCATAAATAAGCTTATTTTTATTAATAATAATATCGTAAAAGATAGTAGGCAGACCGATAAGCAGAGTCGGGAAAAGGGCGCAAAGAACCGCATAGCCTGCGCAAAGCAGCGAGCGTGCCTTTTTATCGTCAAAGTAATCGAGCAGCATCGAGAATGAAAAGGAAAGGAGTATCGCAGCGACCGACCACGAGCCGAGACCCGTTATCACGCTCAGAACGATAAGCGCAAGCGAGATAAACAGCTTGCTTAATATCCTGTTCACAATTATCCCCTCCTGTCCCAAGAAGTCCGAACTATACTATATTAATATAGTATAACACATTCGCCGTGATTTTTCAATAGCCGAAGCTGTAAGAATATTCGGTTTAATATTTTACTGTCTTGTTGTTTTCTATATAAAAAAAGCCTGTGTTTTCCACCGCTTTTCGTCTTTTTGTTCATCAAAAAACGCTTGACACCTTAATTTGTATATGATATAATAAAAAAGTATATTCAGAGATAAATATATTGTTTTTTGCCGCTTTTTCAGCACGTTTTTTCAGCTTAAAAAATTAACCTGTTAATTTTTTAAGCAAGGCTGCGGCAGGAACGGAAATGTTTGTAAGTGGTTGTAAATTTAAAGATGAAAAAATTTCAAGTAAAGGCGTTTGTAAGAGAGCTTTTCAAGCTTTTTGCGTTCAAACTCGTTTATCCGCTGACCTATAAGCTGTGCTGTCTGAAAAAACAGCAGAAGGATCTCGTGCTTTTCTGCGAGGTGCGGCATGATTTTCTTACCGACAGCTACAAGGCGATATACGAAAAGCTGAAAGCACGGGGCGATATTAAACCCCGGGTTTTCTATATCCACAACAACAGCGGCGGACTTTCATATCTTTACAGATATTTTAAACTGTGTATGCTCCTGCCCCAAGCGGCGACTATCCTCGTCGACGACACCTGCAACCTTTTCGGAGCGTTTAAGCTGCGAAAGGGAACGAAACTTATCCAGACGTGGCATTCCTGCGGCGCTTTCAAAAAGTGGGGATATTCGATAGCAGGACTTTCTTTCGGACAAGACCCGAAACAGCTTGACCGCTATCCTGCGCACGTCAATTACACGCTTGTGACGGTAAGCAGCGAGGAGTGTATTCCGCATTTCAACGAGGCTTTCGGCTTTGGCGAGAATTCCTGCGTAAAGGCGACGGGCGTTGCGAGGACGGATTATTTCTTTGACGAGAAAAACCAAGAAAAAGCGTTTGCAAGGCTTTCTGAGGTCTGTCCTTTGGCTAAGGATAAAAAAGTTATCCTCTATGCCCCGACCTACCGAGGAGATGCCGACAAGGCGCAGCCGCCGAAAATGTTCGATATAAATCGGCTTAAAGAGCTGACGGGCGGAGAGTGTGTTTTGCTTATAAAGCAGCACGGATTTGTTAAGGATAAGACGAAGATACCGCACGGCTGTGAGGATTTTGCGTTCGACGTTTCGGACAGGCTTAAAATCGAGGAGCTGCTGTTCGTTAGCGACCTGTGCATTACCGATTATTCGTCGCTTATCTTTGAGTATTCGCTTTTCGAGCGACCGATGATATTCTACGCTTACGACCTTGACGAGTTTTACGACTACCGAGGATTTTATTATAATTATGACAATAATTTCCTGCCGGGAGATATTGTAAAGACTGAAAGTCAGCTTTTTGACAGCGTGAAAAAGGCTGTGAAAAACGGCTGTGATATTTCGGCGGTAAGAGCGTTTCGGGAGCGGTTTATGTCGGCTTGCGACGGAAATTCGGCGGACAGGATAATCGAATATATCTTAAACTAAAAATTTTACCGATAAAATATAAAAACAAAAAATATAAGTGAAGGGGTATTTTTATGGCAAAATATCTGATAAGAGGCGGAAAGGTTCCTACGGAAAGACTTGAAATAGATAATTATGTCAACTGTAATGTAATGGGATCAAACTCCGGCAACTTTATGTATCTTTACGGCATAATCAGAACGCTTACTTTAGATGAAAGCGTTACCTTTGAGAGTACAAGATACAGGTATGATTTTACAGACAAGGAAATTGAGCGATTCAACAGCGAATTTGACGGCTTTATCATACCGCTTGCGGACGCATTCCGTGACAGCTTTATGGACGAGCTTGAGGGGCTTACACGTCTTATAAAAAGACTTACTATCCCAAGCTATGTTATCGGCGTAGGCGTTAAGGCGGGCGCAGAGCAGAAGCTTGCGGACAAAAATTTCGGCTTTGAGGACAAGGTGAAGAATTTCGTTGACGCCGTGCTTAAAAATTCAAACAGCATAGGCGTAAGGGGCGAAACCACGGGCGAGTTTTTAGAATATCTCGGCTATAAGGAAAGCAGGGATTTTACCGTTATCGGCTGTCCCTCAATGTACACGTTCGGAAACAACATTAAAATAAGAGATACCGTGAAAAGTCCCGACTGCAAGGCGACTTACAACCTAACATATTATTCCGAGGCTGAAACGATAGATTATATTGAAAGAGCGGCAAAGGAGTTTAAGGACATTATTTTCGTTCCTCAGCTCGTTTCGGAGCTTAAACTTCTTTACTGGGGTACTGATTACAAGCACGGCGATAAGGACGAAAGCAAGCTTAATTATCCAAGCAATTTAAAGCACCCCGTTTACGCCGAGGACAGAGTAAGGTTCTTCGTTAATGTAAACGACTGGATCGACTTTATGAGAACGAGAGATCTTGCGTTCGGAACAAGGCTTCACGGAAATATCCCTGCCGTTTTAGCAGGCACGCCCTCAATACTTGTCACAAAGGATATAAGAATGAGAGAGCTTGCAAAATTCCACGGTTTAACAAGCGTTGACGAAACGGAGCTTAAGGATTATAAGGATATATGGGAAATAATTCAAACGAGAGATTTCCACAGTCCCGAAGCGAAGCAGAGAGCGAACTTTGAAAATTATCTCAATTTCCTGCACTCAAACGGCTTCAAGACGATCTACGACGAGGATATTGACCGCAAGGACGCTCCTATGGATAAACTTGTCGAAGAAAACGGCGTACACAACGAGTTCAAATCCGCCGCACTCTGCTCGAAAAAGGAAATAACCACCAGAATGTCGAAGTCTATCAAGTTTGTCAAAAAGCAGGTAAAGGAGCTTAAAGCCGAAAACAAGGCTCTTACGGCGGAAAACACCGCTCTTGCAAAGGGAAACAAAAAGTATATCGAAAAATACAACAAAGAGCACGGAAACGTTCTGACCGCAGACGCAGAGCTTGAACACGCAAAGAAGATACTTAACTGCCGCACGGTAAGATATGCAATTAAGCTTCGAAACGCATTTTTGCCGGCAGATAAGAAGATAAAGCTTTAAAAAAACGTTTTTTGAAAAGGAAAATTAATATAAAAAGGACGGTATGAAAAAGATGATCTACGGTGCAATGCTTGCAGGCGGAAGCGGAACGAGAGTTAAAAGCGCCGATATTCCAAAGCAGTTTATTGAGATTTGCGGACAGCCCGTTATAATCCATACGCTTAAAAATATGCTAAAGGTAAGCCGTTTTGACAGGATATACATTGCGGCGAGAGCGGATTATATCGACTATCTGAGCGATCAGGTGAGGGCGAATATTTCCGAGCCGGACAGGGTTAGAATAATCCCGGGCGGCAAGGAGAGAATGGACTCTATCCACAACGTTACGGCGGCGATCGAGGCGGACAACGGCATTACCGACGATGACGTTATCGTTATCCACGACGCAGTAAGACCGTTCGTTACAGAAAAGATACTTAACGACTCTATCGACAGTGCGGCAAAATACGGCGCGTGCGTTTGCGGACTTCCCTGCGCGGACACGATACTCCATTCGGTAAAGGGCGACGTTGTCGACGATATTCCGACAAGAAGCGAGCTTTTCTGCGGACAGGCGCCCGACAGCTTCAGGCTTAAAAAATTTATCGAAATGCAAGAAAATCTTACCGAGGAGCAAAAGAAGACCATAACGGGAACCTCGCAGATATGCACGCTAAACAACCAGCCTATCTATATAATAGAGGGCGACGCTATAAATTTCAAGATAACGACCGACAGCGATCTTCTTATGGTAAAAACACTGCTCGGCGAAAAGTAACCTGTTTTTTTAGAAAGGATGCTTATTATGAAGTCACTTATTGAAATTCCGTCGACAATGAAGGCTTTAAATCTTCACGGCGTGGGAGATTTAAGATACGAAAATGTAAACGTTCCCGAGCTTAAAGAGGGAACGGTGCTTGTAAAAATAAAGGCTTGCGGAATATGCTCGAGCGACATTCCGAGAATTTTCGTAAACGGCACATATCATTTCCCGACAATTCCCGGACACGAATTTTCGGGACAGATAGTCGCAGTAGGCGACGGCGTTGACGAGTCGCTTCTCGGAAGAAAGACCTGCGTTTTCCCGATGCTTCCATGCCGCAGCTGTAAGGCGTGCGAGATTGAAGAATGGGCGCAGTGTTCGGGATACAGCTACTTCGGCTCACGTCAGGACGGCGGTTTTGCGGAATACCTCGTCGTTCCGACATGGAATTTAGTACCGTTTGACGACAGTATTTCATACGAAGAAGCCGCACTTTGCGAGCCTGCGGCGGTCTCGCTCCATGCGGTGAATATCGGTAAACTCGAAGAGGGAATGAACGTTCTTGTTATCGGAACGGGAACGATAGGCTTTCTTATCGCAACCTTCGCAAAGAAGAAGATAGGCGGCGGAAAGGTAATCATCTGCGGAAGAAGTCAGAACAAGCTCGATTACGCAAAAAGCCTTGGCTTTGAAACGATTAATTCAAAGGAAGAAAATGTCGCAGACGGCATAAGAAGAATTACAGGAAACGACGGCGCAGAGGTCGTTTTCGAGGCGGTCGGTTTAAATCCGTCTATCGAAAACGCTGTTAAAGGTGCGGCGGCTCTCGGCAGGGTAGTGCTTGTCGGAAATCCCGAAGCAGACCTTTCGCTTGAAAAGAACGTTTACTGGTCGATTTTGAGAAAACAGCTTACCGTCGCAGGCTCGTGGAATTCAAATTACAACAGCCGCATAAACGACTGGAAAGAGGCTCTTGAAATTTTCTCAAGCGGCGAGCTTAACCTTAAAGGACTTATCACCCACACATTCCCCCTGTCCGAAAAGGACAAGGCTTTTGAAACGGTAAAGGACGGCTCTGTTTTCACGCTGAAAGTTATGTTTAAGATAGACTAAACTTGTTTATATACAGATTGAAAAGGAAAGTGTAAAAATTAACCTATGTTAAATGAAATGGAAAATGAAAAAAGAGAAATAAACGACAGAAAAAGGGCTATCGATAAAAAACTTGCAAAGGGTCAGCCGTTTGCGAAGATAACCGAGATTTGCTTTAAGCGGGTTATCATGCACATAAGCGGCGAGCTTGTTGATATGCCCGAGGACAAGGATCTTGGCGCAAGGTTCGTTTCGGCGGACAGGACGAAAATGTTTGGGCCTGCGCATTTTGACACGGACGGGAAGCGCTTTTCGCTTTCGATGAACCTTATGTGCTGTAAAAATGAAGCGCCGATAGAAAGCGGAGATTATTTCCTCGTTATCTACGAGCGGTACAAGGACGAAAATAAGGAGCTTGGCTACAAGCCGTCAAAGACGAAAGAGAACGTAAAGCGAAGCGGTATCGTTTATGCCGTGACCTACGACGAAAATGGAAACACGGTCGGCAAAAAGCGGCTTACGGCGGAATATCCCTGCATTATCTCGTACGAGCTTGACAATGTCTGCTCCGACTCTGAGACCAACCCATTAAATTTCAGACACCATATAAGCGCAGGAAATCATTTTCACGCTCTGTCGAAATCGGACATGGACACCTGCGAGTATTTCCTGTCGGTCGACTACAAAGCGCCGGGAAAACCGCAGTATTTTCCGCAGAGAGTGAAAAAATACTGGTCGGGAAAGCTTGCGAATTTCAAGAAAGACATGAACGCTTTAACGACATGGGGATTTATAAAGCTGTTTAAGATCTTCACAAAATTTGCAAAGCAAAACGGCAACATTATCCTCTTTGCGTCGGGTTCGAGAGCCGAGATAGGCGGAAACGAGAAGTTTATCTACGATAGAATGATTGAGCGTGGTCTTGACCGCAAGTTCAAGTTCCGCTTCGATTTTAAGGCGAGCATAAACGAATCGAGACCTATGTGGAAAATGGCGAGATTTGCTTATTATCTTGCGACTTCGGACATTATCCTTATAGACGACTACTACCCCGAAATTTACAAGGTGGATTACCCCAAGCACACGAAAATTTTACAGGTGTGGCACGCCTGCGGAGCGTTCAAGTCTTTAGGCTTCGAGCGTCTTGGAAAGCCGGGTGCGCCGCCCTTTAACACGAGAGTTCACAAGTGCTACACACACGTTCCGGTAAGCTCGGAACATTCGGCAAAGCACCATGCGGAAGGCTTTGCGATTGACGAAAGCAAGTTTTATCCCGTCGGTATTCCGAGGACGGATATTTTCTTTGACGAGAAGTACAAGGCGGAAACGAGGGCGAAAATGCTCGAGGAATTTCCTGCCTGCAAGACGGCGAACAAGGTCTATCTTTATGCGCCGACATTCAGGGGCGACAATGCGACAAACGCTTATTTTCCGTTTGACAAGTTCGACCTTGAGCGGTGGGGCGAGTTTCTCCTAAAGGAAAATTCGGTTCTTATTGTCAAACTTCACCCGTTTGTGTCGAAGCGTGTCGAAATTCCGCCGCAGTTTAAGGACAGGATTCTTGACGCTACCAACTACAGAGAGGTAAACGACATTCTGTTTATCGTCGACGTGCTTATCACCGACTATTCGTCAATAATCTACGAAATGTCGCTGCTTAAAAAGCCTATGCTTTTCTTTGCGTTCGACCGCAGATATTACGAAGCGACGAGGGATTTTTACGAGCCTTACGAACAGCTTGTTCCGGGAAAGATAGTTTCGGATTTTGACGAGCTTCTTGAGGCTATGGAAAACGAGGACTACGATTTCCACAAGATGGATTCGTTTATAAAGAAGAATTTCAAATTTACCGACGGCAAATCGACCGACAGAGTTATAGATCAGCTTATTTTGGGCATCGAGCCATCAGGCTCTAAGCCTAAGGAATAAGGCAGAAAGGAAAAATTATGCAGGATAAAGGTATGATCTCGGTATCCATGATGTGCGTTCGTCTTGATCTCACCATGGAATATTTAAAGGCATTCGAGCGCAACGGCGTTGAGCTTTTGCACATTGACGTTATGGACGGCACATTTGTTCCGAACATAACTATCGGCGTCGACTATGTAAAGCAGCTGCGTGAGATAAGCAAGCAGCCGTTCGATTTTCACTTCATGGTTGAAGAACCCGAGGAGAAGATGAAGTGGTTCGACATTCGCGAGGGCGACTGGGTAGCGGTTCACTGGGAATCGACAAGGCACATGGACAAGTGTATGCAGTATATCAAGAGCAAGGGTGCGAAGGCGGTAATTGCTTTAAACCCCGGCACGCCGCTGTGGGTGCTTGACGAAATGTACGGCTATCTTGACGGCGTTTTGCTTTTAAGCGTAAACCCGGGCTTTGCGGGGCAGAAGCTTATCCCCTCGGTCATTGACAAGGTGCGCAGAATGTCGGCACACTTAAAGGAGATAGGCAGAGAGGACATTACGATAATCGCTGACGGAAATATGTCGAACGAAAACGCAAAGCTTATGTACGACGCAGGCGCAAGGATATTTGTCGCAGGCACTTCGAGCATTGTCAAGGACACTATCGAGGGTGTTGACGAGAGAATTGCGGCGAAACGTAAGAGTATTGGATTTTGATTTAATAAGATAGAGAAAAAGGCATGAACCGAAAAAGTTCATGCCTTAATTTTTTCCTACTTTCCTTACTTTCCTTTTATGCCGAAATTACTCCGAAGTATTAACCGTAAATTCACCGTTTCTATAATCAACCTCAACGTGCTGTTCGGGAAGTATCTCGCCCGACAGTATCTTCTTTGCAATAAGCGTTTCAATATTCCGCTGAATAAACCTCTTCATCGGTCTTGCGCCGTAAAGCGGATCGAATCCAAGCTCGATTATTGCGTTCATACAGCCGTCCGTCACGCTGACCGTTATCCGCTTGTCCTCAAGCCGCTTTTCAAGCTTGCTAATCATCAGCTTTATGATACTTCCTATCTCGCTCTTGCGAAGCGGCTTGTAGTAAACTATCTCGTCAAGCCTGTTTAAAAACTCCGGTCTGAAACTCCGCTTTAACAGCATATCGACCTCGTTTTTCGCCTGCTCGGAAATGCTGCCGTCCTCCTGTATACCGTCAAGCAGACTCTGCGAACCTAAATTTGACGTAAGGATAATTATGGTATTCTTGAAATCGACCGTTCTGCCCTGCGAATCGGTAATTCTTCCGTCGTCAAGCACCTGCAAGAGAATGTTGAAAACGTCGGGGTGAGCCTTTTCGACCTCGTCAAGAAGTACGACAGAATAAGGCTTGCGGCGAACCGCTTCGGTAAGCTGACCGCCCTCGTCATATCCGACATATCCCGGAGGCGCTCCGATAAGACGGCTTACGCTGAATTTTTCCATATATTCCGACATATCTATACGCACGATATTCCGCTCGTCGTCAAACAGCGCCTGAGCAAGCGCCTTTGCAAGCTCGGTCTTTCCTACACCCGTAGGACCTAAAAAGAGGAACGAACCGATAGGCTGGTCGGGATTTGAAATTCCTGCTCTTGAACGCCAGATCGCCTCGGTCACTTTCTGAACCGCCTCGTCCTGTCCGATGACCCTCTTGTGAAGCGTGTCGCCGAGCGAAAGCAGCTTTTCACGCTCGCCCTCCATCAGTTTTGCAACAGGTATTCCCGTCCACCTTGCGACAATTCTCGCTATCTCCTCGTCCGTCACTTTATCACGCAGCAGCGTGTTCTTTCCCGTTTTCTCCTCAGCCTCACGCTCCTTGCGCTCAAGCTCTTTTTGCAGCGAGGGCAGTCTTCCGTAACGCAGTTCCGCAAGTTTGTTAAGGTCGTATTCCCTCTCCGCCTGCTCGATCTGCGCATTGCAAGCCTCAATATCCTCACGCAGTTTCTGAACGCTCGAAATTGCACTCTTTTCGTTTTCCCATTTCGCCTTCATGCTGTTGAAGCTGTCACGCAATTCGGAAAGCTCTTTCTGAACGTCGGCAAGCTGTTCCTCGGCGAGTTTGTCGGTCTCCTTTTTGAGAGCCGCTTCTTCTATCTCGTGCTGTAAAATTTTGCGGCGAACCTCGTCAAGCTCGGTCGGCATAGAGTCCATTTCCGTTCTGATAAGGGCGCAAGCCTCGTCTATAAGGTCTATCGCCTTATCGGGCAGAAATCTGTCGCTTATATACCTGTCGGAGAGCGAGGCGGCGGCGATAAGCGCAGCGTCCTGAATTTTAACGCCGTGGAAAACCTCGTAACGCTCTTTAAGACCACGCAGGATTGAAATTGTGTCCTCAACGTTCGGCTCGGAAACAAGCACCGTCTGGAAACGTCTTTCAAGAGCGGCATCTTTTTCTATATACTCTCTGTATTCATTGAGGGTAGTTGCGCCGATACAGTGCAGCTCGCCCCTTGCAAGCATAGGCTTTAAGAGATTTCCTGCGTCCATTGCGCCGTCGGTCTTTCCTGCGCCGACTATCGTATGAAGCTCGTCAATGAACAGGATTATCCTGCCCTCGCTCTTCTTGACCTCCTGCAAAACGGCTTTGAGCCTTTCCTCAAATTCGCCACGATACTTTGCGCCTGCGATAAGCGCACCCATATCGAGCGAGAAAACCTTTCTGTCCTTTAAGTTTTCGGGAACGTCGCCCTTTACGATACGCTGCGCAAGCCCCTCGACCACCGCAGTTTTGCCGACTCCCGGCTCGCCGATAAGCACGGGGTTGTTCTTTGTCTTTCTCGACAGAATACGTATCACGTTTCTGATCTCGTTGTCCCTGCCGATAACGGGGTCAAGCTTGTTCTGCTTTGCCATTTCGACAAGATCCTGACCGTATTTTTTCAGAGCGTTATATGTGCCCTCGGGGTCCTGCGAGGTGACCTGCTGATTTCCTCTTATTTCCTGCATTGCCTTTAATATCTTTTCCTTGTCGATATTAAACGTCTTAAACAGCTTTTTCATAGCGTCGTTCGGAGCGTCAAGCAGACCTAAAAGCAGATGCTCGACCGAAACATAGCTGTCCTGCATTTTCTCGGCGGTCGCTTCGGCTTCGGACAGCGCACGGTTAAGTTCTGACGAAACATACATTCCGTCCCTCGCCGCCGAACCGCTTACCTTCGGCAGCTTGTCGACCTCGTTTTCAGCCACGCCCCGAACGGTTTTTGCGTCAAGACCTATTGCCGTGAGCATTTCGGGAATAAGCCCGTCCTCCTGCGCGCAAAGTGCAGCCATAAGGTGCTGCTGATCGACCGTCTGGTTTGAATACCTGTTAGCAAGCGACTGCGCCGCCTCGACAGCCTCAAGCGAACGTTTTGTAAATTTGTTAAAATTCATAAAATGCACCCTTTCTTTTTATCATCATATCAGCGAAACGCCCTTAGCAAGATAGTCTTTATATATCTCTTCGCAAAGCCTTTTCGCCGTTTCTCCGTCGTTTATATTCTCAAAATATTTCGTTATCGCCTTATCGAAAACCCTGATATACTCGGTAATCGCCGCCGCAATTTCGTTGTCGCTGAGTTCGCCCGTAAGGTCGCTCACGGTGTAAAAATCCCTCACATAACATTTTTCCGAAATTGCGCAGGGAAATTCGCCGCTAAAAAATTTACCGAGATATTTTTTCTCCATTTCGCTCCAGAGTTTAAAGAAGCTGTCAGTCAGACTAATAAGCTCCTCGCTCTGCGTTCGCAAGGTCACTTTAAGCCGCCCGACGCACCCCGAAAAACTTCTGAAAAGCTCGACCGAATACTTTACCGTCGGCTTATATTTGAACCGAAGCGGCGTTTTTACCGCCATTACCGACTCGGATGACTGCGGCGCAGGCAAAAAGCGGCTGTCGAGCATTTTTTCCATCATCGAAAAAATCTCCCGTATCCGCATTTCGGGGGTCGTGTAGCTAACCCTCTCCGCAAGTATCTGATTTATAAGATTCGAGCGGCTCGTTTTCATTCTGTAAGCCATCTCGTCGACCGCTTCGATAACCTCGTCCGACAGCACAACGCTGTAAACGCTCTTTCCCATTCCTTTTCGCTCCCTTTCTCGTTTTGATTTTCTAATAATATTATATCACAGTTAAATAATTTGTCAATAGGATTATATAATTTTAAATACAAGTTTGTACAGATAAATAAAATACCTATATAAATTATTGCCTATATTTATTTAATATAAACAAAAAAGACGGTGTAAAAACCGTCCTTTTATCAAAACTCGTATACGATTATTAATAATTATCAGGGCACAAAAGCAAATTTTACCCTCAAAGCTAAAAAACGAACAACTTGATAAGCTCTCGTCAGTCAATTACGCCATAATGCTTCAGCATTATGTATTACGGGATTACGAATTACGAATTATTTACCGACGCAGAACTTCGAGAATATCTCGTCGACCACCGTTTCGGTGATCCTCTCGCCCGTAAGCTCCGAAAGCGCCGCCGCCGCCTCGCCTATGTCTATCGTCACTGCGTCAAGAGTCATTCCAAGCTCGATAGCCGAAAGCGCATTGTTAAAATGCTCCGCCGCTCTGTCAAGACAGTTTTTCTGCCGCTCGTTGACGAAAATAATGCTGTCGTCCGTGCCTGCCGCCGAGAACATTTCACCTATCGCCGCCTCAAGCCGCTCTCTGCCCTCGCCCGTTTTCGCCGAGATCTCTATTCTATATCGAACGCCGTCAAGCAGCCGCTCATATTCGCCGTCAATACCGATATCCGATTTGTTGACGAGCGCCAAAAACCGCCTGCCGCTCTCTTTAAGCTCGCCGATAAGCCGCCTGTCCTCGTCGGTCGGCTTAACCGTTCCGTCAAAAACCGCAATAACGAGCGCACTTTCATCAAGCCGCCGCCTTGCAAGCTCCACTCCGATTTTCTCGACCTCGTCGGTCGTTTCACGCAAGCCTGCGGTGTCGCTAAGCCGCAGCGTAACGTCGCCGACCCGAACCGTTTCCTCTATTATGTCACGAGTCGTTCCGGCAATGTCGGTCACGATCGCACGGTCGTAGCCGAGCAGCATATTCATAAGCGTTGATTTTCCGACGTTCGGTCTGCCTGCGATAACTGCAGGTATTCCGCTTTTTAGCAGCATACCGCTGTCGTAGTCCTTAATAAGCCTGCCGACCGTTTCAAGGCAGTCGGCGATCGTCTGTTTCATGGTGAGCGTTTCGACCTCGGGCAAGTCCTCCTCGGGATAGTCGACCCACGCCGAAAGCTCGCCGAGCAGCTTGATAAGCCGCTGCTTGACCGAATTTATCCGCTCAAAAAGTCTGCCCTGTCTTGTAAGATTTGCCGAACGCAGCGTAAGCTCGCCCTGTGCGGAAATGACGTCCATGACCGACTCCGCCTGCGTGAGCGACATTTTTCCGTTTAAAAACGCAAGCTTTGTGAACTCGCCCCTTTCGGCAGGTTTTGCACCCATCTCGCAGCAAAGGCGGAAAATCTGCTTTGTGATATAAATTCCGCCGTGGCAGGAAATTTCCGCCGTGTCCTCGCCCGTGTAGGAATGGGGCGCACGAAAAACGGTAAGAACTGCGTCGTCAAACCGCACGCCGTTTTTTCTGACCTCGCCGTAAGCGCAGGTATAGCCGGGCATTTCCAAAACGCTCTTTTTGCCGACCGGAAAAAACACCTTCGCTGCGACCTCGAGCGCATTGTCGCCGCTAATTCTTATGACCGACAAAGCGCCCTCGGAAAGCGCAGTCGATACGGCGCATATCGAACCCATTTCACTCACCCCTTTGTCACAGTTTATTTTTCTTCATCTGACCTGCATTTCGGGGATATTTTGCAGGCGTCGGAGAAACCTTTTCGATAACGACAAGCGTGCGCATATCCCCGTCAGGCAGGCAGTACTGCTTTACGAGCGTAATTTTTCCGCCGAGCAGCGAAACAGCGTTTTTCGCCTCGTCTATTTCTTCGCCGCAGTCCCTGCCTTTAAGCGCAACGAACCGACCGCCGACCTTTACAAACGGCAGGCAGTATTCGGAAAGCTCCCGAAGCCTTGTGACCGCCCTCGCCGTCGCAATGTCGAACGACTCACGCAGCGGATTGCCGTCCTTGATAAACCGCCCCGTTTCCTCCGCCCTGCCGTGAATACAATCAGCGTCAAGCGAAAGCTCGTTTGACACCGCCTGCAAAAATCCGATACGCTTGTTCAGGCTGTCGAGCAGCGTAAGACTTATATCCCTGCGGTAAATTTTCAGCGGAACGGAGGGGAATCCTGCGCCCGTTCCGACGTCTATCAGCTTTGTTCCACGTGGAACATTTATCAGCGTGAACGGATAAACGCTGTCGAAAAAATGCTTCTGCGCAATCCCCTCGGGGTCGGTTATCGCCGTGAGATTCATACGGCTGCCCCACTCGCAAAGCAGGTCGGCGTATTTCAGAAAGTCGCCGTACATCTGCTCCGAAACGTTCATTTCGCCCTTTAAAAACAGCTCTTTAAACTCCTCGCTGCCGATAAGACTGCTCATTTTTTCACCTCGATTATATTATTGCCCATTTTTTCCGTAAGCGCTAAGCCAGATAAGCAGAACATTTACGTCCGCCGGATTTACGCCCGAAATTCTGCTCGCCTGACCGACATTCACCGGCTTTATCTTGTTCAGCTTTTCCGCCGCCTCAAGCCGCAGACCCCGAACGGTCGTATAGTCGACGTCGGACGGCAGCGACTTGACCTCTAACTTCCGCATAGCCTTGACTTGCTCGAGCTGAATTGCAATGTAACCCTCGTATTTTATGTTAAGCTCCGCCTGCTCGCACACCTCTTCGGGCAGCTGCGGACGGTTTTTGTCAAACGGCGCAAGCCCCTCGTAGTTAAGCTGCGGACGTTTTATAAGCTGCGACAGCTTTATCCCCGTCGTGAGCCGCTCCGTGCCCTGCGATTCAAGATAGCTGTTTAACTCCTCGGACGGTCCTAAATTAACGTGCTTTATGCGCTCGGTCTCCTCGTCGATAAGCCGCTTTTTTTCAAGCAGCCGCTCATATCTGCCGTCGGAAATAAGCCCAACCCTGTGACCCGTTTCGGTAAGCCTAAGGTCTGCGTTGTCCTGCCTGAGAAGCAGGCGGTATTCGCTGCGTGAAGTAAGCATACGGTAAGGATCCTGACAGCCTTTTGTCACAAGGTCGTCGATAAGCGTTCCGATATAGCTTGACGCGCGGTCGAGTATCATCGGCGGCTCGCCCTTAATTTTGAGCGCAGCGTTTATACCTGCGACAAGTCCCTGTGCGGCGGCTTCCTCGTAACCCGAAGTGCCGTTGAACTGTCCTGCGCCGTAAAGATTCGGGATATTTTTAAATTCGAGCGTCGGCAGAAGCTGGGTCGGGTCGCAGCAGTCGTACTCTATCGCATAAGCGTTTCGCATTATCTCGACATTTTCAAGCCCCTCGATAGTCCGCATAAATTCAAGCTGAACCTCCTCGGGCAGCGAACTGCTCATGCCCTGAACGTAGCACTCCTCGGTGTCAAGACCCATCGGCTCGATAAAAAGCTGATGCCTCGGCTTGTCGGAAAAACGCTTTATCTTGTCCTCGATAGACGGACAATACCTCGGCCCTACGCCCTCGATCTGCCCCGAATACATTGCCGAACGGTGAATGTTGTCAAGAATCACCTTGTGCGTTCGCTCGTTTGTGTACCCGATATAGCAGGAAACCTTGTTCGTGAGTTTCTGCGTATTTTCAAATGAAAACGGTGTTATCTTCTCGTCGCCGTCCTGCTTTTCGAGCTTTGAAAAATCAATAGACCGCCTGTGAACACGGCATGGCGTACCCGTCTTGAACCGCCTAAGCGCAACGCCTATCGACCTTAAAGAATCGGAAAGATAGTTTGCCGGCAAAGTCGAGTCAGGACCGCTTTCATAAGAAACGCCGCCGACGAAAACCTTGCCTTTAAGATACGTTCCGCCTGCGATTATGACCGCTTTTGCGGAGTATTCCGTGCCGAGTTTCGACTTAACACCGCAAATTTTCCCGTCCTCCGTCAGAACCTCGGTTATCTCGTCCTGCTTCAAATAGAGATTTTCGGTATGCTCGACCACACTTTTCATGTAGGCGTGATATTTCGTCCTGTCCGACTGAACTCTCAGACTATGGACAGCAGGACCTTTGCCCCGGTTTAAGATCCTCGACTGCAAAAAAGTAGCGTCCGCCGCCTTGCCCATTTCGCCGCCTAAAGCGTCTATTTCACGGACAAGATGCCCCTTCGCCGTTCCGCCTATCGACGGATTGCAGGGCATATTCGCAACTGCGTCGAGCGAAATGGTGAAAAGCGCAGTTTTAAGCCCCAGCCTTGCCGCCGCAAGCGCCGCCTCGCAGCCTGCATGACCTGCGCCGACGACCGCAATATCAAAATCAGCAATAAATTTGCCTTGTTTTAACATTTGTGAAATTCCTTTCAGAATTTATTCTCAATGTTCCACGTGGAACAATTTTTAAAGTGAATTAAACCCTAATGTAAATTAGGCACGGCACTTTTCAAGCTTGTCCTTGCCGCCCATGTAGGGTCTTAAAGCCTCGGGAACTGCAACCGTGCCGTCTGCCTGCAAGTTGTTTTCAAGGTATGCGATAAGCATTCTCGGCGGTGCAACGACCGTGTTGTTGAGCGTGTGAGCGAAATACTTCTGTCCGTCCTCGCCCTTAATTCTTATGCCGAGTCTTCTCGCCTGAGCGTCGCCGAGGTTCGAGCATGAACCGACCTCGAAATATTTCTTCTGTCTCGGACTCCATGCCTCAACGTCAAGGCTTCTCACCTTTAAATCTGCAAGGTCGCCCGAGCAACATTCAAGCGTTCTTACGGGAATGTCGAGCGTGCGGAAGAAATCGACCGTGTTTTTCCACAGCTTGTCGTACCACTCGTCGCTCTCCTCAGGCTTGCAGACAACGATCATTTCCTGCTTTTCAAACTGGTGTATTCTGTAAACTCCACGCTCCTCGATGCCGTGCGCGCCGACTTCCTTTCTGAAACAGGGGCTGTAGCTTGTGAGCGCTTTCGGAGTTTCCGCTTCGGGAATTATCGTGTCGATAAACTTGCCTATCATCGAATGTTCCGAAGTTCCGATAAGATAAAGATCCTCGCCCTCGATCTTGTACATCATATTTTCCATTTCCGCAAAGCTCATAACGCCCGTCACAACGTCCGAACGGATCATGAACGGCGGAATGTAGTAGGTAAAACCTCTGTCTATCATGAAATCTCTTGCGTAGGAAATAATTGCCGAATGAAGTCTTGCAATGTCGCCTCTTAAATAGTAAAAGCCGTTTCCGCTCGTCTTTCTTGCGGAATCGAGGTCAATTCCATTGAGCGCTTCCATAATGTCAACGTGATAGGGCACTTCAAAATCCGGCACAACAGGCTCGCCGAACTTTTCACGCTCAACGTTCTGACTGTCGTCCTTTCCGATAGGCACGTCCTCGCCGATTATCTGCGGAATAACGAGCATTCTCTTCTTTATTTCCGCTTCAAGTTCCGTCTCCTTTGCGGCGATAGCTTCAAGCTCCGCACCGTACGACTTCACCTCAGCCTTTATCTTTTCAGCCTCTTCCTTTTCGCCCTTTGCCATAAGACCGCCGATCTGCTTTGAAAGGCTGTTTCTCTTTGCTCTCAGCTCGTCGGCTCTCGTCTTCGCCGCTCTCCATTCCTCGTCCATCGCAACGACTTCGTCGACTAAAACGAGCTTGTCGTCCTGAAATTTCTTCCTGATATTTTCCTTTACAAATTCGGGGTTTGTTCTTAAAAGTTTAATGTCTAACATAACTAATTTCTCCTTGCATATTTATTAAAATTAAATTGTTCCACGTGGAACATTTAGTCTGCCGTTAAACCTTCTCAAGCCTTTCCGCAAGCCTTGCTATCATTTCTTTAAGCTCGGCTTCGTTCTTAAATGAAAATTTCATCGAAAATCCGCCGTTTTTCTCCTTGTTCAGCTTTGTGTCTATGCCGTAAAGCTGCTTGAAGGACATCTGCGTTTCGATAGAAAATTTCTTGAACGGGTCGCCGAAATCCGTTTTCGGCTCGCTTTTCGGCTTAACCTTCTCGCTCCGTGAGATCTCGCTTTCAAGCTGTCTTACCGTAAGCTCGTCCTCAACGCATTTTCTTGCAAATTCAAGCTGTTTCTCGCCGCTTAAACCGCAAAGCACCTTCGCATGACCGACAGAAATCTTCTTCTCCGCTACAAGCTTTTGAACCTCGTCCTCGAGTTTAAGCAAACGCTGCGAATTTGCGACCGCCGCCCTCGATTTTCCGACAGCCTCGCCGACCATTTCCTGAGTCATTTCAAAATCGGTCATCAGCCTGTTAAACGCCCTCGCCTCTTCTATCGGGTTCAAGTCCTCACGCTGTAAATTCTCGATAAGCGCTATCTGCGCAGCGTCGTGGTCTGAAAGCTCCCTTATCACGACGGGAATTTCACTAAGCCCCGCCATTCGTGAAGCCCTCCACCTGCGCTCGCCTGCGACTATTTTATAATTTCCGTTTGCAAGCGGACGAACAAGTATCGGCTGCAAAACGCCGTGCCGCATGATATTATCCGCAAGCTCCTGAAGCTTTTCGGGGTCAAAATCCGTTCTCGGCTGGTTTTTGTCCGGCTCGACAAGCGAAATCCTAAGCGTTTTCACGCCGCCCGACTCTTCGCCGCTTTCCGACTCATCGTGAAAATTGTCCTCAAAAAGCAGGTCAAGACCGTTTTTAAGTCTGTCCTTTTTCGCCATTAATTTCATTCCTTTCCTTCAAGTTTTCTTTTGCGTTTATTTTCATTCTTCGTGATCTCTTTTGCAAGTTCCTCGTAAGCCTTGCTGCCCTTCGATTTTTTGTCGTAATACAAAACGGGCATTCCAAAACTCGGCGCTTCCGAAAGTGCGATATTCCGGGGGATAACCGTCTCAAACACCTGCTTTGCGAAGTATTTTTTGACCTCCTTGACGATCTGCCCCGTGACCTTGTACCGCTCGACATACATTGTGAACAAAATTCCCTCGATCTCGAGCTGTTCGTTGAACGTTTTCTGAACTCTCTGAACGGTGTTTACAAGCTCCGCAAGTCCCTCGAGCGACAAAAATTCGCACTGAATGGGGATTATTACCGAATCTGCCGCCGTGAGAGCGTTTATCGTCAGCATATCGAGCGTCGGCGGACAGTCGATAAATATGTAGTCGTAAAAATCCCTCGCCTGCGAAAGAGCGTTCCGAAGCTGCTTTGCCTTGTCCTTCATACTAAGCAGAGCCGCCGCCGCACCCGAAAGCCGCTGGGTCGTGGGTATCATGCTGACCCCCCGATACTCCGTCGCAACGACCGCCTCAAAAGCCGAACATTCGCCCATAAGCACCTCGTAGATAGTGTTGCGGACGCTCTTTTTCCTTATCCCGAGGCTTGTCGTTGAATTTCCCTGCGGATCGAAATCGACCATCAGCACCTTTTTACCCCTGCTGCCGAAAACCGCCGCAAGATTTACCGCAGTAGTCGACTTTCCGACGCCGCCCTTCTGGTTGGAAACCGCTATGACCTTTCCCATATATCAAATTTCCTTTCATTAATACTTATTTCTAAAAAACATACTATATTTATTATACAACATTTTCTCCGTTTTGAAAAGACCTAAATACGAATTTTTTATTATTTTGTCCGTAAAATTTTTTCTCGCAAAAACTCCCCTTTTCTGCGCCCTTTCGCCGTCGGAAAACAAAGCCTTTCGCAGCTTTTCGCCGAAAATTAAACCACCCTCCGCCTTTTTGTCGGAAATTTCTTTGCATAACCCTATGTAAATTTAAAGCTTTGTGTGCTACAATTAAATAAACCGAATCGGCAGGCTTTTGCCGAGTTAAAAAGCGAGGTTTTTTTATGAATTTTCCGATCACATTTTTAAAACCGGCGAAAAGCGGCTCAGCCGTTCATTCCCCCGACGGCGTTTTACAGATACCCGTCTGCGAGATCTTCCCGAACCCCTCTCAGCCGAGAAAAAACTTCTCCCAGAGCGAGCTTGTTTCGCTTGCGAAAAGCATTTCGCAGCATGGAATAATCGAGCCGCTTATCGTAAGGCGCACGGGCGGCGGTTTTCAGCTTGTCTGCGGCGAGCGGCGGCTGAAAGCGGCGGTCATTGCAGGGCTTTCCCATGTGCCGTGCATTATTTCCGAGATTTCCGACTTAAACTGCGCACTGTTCGCCCTTATCGAAAATTTACAGCGAAAGGAGCTTGATTTTTTTGAGCAGGCGCAGGGGTTGAAAATGCTGACCGAGGTTTTCGGGCTGACCCAGCAGGAAGCCGCCGTTTCGCTCGGTATCTCACAGCCTGCGGTCGCAAACAAGCTGCGGCTTTTGCGGCTGTCCGAGCGGCACAGGAAGATAATTTCAGAAAATAACCTTTCCGAGCGTCACGCCCGAGCGCTGCTGCGTGTCGGCGAGGAGCGGCGTGACGAAGTTCTGAAAGTTGCGATTGAAAGGCAGCTTACCGCCGAGTCGCTCGATAAGTACATTGACGCTCTGCTGAAAAAGGACAAGGTCAGGGAGAGTTATGCAAGGCGGTCGGCGGCGGTCGGGGACGTGCGGCTGTTTATGAACACGGTTGAAAAGGCGCTGAACGTGATGCGGCTTGCGGGTGTCGATGCGCAGGCGGAGAAAAAGCAGGAGGACGGGTATACGCTGTATGTGATAAAGATTGCGGAGAAGAAGTAGTGGTGGAAATTGTTCCACGTGGAACATTGCACTCAGTCGAAAATCCTGCCAAGGACTAAATTGTTCCATGTATTAAATGTTCCACGTGGAACATTCTCAAATACACAAAAAAAGAGCGGCTAAAAACCGCTCTTTTTGCTTTATTATTCATCATCATCAGTCTCAGCCGCCGCTTCCGCTTCGTAGCGTCGTTCCTCAGCCTCAAGCTTCTTGATTTCCTCCTCCGAAAGCTCCTCGCCGCTCTCCTCGCTACTGTCGACCTGAGAAATTTCCGCCGACTCGTCATGCTCGGCTCTCGTGAACGCAACAACCTTGCAGTCCTCGCCAAGTTTCATAAGCCTAACGCCCCTTGCGTACCTGCCCATTGTTCTAATATCAGCCGCACGCAGACGGATTATAATTCCGTCCGACGAGATCATGATAATATCATCCTCTTCGTCAATGACCTTTATTCCGCAGACGTTTTCGCCGTCGCACCTGTAATTTTTAAGACCGTAGCCGCCTCGGTTCTGGATTCGATAGCTGTCAAGACTGCTCTTTCGTCCAAGACCGTTTTCCGTGACGGTGAGAACGCTTGCGCCCTCTCTTACTCTCGCCATTGAAACAACACAGTCGCCGTCACGCAGCTTTATAGCCTTAACGCCGTGCGCACTTCTCGACATAGGACGGATATCCGTTTCCTTGATGCGTATCGCCATACCGTTCTTTGTCGCAACGATAAGCTGACTGTCGCCCTCGGTCATTCTTACAGCGGCTATCTCGTCGCCCTCGTCAAGACCTATCGCGATAAGTCCCTGCTTTCGCACGTTTCTGTAAGCCGAAAGCGCAGTCCTCTTTATCTTGCCGTTCTTTGTGCAGATAACTATCGACTTCGTTTCATCAAAATCCGCCGTCTTTATCATTGCCGCAATCTTCTCGTTCTCTTTAAGCGGCAGGATATTTACAATGTTCGTACCTTTCGCCGCCTTTGAACCCTCGGGCAGCTCGTAGCATTTAAGCTTGTACATGATTCCTAAATTTGAGATAAACAACAGATTGTCGTGAGTCGAACAGATATACATTTCGTTTATAAAATCGTCCTCACGCTGTTTCATGCCCGAAACGCCCTTGCCGCCTCTGTTCTGCGCCTTATAGGTGCTTACAGGCATTCTCTTTATATATCCGCTGTTCGTGTAGGTAACAACGCTGTCTTCAACGGGGATAAGATCCTCAACGTCGACCTCTCCGCTTACGTTTTCGATCTTCGTTCTTCTCTCATCGCCGAACTTCTGTTTTATCTCCTCGACCTCTTCGATCATTATATTAAGTATCCTGCTGTGGTTCGCAAGAATGTCCTCAAAGTCGGCTATCTTTATTTCGATTTCCTTTAACTCGTCGAGTATCTTCTGACGCTCCATACCCGTAAGACGTCCGATAGTCATGTTTGCGATATGATCCGCCTGAATTTCCGACAGCTTGAAACGGTCGCAAAGACGCTGTTTACCCTCGGGGATATTCTTCGAGGTCTTCATTATCTCGATGACCTCGTCGATATTGTCAAGCGCAATTGCCAGACCCTGTAAAATATGCTCCCTTTCCTTCGCTTTCTTAAGGTCAAACTGCGTTCTTCTCGTGATGACTTCGACCTGGAAATCAATATACTGCTCGAGCATCTGCTTTAAGGTAAGCGTTTTCGGCACGCCGTCAACAAGCGCAAGCATTATAACTCCGACCGTGTCCTGAAGCTGAGTATAGCTGAACAGCTTGTTTAAAACGACCTGCGGAATTGCGTCCTTTTTAAGCTCGATAACTATTCGCATTCCGTCCTTGTCCGACTCGTCGCGCAGGTCGTGAATGCCGTCGATTTTCTTGTCCTTATGAAGCTCGGCGATATTCTGTATTATTCTTGATTTATTTACCATATACGGTATTTCATCAACAATAATGCAGTTTCTGCCCTTTATCTCCTCCATGTGCGTGAGCGAGCGGAGAGTTATCTTGCCCCTGCCCGTGCCGTATGCTGAACGAATACCCGAACGACCCATAATAACACCGCCTGTCGGGAAGTCCGGACCTTTGATGCAGGTCATAAGCTCGTCAAGCGTGCAGTCGGGGTTTTCAACGATAAGCTTCATCGCTTCGATGACCTCGCCCAAATTGTGCGGAGGGATATTCGTCGCCATTCCGACAGCTATTCCGACCGAGCCGTTGCAGAGAAGCTGAGGAAAACGTGAGGGAAGTACGACAGGCTCTTTAAGTCTGTCGTCATAGTTCGACTGATAATCGACCGTTTCCTTATTAATATCCGAAAGCATATGCATCGAAATTTTCGCCATTTTAGCCTCGGTGTAACGATAAGCAGCGGCAGGGTCGCCGTCGACCGTACCGAAGTTACCCTGACCGTCGACCATAGGATAACGGAGCGAAAAGGTCTGCGCCATACGAACGAGAGCGTCATAAACCGAAGCGTCGCCGTGAGGGTGATATTTACCAAGCACCGAACCTACCGTATCGGCACACTTTCTGTAAGGCTTTTCGGGGTAAAGTCCGTTTTCGTACATGGTATAAAGAATACGTCTGTGAACGGGTTTAAGACCGTCTCTGACGTCGGGAAGCGCTCTTGAACAGATAACCGACATTGAATACTGCAAGAACGATTCCTTCATCATTTTCTCAATATCGGTAAGAATTATGTTTGAGTTATCATGAATGAACGGGGTATCATTTGTAGTGTTGCTCAAAATATCACTCTCTTTCTA
>JBJERC010000008.1:11697-26650 GCA_051882075.1 Oscillospiraceae bacterium | reverse complement strand
CATGAATGAACGGGGTATCATTTGTAGTGTTGCTCAAAATATCACTCTCTTTCTATTTTTTAAAATCATCAATCTTTTACTTTTTACAATAAAACTCATGATAGTCGTCGCCGAGGATATTCTGCAAATGCTTTTTAAATACCTCGTTCATCTGACCGCTCATAGCTTCTTTCGGAACGGTGTAGATATAATCCTTTCTGAAAATAAGAACATAAAGCCCCTCGTAATCTATTACTTTAAGGTCAATGTCCTCAAATCTTATCATAACGGGCGGATAGTTGTAAATCCTGTCGCCCGAAAGCTCCGACGCTTCTATCAGTATTCTCGAATTGTAAAATGAAAGCTTGTAGCTGTCGTTTTTAACATCGTCCGCCGAAAGCGCCGCTTCCTTTTTTGCACTGTTGCTGCCCGACCATTTTATAAGTATCACAAGCAGACAGATAAGCATAACGGGGTAATTAAAATATCTGTCGGGCGACATAAGAACAAAAAACAGCGACAGCAGGAAAATAAAGCCTAAAATCAGCGTAAGCCTTATATTCTTCTTTTTTACAAATTCGTTATAAAATAACATATATCCATCAAGCGCCTGCTCGGGATTTACCATGTAATCGAACGAGAAGAACAGCTTGTCCTTCGACGGATCGACCGTTATCCGCTTTTTTAAACTTTTGTCAAATAAAGTCGGCTGATCCTTTTCCTGCTCGTCGCCAAAATATCCCTCGCCGTCCGCATCGCCTTTTTCCGCCGCTTTTTCCCCGTAGGCATCACTTTGAGAACCGAAGAAAACGTCCTTTAGCATTTCGGGGTCTAAAAGTCTGCTGTCCTTAATTTTATTTTTCACCTTTTCGACCGAAACGGCGAGCTTTTCTCCGACAGCGTTTTCCTTTTCTTCGTTATCGTTAACGGCAGTATTTTCCGTAACATTGATACGGCTTTTTTTGCCAATATCAACAACCTCGTCCTCGTTATCCTTATCGGAAAATTCTTCTGACGGTAAGGACTCTTCCGACTCATGCAGTTTAAGCGGCTCGTCCGACTTTTTTTCATCAGTCTTTACATTACCCCAACCCAAAAGCGGCGAGAAATCGAGCTTTTCAAGCTCTTTGGTTTCTTCCGCAGAGGCTTCGCTGTCCGAGGTCAAATCAAATATATCCTTCAATTTATGCTCCTTAAAACTTATCAAACGTCAAGCGTTACACGTCAAGCTCGGTCACATACTGAGCGTTTTTCTCGATAAAATCTCTTCTCGGCTCGACCTTGTCGCCCATTAAAATGGTAAACGCCTCGTCCGCCTTCTGTGCGTCCTCGATCGAAATTCTTATCATAGTTCTTCTTTCGGGGTCAAGCGTCGTTTCCCAGAGCTGTTCGGGGTTCATCTCACCAAGACCTTTGTAACGCTGAATGTCGACCTTCTGATTGCTGCCGCCCGCAAGCTCGGAAACGTACATATCTCTTTCTTCCTCCGAGAAAGCGTAGCGCACCTGCTTTCCCCTCCAGACCTTGAAAAGCGGCGGCTGAGCGCAGTAAACGTGTCCCTGCTCGATAAGCGGACGCATATATCTGAAAAAGAATGTGAGCAGAAGCGTTCTTATGTGCGAACCGTCGACGTCGGCATCCGCCATGATTATTACTTTTCCGTATCTTAGCTTTGAAAGGTCAAAATCCTCGCCGATAGAGGTTCCTAAAGCCGTAACGACAGGCATCAGCTTTTCGTTTCCGTAAACCTTGTCAATCCTTGCCTTTTCGACATTGAGCATCTTGCCCCAGAGGGGGAGGATAGCCTGAAACTTTCGGTTTCTGCCCTCTTTTGCCGAACCGCCTGCCGAATCTCCCTCGACAATGTAAATTTCTGTATATTCATTATTCCTGTCCGAACAGTCCGCAAGTTTTCCGGGAAGGCTCGACGATTCAAGCGCCGACTTTCTCTTTCTCGCAAGGTCTCTTGCGTTCTTCGCCGCCTCTCTCGCTCTTTGCGCCTGCAGCGACTTTTCAAAAATAGCCTTTGCGACCTGCGGATTTTCCTCAAGATAGTCGAGCAGCTTGTTGTAAACCAGCTTGTCCACAAACGGCTTGACCTCGGGATTTCCGAGCCTGCCCTTTGTCTGTCCCTCAAACTCGCAGTTTGTCAGCTTGACGGAAATTATCGCTGTAAGACCCTCTCTTACATCCTCGCCTGCAAGGTTTTCGTTCTCTTTGAGCAGATTAAACTTCCTGCCGTAATCCCTTATCGCCTTTGTAAGAGCGGTCTTAAAGCCCGTTTCGTGCGTACCGCCGTCGGGGGTGTGGATATTGTTGGCAAACGACAGGATAAAATCATTGTATGTCGTGTTGTACTGGAGCGCTATCTCCGCAAAAATATCTCCCTCGACTCCCTGAATGTGGATAACCTCGGGAATTATCGGGTCAGCCGCTTTCGACTTGTGGATATGCTCGACAAACTCTCTTATACCGCCCTCGTAGTGCAGAGTTTCGGTAACGATATTTTCAGCGTCACGCTTGTCGGAGAAAATTATCCGTAAGCCTGCGTTTAAGAAAGCCTGTTCTCTCAATCTCCTTAAAAGAGTGTCGTAATTATAAACGGTAGTTTCTGTAAATATCTCGCCGTCCGCCTTGAATTTAACGGAAGTTCCGGTCTTGTCGGTACTGCCGATTATTTTCAGTTCTTCCGAATAATGACCTCTTTCAAACCGCTGAAAATGAACATTCGTTCCGTCATAAACGGTAAGCTCTAACCATTCGCTGAGCGCATTAACGACCGAAGCGCCGACGCCGTGAAGACCGCCTGCGACCTTATATCCGCCGCCGCCGAACTTTCCGCCTGCGTGAAGCACGGTATAAACGACCGTTGCGGCGGAAATTTTCTCCTTGGGGTGAATACCCGTCGGGATTCCTCGTCCGTTGTCGGTAACGCTTATAACGTTGTCGGGGAGTATCTCTACGTTTATTTCAGTGCAGTATCCTGCGAGCGCCTCGTCGATAGCGTTGTCGACTATCTCGTAAACAAGATGATGAAGACCGCTTTCGCCCGACGAACCGATATACATTCCCGGACGCTTTCTTACAGCCTCAAGACCCTCAAGCACCTGTATCTGATTTTCGTCGTAATTGTTGCTTTCGTCTACCTTTGAAATATCTGCCGAGCTTGTCTGTTCTTCCGATATGCTTTTGATTTCTTCATTCATTTCACTCATGTATAAACCTCTTTCCGTGTTGTGATCTTATTCTCTTGTGTATAGTCTGCGGAGAGATCCGACTTATATAAACTCTTTCGTCAAGATCTTCCTTTTCAAAAGTAACAATAAAGCTTCTCGGAAAATCGTCCGTACAGCTTACGTCATGTTTTCGTTTTGCGGCGGCGTTGAGAAAATTTCTCGTGTCTGCCGAAGCCGACGTTTTTTCAATATCGAATACCCCGATAACGTCGCCGCTCATCACAATATTGTCATTTCCTATATGCAGATACATTTTTTCTCACACACCACCCTTTTTTTATCTCATCCAAAAAGCACGTCCGTTTTCTATTCTGTAAAAATATCCGTTCGACTTAATGTTTCTCATTATATTTTCGTCGCAACAGGTAATTATTACCTGCATATCGTGTATCCTGTTCATTACAAAGCACTGCCTTGAAAAGTCAAGCTCGCTTAAAACGTCGTCGAGCAGTATACACGGAAAATCGTGCGTTTCCTCCTGCAAAATATAAGCCTGCGCAAGCTTCATACAAAGCGCAACAGAGCGGTGCTGACCCTGAGAAGCATAGTCCTTTGCGTAAAGACCGTTTATATAGCAGTGAATATCGTCACGCTGAATTCCTATCTGCGTAAAGCCTGCCCTTACGTCGTCGTTTCTTGTGTGATCGAGCTTTTCGTAATAATCAAAAGCAAGATTTGTATTATAATCCGTCCTGCCCTCTAAATCTTCATAAATAGTCGAGCCGTATTCTATTCTTAAACTTTCGCTTCCGCCCGAGATCTGATTATAAAGCGCCGACGCCACTCTGTCCAGACTTTTACAGTAATTATATCTCAATACCGAGATATAAGCGCCCATATGCGCAAGCTGAACGTCCCACATTTCTATTGACTCGCAGGTAGCCTTGCCTGCCGCAATAACTTTAAGCTGAGCGTTTCGCTGTTCCAAAAGCCTTTTATACTGATCGACTACCTTGCGGTAGGAGACCTTTATCTGCGCTATCGCAAGATCTTCAAACTGTCTTCTTACCTCGGGCGAACCCTTTGAGAGAAAAAGATCCTCGGGAGTAAAAACAACGCAGTTAAGCGAGCCGAAAAGCCCCGACGGAGTTTTAACGTCGACGCCGTTTAGCTTTATATTCTTATTTTTATACTCGCCCCTTGCAGCCGTGTAGCTTATATCCTGCTTTCTCTGCCTGTCTGTAAATTCAAGCCCGAGTCTGAACCCGTCCTTGTCTATCGCAAAAAGCTCCTTATCCTTTGCATTGCGAAAACTTCTTTCGCCCGTACAAAGCCATATCCCCTCTAAAATATTAGTTTTTCCCTGCGCATTTTTTCCGCAAAGAACGTTAAGTCCGGGGTGAAGTTTTAGCCTTACATTTTTAAGATTTCTGAAACCGTCGGCTTCAAACGAATTTATTACCATAAGCCAATTCAGCCTTCCTTAATGATCTCAAAGGTTATCCCGATCTCTTCGACAGTAACGCTGTCGCCGTGGCGGAGTTTTTTCCCCCTCGCCGTACAGACCTCGCCGTTGACCTTTATCCTGCCCTCGGCAATAACCTCTTTCGCAATTCCGCCCGTTTCGGTCAGCCCTGCGAATTTAAGAAACGAGTCGAGCTTAATATATTCTGTTCTGATATTTACGATATGTTTTTCCATATAGGCGGTTCAGTCCTTTATTATGATCTATCAAATGAATTAGTTAATTTTCTTTCGGCAGTCTTACAGGCAGCACAAGGTAGATATAATCTCCGCTGTCCCTCTTTTCGTTGACGGGGATTATCTTCATCGGCTGAAGACTTCCGCTCAGCGAAAGTTTAACCTTGTCGTCCGAAATAGCTTTTAACGGATCGAGGAAATATTTGCACTTAAAGCCGATCTCAATGCTGTTGCCCGTCATAATTGTCGGTATCTCGTCGTAGACCTTTCCCAAAGAACTTGTCGAGCATTTTATTTTAAGCTCGCCGTCTGTAAAATAACAGCGGACGGGGCTTGGGTTTTTCTCGTTGATAAGGAGCGCGCATCTTTCAAGCGTTCCGATAAGCTTTTGTCTGTCGACAATAACCTCTGTCGTACAGCCGGTAGGTATCGAGCTTTTGTACGGGTGGAAATCGCCCTCAAGCAGACGGGAATTTATAAGATAATTTCCGACTTCAAAAATAATATGCTTCTTTGAGAGGAACATTGTGCAGACTTCGGAATCATCGTCCGAAAGCAGCTTTGATACCTCGTCGAGATTTTTTGCCGGAACAACGAACTTAACGCTGCCGTCAAACGAGATAGGTTCTGTTCTCACCGCAAGACGATAACCGTCGATAGCCGCAACGGTAAGAAGATCGTCCTCAATATCGAAAAGCTCGCCCTTTAGGATAGGCTTTATATCGAGAAGAGACGCCGCAAACTTCGTCTGATTTATCATGCTTTTAAGCACCGGCTGAGGAAGCTTTATTACTATCTCCTCCGACTTTCCGGGAAGCTCGGGATAATCCTCGGCGGTAACGGCGTTTAAGTTATAAGACGTAACTCCGCTTTCTATTGTGATAATGTAGTTGTCGTTTATGTCGATAGATATATCGTCGTCGGGCATTTTTCTTACCATCTCCGAGAATATCCTTGCGCCTGCGACGAAAGAACCGCTGTCGGCGGAGCTTACCTCTATCTGAGTGCGTATGCCTATTTCAAGGTCATAGCCTGTAAGCTCCAAGATATTGTTTTTGAGAGTAAACTTTATTCCCTCAAGAACGGGTATCGACGATTTATCCGAAACCGCCTTTGAAACGTTTGTGAGCGCTTCTGAAAGAGTATCCTTTTTACATATAAATCTCATTTTCGTATCTCCTTTTTCGATTTAAATTTTAAAGCGTTTAAAATTCAACAGTCTGTACATCATAAAAAATAAAAGTCATAAAAATTTTCACACGTATATAAGAAAAGATATGATAATTTTTAGTATTAGTATTATAGTGTGTTGAAAACAGGACAAACCCTGTGGGATATGATTTTTAAGCCTATGAATACAGCGAAAAGACGGCTTTTATTTTTCAACATTTTATCAAGATATTTTCAATACGGTTTTTAAAATTCTCCGGCTTGAAAACAAGGCTCTTGAAAGGTTGAAAAAATGTCTGTTGAATGTTAAGAAAATTGTTGAAAATAGTAAAGCTTGTTCAGCCTGTCGTAAAACTTAGGTTTGTGGATCAGGCAACGCCTTTTATCACAGTAGTTACGCTTTTACAAAAAAATCCAACGGACTGTTTTGCAAGCATAAAGCTTGCTTTATGCAGCGCCCACCTAACCCACAAAGTAAGGTTCTCCTAAATTCGCAAACTCAGGCTTTCCAACAGACCGCAGACTTTAGTTTTCCTTAAGATTTTTTGTAATATCGTTTATCGTGTCTTTAAGGTTGCTGTTTGTCTTTAACATATCGACTACATTCTGATAGTGAATAGTCATCGTCGAATGATCCTTGTTAAGCTCGTTTCCTATCTGAATGAAGGTAAGCCCCTTTATCTCCTTCATAAGATAAATTGCGACCTTTCGTGCGAGCGAGATATTCGCCCTTCTGTTCTGCGAGCGTATCTCGTCGGCGGTAACGTGGAAAGCCGACGCAACTTCTGTGATGATGCGGTCGTTCGTTATCTCGGTCGGGTGGTTTTCGATGATTATTTCCTTTATCACCCTCTGCGCCATCGAGATAGACGGCGAGTCGTTCGTGTAAAGGGTAAGCGCCTTTATCTTGTTTACCGTTCCCTCAAGCTGACGGATATTCGTCTTTATCTTCTCGGCTATCAGCCTTGCGATATTGTCGTCGAGGTGAAGGTCTAAAAGCTCCGCCTTGCACTTTACTATCGCCATTCTCGTTTCAAAATCGGGCGGCTGAATGTCGACCTGCATTCCGAGTAAGAAGCGTGAGCGTATCCTGTTTTCAAGTTTAGAAATCTTGCTCGGCGCAATATCCGAGGTCAGAACTATCTGCTTTCCTGAGTTGTAGAGGTCGTTGAAGGTGTGGAAAAACTCCTCCTGAACGGCGTCCTTGTTGATGATAAACTGAATATCGTCGATAAGCAGATAATCTGCGTTTCTGTATTTGTTGTGAAACTCCGTTGTACTTCTCTCCGAAAGCGCCTGAACAAATTCGTTCGTGAAGTTCTCCGTCGTCGTATAGATAAGATTAAGCTCCGGGTGCTTCTGCTTTACCTGAGCCTCTATCGCTTTCATAAGGTGCGTCTTTCCAAGACCCGAGTCGCCGTAAATGAAAAGCGGATTGAACATATTTCCCGTGTCCGTTCCGCCGTCCGCCTTGTTAGCGACCGCCGTACAGCAGGCAAAAGCAAGCTCGTTTGACTTTCCCTTTATGAAATTATCAAAAGTAAGTTTAGCCGACCCCGGCGCAGCGGACGAAGGACGGCTTTCGCTCAAAGCGGGCTTTTCGTCCTTTGATTTGACAAGAAGCTTTAAATCGACCGGAAAACCGAGGACGCTTTCAAAAGCCTCCTTTAAAACCTTCTCGTAAATATCGAGAGTAGTCTTTTTTGTAAATTCACTTTCCGTAAGCAGATAGACCGTGTTGTTTTCGAGCTTGAACGGCTCTAAAACAGAAAGCCAGCGGTTATAGCCGACCTCGCTTACAGAAGATAACTGTCTTATATATTTCAACACGCTGTTAAATATGTCGTTGAAAGATTCCATTCCTATTATTATTCCCCTTTCTTTTCCATAAAAACTCTGATCTCTGACTGTAAAACTTTTATTTAAAAGAACAAAAAAAGTCCAAAGCAAACAAGCCTTCGCCCGTTTACTCCCCTTCATGAACTTAAGTTCATTCTTTTTAAAATAACAGATCCCTTTCATAATACAGAAATCAAAAACGTGCAGGCAGACAAAGCCGCCGCACAGCCTTTTCCATTATCTATTATAGCACACAATTTAAAATTTTTCAAGTACCCTACATTATATATAATGTACAATTTATACAATGGTGTTTTTTATCAAAAATTTGTGTTTTTAAAGTTTTTTGCGGTCAAAATGTTGTGTTTGAATAAAATATGCGAGGGAATACACAAAAAATTTACTTTTTGTGCAACACGGGATTTTTAAATTTTCAATATTTTTGGGCAGTTTTAAAAAGTAAACTTTTTATTAACACGGTTGACAATGAAGCGTAAAGTATTGTATAATATTAAATTGCAAGGGTTTATTGTCTTTATTTTCGGACTGTTCTTAAAGCCGTCTGAAAAGGCTTTAGGAAATTCTTGAAAAATAGGGCAATATCGCAAAAAAATAAGGAGGGAATTGTAATGAAAAGAACTTATCAGCCTAAGAAGCTCAAGAGAAAAAAGGTTCACGGTTTCATGAAGAGAATGTCGACTAAGAACGGCAAGAAGGTTCTCGCAAGAAGAAGAGCAAAGGGAAGAGCAAGACTTACCTACTAATTTGTGCTTTAACGACCATATACTGAGGAGCTTTCCTCGGTATACGGTCTTTCTCTTTAATTTTAAGCTTAAATTTGTGAATTTTGTGCAGTCAGAACTTTTAGGCTGCAATAATTTTATAGAGAAAAATCAAACCGTTTAAAAAGGAATGGTATCAAAAAATGCTGTTTTCTGCTGCACTAAAGGATAATAAAGGCTTTTTGCGCTGCTTTCGGTCGGGAAGATACTGCTCCTGCAGCTTTGTCACCGCATATTATTTTCAAAACGGCGGCGCAGGCAACAGAGTCGGCATAAGCGTTTCAAAGAAGATCGGAAACGCAGTAAAACGAAACAGAGCCAAAAGGATAATCAGGGCGGCTTACAGGCTAAACGAGGACAAGTTCCCTATCGGCTGCGATATAGTTTTCGCCGCTCGCCCCGATATAAACGGCAGGAAAATGCAGGATATTTCGCACTTTATCGAGTCAAGGCTTATTAAGGATATGAACAAAAATTTATCCTCGCAGGAAAATAAAAGGGCGAAAAAGAGCCGGTTTAAAAAGAATAATAATAGTAAAAATGAAAATAATTGACAGGCTTTCAAAGGCTGCGGTGTTTTTGCTGACACTTCCGATAAAATTCTATCGCAAAATCATAAGTCCGCTGCTGCCTAAAAGCTGTAAATATTACCCCACCTGCTCGGCGTATGCGTTAGAGGCGCTTAAAAAGCACGGAGTTTTCAAGGGTCTGTTTCTTATCGTCTGGCGGCTGCTCAGGTGCAATCCGTTCAGCAACGGAGGAGTGGACTTTGTGCCCGACAGGATAACGGTCGAATACTTAAAGCCTAAAAAGGTAAGAAGTTGACCGCATTGACGATAAAGCGGTATAAGGAAATACAAGGAAAAGAAAAAATAAACGGCGAAAGGACGCATTATATGGGAATACTCGCAACACCTCTCGGCTGGCTGATGAAGGGCTGCTATGCGATAGTTAAAAACTACGGACTTGCTCTTCTTTTATTTACCGTCGTAACAAGGCTTATCACTCTTCCGCTTCAGGTAAAGCAGCAGAAGAGTACCGCAAGAATGACGATGATTCAGCCGGAGATCGAAAAGCTTAAGCAGAAATACGGCAAAAATCAGGAAAAGCTGAATGAAGAAACGATGCGTCTTTATTCGGAAAATCACATAAACCCGATGGCAAGCTGTCTGCCGATGATAGTAACGCTCGTGCTTTTATGGGCGCTTATCCCGGTAGTTTACGGACCGCTTTCTTACATTTCCTCGGCTGAAAAGGATATTGTAAAGCAGGACTGTCAGACAGTAACTCAGCTTTACACGATAAGCGCAGAGGTAAAGAGCAAGGATACCGACATGGCGGCGCTTGTTGAAGAGGCTTCGGAGAATGAAGACGGCGCAGTTTCGGGGCTTGATGAAATTTTAAGCGACAAGAAGAAATATCCCGAGTCTAAAAAGGTTCTCGATAAGTTAAGCGACGCAGAAAAGGAAGACCTGCTCGAAAAATTCGTTGAATTTGAGGGTCTTGACAAGTTCCTTTTAAATCCCGATAATTTCACGCAGAATATGATGAAGTCGGCATACGGTCCGGAGGTTTTGCTCTTTAACTTCAAGAAGGCGGACGGGCAGTATATGGGCGTGCTTGACAGCGACGTTCAGGCGGCTATAAACGATTTTGACTACACGATTTTCGGCTTGGAGCTTGGAAAAATTCCGACAAAGAAGGACGCAACGGTTTTAATTCCGTTTATTTCCTTCTTCCTCCAGCTTGCAACGACTATAATTTCCCAGATATTTTCAAAGAAGAACAATCCCGACATGAAGATGAACGGCTCGATGATGGTAATGCTTTTCACAATGCCGCTTATCTCGCTGTGGATCGGCTTTAAGTTCCCCTGCGCTCTTGGTATTTACTGGATATATTCATCATTCTTCGGAATAATTCAGGTAATTTTCCTAAACGTTATCTATTCGCCCGCAAAGGTAAAGGTAATGGTTCAGAAAGACCTTGAAAAAGCAAAGGCAAAGCGCAAGAAGAACGGTCCTTCGTTTATGGAAAGGGCGCTTGAAATAAGAAACGAGCAGGGAGAGAACGCTCCCACGCTTAAAGAGGCGCAGAAAAAGGCGCAGAGGAAGTATGCTGTCGACGACGAAGAGGACGTAAAGCTCTCAAAGTCGCAGCAGAAGGAGCTTGAAAGACAGAAGCTCAACGAAGCAAGAAGACGTTATGCGGAAAAATACGGTGATACTTACACCGAGGAATAATATCAGCTATAATTTGTAAGCCGGAAATATTATTGAAGAGTGGTTTTGTATCGGTAATTTCTGACAGAGATACATTTTAGATTTTCGGCTTTATGAAAGGAATGGATAAAAATGAAGGAGATTTTCACGGCTGCATCGGTTGATGAAGCAAAGGCAAAGGCTGCCGAGGCGTTCGGCGCAGAAGTTGAAGCGATAAGTTTTAACGTGCTTGAAGAGCCTAAAAAGGGACTTTTCGGAAAGATCAAGGGCGAAGCAAGGGTAGAGGCTGAGTATTATCCGCCCACAAAGACCGATGTTGCGGTAAGCTATATCAAGGACATACTTGAAAAAATGAACATCGAGAATGTAAGCGTTGTTCCGACCGAGGTCGAAAACGGCGTAAACATCGAGATAAACGGCGACGGTTTAGAGGAGCTTATCGGAAAGAAGGGCGACCTGCTCGACGCTTTGCAGTATCTTTCGTCGCTTGTGTGCAACAAGATCGACAGGGAGTATTTCAGGATAACGACCGACTCGAACGGTTTCAGAGAGAGAAGAAAGGAGCAGCTTGAAAAGCTTGCCGCAAAGATCGCAAACGGCGTCAAGAAGAACGGCAGAACGAGCGCTCTCGAGCCTATGAACCCGTACGAGAGAAGAATTATCCACGCAGCCGTTTCGCAGATAGAGGGCGTTACCTCGAAGTCTGTCGGCGAAGAGCCTTACAGAAAGGTTATAATCAGCTCGACCGAAAAGCGTCCGTACAACAAGGGCGGCTTTAAGGGCAAGGGCGGCAGAAAGGGCGACAGACGCAGCAAGCAAAAGCCGCACTACGATATTACCACAAGCTTTGAAAAGGACTACAAAAAGCCGAAGCCGGAGGACGAGCTTAATCTCGGTTCGGGGCTTTATGGAAAGATTGAGTTTTGATAATTGTTTAGATCTCCCGGCAGAAGTGTCGGGGGATTTTTTTTGCATAAAAAGAGAGGAACGCACATAAACGTTTCCTCTCTTTTATTTTCTCTTTTATTCACCATTTGTATCTTCCGAAGGCTTTATATTTTCAGCCTTTTTATCCGCTTTACTCTCCGCCCGTTTCATCATCATAAGAATTATCTTCCCGTTTTTGTACTCAAAAATGAAAATTACTGCGATAATAAGCAGCCCTCCGAGCGAAAGCAGCACGCCTATTTTGAAATATCCCGGGTCAAACTCCATGCTTATCTCGTTCTCGCCCTTTTCAAGCGGAATTGTGATAAGCGTCTTGCAGCTGACAGACGACTTGACCGTTTTGCCGTTTACCTTAATTACCCAGCCCGGTTCGTAGGGAATGGTCGTAAAGAGATACTGCCCGTCCGTTTCGGCAACGCAGCTGCCCGAAAGCGAGGTACTGTCAAGCGTTGTCGGGTCGAAGCTGTTTTGCTGTATCTTCTCCGCCGAGGCGGCGAACTTCTCCTTGTCGAAGCTGTAAAACAGCGTGTCGCACCAGTAAGCCTCGTTGTCCTCGTTGTCTATCGTGATCCTTACCCTTACCGTCTGATTTTTGAGGAATTTGCCGAGGTTTAAGATCGAATAATTGTCGCCGACAAAGAATTGTCCTGCGAAATCCATTGCGCCGTCGCCGTTTTCGTAGCTTTCCTCGTCAAGCACCCAGATATTGCAGTTTCGCTCGTATTTTGTCGGCAGGAACATATAAAGGTCGCTGTCCTTGTCCATCTCGACAAGATAATCAACGTGCGCCTCGCCCTTTGAAGCGTCGGTCGGGAGGTATTTCACCGTGTTGTAATCGTCAAGCACCTTCGCCGTCGAAACGTTGAGCCGCTCGCAGTCCTTCGGCGCAATCCTCGTGAAATAACTCAGCTTTTCCGCCTCGCCCGCAAGCGCACTGTAAAGCACGTTCTGATTTTCAAAGGGATTAAACTCTTCAAGCTCAATATTGTTGATATTCTCGCCGCACACGACGCCAAGACCCGAAGCGTAGGGGTTTTCGTAGAACTTGTAGGTCGCCCCGTCCTCCTCAATGTGCGTTGCAAGCTTGTATTCCTCGGGAACTTTCGTTCGGCGGTCTTTGTACTTGTTCGAGCCGTCCGAATCCTTTTTGTCCATAAGATATTTAATGTCGAAAATTGAATCGGTGATATAGGTGCTGCCCTCGTATTTGGTGTAATGTCCGCCGTAAGCGTAGCCGAGCCGCTGTAGAAGCGTGAGCGCAGGAGCGTTCATGACCGAGCTTGAATGTGAGATACCGCTGTAACCCGTGCCGATAGGGTCGTTGACCGTGCGGTGAAAGGTCGCTTCCATTCGGTAAAAGGGCGAGCTGTCGAAATTCTTGATATGCTCGACCGCATCAATCGTGTTCGACATATACGGCTCGTAGGAAGTGTAGTCGCTGTAAACAACGTCGTCGTCGACCTTCTGAAGAGTGTCCATTGTGTTGGCAAGCATTTCAAGCCCGACCACCACGCAGGTTATTACGCAGAGTATTGCCGAACGTTTGTACTTTCTGTTGAGGTAGAGTATAAGAAAATAGATAAGCAAAGCGATTATCGAGAACCATATTCCGCCAATTACTGCGTGAGTTTCCGAGCCGTCGGCGGTTGAAACGGTCTTTGTGTGGAAAATCTGAAAATGCTCGTAATTCTCCCTTTCGCACCAGAAAAGAAACACGATAAGCGAGAAGAAAATTCCGCCTATCTCTTTTGCGGTTATGCCGTCTAAATTCTCAAAAGCCTGAAATGCCATTACGATAAGCAGGAACGAAAAGGCGAACGAATAGCGGTAGGGAAGCCAGTTAGGCACCTGAAATCCGTGCCAAACAATATCGACAGGGCGGATATACATGAAAACTGCCATCAGCGTAAGAATGATACCGCTTGAAACCTTTCGCTTAACCGTAATTTTTCTGTTCATGAAAAACAGCGGAACGAGGATAAGCACGGCAGTTCCGCAGAATATCATCGGCAGACCCTCGGGATAGACCGTGTCGTAGCTTAGCGGAAACAGCTTTGTTAAGAATGTTAAAAAGTCAAACTGAGTCGCCATAGACCAGTCGGGTTTTGAAAATTCGAGCTTGCCGAGCTTTAGCGCATTGTAAACGGGGATAAGCACACAGCAGGCGGAAAGGATTGCCGTTACCGTTGCGCCTGCGAACTGGAAAAGCCTTACGATAAAGTGTTTCGGAACTATCCGACCGTCCTCTCCGAAAAAGCAGAAGAAGAAATAGCAGAGCGTGAAAAAGCCTATCATATAGCCGATATAGAAATGCGCAATGAACATAAGCGAAAGCGGAATGATATAGGAAAGCATCTTCCCCTCGTTTATCATTCGCCTTACGCCCAAGCAGATAAGCGGAAGATAGATAAGACCGTCGAGCCACATAGGGTCCATAAGCTGAACGACCATGTAGGACATAAGCGCATACATTGTCGAGAAGATAACAAGCGAGGTATTCCTCGGTTTTTTGTCGGCGGTTTTATTCAGAAAATACGCAAACGCAAGACCTGCCGAGCCTATCTTTAAAAGCTGTATCGTTTCGATTGCGCCGCACATTGCGGAGCGTGGGAAAAGGCAGACAAGAAGCATGAACGGACTTGCGAGGTAGTAGGCGAAAATTCCGAACATATTTCCCGAAAGGTTTCTCGACCAGCTGTAAATCAGGCTTCCGTCGCCGAGCAGTGCGTCACGGTAGGCTTCGTAATAGTAGACGTACTGACCGTTTAAGTCAAGCACAAGCACCGAGCCGTCGCCGAAAGGGTGTACCTTAAAAAGCGAATAGGCAAGATACATGATCCCTGTCGGGAGAATAAAGCAGAGAAGATAAAGCAGAGCCTTTTTTAGCCTTTCGTTTTTAATAACGGGAAGTGACGGCTTTTTTCGCTTGCGTTTGGGTTTAGTATTTGTTTTAGTTTTAGTATTAATTAAGTTGGTATTATCCGTTTTGTTTATATTTTCCATTTTTATCTGTCTGAACGCTCCTTATTTTCATTATTATCTTTATCCTCAAATCCCAGCTTTTCACTTATTATGAACCGAGGGCGGCATTTTATTTCTTCGTAAATTTTAGCGAGGTAATAGCCGATAATCCCAA
>JBJERC010000008.1:10456-11597 GCA_051882075.1 Oscillospiraceae bacterium | reverse complement strand
GGGCGGCATTTTATTTCTTCGTAAATTTTAGCGAGGTAATAGCCGATAATCCCAAGACTGAACATTATTATCGCCGAGGTAATAAGCAAAAGCAGGATAACGGTCGGGAAACCCTCCGCCGAATGTCCCGTGAATTTGTTAACAAGCGTGTTTATGCCGAAAATTATCGCAATGATAAACGTCACAATTCCCGACACAGTCACAAGCTGGAGCGGTGCGGAGGTGAACGAGGTTATCGAGGTCACGGCGTATTTTATAAGCGAGCGGACGGTAAACTTGCTCTTTCCCGAATTACGCTTAGCGACGTCGAAATAAACCGTTTCGGTCGTAAAGCCTACCCAGCTTGACATTGCACGGAAAAAGGTCAGCCGTTCGGGCATGGATAAAAGTGCGTCGACGGCACGGCGGTCGAGAAGCTTAAAGTCTGACGAATCGTCCATTTCAAGCCCCGAAACCGATTTTATCAGCTTATAAAACAGCTTTGCGAAAACCCTGTAAACACCCGACTCCTCGCCCCGTGAACGCTTTTTCGCCTCGACAATATCGACATTGTTATTCTTCCATATTTTGTACATTTCGATAATCGTTTCGGGAGGGTGCTGTAGATCGCAGTCCATAATAACGCAGGCAGAACCGCTTGCATTTTCAAGACCTGCGAAAATCGCCGCCTCTTTTCCGAAATTTCTCGAAAGACAGATAGCCTTTATCCGCTCGTCGCTTGCGGCAAGCTGAGAAAGCCGCAGCCAAGTGCGGTCGGTCGAGCCGTCGTTTACGAAAATAAGCTCGTAATCTATATTATAAGAGGATAACAGCCTGCTTACAGCCGAAGCCGCAGCAGGCGCATTGTCCTGTTCGTTAAATGCAGGAAGAATTACAGAAAGCATTTTATTTTCCTTTCAAATTTTAATATCAAACATCAGACAGGGTGTACAACGTTAAAATCCGCTCTTACTTTATTAAAAGCACTGCCCATCACAACGACATAAATTATCATCAAAAACCTTGCGAACACCTGAACGACTCCGATATATTCCCTTAAATTCCCCGTCGGCGCAAAGCGGTAGATAATATCCGTCACGGCGGTAATAAGCGTAAATAGCGCAAGTTTATTCCATGCCTTCCCGAGCCTGTCGAGCAGCGA
>JBJERC010000008.1:3950-10356 GCA_051882075.1 Oscillospiraceae bacterium | reverse complement strand
ATAAATTTTATCTCCTTAAAGCCGCCGAGCATGAAAAATCCGCCGACTATTTTAAGCGCATAATTTAAGATACTTCCGAGATTTAAGTTAAACGAGCAAAGGACGAAGCCTACTGTAAAGAAGTTCATTTTTCCGATACTTTCCTTTCTTTTAAAAATGCGTATATATAATTATTATAGCTTATTTGGGGTGAAGTGTCAATATACAATGTAGATATAAAATAAAAATACCGCCCGATTTATCGGACGGCATATCTTACAATAATTCTCTGAAACTATAATAACACACATCGCAGCAATACTTCATCAAGCCCTTTTCATCACTCTGCCCGAACGTGAAAAAACCTGCCGAACGTGCGGCTTCTGAACACTTCGGGACGTCCTCGAAAACCGCACATTCCCCGACTTTGCAGCCTAACTTCCCTGCGGCGAGTATGTAAACGTCCGGAAATTCCTTGCTGCGGCAGACCTCCTCCGAGGACGCAAAAGCGTCGAAATAATCGTAAACACCGTTGCTTTTAAGCGCCGCCGTGTAAAGCCCCTCGTTTGAAGCGGTCGCAAGCCCGATCTTTATCCCCTTATTTTTCAGCCGCAAAATCAGCTTATCCGCACCATCAATCAGCTTAACGCTGCTGCTGTATTCCTGCTTTGCCATATCATACCATTCAGCAATTATCTCGTCAGGCGACTCCGAAAGACCGAAACGCTCGATAGTGTAAAGCGCACCCTCTCTGAAATTCAAGCAGGCAATTTTTTCCGTGTAGTCGGGCGGCACTTCAAAGCCGCGCTTTGCGAGAAAGTCGTTATCTATCTTCGACCAGACGTGCGAGGAGCGAACAAGCGTTCCGTCAAGGTCGAAAATCACACCCTTAAACCGTGAAAAATCGAAGCTCATTTCACAAACTCCTCAAGCAAAGCCGCCGAAAGCTCGACGAGCGAAACGCACGGACGCTTTTTGTAATAGCTGTCAGTCCTTGCCGACGGCTCAGGCTTCTGCGCTGCGTCCACTCCGAGCAGCTCACGGCAGATTATAGAGTCAAAGCCGTTTTCTTCCTTGAACCGTGCGGCAAAACGCTGAATAAGCTCGTACATTTCCTTTTTCGAGGACGGGTCGGAAAGTCCGCTTGAACGTGCCGCACCGAGAACCATGAACGCACCCGTTACCGCACCACAGACCTCTCTCATTCTGCCCATTCCGCCGCCGAATCCGGAGGACAGCCTTAGCGCCGTGTCGAGAGAAAGCCCCATTTCCTCCGCCCATGCGCCGACGACCGCCTGAGAGCAGTTGTAGCCGGATTTGAACAGTTCGGCGGCTCTCTGCGCCTTTTTTGAATTTGAAATGTCGATCATAATATCAGCCTTTCTAAAATCTAAAATTTTTCCGCAAAATGAAAAACCGCCTATGGTCTAAGCGGTCTCTCAAAAAGGAAAGTATGAAAAAGAAAAAATTTCGGGAATGCGTTAATTATTCGTCGTCGGTGTCGTCGTTGGGAATATCAACAACTTCTTCGACAGGAGCTTCCTCAGCAGGAGCAGCCTCTTCTACAGCTTCGTCAGAAGCTACATCAGCCGGCTCTGCGTCAGCGACGTCTTCGCAATCGCAGCACTCTTCGCAGCAGCAATCCTCAAAATCGTCGTCTAATTCTTCATAATCATAATCTTCAAGCTCTTTATGCTTTTTGTATGCAACAGCGGCAGCAACACCGATAGCGGCTACGCCCATAGCTGCAACAAACTTTAATGCCTTGCCCATTTTAAACATCTCCTTATCCTTACTAAACAAACACGGAAGCTATTTTTTTAACCGTGCTTTCTGACTGTAATTAGTATACCACATTTCAGACCGTAAATCAAGCATTTTTCAAAAAAATAATTTTCTTAACTATTTTTTTGTATATTTTGTACAAATTATTGCTTGTGCAAGTGACATATTAACCTATAAGAAAAGCGCCGCAAGCCTACATATTCCCCGTAAGGTTCATAATAATACTCGCCGCCGCAAGCGGAGCGGTCTCGCATCTTAAAATACGTCTGCCCATGCTAACGGGCGAAATTCCGCTTTGCTTTAAAACCGCCGCTTCCTCGTCCGAAAAGCCGCCCTCGCTCCCGATAAGCAGACCTATCTCGCTGTTCGGCGAAAGCCCGAGCGACGAAAAGCTTGCGCCGCCCTTTTCATAACACCACACGGCAGAGTCATAGCCCTTTAGCATATCCACCGCCTGCGAAAGCGTGATAAGCCCGTAGACCTTCGGAATTATCCCCCTGCCCGACTGCTTTGCGGCTTCGAGGGCAATCTTGTTGTAGCGGTTCAGCTTCTTTGAAAAGCTCTTTTCGTCGGGTCTTGAAATACAGCGTGAGGTCAGCACAAAGGTTATGTCGAAAACTCCCAGTTCGACCGCTTTCTGTACAATTATCTCCGCCTTTTCGCCTTTAGGGACAGCCTGAATAAGATGCAGCTTTACGTCAGGTTCGGCGGCGCACGGCTTTTCTTCCAAAACTTTACAGGTCACACTTTCGGGCGAAATTTCCTCGAGCGTGCAGACAAAGTCCACACCGCCCCTGCAAAGAACGATCTCCTCGCCGACTTTCATTCTAAGACTAAGCGCAATGTGCCTTGCGTCCTCGCCCGTGACAGTTCCAAAACCGCCGCTTATATTATCGGTAAAAAATCTCGGCATTTTTATTAACATTCCTTTCATTTTATTATATTGTCAATAAGTTTTGAGATAATTTTTATAAATCATCATAATTTATTTTTTAAAAGAATTTATACTTTTCTTTCAAAGAAACTTCAATATTTTTCATAATTAAAACGATAAGTTTTCACGAGCATATCACATTAAAGGGGTATTATATATTCATAAAAGCAAAGGCTTTTATGAACCTCAAATATGACGGCTTTTACCCCAAGCCTCATATAAACGGCAGGGCGGAAATTTTTTCTGCCTGCCTCTCCCCTATAATTTTTTATTTTTTGGCTCCCGTCCTGACCTGACGGGAGTTTTTTTGTCCTCATGAAAAATTTATTTCATATTTTTATATTTTTTGACTATCAGCATTTCAGCAGCCGTAGCTCAGGTCGACAGCCTTTGCCTTTGCGTTTTCAAACTTTCTCTCCGAAAGGCTCTTGTCGTCGATAAAAAAGCAGACGCACGGCTCAAAATCGAAATAAACTTCCGGGTCGAGAAAATAAGTACACTCAAACTGAAAAAGCAGGCGGCTGCCGCTTGGCACATTAATATAAGGAAAGCCGAAAAGCTTCATCTGAGCGCTCGCACCCGTGATCCTGTCGGCAATACCGCACTCGCCGCACGCTTCGATAAATTCACTGAAGATCATATCGGGGTCGAGATAAATGCCGAGGCTTTTTGCAGCGTTTAAGATATTTCCGTTCAGGTCGGGGTCGGAGGGGTTAAAGGTGAGCGGCTTTTTGATGAAACTCATCGCCCTCATTCTGTCGGCGGTCACAAAGGTAATGTCCTCGCCGACTTTGCCGTTTTTGCCGTAAAATGCGGCGGCTTGCTGTTCGGTCATCGTGCGGTCGGGGTTTTCGTGATAAATTACCGCCGTTTTTTCTTCGCTGTAAAGGTCGTCCGACGCAAAAAACTGGAGTATACCTCTTTTTGGCAGGCTGTCCGATTCGGGAATAACGGGCAGCTGCGAGAGGTCTATCTGCGCCAAGAAAACAAGCCTTTCTCCGCCGGCGGCGCATGGCGGCTGCTTACTGCCGTCCCAGTAGGGAACGCCGCCAACCTTGCTGTCAAATATCGAAGGAACACGATTTTCGTCGACTTTTGCCGATATTTCAAAAGCCGAGGTCTTTTTCTCCATAGCGTCGATAATGCGGAGAAGGTCGTTTGCCGACGGGAAATTAAGCCTGCGCTTTACCATGCAGGAAAAATTGCGTTGTCTTTTCGCAAATGCCGGAAATTCCGACATGAAAACGCCGAAAGCCGTCATAAAAAGAAACAGAACGCTTGCGCCGATACAGTTGCTTAAATTCTGGTCAGGCTGTTTATAGTATTCTGCCCAGTTTATTGCAAGCAGCGTGAGCGAAAACCAGCCGACCGCCGTACCGAAAAGCTCCGTTCCTATCACCTTTTTATAACCGCGCTGTTTTACGGCGTAAACGGCAAGGCGAATTCCGCAGATAAAAATTCCGATACAAAAGGGGAGCATTGCAAAATTTGTAAGAGTATTGTATGTGCCGGAAAAATCCGAAAATACATAGCCTATTATAAGGCAGACAGAAAATATCATAAGAGCGGCGGCTATAAGCATCGAAAAAATTCCGAGCGCAATATTCGTCTTGCGAAACTCTTTAAGCGGTCTGCCGTTTATTTTAAGCGTTGTTTCGCTGATTTTTGAAATTTCAAGACCGCCCTTTACAATGCCGTTTAAAAGGCAGAAAAGCTCCCTTAACCGTTCAAAATAAATATAATGCTCCCTGCCGTCGATAATGCAGACCGAAAGCCTTCCGCCGTCAATGCAGGCGGTGAAGATCCGTCCGTCCTTTTTAAATGAAAGCGAGTCGGTGGCGGGGTCGTAAACAAGCCCAACCTGAGCAGAATTTTTATTTTTAGAAAGCGCCTTGTAAACGTCAAAGATAGTGTTCATTCGTCCTGCCGTCCCCCTTAAAATTACATTATTAATATAATAACATAATTCGGCTCAAAAATCAACTGCGGTTGACATTCTTTTTGATAGGGTGTATAATAATATAATAGTGTGTACCGTATACCGTGTACGATATACTGAAACAAATAATTTATTCAAAAAGGACAGTAAAAAAATGAAGTTATATAAAAGAACATGGGCGGAAATTGATCTTGATAATTTAAAGCATAATTTTGAGATCTACCGTGCGCAGATACCTGAAAATACGGAGATAATGTGCGTTGTTAAGGCTTTTGCCTACGGTCACAGCGACTCTATCGTTGTGCCGTTTTTGCAGGAAAAGCTCGGCGTGAAATGGTTTGCGGTGTCGAACCTTGCCGAGGCTATTAGGCTGCGAAAAAAAGGAATCACGGGCGAGATACTTATTTTAGGCTACACCTCTCCCGACGAGGCGAGCGAGCTTTTGGAATTTAACATAATCCAGGCGGTGATGACTGCCGATTACGCAAAGCAGTTAAGCGAAAATGCGGCGGCGCAGGTGAGGTGTCATGCGGCGGTCGACACGGGTATGACGAGGATAGGTCTTAGAGGTACGGCGCAGCAGATAGCGGACGAAATTGTAAAAATTGCAAATACCGAGAAAATTTCGCTCGAGGGAGCGTTCACACATTTTGCCGTTGCCGACTCGCTTGATAAGAAAAATATCGAGTATACAAAGGCGCAGAAAAAGCTGCTTTTTGATTCGGCGGAAATTGCAAGGAACAGCGGAGCGGCTCTTAAAACGGTGCATTGTCTTAATTCGGCAGGCGGAATTTTCAGCTATGACGAGCGTTCGGCGCTTGCAAGGCTCGGAATAATCCTCTACGGCTTAAAGCCCGACATTTCGCTTGAGCTTCCGTTTGAGATAAAGCCTGTCATGAGCATTAAGTCGACGATCTCGCAGGTCAAGACGGTCGAGCCGGGCGTCGACGTAAGCTACGGCAGGACATACACCACCTCAAAGCCGACAAAAATTGCGACGGTCGCCTGCGGCTATGCGGACGGCTACCCGAGGGCGCTTTCAAACGTCGGCGAGATAATCGCAGGCGGTAAGCGGTGCAGGATAATCGGCAGGGTTTGCATGGATCAGTTTATGTGCGACGTAACGGACGCCGAGGTAAAGCCGGGCGACAGGGTTACGCTTATCGGCTCTGAAAACGGCATTACGATAACCGCCGACGACATAGCGCAGCTTACGGGAACTATCGGCTACGAAATAGTCTGCGGAATTTCCGAGCGAGTGCCGAGAGTGTCGGTGGAAAACGGAGAGGTTACGGGAGTGTTTAAGCTCTGATTAAAACCGGTTTTTGATACAGGGAGTACGGGAGAGTGAAACAGAAAATGAAGAAAATACATGAGGTATCAAAAAGAACCTTGCTTATTATAGCAGGTATCGTGTGGATGATCGCCGGGTTCAACGTTGCAAGGCTCGGGGTGCTGTCTTATGGGGTCATAGAGAAAATGTGGTATTATTTTATCTTGTCGGCGGTCGTTTTTGTGCTGTTCGGCATGATGTTTTATAAAATGACAAGAAAGCATATCAGACGGATAAGAGGTTATGAGCAGGAATACCGCCCTTTCTGGAACTTCTTTGACATTAAGGCTTATATCATTATGACGATAATGATGGGCGGCGGAATAGGGTTAAGAGCCTGCGGTGTTTTCCCCGATGTATTCGTCGCATTCTTCTATACCGGTCTCGGCTGCGCTCTGTTTTTAGCAGGCGTTCTGTTTGCTGCGGAATTTATAAG
>JBJERC010000008.1:0-3850 GCA_051882075.1 Oscillospiraceae bacterium | reverse complement strand
GTCTCGGCTGCGCTCTGTTTTTAGCAGGCGTTCTGTTTGCTGCGGAATTTATAAGATTTGAGAAAAAAGCCGATCTGTGCGGCTGAAATGTTTAATGGGGTATTATGCTTGCGGACGGGTTTTGTTTTGTGGTATTTCATATTATTGGCAAAACGAGGAAATTGATATATAATTGTTACTGAGAAAAATTCTGATTTAGGAGTGTAATATAGCTGTGAATAATCTGATTAAAAGAATAGGTTTTTCTATATTGGGACTCTTACAAGGAACTTTAGGCAGTTATTTGGCATTGTTGGGGTTCGCATTTGCTTTTCCCGGATCAACGCCGGGCAGTAAGGATTACGAGGAGGACATCTTTTTCGTACCATTGGGATATATGATCATGTTTATCTGGCTTGCCGTGATGATTACTGCGTTTATATTTCTTCGTAAGAAAAAGGCAAATTTTCTTTCATTTTTAATTTCATGGCTTATTGGTGCAGGAGGATTTTTGGCGTTTGTGTTTATTATAGCATAGTAGTATGGAGAATTCTGATTTGGAGAGAAATAAATATATGATAGATAAGGCTCAATATAATGATTTGCAGGAAATATTAAAACTGCAATATCTTTCATATCAAAGCGAAGCGGCGTTGTTTGGAAGTAAAGATATTCCGCCGCTGAAACAAACATTAACCGAAGTCATTGATGAATTCAACAATGGGATCATTCTGAAAATGGTCATTGATGATGAGATCATAGGTTCAGTCCGTGCAAAAGAGCAAAACGGTACTGTCTATATTGGAAAACTTATGGTACACCCCGATCATAGGTGCAAGGGATATGGTTCAGAACTTCTTGCAGAGATCGAAAGATATTTCCCGAATAAGCGATATGAACTTTTTACAAGCACAAGAAGTAAGGATAACATTCGATTATATCAAAAAATGGGATATGAAATATTTGACCGCAAAGCGGTTAATGACGAATTGCAATTTGTGTATTTAGAAAAATATAGCAAATGAAATACATTTGCCAAAAATAACCCCCGAAAGAGCCTCTCCTTCGGGGGATTTTTATACAAAAAATTCAAGGCACAAAACCGGTTTCTTCCACAAAGTTCAAGACCGAACAACTTGATAAGCTCTCGTCAGCAATTAAGCCATAATGCGTTAGCATTATGCATTACGAGATTACGCGTTACGCATTAATTACAAAACCTGTGGCTGCCTATGGTGATGACGGTGGGGCGGGAGTGCATGAATGCGTTTGAGGTCTTGGCAGGGTTATAATAGTATACGCAGCCGCCTGTCGGGTCCCAGCCGTTTAAGGCGTCACGGGCGGCGGAATAGGCGGAGTCGGCGATAGGTTCGTTGAACTGACCGTCGACTATCGCAGTAAACGCACCGTTCTGATAGATAACTCCCGAAAGGGTGTCGGGGAAGGAGGGGTGTTCGATTCGGTTAAGAATCACCGCCCCGACTGCGACCTGTCCGCTGTAAGGCTCGCCTCGTGCTTCGGCGGAAATTATCCTCGCAAGCAGATAAACGTTTGATTCGGTTGCGGCAGGCAGCGTTCCGATGGAAATGCCGAGGGCTTTAAGAGTCTGAGGGCCTGCGGTGCCTGTCTGGGAAATGCCCTGCTGCTTCTGGAACTTTTTAACGGCGGTCTGTGTCTTGTCGCCGTAATAGCCGGTAACTTCGCCGCTGAAAAGCCCACGCTCTTTGAGCTTTTCCTGAATTGCCCGAACCTCAGCGCCCGATGAGCCGTAAGATGAAACAACGGAAACCGAGCGTCGTGCGGACGGGAAAACGGCGTAGGTCAGCGATACTGCGAGGGTAAGTATCAGAAGCGCAGCCGCCGCCGACCTTAATAATTTAACAGCGTTTGTTGACGTCATAGTAAAATCTCCTTATAATATAGTAAATAAAGGACAAAATAAGCCTTACAGCAATATATTTTGCAAAAACGAGGAAAATATGTATATAATAACTCGGAATATATAGAAATATGTTGTGCAATCATACAAATCTGAAAAATCCTATTGACACCTCCGAAAAAAAGTGCTATAATGATAAAGCTGTCGCACAAAGTCGAAAAGACAAACAGCGAAAGCAAACCACCACTTAACACTCTGTTCAAATTTCTTTTACAGAAAATACATTGACAAGAGAGTTAAGAAGTGATATAATAATTAAGCACTCTTCACGAAAGACCTAAAATCGAGTAGTGAGCGAGCCAAACAAGAATTTCGAGCGAAAAACTTCATCAACCCTATGAGAATAGGAGAAGAATTTCGCGACAAGAGAAATTCTTCAGAACCAAATCTCCGATTTGGTTCAGGTATCTTGAAAATTGAACAAATGAAGACGAAACAAAACCCTTGAAAAATTACTTTGAGTAATTTAAAAAAAGTAGTCAAGAAAAGACTAAAAAACGAAAAGCAAGTCAGTAATTTGGAAACAAATTAAGGGCGTCTTGATTTTAATAGCTTGGAAACAAGCGTTAGGATACAACTATATTAAGAGTTTGATCCTGGCTCAGGACGAACGCTGGCGGCACGCTTAACACATGCAAGTCGAACGAAGCTTTGGAGCTTGCTTTAAAGCTTAGTGGCGGACGGGTGAGTAACACGTGAGCAATCTGCCTTTCAGAGGGGGATACCAGTTAGAAATGACTGTTAATACCGCATAATATAACCGGTTCGCATGGACTGGTTATCAAAGATTTTATCGCTGAAAGATGAGCTCGCGTCTGATTAGATAGTTGGTGAGGTAACGGCCCACCAAGTCGACGATCAGTAGCCGGACTGAGAGGTTGAACGGCCACATTGGGACTGAGACACGGCCCAGACTCCTACGGGAGGCAGCAGTGGGGAATATTGCACAATGGGCGCAAGCCTGATGCAGCGATGCCGCGTGAGGGAAGAAGGTTTTCGGATTGTAAACCTCTGTTGACAGGGACGATAATGACTGTACCTGTTCAGAAAGCTCCGGCTAACTACGTGCCAGCAGCCGCGGTAATACGTAGGGAGCGAGCGTTGTCCGGAATTACTGGGTGTAAAGGGAGTGTAGGCGGGACTGCAAGTCAGATGTGAAATTTAGGGGCTCAACCCCTGACCTGCATTTGAAACTGTGGTTCTTGAGTGAAGTAGAGGTAAGCGGAATTCCTAGTGTAGCGGTGAAATGCGTAGATATTAGGAGGAACATCAGTGGCGAAGGCGGCTTACTGGGCTTTAACTGACGCTGAGGCTCGAAAGCGTGGGGAGCAAACAGGATTAGATACCCTGGTAGTCCACGCCGTAAACGATGATTACTAGGTGTGGGGGGACTGACCCCTTCCGTGCCGCAGTTAACACAATAAGTAATCCACCTGGGGAGTACGGTCGCAAGACTGAAACTCAAAGGAATTGACGGGGGCCCGCACAAGCAGTGGAGTATGTGGATTAATTCGAAGCAACGCGAAGAACCTTACCAGGTCTTGACATCGATCGAATCCGACAGAGATGTTGGAGTGCCCTTCGGGGAACGTGAAGACAGGTGGTGCATGGTTGTCGTCAGCTCGTGTCGTGAGATGTTGGGTTAAGTCCCGCAACGAGCGCAACCCTTATGTTTAGTTGCTACGCAAGAGCACTCTAAACAGACTGCCGTTGACAAAACGGAGGAAGGTGGGGATGACGTCAAATCATCATGCCCCTTATGACCTGGGCTACACACGTACTACAATGGCAATTAACAAAGGGAAGCGAAATAGTGATATGGAGCAAATCCCCAAAAATTGTCCCAGTTCGGATTGTAGGCTGCAACCCGCCTACATGAAGTCGGAATTGCTAGTAATCGCAGATCAGCATGCTGCGGTGAATACGTTCCCG
>JBJERC010000007.1:15543-21036 GCA_051882075.1 Oscillospiraceae bacterium | reverse complement strand
TAATTATTATTCGTAATAATTACCCTATTTTGGATAATGAAGCTGATTTGATAGGCGGAATATCCTGCGGAACGGTTGACAGCGTTCAAATTTCACTTCTCACAAATAAAGGTGTTGTTGCTGGAACATCTGGATTAAATTGGGGACAGCGTGAAAAGCGCAATCCCAACGAAGCATATATAAGAATACCTATAACAATAGCAAGACAGGATTTTTTTCCGACAGACCGCCATTTTACTGTATTAACTGATGACGGACACCAGCTTATCCTTAGAGTTGAACAGCAGAATAATAAAGCATTGACAACACCGATGAATAATTCTCTCTTAGGAGAGTATTTCCGAAACAGGCTTGGGCTTCCAAATGGTCATTTTATTACAAGAGATGATTTAGAGCGTTATGGGCGAACTGATGTTGTGTTTGCCCAAATCGATGAAGAACTCTACTATATGGACTTCTCTCCTAAAAAGGCTTCTGGTGACATCTAATGGCAGACAATCATTCAAAAGAAGTCCGCAGTATGAATATGTCACATATCAGAAGCATCAACTCGAAGCCGGAGGAAATCGTGCGTAAGTATTTGTTCTCCAAAGGCTTACGGTATAGGAAGAATGTTCGTACTATGCCTGGGAAACCTGATATTGTTCTTAGAAAGTACAAGACAGTAATTTTTGTGAATGGCTGCTTTTGGCACAAGCACGATTGTGGTCGTTTTGTTATGCCGTCAAGCAATACTGAATACTGGACTAAGAAAATTTACGGTAATGTTGAGCGTGATAAAGCCAATATTGCACAGCTTGAAGCTCAGGGCTGGCGAGTGCTTACGATTTGGGAATGCCAGCTGAAAAAGAAATACAGAGAAGATAGTTTATTAAAGCTGTATTCTGATATAACAGAAAACGAAAAGCCGCAGAACTGAATCTGCGGCTTTTTCTTATTCGTTAATATTAGGCTCAACAAAGTCATAAGGTATGCCTGCAAAGCTCTTTAGGATTGCTTCAAATATTATTTTTGCACCTCTGCACGGAACAGCCATACCGATCTGCTTTCTTACCCCCTCTTTACTTCCTGTAAACTCATATTCATCAGGAAATGTCTGAAGCCTTGCTCGTTCTCTGTTTGTCAATGCTCTCGGCTCGTCCCAATGGTAGATATGTGTACCGCCGCCTCCACTGCCTGTTACGGTATATGATGGCTTATCAGGATCAAGTCTTTTGTATATTTGGCTGATTTTCGCCCCCGTTATGTTTAACCTTAAATGTTCGGGCAGATTAGCGGTAAAAGCATTTTGCCCTGGAAGTATATGCGTAAGACGCTCAACAACCTGCGGAGATTGTTTTGTTCTTTCGTTATTGAAAGCATCTTCGGGAATAGGCGGAACTTCTATAGCTGTTCTGCAAGAATTATCCACATTAGCATACGGAGCAGAGGACGGAACACGATAGACAACATCAATATCGTTTCTTATACCAACAATGATGATACGATGACGGGCTTGCGGAATACCATATTCCTCAAATTTATACAAATGCGGAACAACTGTATAGCCTGCTTCTTTAAGCTCTGCTATTATCTTAGTAAAAGCCTTTCCGTCATTTGCATTTTTCAAGCCGCCAACATTTTCCGCTAAAAACCAAATCGGCTTAAACAGCTTGAGCGCCTTGACTCCATACGAATAAAGCGGTCCATAGACACCGTTCATACCTTTTTGTTCTCCGACAACACTGTAATCGTTGCAGGGAAATCCAAAAGCAAGGGCATCAATAGGTGCAAGCTGAGACATATCAAATTTGCGTATATCTTCGTGATACACTGTCTCTGGTGAATCAGGACAAATATTGTGCCGATATGTTTTGCAGGTATCCGCATCATAGTCATTTGCCCATTGGTGAACAATGCCATATTCAGGATCACCAATATCTGCATTAACTGCACCCCAAGCAATACCGCCTGGACCGCAGAACAGCTCTCCTAATCTATAAATCATTGCTTTCACCTGATCCTTCCAGTTTTGATTTTTTCCTTGAAATGAGGAAATCAATAAAAAGTTGAAGATCACGCAAATCGTTCTGCTCCAACTTATCGACTCGTTTAAGCATATAGACAGGATTTAAGTCTTTTTGCGTGATATAGCCTGTTTTTATCATAAATTCAATAGGGCTTATGTCAATGGCTTTGGCTATTTCACAGAGATTTTTCCAACTCGGATTTTTTCGTTCACCGTTTTCTATTCTCATTAGCTCGCTGTCGCTGATATTACTCAGCTCAGCAAGTTTTTTTCGGGAATATCCACACAATTCCCTGTTTTTCTTTATTATATCTCCGACACCAGCCATAATTTTCACCTCAACTTATTTATTATACCACTCACGCTGCTTTTAGTCAACCCCTTTTTTTAAAAAGCTGCCTATTGGAAATTTATGTCCCATAATAACACTAATAAGGCGGATCCGAAGAACCGCCTTATTTCATTTCTTTTGCAAGTGCTATCAATAATTCAAGCTGTTTGGGAGAAAGTGACCTGAATGTTGCAGCAGCTTCACTCAACATGGAACAATGTATGCTCCATTGCGAGCTTTACCTGTTCTAATGCCGGTACCTGTCCCCAGACGGTTTCCCAGAGTAAGATAAACTCCTCTGCGCTCAACTCATTGTATCTGATTGTAAATGTATTCATTCTCTTACCTCCTATGAAGTCGTCAGAAACAGATTGTTTCTGTTGCAATATTCTCACGAAACCGTATATCATGCTCGGCAAATAACATTGTCGGACGGTAGATTTCAAGCAGTGTTTCTATTTGCATTCGCGAGAAGATGTCTATGAAATTCAGCGGTTCATCCCAGATATAGAGATGTGCAGGTGTCAGCAGACTTGCTGCAAGCAATACCTTTTTCTTCTGCCCTGCGGAGTATTCCGAAATATCTTTGCTGAATTGCGCACGGCTCAGGTCAAGCTGACGTAATACTGTGCAGAACAAGCTGCGGTCAAGTCCTCTTTCCTCGCAAAATTCAGGGATTCTGCCGTGCAGAAATGACGTATCCTGCTGAACATAGGAGACGATAAGCCCTGATGCTGTTTCACATATTCCGCTGACAGATAATCTGTCATCTGCCGTGAGAACCCCAGCTTTTTGCAGGATAACACGCATCAGGGTGGATTTTCCGCAGCCGTTTGTGCCGTGCAGAGCGATACGCTCGCCTTGTCTTACGCTGAATGTCAATCCGCTGCAAATCGGCTCGGCTGCCCCATTGTATTGCAAGGTACAGTTGCGAACAGTGACGAGTGTCTCCTTATGATGTTTCAATGGAGACATTTTCAGCGCTTTGATTTCCTCGATATCCTGCAATAATCCCTCTTGCTCGGATATTTCACGTTCAATGCGGCGTTCAGTGCATTTTACACGGCTTTGCATTTTCTTTGTTTTTGCACTGATGAAAGAACGTGTGCTGATACAGCGATCATGTTCCTTAATGGGATCAAAACCTATCTTGGTGCGTTCGTTCTTATCTGCCCATTCAGCAGTACGCTTTACTGCCTGTCGCAACTTTCTGATTTGTTTACGGTGCTTCTCGTTTTCAGCTTCTGCAAACTGATCACGGCGTTCCTGATTTTCCTGCCAGCATGAGAAATTTCCACTCTGTACCATAATTGTTTTACGATTCAGCACGAGGATGTGATCCGTACAGGCATCGAGCAGATCACGGTCATGCGAAACAAGGATAAAGCCTTTCTTCGTGGATAGGTACTGCCGGACGTTCTCCCGTGCCTGTGCATCGAGATGATTGGTAGGCTCGTCAATGAGCAGAAAATCATTCTCGCCTGAAAACAATACTGCAAGCAGTACCTTTGTACGTTGTCCGAGGCTCAGTGTGCTAAACGGGCGATACAGAATATCTGCATCTTCGTGAAGCTCTGAAAGCTCGCATATCACACGCCATAACTCGCAGTTATTACGAAGTTCATATGCAAATTCTGCTGCTGGATTTTGCATCTGTTCTGATGTGATTGAATAAGGGAAATAGGCGACAGGGACAGATATCGTAAGAGTACCTTGACCGGAAAGTTCACCTGTCAATAAACGAAGAAAGGTTGTTTTTCCTTTGCCATTTCTCCCGATGAGTCCGAGCTTCCAGTCGGTATCCAGCGTAAAAGTTGCATTTTCAAAGACCGGTTCGATTGAACCGTCATAGCCGAATGTCAAGTGATCGGCTCTGATTTGAGACATAAGCATTCCTCCTTTGGGCGTTCCGCAAATAAAAAACGGAACTGCTTGCTGCCAAACAGTTCCGTTATGTTACAGATAACCTCAAAACACCGGACAGAAATATCCGGCATATCACCATATAAAAATGCAAAAAGAGGTTATGAGAACATAATCCACTTTTGGTAGCACAAACATACAGTATATGCCTTTCACACATACTTCATACACTGTATTCCACATTCATGCAATCAAAAGCGAATTATCTTTTCATCCTCTCACCTCTCTCAAAAATATGAGTATATTTTAGCATATCAAATTGAGATTGTCAAGCCTAAAATTGAAAATAGTGAAAAAAGAGGAACACTTTTTAAATGTTCCTCTTTTTCATAGCCTGCTTGATTGTCTTTCGATTTTGTAGGATACTTCTTTATGGAGCATCACCTAAAACTCTCTGCTTTTTATGTATCCGTAAGACGTCAGATTATAATAAGCTCTTCCTTCTGAACGCTGCCGTCAGATATTTTAAAGGAATTCAGCACCGGCTCTTGCTCGTTCATAAGCGAAAGTATCATGTAGCTTGCTTTGCTGTCGTAGGCGAGCCGCTTGTCCTCCTCCGACGGACGGGAGGGCGATTCGGGGTGAGAATGCCAGTTGCCGAGCGGCGAAAGCCCGTTTGCACGCATATCCTTGACGGCGGCAAGCTGCTCCTTCGGGTCAAGCGTGAAATGCTCGTTTGAATGGTCAATGTTCGTCAGTAGATATACCTTCTCGATTATCTTCACACCGTCCTCGACCCTGCCTGCGATAAGTCCGCAAGCCTCGTTCGGAAGCTCGCTTTTTGCATGGGCGAGAATTTTTTCATGATCGGTTCTGTTAAGCTGTATCTTCATAACGCACCGTCACATTCCGCCTGCTCGTAGTCGATAAGCTTAGTTATGGTCGGGTTTTCTCCGCAAACGGCGCATTTGCTTGTGTCGCTCGGCAGCTTTATCTTGCGAAATTCCATTTTAAGAGCGTCGTATGTAAGCAGATATCCCGTGAGAAGCTCGCCCTGACCTAAGATATATTTTATCGCCTCCATAGCCTGAAGCGAGCCGATAACTCCGCCCATTGCGCCGATAACGCCCGCCTGCTTGCAGGTCGGAACGGCGTCCTTCGGGGGCGGCTCTTTGAATACGCAGCGGTAGCACGGTCCCTGACCGGGAACGTAGGTCATAAGCTGACCTTTGAAACGGATTATGCCGGCGTGTGAAAACGGCTTTTTCGCCATTACGCAGGCGTCGTTTAT
>JBJERC010000007.1:0-15443 GCA_051882075.1 Oscillospiraceae bacterium | reverse complement strand
GCGCCAAGACCGCCTGCGCCGATTATAAGAACCTTTGCGCCGAGCAGCTTTTTCTGACCCTTTGCGCCGACCTCTTTTAAAATAATGTGCCGTGAATAGCGTTCAAGCTGTTCGTTTGTAAATGCCATTACTGTCCGCCTCCCATGAAATAGAGAAATTCGATCTCGTCGCCATCCTTGATAACGGCGGTCTCAAAACTTCCGCTTTCAAGAAATTCGTCGTTTATCGTAACGGTGACATATTCGGGCGTTTCGACATTTTCCGCCTCGATAAGCTGTGCGACGGTAAGCCCGTCCTCGTAAGTTTTCTTTGTTCCCGCAACTGTGATCGTCATAAAATTTTCCTCCTGTTACTTGCTGTTGATGCTTTCTATCGTTTCAATAATCTGCGAAAGGCTCGCCGCACCTGTTATCCTCGCCTTTTCCTCGCCGCCGTTAAAGAAAACAATCGTCGGGACCGACGCTACTCCGTACTGCGAGGCAAGCTCGGTATCGAAATTTACGTTGAGCTTTAAAAGCGTTATGTCGCTCCGTTCCTCCTCGAGCCTTGCAAGAAGCGGCGACATACGTTTGCACGGCACGCAGCTGTCGGAATAAAAATCGACCGCAACAAGACCGTCGGCATTAAGCACCTGCTCGTCAAAGTTTTCTGAATTTATCCTTTCAGCCATTTAGTCTCCCACCTTTTCTACAATAAGCGTGAAGGTGCCGTCGCCGTTGTTTATAAGTTTAAGCGCCTTGTGACCCTCTTCCTTAATGCTCCTCGGAACATTCTGAACAGGTTCGCCGTCGTTCATTCTTATCGCAAGCACCTGCCCCTCGTCAAGCTCCTCGAGCGCGACCTTCGCCTTAACAAAGGTCGTCGGGCATACCACGTCTGTAATATCGACCTCGTCGTCGATCTTGTAATCTATATCAGCCATTTTCATAAGCCTCCCTTATCGTTTTTTCAAAAATATCCCTGCCGACTCTTTCGATAGTGAACTTGAATCTTTCGCTCGGCTTTGCGTTATCGTCAAAGAACTGTATCGCAGCGTCGCATATTTTAAGCAGCGTCTGCTTGTCTTCAATGAAAGGAATTATCGTTTCGCCCTTGCTTATGCTGTTTCCGAACAGACCGCCGAACGAAACGATATAACCGTTTACCGTGTCCCACGCTTCGGTCGGACAAGCCTTGAAGCAGCGTCCGCAGTAATTGCATTTTTCCTCGTTTACGCTGACCTTGCCGTTTTCAACAGTTATCGCATTTGTGCGGCAAGCCTTTTCGCATATTCCGCAGCCGATACATTCTTCCTGCTTCCATTTTACTTTTATACCGCCCTTTATGCCAAGGTCGTTTTCCTCCGCTTTAAGACAGTTGTTCTGACAGCCAGTAATTCCGAATTTGAATTTATGCGGAAGCTCTCTTGCGTAATACCGCTCGTCAAGCTCCTTTGCAAGAGCGTAAGTTTCGATACAGCCGCTCGGGCAAATATCCGAGCCCTGACACGCCGTTATAGTTCTTACTCTCGGTCCGCACACTCCCGGCGAAACGCCGCCCTCGGCAAGCGCCGACTTTACCTTGTCGATATCGTCAAGCTTGATAAAGGGTATCTCGACGCTCTGGCGGGAGGTAAGATGAACGTGTCCGTCGCCGAACTGCTCCGCAACCTCCGCTATCTTCGCAAGCTGCTTTGCCGTTACATTTCCGCCCACGACCCTGAGTCTGAGTGAAAAATTATTCTTCTGCTTCTGGCGCATAAAGCCGCCTTTTTTTAATGTTGCGTAATCAACTGCCATATATTTTCCTCCCGAATGTTTATTGTTTATTAAGTTTTTCGATCGACTGTGAGAAATCCCCGATAAGATCTTCGATATCCTCTATGCCGACGCTTATTCTTATCGTATCGTCAAAAACTCCTGCGGTAAGCTTCTGCTTGTCTGTGCTGTGAGCGTATATCGTGCTTGACGGGTGAATAACGAGCGTTCTCACGTCGCCGATATTTGTCGCATTTGTCGAAAGCGCAAGTCCGTTTATCAGCCGAAAAGCCCTCTCCTTCGAGCCTGCCCTTACGGTGAGTATCGCTCCGCCCTTTCCACCGAGCAGCTCTTTGCAAAGTCTGTTGTCGGGACTTGATTCAAGCGCAGGGTAGTTGACCGAGATTCCCTCGCACTTTTCAAAAAAGCGTGCAAGCGAAAGCGCATTTTCACAGCTCCGCTCCATTCGCAGACCGAGCGTTTCCATTCCGACCAGATTCATAAATGCGTTCATCGGCGCAAGACAGCCGCCGACGTTTCGCCATATCCCGTTTCTCAAAGCAGCAAGGTAACAAAGCCTGCCGAACTTTTTATACTTTGAAAGCGAGGGATATTTTTCAAAGTCCCAGCTGAAATTTCCGCTGTCGATAATAATTCCGCTTATCGAATTTCCGCCGCCGTTTATGTATTTCGACGTCGAATGAACGACTATATCCGCACCGAAGCGAAAGGGATTTATAAGGTAAGGCGTAGCCGTTGTGCTGTCGATGATAAGCGGCACGCCGAAGGAATGAACAAGCTCCGATACGCTTTTCAGGTCGACTATCTCAAGGCTCGGGTTTCCGATAAGCTCGGCGAAAACCGCCCTTGTTCTTTCGTTTAAAAGCGGTCTTATCTCGTCGGGCGTAACGTGCTCGATAAAATGTATCTTTATTCCGAGTGCGGAGAGGTCGCCGAAAAGGTCTATCGTTCCGCCGAAAAGACCTGCGCCTGCGATGACCTCGTCGCCCGAGCGGAGAATGTTAAGAAGCGACATTGTTACCGCCGCCATTCCCGAGGAACAGGCGACCGCACCGACGCCCTTTTCGAGCGCATTTATCCTTTTTTCAAACGCCGCAACGGTCGGGTTGCTTATTCTCGTATACGCAAACCCCGGCGCTTTGTTGTTAAACACTCTTTCAAGCTGCTCGGCTGTTTCCTGCGCAAAAGCGCTTACCTGATAGATCGGCGTGAGCGTTGCGCCTGTTGTTTTGTCATGAGCGTTTGCTTCGTGGAGCAGCGATGTGTTGAATTTCATGTCAGCAGATCCTTTCCCAAAACAGTATTCCGAGCGTACTTTTTGCTTTTCGGAACGTTGCTTTGATAAATTACATTCTGTATTATAGCATATAATTCCTATAAAGTCAATAGGAAAACTATAATTTTATGTTTTGCTTAAATAAAAAGAACAAAATATGTATATTTTTATGCAAAAATCTGATTGACAACAAAAAATAAAAATGTTATTATATATTAATGAGATAGGAATTGTATGTTTATGAAAGGAGGAGTCCTCATGCGTATCTCAACCAAGGTGGAATGCGGTCTTATAGTAATAATAGACATAGCGCTAAACTCCGAAAACGGCGAGGTCGTGGCGCTTTATAACATAGCGCAGCGCAGGAACATTTCTATCAAGTATCTCGAACAGATAGTAACATCGCTCAGGCAAAGAAATATTGTAAAGGGTCTCAAGGGCGCAAGAGGAGGATATATTCTTTCAAAACCGCCCGAGCAGATAACGGTAAAGGAGATCGTCGACGCTTTTGACATTACGCTTATAAGCAACGAAATACCCGAGATAAACGACGACGGCGAGATGACCTCTCTTATCAACGATATGCTGTGGGATAAGCTTGAGCGTTATCTCGACGAATTTACTTCTTCGATAACGCTGCGTGACCTTGCCGAAACCTATAAAAACCGTCTTGCAGCAACAAAAGAGCCGATGTACTATATATAGGGGGCGCTTTTGATGAATAAGAAAACGGCGGTGATAAGGTGACGGGGATAGATGAATTTTACTGCATAAGCGTAAATTATAAATTATGCGGCGAGCATATAAGGAGCAGATTTTCCTTCGGCGAGGAAATTAAACAAGCGGTCATAAAAAATAACAGCGAATGTTCGCCCGTAGTTTTATGCACCTGCGGCAGAACGGAGCTATATTTTTTCGGAGATATAGGCTTTGGAATACAGCTTCTTTGCCGCAGCGCAGGGATAACGGACATATCGGAAATATCTGAAATAAAAGAAAAGCTTATGATCTTTGGCGGAGAAAGCGCCGTCAAGCATTTGTTCTGTGTTTCAAGCGGAATAGAGTCGATGGTGATAGGCGAGGACGAGATACTCGGACAGGTCAGAAAGGCTTACCTCTTTTCCTCGTCGCTGATACGGCTTTCGGCGGAGTGCAATATGATCTTTCAGGCGGCTTTCGCTTCTGCCAAAAGAGTAAAAACGCAGACCGACCTTTCAAAATCGTCAGTCTCGACCGCCACGCTTGCTGCAAAAAAGGCGGCGAGGCTTAAAAGCAGCGTGAGGGTATTGCTTATCGGTGCAAGCGGAGAGATAGGCGGAAAGGTTCTCAAAAATCTTCTGTCGTATAAAAACGTATCGGTCGCTGTGACCGAGCGAAAACACGGACAAAGGATATCCGTTGCGCCAAGCGACAGGATAACCGTTATAGATTACGACAAACGCTACGAAATGACGGACAGCTGCGACTGCATAATTTCCGCAACGACCGGACCTCATTATACGATAACGGCAAAAAGGCTTTTTCAGAGCATTTCTGACGGCAAAAGGCTTTCGCTTATCGATCTTGCCGTGCCGAGAGATATTGATCCGGATATTGACGAATGTGAGGGAATGGACGTTACCCGTATCGACAGCTTTGAAGCGCTTGCGCAGAGGAACAACGAAATAAAGCTTGACAGTGCGCAGCGAAGCAGACTTATTATAGAGGAGGATGCAGATACGCTGATAAAGCAGCTTTATTTCCATAGATTTCTTGACGGACACCCCGACGGGTTAAGCGGTATGTCAGCCGAAACGCTTCTATATAAGCTAAAAGACGGACTTGATCCTCACGAATTTGCAAAAACGCTTGATATTATCGGGGAAGTGGTGAAGTAAAATGGCGTATTTTCCATTTTTTATAGATATAAAAGATAAACGCTGCCTTATAGTCGGCGGCGGAACGGTTGCGCTCAGAAAAATAGAAAAGATTATGCCTTACGAGCCGTCGATAACGGTCGTTTCTCCGAGGATATGCGAGGGGATAAGAGCCTTTGAGGGCATAACGCTAATTGAGCGTGAATTTGCGCCCGGGGACATTGATAACTGTTTTATGGCGATAGGCGCATCGGACAGCGCTGAGGTAAATTCGCTTGTATCAAGGCTTTGCGGCGAGCGGAATATACTTGTAAATATCGTTGACGATAAGGAAAAGTGCGGCTTTATCTTTCCTGCGCTGATAAAGAAAAACGGTATCTCGATAGGGATTTCATCGTCGGGCGGAAGTCCCGTGCTTGCGAAATTTTTAAAGGATAAGATAAACGGGCTTATCGACGAAAGGGTGCTTTTAGCGGAGAAGCTGCTTTCGCAAGGCCGCAGAAAAGTCATCTCAGCTCTTGACTGCGAAGCCGACCGAAGAACTGTATTCGAGCGGCTGCTTGACCGTGTGATGAACGGAGAAAAGAGCGTCGATGTCGACATAGATAAAATGATCGAGGAAATAAAAAACGATGATATTAAAAATAGGGACAAGAAAAAGCAGGCTTGCGCTTTCACAGGCACAGATGGTCTGCACAAGGCTTGAAAAGGAATTCCCCGACCTTGAAACGCAGCTTGTACATATAACGACAGCAGGCGACAGGCATACCGACAGACCGCTTGCAAAAATAGGCGGCAGCGGCGTTTTTGTAAGGGAGATAGAAAAAATGCTGCAAAGCGGCGAGATAGATATAGCTGTTCACAGCGCAAAGGATCTTCCTGTCGAGCTTTGCGGCGGTCTTGAAATATCAGGCGTGCTGAAAAGGGGCGACCCTCGGGATATTCTTATTGTGCGCGGCGATATTACTTTTGACGAACGCTCGGCGCTTAATATCGGAACGGGGAGCGTCCGCAGGCGGCAGAATTTAAAAAAGCTATATCCGAACTTTGAGTTTTCGGATATAAGGGGAAACGTCGACACACGGCTTAAAAAGCTGCGTGAGGGTATGTATGATGGAATTGTGCTTGCCTGCGCAGGTCTTGAAAGGATAAACGCCGATCTTAGCAGCTTTAACTGCCGCACATTTGAGTGTTCGCAGTTTCTTCCTGCCGCCTGTCAGGGAATAATCGCAATTGAATGTAAATCGGGTACGCAAGCCGCAAAGTATGTAAAGGCTGTTTCCGACAAGGCAGATTTTATGTGCTTTGAGGCTGAAAAGGAAGCGCTCAGGCTTATCGGCGCAGACTGCTCGACCCCCGTAAGCGCATATTCTCGGCTCAGCGCCGACGGAAAACGGATATATATGTTCGTTTCGCTCTCGCCCGACAATATCGCATACGGCGAGGCGGACGTATCACAGCGGCTTGAGCTTGTGAAAAGGCTGGTGAAAAGCATTGTCTGAAAAGGGAAGAGTTTATCTTATAGGCGCAGGCTGCGGCAGCGCCGACCTTATAACCGTGCGAGGAATAAGGCTTCTTTCCGAGTGCGACGTAGTTGTTTACGACAGCCTTATAGATACGAGGCTTCTCGACTTCGCCCCCGAAAATGCCGAAAAAATACCGGTCGGCAAGAGGTGCGGCGCAAAAAGCGAAAAGCAGGAGAACATAAACAATATCCTTATTGAAAATGCAAAAAAGGGCAGGATCGTCGGAAGATTAAAGGGCGGCGATCCGTTCGTTTTCGGCAGGGGCGGCGAGGAGATCCTTGCGCTTATCGGGCAGGGCATCGAATACGAGGTCGTGCCGGGGATTTCTTCGTCGGTCGCCGCCGCCGAGCTTGCAGGAATACCCGTTACGCACCGAAAGGTGAGCCGTGGTTTTCATGTCGTTACCGCCCACACCGCTGAGGATATGCTGCCCCAAGGGATAGAGCTTTGCGCAAAGGAGAATGACACGCTTGTTTTCCTTATGGGGCTTAACAGGCTTGAGGAGCTTGCGAAGGCTCTTATTCTGCACGGAAAAAGCGGCGAAACTCCTGCTGCGGTAATATCAAAGGGCTGCACCCCCGAGCAAAAGACGGTAAGGGGAAGGCTTGCGGACATAGGCAGGCTTTCGGCGGAAAACAATATCCTGCCGCCTGCGGTCATAATCGTCGGAGATACCGCCGCAATGGAGCTTTCAAAAACAGTAAAGCGTCCGCTCGATAACGTAAGCGTTACCGTCGGCGGAACAAAAGGCTTTTCTTCTCGGCTTGAACAGCGGCTTTCGGAGCTTGGCGCAGCGGTCGAAAGAATAACCCTTATCGGCATAGAGGAAGACGAGACGGCGGCGAAAAAGGCTGTTCTTAGTGCAGCGGAATACGATACGATAATTTTCACAAGCGCAAACGGCGCTCAAATTTTCTTTGAGAACATGAAAAAGCACAGGGTCGATATACGGCGGCTGGGCGGCGTGAGGTTTGCGGTAATCGGTTCGGGCACGGCAAGGGAGCTTGAAAAACACGGCATATTCGCCGACATTATCCCAGAAAGCTATGATTCCGAAAGTCTTGCTATGGCGGTCATAAATGAATACGGCGGTAAAAAAACGCTTGTCGCAAGGGCGAAAAACGGCTCGAAGCAGCTTACAAGGTTGTTTGAGGAGCATGGGGTCGAGTGCGACGACGTTGGGATATACACGGCGGTTACAGTAAAAAGCGAGGGCAGAATGATAACGTCGGATTTTCTTGTGTTCGCAAGCTCTTCGGGAGTGAGGAGCTTTTTTGAAAACGGCTACAGCGTTTCGGAAAACGTTCGGATAATAGCTATAGGCGTTGCTACGTCTTCCGAGCTTAAAAGGCAGGGAATAAATAATCATTTCGTTGCGGACTGCTCCGACGCCGACGGGATAATCGACAAAATATTAAGCGTAAGCGGGAAAGGTAAATAATCATGAAAAGATTCAGAAGACTCAGGACTTCGGAGAAAATGAGACGGCTTGTAAGAGAAACCATATTCGACGCAGGCGACCTTATTTATCCGATTTTTATCGAGGAGGGCAGCGGTATAAAAAAGCCCGTGGAGTCGATGCCGGGGGTGTACCGTTATTCACTCGACAGGGCTGACGAGCTGCTTTCGGAAATTAGCCGCAGCAAAATAGGGGGTATTCTTATTTTCGGAATACCTGCCCGTAAGGACGAAACGGGAAGCGGAGCTTATGACGACAACGGAGTAACTCAGCAGGCGATAAGATATATAAAGGGAAAATATCCCGAACTGCTCGTTATTGCGGACGTCTGCCTTTGCGAATACACATCGCACGGACACTGCGGAGTTATCTGCGGCTGCGAGGTCGACAACGACAGAACGCTGCCGCTGCTTTCAAAAATGGCTGTAAGCCTTGCGAAAGCAGGTGCGGACATTATTGCGCCCTCGGACATGATGGACGGAAGGGTTGCGGCGATAAGAGCCTCGCTTGACGAAAACGGCTTTGTGAATGTTCCGATAATGTCATACAGCGCAAAATTTGCGTCGGCGTATTATTCTCCGTTTCGTGAAGCGGCAGGCTCGGCGCCCGGATTCGGCGACAGAAAAAGCTATCAGATGGATCCTGCAAACGGCAGGGAGGCTTTAAGAGAGATCGCAGACGACATTGACGAGGGAGCGGATATCGTAATGGTAAAGCCTGCGCTCGCCTATCTCGATATTGTAAGGTCGGCGGCGGATAGCTTCGATATGCCGATAGCGGCGTATAACGTAAGCGGCGAATACTCCATGGTAAAGGCGGCGTCGCAAAACGGCTGGATAGACGAGCGGCGGATAGTGCTTGAAAATCTTACCTCGATAAAAAGAGCCGGTGCGGATATAATTATCACCTATCATGCGCTCGATGCGGCAAAATGGATTGACGAAACGGAGGAGAACAGATGAATACGAAAAATTCCGAGGCGCTTTATAACCAAGCGCTTCGCTTTATGCCCGGCGGAGTTAACAGCCCCGTAAGAGCGTGCAGAGCGGTTGATATGACGCCGCTTTTTATCGATCGGGCAAAAGGCAGCAAGATATACGACGAGGACGGAAATGAGTTTATAGATTACGTTTGTTCGTGGGGACCCAACATTCTCGGACATTCAAACGAGAGGATAGTTTCGGCGGTCGCCGCCGCCTGCGAAAAGGGGCTTACATTCGGCGCCTGTCATAAGGGCGAGATAAAGCTTGCGCAGCTTATAAAAAAGCATTTTCCGTCAATGGAGCTTTTAAGGCTTGTAAATTCAGGCACAGAGGCTGTAATGAGCGCAGTCAGAGCCGCAAGAGGTTTTACGAGAAGAGATAAGATAGTTAAATTTGAAGGCTGTTATCACGGACATTCGGACGGTCTGCTTGTAAAGGCAGGTTCGGGGCTTATGACCCATGCGATACCGAGCGGTGCAGGAGTTCCTGTCGGCTGTACGAACGACACGCTGCTTGCGGTATATAACGACGTTTCGTCAGTGGAAAGGCTTTTTGAGGAATACGGCGGCGAGATAGCCTGCGTTATCGTTGAGCCTTGTGCGGCAAACATGGGCGTTGTTCCGCCAAAGGAGGGTTTCCTTGAATTTTTAAGGGATATTACCGCAAGGAACGGCGCGCTTCTTATTTTTGACGAGGTGATAACAGGCTTTCGGCTTTCGATCGGCGGAGCGCAGAAACTTTACGGCGTAACGCCCGATCTTACAACGCTCGGAAAGATAGTCGGCGGCGGAATGCCGCTTGCGGTATACGGCGGCAGAAAGGAAATTATGGAATGTGTAGCGCCGCTCGGTTCGGTCTATCAGGCAGGAACGCTTTCGGGAAATCCGTGTGCGGTTGCGGCAGGAATTGCACAGCTTAGTCAGCTTGAAGAGATCCCCGACCTTTACGAAAGGCTTGATAAAAACGGTGCAAGGCTTGAAGCGGCTGTGAGGTCTGTCGGTCTGAACGTAAACCGCTGCGGCTCGCTTATGACCGTATTTTTCACGGATAAAGAGGTAAAAAGCTATAACGAGGCGGTCTTGTGCGACACGAAGAAATATGCGGCGTTCTGCAAAAAGCTGCTTGAAAACGGAATTTACGCAGCTCCCTCGCAGTTTGAAGCTATGTTTATTTCATACACCCATTCGGACGAGGATATTGATAAAACGATTGCCGCCGTAAAAAACTCCATATAGTGAAAAAGCCTGAGATCGTCTGAACTCAGGCTTTATTGCTGTATTACTTATTTTTAACTTCGCTTTTGTTTACGGACGCCACGCAGAAATCAAGCCGTTCGTCCTCGTCCGATTTTTCCTTGCCGCCCATTCCCGTTGCGGGTCTTGCGTTCGGGTCGACGCCCTCAACGGTCGTTATCTCGCCCAAGCCTTCGCCGACAAGAGAACCGGGAACTCTGAACGTCGAAACGTCAATAGGCTCGACGCTCTGCTCGACAGGCTTTTCAAGCTGCGGTATCCACTCGTAAGGCACTCTGTACGCACGGTAGATCATGTTGTTCGTAAAGCTGCCGAACATATTGTTGAAGTAGGGGTTTATGTATTCCCACACTATCTCGTGTTCGGGCGTAACCTCGATAAGATGACCGTCGCTGCCCTCGGTGATGAGCGTGTTGCCGTTGGGAAGCCGCTGCGCCGAGCTTATGTATGAGCTGTAGAATTTTGAAGCGTCGGTGAAAAGGAAGCAGCCCTGTTCGAGGGGCGTGTACTGCCACTTTATCTCAAGCGTTATCGGGTCGAACTGAAGCACACGGGAATAATCACGGTGGGCGTTGTTGTTTCCCGTGGGCGAGGTCGGATTCGGAACGCCGTAGCCGCCTTCGCCGCCGTTATCGAACACGAGCAGGTCGCCCTCGCCCGGAAGTCCTTTCGGGATAAGATGCAGATGATGCTGACCGATTATCCAGCCTAACTTTTTCGTCGCTTCGCTTTCGTTGAAATCGGGGCCTAATCTCCAGACGATCTTTCCCGTTTTCTTGTCGATTATCGCAAGAATGTTTGCGTTTCTTGCGTCGAAGATCAAGTTGTCGGGGTGAAATCTTTCGTCGCCTGCGTCGTAATGCCTGTTTTCGCCCAAGGTCGAAACGCTGTTTATGTGCATCCAGTCGCCGCCTGCTTCGCCGTGAAGTCCGGGGTTTCTGAACAGAACGTTCTTTGCCGCCTCGTCAAAGCCAAGCTCGTCAAAATGATCGCTCGCACGCCAGCTCCAGAGAATATTGCCCTCCCAGTCGACCTCGATTATCTTGTCGTCGATAAGCCGCTTGTCTGAAATATCGTGGTTGTAAAGATTTTCGTGAGTAAGGATAATCGTGTTTCCGCCGTCCGTTTTCGGCTCGCCGTTCGGGTAATAATATCCGACGGAAGAACCCTCTCGCTGAAAATCGTGGTGCTGTCTTGCCATATAAACGGGGTTTTCGGGGTCGTCGGCAATAAGCTCTGTTCTGTCAAATTTCCAGACGATCTTGCCATTCCAGTCGACCTGTACAAGATCGAGCTGATCCTGATAGGCTTTTTTGCCCGACCTTGCGCCCGTCGTTCCCATTACATAACCGCCCGGAAGTATCTTGTTCGGAAAACCTCCCAGTCCTGCCCACAGCTTAACCTCACGACCGTTCATGTCGATAAGAAGCGCACCCTTCGACGAGGGGAAGATCGTATATCCGCCGTAAGCCTTTTCCTTGTCATATCTAAGTGTTCCCGTAGGAAATATCGTAGGATAACCCATTTTTCATTTCTCCTTTGACCGTGATTATTCGTCCGCCGAAAGCTTTACCGTTGTGTTTTCGGGGAAAGCCTTTTTAGCCGAGTCGATAAAATAGAATTTTCTTATGTCATAGCTTGTCGGGTATTTGCCGTGTTCAAAGCCCCAGCTGTTTATCTCGTCAAGATGAGCGGCGCCCTCCTCCGAAAGACCGTATTTTATCGAATACTGCGCCCAGTTTGCCTTGAAATCCTCAGCGGCGATACCGAATTTTTCTTCTATCTTCTTTGCCGATTCGTCGAGGTTGTCGTTGATATAGTTTGTGCTTTCATCAAGAGCCGTGAGGTAGTCCGCAAGCAGGTCGGTGTTTGCTTTTGCAAAGTCCTCCGTTGTGATAAGATAAGCCGAAACGTTTATTCCGATATCCTCGGCGGCAACCGCCTTTACCCAGCCCTCGTCCTCGAATTTTCTCACTGCCGAGCCTGTAACTATCGCCGCCGAAGCCTCTCCGTTATGCGCAACGGCTATCTGAGTCGAGATGGAGTCGGTGTTAACGTTATTCTGCTTTTCGGGGTCAAGACCGAGATAGGTCTGAGCCTGCCAGTTGAAATATTCCGAAACCGTTCCGATATTTGTTATAAAGCCTTCGCTTCCGTCAAGAGATGCAAGGTCGTCCTTATATTTCGGAGCAACGTAAAGTCTGCCGCTGTAGGATATTGTCGAGCTAAGGTCTGAAAATACCACGAGATTAGTGTTTTCAAGGGTGTTTCCGAACCTGTTTACCGCCGCAAAATCCGCAAGCAGACCCGTGTCCGCCGTTCCTGCCGCAATAGCGTCTATTGTGTTTATTCCAACGGCGTATTCCGACGTTTCGAGCTGAATTCCGTATTTTTCAAAAATACCCTGCTGCGTTCCGATAAAGTCGGCATACTGATCCGCCTGACCTGTCATGTTTGCAACTCGGAGAACTCTCAGCTCCTTGCCGTCCTCAGATTTTACCGTTGCGGCAGCCTTTCCGCTGTCGCTTTTTCCGCAAGCCGTAAGCGCCGAAAAGCCTAATGCCGCCGCTGCAAATACCGAAATTAATTTATTGATCTTCATAATGATCTTCTCCTTTAAAATGAATTTTTTTAGATTATATTTATTTTACTCCGTAATGTTTAAGTTTCTTTCTTCCGATGACCTGTAATATCCTGTCCGCCGTAAAGCCCATTACCGCAAGTGCGACTATTCCTGCGAACGCCCAGCTTGTTTTGTAATAAAGCTTTGAGCTGTTGATGAGATAACCGAGACCGTTGCTTCCGACGAGCATTTCCGCCGCAATAACGCAGATTATCGCAGAGCTTAGTCCTAAACGAACACCGGTGTATATGCTCGACACCGACGACGGCACGACAACGGTAAAGAAGACTCTCGCCCTTTTTGCACCCATACATGACGCCGCCTCGATGAGCGATCTGTCGGTCGAGGCAACTCCGGCTATCGTGTTCACGAAGATCGGGAAAAACGAAGCGTAGAAAATAAGCGCGACCTTTGATTCCTCGCCGACGCCGAACCACATGAGAAACAGCGTGGTAAGCGCTATTGCCGGAACAAATCTGAAAAAGCTGAGCGCCGGCTCGACAAGCCATTGCATAGTCTTGAAATTTCCGACGAGCAGACCGAGCGGAACGGCGAAGGCTATCGCCATAAGCCAGCCCTTAACAACTCTTACTGCGCTTGCGAGCATATCCTCCTGAAGCGTGTTCGCCTCGATAAGCGTTTTTATGCTGCTTAGCGTTTCGGCGGGGCTTGGCAGAAAATATTCGTCGTAGGCAAGCGAGCCTAAACCCCATACCGCAAGGATTATTATCCATGAAACGATACCGCATTTTAATATCTTCTGACCGATATTAAGCGAAGTCTGACTATTTTGGTTTTCCATTATGCGCCCCTCCTTAAATGTAGTAGATGCCGCTGTCGTCGAGCGCCTTGTTTAAAAGAATTTCCGTGTTGTCGCCGCTTATTGTGTAAAGCTTCTTTATAAGCACCTTAACGCTGTCGCCGCTTTTAAGACGGGGAGCGTTAAGTTCATACCGACCCGTTACCGTGTGTCCGTCCGAAAGTCTTACCCTTACTTCAAAGGCGCTTCCTCTGAAGAGTATCTCCTGAACAACGCCGTCCTCCATCGAGTTTTCAAACCGATGATAGCCATTGTCCTCAAACTTGTTTATCTCGATAAATTCGGGTCTTATAATTGCGGCGGAGTTTTCCTTGCCGTCTTCAAAGCCCTTGAGCCGTCTGTAATCCTCGATAACGGCTGACTGACCGATAAACTGCGCAACGAACGGGGTTTTCGGCGCAAGATAGATCTCGACGGGGTTGCCGACCTGTTCAACTCTTCCGTTGTTTGTAATGATTATCTCGTCTGCGACCTCCACCGCCTCGTCCTGATCGTGAGTTACGAAAATGCTTGTTATTCCGATCTTGTCGATCGTTTCCCTCAGCCATGTGCGAAGCTCCTTACGAACCTTAGCGTCGATAGCGGCGAACGGCTCGTCGAGCAGAAGCAGATCAGGCTCGGGCGCAAGCGCTCTTGCAAGAGCTATCCTCTGACGCTGACCGCCGCTTAACTGGTCGGGGTATCTTTTTTCAAGCCCCGGAAGTCCGACAAGCTCAAGAAGCTCGGTCACTCTCTGCTTTATGTACGCCTTATCCTTTTTCTGAACCTTTAGTCCGTAGGCAATATTATCATATACTGTTCTAAACGGGAAGAGAGCGTAGTTCTGAAAAACGAAGCCGATACCTCTTTCGCTCGCCGGGAGCGAGTTGACGTTTTTGCCGTCTATAAGAATATCTCCGCTGTCCTGCCTTTCAAGACCTGCCAACATTCTGAGAATGGTCGTTTTTCCGCTTCCGCTCGGACCTAACAGACCGATAAGCTTTCCTTTTTCAATTCCGAAGCTTACGTTGTCCGAAGCCTTGAAATCGCCGAACGACTTATTTATGTTTTTTAATTCAATATACATATAAACAACTCCGTAAATCTAAAGCGTTTGGATACTCGCCGCCTTTTGCGGTCGGCAGGTCATTCAACATCGTTCAAATCTTTTGCTGTGACTTATAAGCAAAGCCGTTTTGCGTTTCATATTCTTCACCTTTTCTAAACCATACTATTTCGGTATGTTTACTATGTTTTATATTATACACGATATTTTGAAAATGTCAATACGCTAATAAAAAGTTTGGATATTTTATCATAATATCCGAATAAACTGTGTAATATTTGTAACAAATAATCATAATAAACATATATGATAATTATGTTAAAGCAAAAATTTCATTTAAAAATAAAAAAACTGCCTGTCAGACGCTTGACAAACAGCAGAAAGGGTGGTATAATACCAATAACCTATTTAAATGATAGGAATAATATGTTTAGGTCTGAAAGGAAGATGAAAAATGCTTATCGAGCTTAACGGAAAAAATATCGACGAGGTTTTAAACAGCGAAAAGCCGCTTGTTATCGAGTTTTATTCGCCTGCCTGCGTACACTGCAAAAGAACGGAAGCAGGGCTTTTGGAAAATGCGAAGGAGCAGGGCGACGAGGTCGTGATCGCAAAATGCGACATAACCGCCGAGGAAAAGTTAGCACAGCAGTATGACGTCGAAGTGCTGCCGACCCTTCTTTTTATAAAGGACGGCGAGGTTAAAGAGCGGCTCACGGGCTTTACGCACAAGCTTATCATTGCCGAGAATATCCGTAAGATCAAATAATGACGCAAAAAAACAGGGCGGTTTGATATAATCCCCTTAGAGTAGACACTCGAAAAAACAAAAATTCGAGACTACA
>JBJERC010000006.1:0-21138 GCA_051882075.1 Oscillospiraceae bacterium | reverse complement strand
AAGTTAAGTATGTTAAGTATGTTAAGAGGGAACATTAAATCGGCTGCCGTGTATGGAGGTAAGCAGGAATGAAAGTATTAAGAATGAGAAAAATAACCGCTCTTGTAATGGCGGCAATGATGATAAGCTGTATGGCTCTCGGTTCGTGCGGCGCAAAGGAAAAAACAAAGACCGAGGAGAAAAAGGCGCAGACAGAAGAAACTGCCGCTGCGGTCTCTGCCACGAACGAGGATTCTTCGCTCCCTGAGGACGAGTTTTCAAAGCTGCCCGAGGAAGCCGAGGAGGATTTTGACTACGTTTCAAAGCTTACCGCTTCGCTTTTCCCCGACGCAAAGGGAAAGAAAATGTACGGCTTCAAGGGCGTTGAGGAGATAAGCACCGCCGACGGAACTCACAGCTGTTACATTTTTGATTACTATACATACAAGTCAAAGGTATATAACAAGATAGCCACGCTTGCGAAGGATATTGAATCCTCCGCTGTGTTCGTGCTGAGCGACGAGGACAACGGTTATTTTACCGCCGAGCTTCCCGAGGAGGAGCGTCACTGGCACGACGAGGCTACCGCAAATATCCTTGTCAACGGCGGCGATATGGGATTATAATTATCCTTAAAGCTGCCTTAAATACAACTATTCCGAGCAGATGTATTTTTACGTCTGCTTTTGTTGGCTTATGAAGGTTTAGGAATGGAGGCTTTGCCGCTGTGAAAATGAAAAAACTGTCCTCTGTCGGCGCAGCGCTCTGCACGGCGGTATTTCTTTGCTGCATTATGCTCGTCGGCTCGTATAATTATAATCTCAGCTGCGCAAGGTTTGTTATTAAAATACTTATCTCCGCTGCGGCTGCGGCAGGGCTTTATTCGGCGCTTAAATACTTGTGCAAAAAAGGGTTTATCACAAGAAAAGGCGTGTGCATTTTTTATTTTATATGCTGCGCACTGCTGCTTGCCGCACAGATACTCCTTACCGTCAATACAAGGTACTCCTATAATCTTACCGACCCGAAAATAATCGGCAAGGCGGCTGAACAGCTTGCAAAAACAGGCAGCTGCGAGGGTCTGCCGGAAAGGTATATGGTCTATCTTGCGAAATATCCGAACACATGGGGAATGGTGTTTTTTGACATACCGTTTTATAAGCTTTGGTATGCGCTGTTCGGCGAAATAACGGTTGCGGCGGCTCAGACGCTCAATATTATCATGATACAGCTGTCAGCCGTTTTCACCTTTCTCACCGCAAAGCTTATTTTCAGAAAACCTCACGACCTACTGTTCTGCGGAATACTCACGCTTTCATGCCCCGTATTTTTATTCTACGCACCCAGTCCGCACACAGACGCTTTAAGCATGGGCTTTGTAAGCGTTTCGCTCTATTTGTTCACCCGTGCCGTCATGTGCAAAAGTTTCAAAAAACAGCTTGGCTTTCTTGTCGGAATGTCGGCGGTTCTTTCGGTCGGCTGTACGGTAAAGGGAAGTATTCTTATAATGCTGATAGCCTGCTGTATTGTTTTAGTTTTGAAATTCGGTATAAAACGAGGCTTTGTGCTTGCGCTTGTTCCTGTCGTGATGTATGCGGCGGTATCTAAGGCGGTATTTTACGGCGGAATTGCTGTCGGGATCTCAGACGAGCAAATGCTTGAACGCTATCGTATGCCTGCCGTGCATTGGATAATGATGTCATTAAACGAGGAGGGCGAAACCCACAGCGACAAGGACGTTGAATTTACGCTTTCGTTTGAGACCTATGACGAAAAGTGCGCCGCCGATAAGGAAGAGCTTAAAAACAGAGTATCAAGGCTGAACTCGCCGTCTAAAGTCAAGGAGCATATTTACCATAAACTCGTTCAGACATGGGACAGCCCGACCTGCGGCGCTGTACGTTGGGCAAATCTTGATAACAAAAACGCCGACCCTCTTATCATGAAAATTTTCGGCTCGGCGGCTATGCAGAGATTTTTTGACTGCGCTTTATGGACAATGTATCTGCTTATGCTTTTCGGAATGATATACAGCGTGCTGCCGTCGAAAAAAAGCACGGTATTGCTTTGTACAGTGACTGCGGCGGGAATAATTCTGTTTCTTTTAATGTGGGAAAACCCGAGCAGATACCGTATACCGTTTATCCCCATGTTCATTCTGCTTTCGACGTCGGGCGCACGTTTTCTGAACGCCGCCGCCGTCAGAGCGGTAAAGCGAATAAAAAAGCGCAGGAAATGAAAGATGTCCGCACCGCCGTGACAAATACGGTCGGGCGGACTTTTTTATATTTTTAAATTAAGTAAAACAGGTGAAAATTTATAAAAAGGGCTTGACATTATTATTTAAAAGTGCGATAATAATAAAATAGACTATAATAGATAAAGTATGCTTACAAGCAGATATATTTTAAAAAATGAGAGGTTTGCTGCTATGGCGATAAGAGTTGGAATGGTGTCGCTCGGCTGTCCGAAAAATCAGATCGACGCCGAGAAAATGATGTACAGCCTGCGTAAATACGGCTTCGAGCTTATTCAGGACGCTGCGCTTGCCGACGCCGCTATTATTAATACCTGCGGCTTTATCCAGTCCGCAAAGGAAGAGGCTATCGAAACTATACTTGAATTTTTAGAGCTGAAAAAAGAGGGCAGGATAAAGTGCGTTATCTGCACGGGTTGTCTTGCCGAAAGATATAAGGAAGAAATACTCTCCTCGCTCGAGGGGCTTGACGCCGTTGTGGGACTTGGCTGCGACGGTGAGATCGCCGAGATAGTAAACAGGGCGGTGAGGGGCGAAAATGAAAACAAGGTGTTTTCCGCTCCCAAAACCTGCCTTCCGCTCGAGGGCGGAAGAGTGATCTCGACCCAGCCTTTTTACGCTTATCTGAAAATAGCCGAGGGCTGCTCCAACTGCTGCACCTACTGCGCTATACCGTCGATAAGAGGCGGCTTCCGTTCGAGAACTATGGAGAACATTCTTGAAGAGGCGAAATGGCTTGCAGAAAGCGGAGTTACCGAGCTTGTCGTCGTGGCGCAGGATACCACACGCTACGGCGAGGATATTTACGGCGAAAGCCGTCTGCCCGAGCTGCTTTCGGAGCTTTGCAAGATCGACGGCTTTAAGTGGATAAGAACGCTTTATCTCTATCCCGAAAGGATAACCGATAAGCTTATCGACACGATCGCAAAAGAGGATAAGCTTGTAAAATATATGGACATTCCGATACAGCACTGTAACGGCGAGGTATTAAAGCGAATGAACCGTCACGGCGACAAGGCTTCGCTTACTGCGCTTATGGAAAAGCTGCGTGAGAGGATACCCGGAGTTGTGCTGAGAACTACGCTTATTACCGGCTTCCCCGGAGAAACTACGGAGCAGTTTGAGGAGCTTTCGGAATTTGTAAACGAGGTAAGGTTCGACCGCCTCGGCTGTTTTGCATATTCCCCCGAGGAGGGAACTCCTGCGGCGGAATTTGACGGACAGCTTGACGATGACGAAAAGCAGAGAAGAGCCGAGATAATTACCGAACAGCAGATGTTCATTAACGATTCTCTCAATCAGCAGATGATAGGGAATACCGTCGAAGTAGTTGTCGAGGGATTTGACAGATATGCGGAGTGCTGCTTTGGAAGAAGCGCCGCAGACGCTCCCGAGATCGACGGAAAGATTTTCTTTACGAGCGAAAAAAGGCTTTCGGTCGGCGAATATGTAAAGGTCAGGATCGACGATCTGCTCGACTGCGATCTTTTAGGAACGGTAGTTGAATAAGAATAATATATATTATAATATAGTATATTAAACATGGAAATGAAAAGGAAAAATAAGAAAGGACGGGAAAATATGAATCTTCCAAACAAGCTCACGGTTCTTCGCGTGATACTCATACCCTTTTTTGCAGCCTCGCTGCTTATCGATTTTCCGGGTCATATCTGGTTAGCGCTCTTTTTCTTTGCAGCCGCTTCCGTTACCGACTGGTTTGACGGAAAGATCGCAAGGAAAAACAATCTTGTTACAAACTTCGGAAAATTTTTAGACCCCCTTGCAGACAAGATGCTTGTAATGGCGGCTCTCGTCTGCTTTACGGCTGTCGGACTTTGCGACCCCGTTGCGGTCATAATTATCCTTGCCCGTGAATTTATGGTATCGGGTCTGCGGCTCGTCACCGCAAACGAGGGTATCGTCGTTGCGGCAGGCATATGGGGCAAGCTCAAAACCGCCTTTACCATGATAGCGATAGTTGCGATAATGGCGCTCGCCGCTATTTTCGGTCATGTGCCTGCGGTTCATGTCGTTTCGGAGATACTTATCTGGATATCGGTAGTTTTCACCGTTATTTCGGGCGGTATTTATCTTAAAGAATACTGGTCGTTTATCGATCCGAACAAGTGACGTGATTTGAACCAAATGAGAAAAAGAGGGGCAAATGCATTATAAAACCATAGAGCTTTTTGCAGGTGCAGGCGGATTGGCACTGGGTCTTGAAAAAGCGGGATTTGAGCCGTTAGGCTTAATAGAAATAGATAAGAATGCTGCTGATACATTAAAATACAATCGTCCTGAATGGAATGTTATTAACAAGGACATAGCAGAGGTTTCAAAGCTTGATCTATGCAGTGAATTTAATATTGCAAAGGGCGAGCTGGATCTGCTTTCGGGCGGCGCACCTTGTCAGTCCTTTTCGTATGCAGGAAAAAGGCTTGGTCTTGAAGACGCAAGAGGTACGCTTTTTTATCATTACGCAATTTTTTTAGAAAAGCTTCAGCCTAAGATGTTCCTGTTTGAAAATGTCCGTGGCTTGTTGACGCATGACGGCGGAAAGACCTATAAGGTAATTACCGACATTTTTGAAAATGCAGGATATAAAATACAGCATAAGGTCTTAAACGCATGGGATCATGGTGTTCCTCAAAAAAGGGAAAGACTTATAACCGTTGGAGTAAGAAGCGACCTTTCTGACAGGATATCCTTTACTTTTCCAGAGCCTCATTCATATAAGCCTGTTCTTCGGGATGTGCTTACAGACTGCCCGAAAAGCGAGGGGACAAGATATTCCAAAAGGAAAGAGGAGATTTTTTCACTTGTTCCGCCCGGTGGCTACTGGAGAGATATACCCCCGGACATAGCAAAGGAATATATGAAAAGCTGCTGGAATATGGAGGGGGGAAGAACAGGAATACTTCGCCGTATGAGCCTTGATGAACCGTCTCTGGCGGTGCTTACCTCTCCCAGTCAAAAGCAGACCGACAGATGTCATCCTACAGAATCCCGTCCTTTTACAGTGAGAGAAAATGCCAGATGTCAGACCTTTCCCGACGATTGGATTTTCAAAGGAAGTGTATCTCAGCAGTACAAGCAGGTGGGGAATGCAGTGCCTGTAAACTTAGCTTATGACATTGCTGTAAGTATAAAAAAAGGACTTGATATGTTATGAAGTGGGAATTGGAATTTATTTCAGAAGAGGAATTTTGCAGCCATATAAAAGCAACCATAAAAAAATACGGCAGCAAGCTTGAATCTTTTGATTTAAAAAGATTTAACAAGAATATTATCGACCCTGTAAAGCTTATTTTTGATAAATCAGTCTATCAGAGTTCATGGCAGGAAACGATAAGCAATGAAATATTCAGGCAAAGGGATAAGGCTAATAATAATGACATAGGATATTTTCATCAGAATATTTTTAAGTATTTAAGCGGCTGCTGCGTTCCTCAGAACGGAAAAGAGGGCGGTTGGGACGTTATATTCAGAAACCCGGATGGTATATATCTTCCTGACGGTTCCTGCGTTCATACGATATATGTCGAAATGAAAAATAAGCATAATACAATGAACTCCGCTTCGGCAGGGAAAACCTTTATTAAAATGCAGAATCAACTGTTAAAGGATGATGACTGCGCTTGTTTTCTGGTTGAAGCCATAGCAAAAAAATCACAGAACATAAAATGGGAAACCACGGTCGACGGACAAAGGGTGGGTCACAAGCTTATCAGACGGGTAAGTATAGATAAGTTCTATGAGATAGTAACAGGTGATCCAAACGCCTTTTATAAAATCTGTATGGCATTGCCGGATATGATAAATAAGGTGGTAAAAGAAGAAGGTAAAAGCCTTGTTCCAAATGATACGGTTTTCCAGGAGCTTACGGATATCGCGAAGGCTAAGAGGCTTGACGATATAGATCTGTCAGTTGCATTATCGATATATATGCTTGGTTTTTCGACATATAATGGGTTTGAAATATGAGAGGACACCGTAATGAAAAAAATAAGCCTGATAGTTATATTTTCAGCCATAATTCTTGGCGTGATCGGCTATCTGAAGCCGGGACTCAGCATCGAATATGTCCGTGACGTTGAGGCTGTTGTAATAGACGGAAAAAGCAACACCATAGGCTCAAGTATCGGAAAGGGAAGCCGAAGAAGAAAGACAAGCGGCGATACCTATTATTATATCACTTTTGAGTTTGAAGATGAAAACGGGTTTGAACAGACCGTAAAGCAAAAGGTGTCGAAATATAATTTCAGCAAGTATGGTTCTCTTATCGGACAAGAAGCCAAAACCTACCGCCTTTATAAAGCGGATATCGACTCAGATAACGATACGGGCGACGGCTTTTATCTGACCGAAAGAAGCGGCAAGGAAGCGCTTTATGAATATAAGGAATCTCATGCGCTTATTGTACATAAGCTTGCAAAGATGCTAAGCAGCTTCTGCCTGATTTGCGGCATTTTTACTTTCTGGCTTTCAAGAAAGAGAAAGTGGCAGCAAGACGATACTTCGGAAATAAATTTATAATGAAAGGTTTTCAGATATGAAAATATATAATTCGCTTACAAGAAAAAAGGAAGAGCTTGTCACAAACGAAGAGGGCAAGCTCAGTATGTATACCTGCGGTCCTACCGTTTATCACTATGCGCATATCGGAAATCTGCGCAGCTATATCATGGAGGACGTGCTTGAAAAATATCTTCGCTATACGGGACTTGACGTTACCCGTGTAATGAATATTACCGACGTCGGACACCTAACCTCAGACGGCGACACGGGCGACGATAAAATGCTAAAGGGCGCAAAGAGAGAGCATAAAACGGTAATGGAGATAGCAAAGTTCTATACCGACGCTTTCTTCGCCGATTGCGAAAAGCTCAATATCAAAACTCCCGACGTGGTCGAGCCTGCGACAGGCTGTATCGACGATTTTATAAAGGTCATTTCTTCGCTTATCGAAAAAGGCTACGCTTACGAGTCGGGCGGAAATATATATTTCGATACCTCGAAGCTTAAGGAATATTACGTTTTCGGCGACTTTAACGAGGACGATCTCGAGGTCGGCGTAAGAGAGGGCGTCGAGGCTGACGGCAACAAGAAAAACAAGGCGGACTTTGTTCTCTGGTTCACAAAATCGAAGTTTGACGATCAGGAATTGAAGTGGGATTCGCCGTGGGGCGTGGGCTATCCGGGCTGGCATATCGAATGTTCCTGCATTTCAATGAAGCATCTCGGCGGTAGGCTCGACCTTCACTGCGGCGGCATCGACAATCAGTTCCCCCACCACACCAACGAAATAGCGCAGAGCGAGGCTTACCTCGGTCATAAGTGGTGCAATTACTGGTTCCATGTTCATCATCTTAATACGAACGACGGAAAAATGAGCAAGTCAAAGGGCGAGTTCCTCACCGTTTCGCTGCTTGAAAGCAAGGGCTATTCGCCGCTCGTTTACCGCTGGTTCTGCCTGCTTTCGCATTACAGAAAGTCGCTCGTGTTCTCGTATGAAAATCTTGACAACGCAAAAATATCCTTTAATAAGCTTATCGCAAGGACTGCGGCGCTTCTCAAGGAGGAGCAGGGAGAGATCGACAATGCGGCGTTCGAGTCGCTTAAAGCAGGTTTTGACGGCGCAATGGGCAACGACCTTAACACCTCGCTTGCGATAACTGCGCTTTACGATGTGCTTAAAGCCGATACGACACCTGCGACAAAGATCGCTCTTATCAATGATTTCGACAGGGTTCTTTCGCTCGATATAGTAAAGCAGGCGAAGGCTTTAAACGACGCCGAAAAGGCTGCGGCAGACGAAATACCGCCCGAGATAGCCGCTCTTGCGGAGGAGAGAAAGGCTGCAAGAAAGGCTAAGGATTTTGCTAAGGCGGACGAGCTGAGAGATAAGATAACCTCGCTCGGCTGGGTGATCGAGGAGACCCGTCAGGGTACTAAGATCTACAGGAAATGACTGCATAATTATGGAAGGAAAAGGGTAAACAGATAAATGAAAAACGAAAAACCTTTCGTTGACAAAGCCAACAACTCGACAATGGGCGTTCCTCATGCGAGAAAGAAGCTTATGACATATTTTCAGTTTTCAATGATAGCTGTCGTGTTCGTCCTTGTTTTCGGAGTGATATATATTGTTTCGACGGCTAAGGAACGCAAGAACAAGATAGATTACACGAGCGCCGAGCTTATCCAGTATCAGCTGCCGTCGGACGACACCCCCGTTGTCGTTTACGAAACGAGCATGGGAACGTTCAAGGCGGTGCTTTATCCCGAGCAGGCTCCCGAATACTGCAAGTATTACACCTCGCTCGTTGAATCGGGATATTATAACGATTCGTATGTTTTCGCAGTTCAGGACGGCGTTTATTTCATGGGCGGCTCTAAAACCTCCGACGGAACGGATAACGACGACACCGACAAGACGGAGCTTGACGCGGAAAAGTCAAAGGATCTCTGGCCGTTTTACGGCTCGATGGCGGCTTACGGCAATCAGAAGTCGATGTTCAATTCGCAGATACAGGCTGGAAGCAGAGTTCTGTTTATCGGAAGCATTGAATTTGACGAAAAGACCGTTTCGGAGCTTGATTCGGTAAGCGAAAACAAAAAGCTCAACAGCGCCTTTGCGCAAAAGGGCGGCGTTCCGAATTTTTCTCAGCAGTATACGGTTTTCGGACAGGTCTATGACGGCTTTGACGCTTACGACAAGGTAATCTCTGCGGAGGTAGTAAGCCCTTCGGACAGCGAGGGCGACAAGAACGCCGATTTACGACCCAAGGCAAAGCTTACCTTTGATAAGGTGTATATGTCGACCTATGGCGAGAATAAAAACGACGAATTTTTCACGCTCGACACGCCCGACGGGTCGGACAGCTCGTCGCAGACCGATCCGGAGTGACGCATAACGTTAAAACAGGTGAAAAACAGCTGAAAAATAGTGAATTAACGGAAAAATCTCTTGACTTATTTTTTAAAAAATAGTATAATTGATTTATGCCTTTGAAGCTGAACTTATTTTTTATTTATATATTTTATTTTCGGGAAAACGGAAAGGATTGTTACAGGAATGAAGAGATTAAAACAGGCTGCGGCTTTTGTCGCTGCGGCGGCGGTTGCGGCTTCTTCAATGGCGGGCTGCTCGTCCTCGACGGACTATTGCGCTACCGCAAACGGAGAAAAGATAAACGCAGGAATTTATATCAACTATCTGATGAACGAAATGACCAATCAGATGTATATGATGTATTACAGCGGCGAGATAACCGAAATGAGCCAGTGCTTTGATAAGCAGGTCGACGGCAAGGATTTCAAGACCTACTGCAAGGACGCCGCAATGGAGAACACAAAGAAGTTCGCCGCAATAAACGCAAAGTTTGACGAGCTTGGTCTTGAGCTTTCGGCTGAGGATATCGACGAGATCAAGGAGACCGTCGCTTCGACATGGGATCAGTCGGGCGAGTTTTTCGAGTACGAGGGCGTAAGCCGTGAGTCGCTCAAACAGTACACCGAGCTTTCCTATAAGCAGACGGCTATCTTCAATTACTACTACGAAATAGGCGGAACGGAGGAGGTCACAGCCGCTGACGTTACCGATTATGTCAACACGAATTATATCAGATATAAGAAAATAAACGTAAGCAAGAGTATTGCCGAGGACGAGGAAACGCAGGCTGCCGAAAACGAGGAGGCAAGGGCTCTTGTCGACGGTTATCTTGCCGAGGCTGCCGAGCTGTCGTTTGAGGATTTCGATAAGATAATCGACGAGTATGCGGAGTATCAGACCGCAAAGGCTGAGGAGCTTACTGCGGAGGAGGACGCCGCAGATGAAGCTGAAGATACCGAGTCTGATGCTGAAACTGAAACAACTGAGACAGAAGAAACGGCTGACGAGTCGGAGGTTTCTGACGAAAGCGCTGCCGATGAGTCGGAGGAGGAAAGTCTTGACGAATCGACCGTTGAAGCTATCGAGGAGGCTGCCGAGGAGGTTGAGGAGGAAGCCGAGGCTGAGGAAACCGAGTCGACCGAGGAATCGCAGGCTGACGTAACGGAGTCCGAGGCAGACGATGCAGAGGGTGAAGACAGCGAAGAGGGAGAAGCCGAAGAAGAGGAAGACCCCTATGAAAATGAAATAATCAGCGATTATACAACGGCTGTCGACGAGGAAGACGATTATTACGACGAAGATAACGCAAATATGCTCAAGGCTTTCAAGGATACCACATACGGCAAGGCGGCTATCTACGAGACCGACGACGCTTATGTGCTTTATATTACTGCCGATATCGCCGAGAGATCTGATTACGGCGAGGAAAACAGAGAGACTCTCGTTCATTCAATGAAGGACGAGGAATTTGAGCAGAAGATAACCGAATGGACCGAGGCTGTTAAGTTTAATGCAAACTCAAAGGCGGTAAAGAGATACACCGTTCAGGAGGTCTACGACAGGCAGGAAGAATATTACAGCAAGAACAGCTGATCTGTCTGTTGATATTTGCTTAATGTAAGCGGATAAATATCTTGTTATTCTTGTTATAGGGAAAAATGGGGGCGAAATAAAAAATCGCCCCTTTGATTTTTAATAATGTGTTTGACGAGTGAATGTGGAGTGATATACACGTTCACATACGTGACGTGCATTTTCACATTAAAGGAAAGGATTGAAATTCTTGTCATGAACGGGTTTCGCAGCAGACTTGTAAAATTTATGGAGGGAAGATACGGCGCAGACGAGCTTTTTTATCTGCTTGTTATAATCTATGCCCTGCTTGCGCTGATAAACGCATTCGCACATTCGTGGACGATCTATATAATCGGAACGGCGGTGTTTATATATGCGATCTTCAGGTCGATGTCGAGAAATGTAAACAAAAGATACCGGGAAAATATGAAGTTTCTTTCGGTTGTTGAAAAGGTTAAAGGAACATTCTCACGAAAAAAATCAAGGGCAAAACAAAACGGCAGCTATTACTTCAAACGCTGTCCCAACTGCGGAAAAATGCTTCGCCTCCCGAGAGTAAAGGGAAAGCATGGCACGAAATGCCCTGCCTGCGGCTGTGAATTCAAGGTGAATATTCTAAGGGGCGCAAAACGCAGCTGAACTTTTAAACCTTTGAATAATGCCCTGACTTTTTGCAGATAATAGGGAAAAGGCAGGGTGATGATCTATGAATATCTCAAAGGAAATTTACGGCGAAATGGTAAAGCCTGCGTCGAAAAACAGCAGATGGTTTGTCAATATGATAAAGGCTTTTGTTATCGGCGGACTTATCTGCACCTTGGGCGAGCTGCTTACAAATCTTTATCAGACAATGGGCGCTGACAAAAAGGACGCTGCGGCGTGGTGTTCGATAACGCTTATCGCATTGTCGGTGCTGTTAACTGCGCTCGGACTTTACGAAAAGATAGCAAAGCACGGCGGCGCAGGAACGCTCGTTCCGATAACGGGCTTTGCAAATTCCGTCGCAGCCCCGGCGGTCGAGTTCAAAACGGAAGGCTTCGTGCTTGGCGTCGGAGCGAAAATATTCTCGATAGCAGGCCCCGTTATTCTTTACGGCACGGCGGCAGGCTTTGTCTACGGTATTATCTACTATTTTTTTAGCAGGTGAAGTATTTTATTTCGGGTAATAACTCCCCTTACGCTGTATGACAGCCGAACGGGGAGTTGTTTTTTGCGGTAAAAGTAAAAATTTATACGCTTTAAAACCGACATACTCTTTACACATTTTACATGGATTTTACAATAGTAAGGTATTATATTTACATTTCTAATATATAATACGAATGGACAAATTAAAAATGAAGAATGTAAAAAAGTGTAAAGGAACGTGCGATAAACATGGATTTTTTCTCAGTGCTGACAATGTTAGGCGGACTTGCGCTGTTTTTGTATGGAATGAAAATAATGAGCTCAGGGCTCGAAAAAATGGCAGGCGGCAAGCTTGAAGGCTTTTTTGAAAGAGTTACCTCAAATCCGATAAAGGCGGTCGCGCTCGGCGCAGGAGTTACCGCCGTTATTCAGTCCTCAGCCGCTACGACAGTAATGCTTATCGGCTTTGTTAACGCAGGAATAATGCAGCTTCGACAGGCGATAGGCATAATAATGGGCGCAAATATCGGTACGACAATAACCGCATGGATACTCTCGCTTGCAGGTATCGACGGCAGCAGCTTTTTTATTCAGCTTTTAAAGCCGTCCTCCTTCTCGCCTGTTCTTGCGCTTATCGGCGTGCTTCTTATAATGTCCTCAAAGCAGGATAAGAAAAAGACGATAGGTTCTATTCTTGTCGGCTTTGCGATACTTATGTTCGGAATGGACTATATGCAGACCGCAGTCGCTCCGCTTAAAGATTCCGAAAGCTTTACTCAAATGCTCGTGTGGTTCAAAAACCCCATTCTCGGCGTTTTCGCAGGTGCGGCGCTTACAGCCGTGCTTCAGTCGTCGTCGGTGTCGGTCGGAATTTTACAGGCTCTTTCGTCAACCGGAAAGATAAATTTCGGTATCTCTATCCCGATAATTTTAGGAACGAATATCGGCTCGTGCGTTAATTCAATTATAAGCTCTATCGGAACGAGCAAGAACGCAAAGCGTGTTGCGGCTGTACATTTAAGCTTTAATATCATCGGAACAACGCTGTTTCTTATCGGCTTCTATTCGCTCAATTCTCTGCTCGATTTTACATTTATGGAGTCGCAGATAGACGAAAAGACGATCGCAATAGTACACACGGTGTTCAATGTGGGAACTACTATTATACTTCTCCCGTTTGCTAAGGCTCTTGAAAAGCTCGCTTATATTGTCGTCAAGGATTCTCCCGAGGACAAGAAATCTGCCGGCGCAGACCAGCTAAAGCTGCTTGAAGAAAGATTTCTCCGCACGCCCGGCGTTGCCGTTGAGCAGACAAGAAACGTTATCTCGGCAATGGCGCACACTACTCAGCAGTCGGTCGAGCTTGCAACAGAGCTTATGTTTAACTTCGACGAGGAAAATCAGGCGCAGGTTCTTGCACTTGAAAAGCTTGTAGATAAATATGAGGACGGTCTCGGAACATATCTTGTCAAGCTTTCGGCTCAGCAGCTCAATCACAGGGACGCTCAGACGGTGTCGACGCTTCTGCACAATATAAGCGACCTTGAAAGAATTTCCGACCACGCAAGAAATATCGCTATGACGGCGCTTGAAAAGCACGAAAAGGGAATCGATTTTTCAAAGAAGGCGAAAAACGAGCTTACCGTAATGTGCAGCGCAGTAAAGCAGGTAATGCAGTTTACGGTCGACGCTATCTGTAATCAGGATCTTTACGCCGCTTACGAGGTCGAGCCGCTTGAAGAAGTTATCGACCAGATAAGAACAAAGCTTAAAAACCGTCATGTAAAGCGGCTTCAGGCAGGAAAATGTACGATAGAGCTTGGCTTTATCTTTACCGACCTGCTGACGAGCCTTGAAAGAATTTCCGATCACTGCTCGAACATCGCAGTCTGCATGGTTCAGGTAAACGACGATAATTTCCAGACGCACGAATATCTCAGAACGATAAAAACGAGCGGCGAGGAGTTTGACAGCGAGGTTGAAAAATTTCAGAAAATGTTCCCTCTTCCCAAAAAGGACGAGGTCAAGCCCGAGCAGGTTTAAAGACAGGAGTGATAAAATATGCCGCTTATATATTGTGTTGAGGACGACAACGGAATAAGAGAGCTGATAAGCTGCGCTTTGAAGTCGGGAGGCTACAGCGTCAAGGCGTTTGCGCTTGCAAAGCCGTTTTACGAGGCGCTTGAATCCGAACAGCCGTCGCTTATTCTGCTTGATTTAATGCTTCCCGGAGAGGACGGGCTTTCGGTTCTTTCAAAGCTCAGAGCCGATGCAAAATATAAGGAAATACCCGTTATAATCCTCACGGCAAAGTCGGGCGAGCTTGACAAGGTTTCAGGTCTTGAAGCGGGCGCAGACGACTATATAACAAAGCCGTTCGGGGTAATGGAGCTGCTTTCGAGGATAAAAGCGGTGCTGAGAAGAACGGCGAAGCAGGACGAGGAGTCGGAGGTCATCACTTTAAGAGAGGTCACGCTTGACGCTTCAAAAAGGATAGTTTCGGTAAACGGCAGCGAGATCACCCTTACATACAAGGAATTTGAGCTGCTTATGTATTTAATGCGTCACCCCTCTATCGCAGTTACGAGAGATAAGCTGATGGAGCGCGTCTGGGGCTTTGATTTTTCGGGCGAAACACGAACGGTCGATATGCACATAAAGAGTATTCGCCAGAAGCTTGAAGCCGAGGGCTGCACCGATTTTATCAAAACGGTAAGAGGCGTCGGATATAAGTGCTGATTTTCAAAGGGCGCATCATGCGTCCTTTTTTGTTTGATATTCATTAATGTATTAATGCATTAAAATAAAGGGAGAAAACATATGCAGAAAAAGCTTTTTAAAAGCATGACGACGCTTGTAACGGCGGCGCAGCTGATATTTGCATTTATTGCGGTTTTTGTGTGCTACAATATTTATCGTGACTCGGTTTTTTCGGATCTAAAGACAACGGCGGCTGCGGCGGTCATGTCGGAGAAATCCCCCGAAATAATATCCGAGCAGCTTGGCGGTCTGTCGGACTATGATCTGAGAATTACATTTATCGACGAAAGCGGCGAGGTTCTTTTTGATAACGAGAACGATATTCAAAAAATGGAAAACCATAAGGACAGGGAAGAGGTAAAACAGGCTTTTGAAAGCGGAAGCGGAATGAGCGAGCGTCTTTCAAAAACGCTCGACACTACCTACTGCTATTATGCCGTGAGATATAACGGCGGAGTTTTAAGGCTCGGAAGAAGCCGCAGCAGTATGATCTCTATCGTCGGTTCGGTTCTTGCGGCGCTTGCCGCCATACTTGCAGTTCTTATCTTCATAACGGCGATAATTTCAATGAAGCTTTCGGAATATGTAATGCGCCCCGTGCTTGAGCTTGTAAAGCGTTTCGACGTTACGGATTATCCCAATACTCCGCCAAAAAGCGAGCATATAGCCGGCGACGAGATATATGAGGAGCTTGAGCCTGTTGCGCAGACCGCCGACTCTCTGCTTGAGGAAACTCACAGGGTGTTCAGACGGCTTACAAAGGAAAAGGAAAAATTTACGCTTATTACCGAAAATATGGCGGAGGGCATGATACTTCTCGATTCGGACAACACGATCCTTTCGGTCAACAGAACGGCATTACAGCTTTTTAACAGCGATTACGACCCCTCTTCAAAGCAGAAACTAAGCGCTCTTACGACCGAAAAGCAGCTGCTCGATATTCTCGGTCAGCTGAGCGAGAGCAACTCTGCACGGGGAGTTATAAAACTCGGCGACCATTTCTGGAGAACGTTTGTCAACAAGTCGGAGTATGCAGGCAGCTACGGAATTGTTATAATCCTTGCGGACGTCACCGAAAGCGTTAAGAGCGAGGAGATAAGGCGTGATTTTTCGGCGAACGTTTCTCACGAGCTTAAAACGCCGCTTACTACGATAAAGGGCTTCGGCGAGATGATGGAAAACGGCATTATTTCCGACGGCGACGACGTTAAGCGTTACGGCGGAACTATTTACCGTGAGGCAGAGCGGCTTCTTTCGCTTATAAACGATATAATCAGGCTTTCGGAGATAGAGGACGAAAATTCTGCGGCGCAGATGGAACAGGTCGACCTTATGCAGACAGCCCTCGACTGCGAGGAAATTTTGCAGAACAAGGCGATAAATCACGAGGTAACGATAGAGATAAAGGGCGATACGGACAGAAGCGGCGGTGCGGTCGTGACGGGCAGCAGAAGCTATCTTACCGAGCTGCTGCTAAATCTTATGGACAATTCCATAAAGTACAACAAGCCGGGCGGATTTGTAAGAACGACGGTTTCGGCGGAAGAAAACGGCGTTCGCATCGTGGTCGAGGACAGCGGTATCGGTATAAGCGAGAGCGACTGCGAGAGAGTTTTCGAGCGTTTTTACCGTGTCGACAAGAGCCGTTCAAAAGAAACGGGCGGCACGGGTCTCGGTCTTTCGATAGTAAAGCACATTGTCGGACTTCACGGCGGAGAGCTTTCGATAAAAAGCAAGCTCGGCGAGGGTACGGCTATAACGATATTTTTGCCCTATTCGCATTGATCCACATAAAATTTGTCGTTTTTAATAATATCTACTTGACATCAAAGGCATAATTTGTTATAATTACTATATCATATTGCCTTGGTCGGTTACGACAAGAGGTTCGGGAGGATATAGAAAATGTTTAAGAAGAAATTTGCCGCCGCTCTGGCTGCGCTTATGCTTGCCTCGTCAATGAGCGTGACGGCTTTTGCAGAGCCTGCCGCATCGGAAACAGACAGCGCAGCGGCGTATACCGAAACGGAGTCGGAAAGCAATTCGGACAATGAAGCCGAACCCGATACGGATATTACAGAGGAGCCGGATCTAATAGATATTTCGTCAGCCGAGGTAACGCTTGGCGGCGTCGAATTTGAGTATACCGGAGCGGAGATAACTCCTTCCGTAACGGTCACGATAAACGGCGTGACGCTTACGGAAAATGTTGATTTTACGGTCGCTTACAGCAATAATATTGATATTGGAACGGCAGCGGCAGAGATAACGGGTATCGGAGGATATGTCGGAACGGCTTATGCGTATTTTAATATCGTAAGCCCCGTTCAGAGCGCACCGTCAAATTTAAGAAGCACGTCGAACACGACAAACGGCTATACGCTCAACTGGACGGGTGCGGCAAAAGCGAGCGGTTACGAAATTTTTAAATATAATTCATCGACAAATCTGTGGGAAAAATACGTTTCGACAAAGAACCTTTCCTATAAAATAGCAGGCGTTTCCTCGGGAACAAAGAATAAATATGCCGTAAGAGCTTACAGAACGGTCGGCGGAAAAACCTTCTTTTCAAAAATGATAACGCATGAAACGGCAACGCTTCCGCAGACTGCGAACAATATGATAATCAAGGACGTTACGACCAATGGCTATACGCTTAAATGGAGCAGAGTTTCGGGTGCGGACTGTTATGTTGTCGAGCGGTATAACTCAGTGTCGAAAACATGGAGCGTAATTAAAAAGGCAACGGGAACTTCGCTTGTTATTTCCGACAGATCGCCTGCGCAGAAGAACACATACAGAGTCTGCGCCGTAGTTAAGGCGGGCGGCAAGGAGTATAAGGGCGAGTATCTTAAAAAACGCTTTACAACAAAGCCTGCGCAGGTAACGGGATTTACATACACAAGACCTGCAAAGGGATATATGACATTCCGCTGGAACAAGGTTTCAGGCGCTAAGAAATACCAGCTTTATTACAGCACGGAAAAAAGCGGAAATTACAAGCTTTTCAGAGAAGTAAGCGGCACAAAGACCTCGCTTATGACCTCTTACGTTCCGACCGGCAAAAAGCTTTATTTCAAGATACGCGCGGTTTCGCAGATCGACGAATCTACTCAGAGCGGAAAATGCTCGTCGGTAATAAAGGGAATTTCCTTTAACAAGCTGAGCGTTAACAGCGTAATGAACAAGTGTCCGAGTTCCTATTCGGTAACGCAGGTAAACGCTCAGGGCTATACTCTTTCGGATTACAACAGAAACAGGCTTTACAGTGCGCTTACCTGTCTGGGCGGCAGCGCAGGCTATATTCTTTACGATATCGACAGCGGCTGTACGGTAGCGTATAATGCAAATTCATATTTCGGCACGGCTTCGACCGTTAAAATGCCCTATATCCTCTACTGCCTGAGAGAGATGGAGGACGGCTCGCCCACGATGGACACGATGCTTACATATCTCCCGAGCGACTATAACGGCGGTTCAAGCTGGATAAAGTATCAGCCGTTCTACACTCAGTACAGCATCAGAACGGTAATGCAGCTTATCGGCGATTACAGCGACAACTGCGGCTATTATATGCTTCAGGACAAGTTCGGCTACGACGGCTACAACAGATTTATTAGCAGCCTCGGCTGCAAAACGAGCGTAAATTCTTATGTCCGCTGGGGTTATGTCAGCGCCTGCGACTCGACAAGAGAATGGGTGAATATGTGGGATTACCTCAGAAACGGCAGATACGCTTCGTTCGCAAGAGACGTTTTCTCGACCTCCTGCGCCGCAAACATAAGAGACCAGCTTGGAAACAGATACACGGTCTATGAGAAGTCCGGCTGGACTGACGGAGCAAACGAGCTTTACAACGAAACGGCGCTTGTAAGAGCGGAGCATCCGTATGTCGTTATCTGCCTTTCAAACCGCACCAGCTCGCAGAGAATGAGAAACGTAGCGGAGATCTCGGAGTCGATACACAATGAAATGTGGAGATATTTTGATAATTGATATGAAAATATGAAACTGATTATCAAATAATTAAACAGTATAAAACCGCCTGCGGAGAATTCTTCGCAGACGGTTTTATTTTTATCAAAAAAACAGCTGCCCCAAAAGGACAGCTGCAATTTGTAAATTTGTGTAATTTTTTAGGGCGATCAGAGCGTGAACATGATCTGATTGAGAATGCTTTCGAGCATTTCCTGTCTGCCGCTTGAAAGGCTGTCGGTAACCTCGCCCTTTTCGAGCGCATACTTTTCAAGGTCAGCCATTGTTGCCTTGCCGCTGATGATGTCTGCGCCGATGCCCGTTGTCCAGCTTGCATATCTGTCCTCAACGAACTTGTCGATCCTGCCGTCTTCGATCATCTTAACTGCAATTCTCAAGCCGAGAGCGAATGTGTCCATACCTGCGATGTAGCTGTAGAAAATATCTTCGGGAGTATACGAACCTCTTCTTGCCTTCGAGTCGAAGTTAAGACCGCCGTTTGTGAAGCCGCCTGCCTTGAGGACTTCGTACATACAAAGCGCAGCGTCGTAAACGTTTGTCGGGAACTGGTCGGTATCCCAGCCGAGAAGCATATCGCCCTGGTTAGCGTCGATCGAACCGAACACGCCGTTGTCTCTTGCAACTCTAAGCTCGTGCTGGAAGGTGTGCTGTGCAAGCGTTGCGTGGTTTGCCTCTATGTTCATCTTGAAATCATTTTCAAGACCGTACTTTCTTAAGAAGCCGAGAACGGTAGCGGTGTCGAAATCATACTGGTGCTTTGTAGGCTCCTTCGGCTTAGGCTCAATGTAGAAATCGCCCGTGTAGCCGATAGAACGTGCATAGTCAACGGTCATTCTCATAAGACGAGCCATGTTGTCCTGCTCGAGAGCCATGTTGGTGTTGAGAAGAGTTTCATAACCCTCTCTTCCGCCCCAGAAAACATAACCCTGACCGCCAAGCTCAACTGTTGATTCAACAGCCTTCTTGATCTGTGCGGCAGCGTAAGCGAAAACGTCAGCGGAGGGAGAAGTGCCTGCGCCGTGCATATATCTCGGGTGATCGAAGCACTTTGCAGTACCCCAGAGAAGCTTCTTGCCTGTTTCTTCCTGCTTCTTCTTGCAGTAAGCAACTACCTTGTCAAGCTCTGCGTTTGTTTCAGCGAGCGAGCCGTATTCGGGCGAAAGGTCACGGTCGTGATAGCAGTAGTAGTCGATAGAAAGCTTGTCCATGATCTCAAAAGCAGCGTCAACCTTAGCGATAGCTCTTGCAGCGGGATCAGCCTCGCCCCACGACTTGTCAGCAGTGCCGCAGCCGAACATATCAGTTCCGTCGCCGCCCATTGTGTGCCACCATGAAAGCGCAAACTTGAGCTGCTCCTTCATTGTCTTGCCGCCTACTACCTCGTCGGGATTGTAGTACTTGAACGCAAGGGGATTTGTCGACTTGGGACCCTCGTAAGGGATCTTGGGGATATTAGCGAAAAATTCAGCCATTTTAAAAACCTCCAATAAAATATAAATTATAAATAAATCGTTTATGTAAGGAAACGTTTACACTTTATATTGTACACAAAAATGAGCCGTTTGTCAATGGATATGAGAAAATTTTAACATGATTTTTCATTTTCGTCAGCTTCGCTTAAAATATCCTCTTTTGTTTGTATATTAGATATGACGTCCTGCTGTGCTGAGTGTGCGGACTTTCTTTTTAAAAACATTTTGCTGAGCTTTTTGTTTAGCGCAACGCTTATTATGCAGGTCAATGCGATAAGTCCCAGCATTGAAAGCAGCGAGCCGACGGTAAACTCCGACAGCTTGCCGCCGATATAGGTTTCGACAAGCATTTCGGGAAGGATACCCACGACCGAGGCTATTACGAATGTGGGAAAGGGCATTTTTACCGAACCGTGAAGCATACTCACAAGGTCGTTTGGAACAACGGTTATCGCCCGTGAGATATAAACGGTGAAGAAATTGTTGTTATGACCGTAATCGGCTATCTTTTTCGCCTTGGGATATTTTTCAAGAATAGCGTCGGCGGTATCTGCACCCGAAAATCTTCCGATAAAATAGGGTATCGCAAAGCTTACCGCAAGCCCGATAATGTTAACGATAACGGCTACGGGGTAGGGATAAATGTGACCTGCTGCAATGAAGAAAACTGTTGCAGGCACAACGACCGAAAGCGATTTTAGCGCATAGAAAAACCACAGCACGACCGCCGCAAGTATGTGGTTATGCGGAGTGTAGGCAACGACGTCTTCAAAATCGATTTTTGAAAACAGAAGCGCCGCAAGGATTATAAATATCACAACTATAAACAGCGGGATCAGCTTTAAAAGCCTTTTTTGTTTCTTTTTCATTTTGTTTCTTTCCTATTGTGTTTTGACTGTCAGAGAAATTTATTAAATATAGTAAACGACATTAATTTTCTTACTTATCCCGACCACAGCTGCAAATATCGCAGCATCTGCGGTCGGTCTAAGTGAAAATTATTATGTCGTTTACTATAGAAATATACCACAAAAGACACAGAAATTCAAGTAACATTTTTAAATTTTTGTCGAAAA
>JBJERC010000005.1:0-22076 GCA_051882075.1 Oscillospiraceae bacterium | reverse complement strand
CCATAAGTCTCCGCCTCAGCAGAAATAGCTAAGCCGGATCCGGTATTATCCGAAACATTAGCAGGAAGTGCAATATTCCCGAACACCATTGTAAGCGCAATCGCAAACGCTAAAATTGCTTTTGTTTTCTTCATGATAGTTTACTCCGTTATTCAATTAGTGAAGATCGGAAATCGTTAGTGTGACTGTATCAGGGTTGGATTCACCTGTAGTTATATCTGCATATCCGCAGCTCAAAACATATTTCCCTTTATATGATTGTAAGTCGGGATTTTCTTCAATGTCACTCTTTTTGATTGAGGAATAACCTGCATCCCATAGCACATCACCAACTTCGCGTTTTCCTTCTCTGAGTGCTGTTGATGAATCTTCGTATTTAACACTGAGATAAAATTGAGTAACCGCATTGTCGGTAGTTGCTAATGCTATCCTGTCAAAGTCTACGCCGCCTACTGTTAAACCTTCCGGCATATCCCAATAGTAGTACATCCAGTTATCCCAGTATGGTCCGTCATCTGTTCTTGCCGATGTGATATTCAATGCGTCTGTAATGATTTTTTCGGCAGTGTCAATATCCTTGCCTGCTATTTCTGAAATGTAAGGTTCAAGTTCTGTAATTGCAATGTTGCTGATATTTTCTGTAATCGCTTCCGATTCGCTTTCAGCTTCTGCCGCAGTCGTTGTTGCCTCCGTTTCAGCCTCGCTTTCCGCAGCCTCGTCTTTACTTTCGGTTTCCTCAGAAACGCTTTCAGCCGCCGCCGTAGTAGTAGTCACTTTCTCCTCCGTATCGTCCTTTTCGCCCCCGTCAGACTTACCGCAAGCGGCAAGTGACACGCACATATTAAGCGCAAGCGCAAACGCTAAAATTGTTTTGATTTTTTTCATGATAGTTTCCTCCATTATATATTGTTGATAAATAGTCCCGTGCATTTTCAAACGTTTTCGGTCGAAAAAAAGCACGTTTTCCTTTAGATAAGAGCGGTTTTTATCAAAAAAAGTTTAGTATATCTTGTGAAGTGATTGTAAACAAACGGTTAATTTATGCACAAAAAAAGGACGGCTCTTGAAAAGTCGTCCTGTTTTGTGCTGTTTGAGACTGTTGCGAGAATACTTTGAAATTAAATTAAAAAACGCTCGAACCTTTTCCGGAAAGAGCGTTTTTGTTTTTCTGTCCGAACGGCTGTCCGGACGATCTGAACCTTATCTTCCGAGCATTTTCTCCATGCCGCAGCCCGTTTCGCTTTCGGTCATAACCTCAAACCCGAGACTTTTGTAAAATGATTCCTTACCCTTTGAGGCTCTCAGGTCTATGCAGACCTTCTGATTTTCCGAAAGCGTACTTTTGATGAAATTCTCCGAATAGCGATAAAGCAGCGTGCCGATAAGCCGCCCCCGAAGGTCGCTTCTAACGACAAAATCCTTCATAAACCAGTGCATACCGTAGTCGCCGAGCCAGCCTATCATTGCGGCGGCTTCGCCGTTTTTGCGCACGATAAACAGTTTTGTGCTGTTGGCGACAGCAAGCCCTATCTGCTCTCTGTCGGGACAGTTCCACCCTGCCGATAAAAACAAAGCTTCAAATTCCGTAACGCTTATGTCCTGACTTACCGTGTAATACTCAATGTCAAGAGACCTAAGTATACGCAGTTCACGCCGCTTGCGCTCCTCAAGACAGCTTATATAGCCCTCATATCCCGAAAGACCGTTCTCTCTGCCGTATCCCTGTGCGGTGTGGTAATCTATAACGGCATTAAGCCAGCCGTTTCCACGTTCGTCAAGCACGCTGTCTATCGCTGCTTTGACGTCGGGAAGGTCAATGTAGACGACAACGGGGTTTAAGGGTCTGATAATTTCTGCGATCTCGCAAATGTAATTTCTTGACTCGCTTTCGGACATACCGAACCTCATCATCGTTTCACACATCGGGTTTTGCAGGAAAATGCAGTTAAAGACATAAATCGTGTCCTTGTCGGCGGAGCGTACAAAGCTGCGCCACTTTTCTAAGATCTTTTCCCTTTCCGTTTCAAAATCGGGAAAGTCATAATCGGCATAGTCCGCAGGGTGTTCGCCCTCGCCCTCGTCAACGCAGCACACCTTACTGCCCCTTTCTCTCAGTGTCCGGGCTATCATATCGGCTGTTGTGCTTTTGCCGCTGCCGGGAAGTCCTTCAACTATAATAAGATTAGTTTTCATAAGCTTCTCCTCCTTTGCACCTTGGCGTTTTTTCTGTATCGGGTAAATTTATTGTAGCATATATCGGCTTAAAATGCAAGAGCAAAATACCGTATTGAAAAATATAAACGAACGTGCTATAATGAAAGAGACAAAATTTTTCGGGTGCGGAAAGGAGAACGGACATAAGTAAAATATTGGTTGTTGAAGACGACGGCGTTTTGTGCGGAGAGCTTATGGCTTTGCTAAGAGATTCGGGGTATGAAGCGGACGGCGTTTTTGATTTTCATAACGTTTTGGAGCAGATGAAAAATTGCGGAGCCGACCTTATACTGCTTGACATAAATCTTCCCGAAATGAACGGTGAAGCGCTGCTCAAGGAGTTTCGCAAAACGCACGACCTGCCCGTTATCATGCTGACAAGCCGAACCTCCGAGCTTGACGAGGTGCTGTCAATGAGCTGCGGTGCGGACGATTATATTACAAAGCCTTATAACCCCGTGATACTGCTGCTGAGGATTTCGGCGGTGTTGAAACGCTATGACAAAGCCGAACCTATGCGGCGTTATCACGACGTTGAAGTAAGCACGGTCAAAGGCACGCTTTCCGGCAAAAACGGCGAGCAGATACTTACGAAAAATGAAATGATAATCTTTCAGCTTCTGCTCGACCGCATGGGCGAGATAGTGACCCGTGACGCACTTATGACGGCGCTGTGGGACAACGAGGAATATGTAAACGACAACGCACTTTCGGTCAATATCAGCAGATTAAGGGGAAAGCTTTCGGAGCTTGGCTTTCCCGACGCTATCGAAACCCGAAAAAAGCAGGGCTATGTTTTAAGATGAAGTTTAAGGATTATCTTAAAGACAGGCTGCCTGCGTATCTTATCTATGGCTCCGCATGGGTGATGATACTGATTTTTATGACTGCGTTTCACATTTCCATTCAGCCGAAAATTTATGTCAGCGTGATATTTCTGCTTGCGCTGTCAGGGGCGGAATCGTGGGATTTTCTTCGGAAAAAGCGTGATTACGACAAGCTTCTTTTAAGCCTTGAAAAGCTCGACCGCAAATATCTTATTTCCGAAATGATAGACCCTCCCGAATTTTACGACGGCAGGCTTCTTTACGAGGCTCTGCGTGAGTCAAACAAGTCCATGTGCGAGCATATTGCAGAATACCGCCGTGAGAATACGCAGTTTCGGGAATATATCGAGCTTTGGGTGCATGAAATAAAGCTGCCCGTTTCGGCGCTTGGGCTTATGTGTCATAACGACAACGCCGACAAGTATTCCGCACAGCTGAAACGGATAGACGATTATATCGAAAACGTTCTTTACTATGCCCGAAGCACGAATGCCGAGAAGGATTATATTATAAAAGAAACTTCGCTTAGGCGTGTTTTCGCCAATGCCGCAATGAAAAACCGAGAGCAGCTGCAGCAGCTTGGTTTCACTGTCACGGCGGAAAATCTTGACATAAGCGTTATGACCGACGGGAAGTGGCTCGGATTTATTTTCGGTCAGCTTATGGACAACAGCATGAAGTACAGTCGCACCGACCGCAGCCCCGAAATAACGGTCTTTGCGGAGCAGTCGCCCGAACAGACGACGCTTCATTTTCGTGATAACGGTATCGGAATAGAGCCTAAGGATCTGCCGTTTATCTTTGAAAAAAGCTTTACGGGAGAGAACGGGCGGTCGGGTGCAAAATCAACCGGAATGGGTCTTTATTTAGTTGCAAGGCTGTGCGAAAAGCTCGGACACAGGGTTTTTGCACAGTCGGAAAAAGGGGAGTATACCGAAATCATCATCAGCTTCGGCAGCAACGATTTTTACAAAATTAACTGAGCTATATTACAAAATCGTAAGGTTATGTAAGATTAAAAGAGCGACAGGCGAAGAAAAATGCCGTATAATAAGAGCATCAAAAGAAAGGAGTACGACAAAATGGAACTACTCAGAATACAGCAGATAGAAAAATATTACGGCAGCAAGTCGAGTCTGACAAAGGCGATAGACGATATGTCGTTTTCCGTGGAACAGGGCGAGTTCGTTGCGATAATGGGCGCATCGGGAAGCGGAAAAACGACTCTTTTAAACTGCATTTCGACTATCGACAGAGTAACCTCGGGACGCATTTTTCTTGAAAATACCGACATAACCTCGCTCAAAGGAAAAAAGCTCGGACAGTTTCGCCGTGAGAAGTTAGGATTTATCTTTCAGGATTTTAACCTGCTCGATAAGCTTACGGCTTATGAAAATATCTCGCTTGCGCTTTCGATACGAAAGACGCCTGCAAAGGAGATCGACAAGGCGGTAAAGGCGGTTGCGCAGCAGCTTGGGATTACGGACGTTCTTGACAAATACCCCTATCAGCTGTCGGGCGGACAAAAGCAAAGGGTCGCTTCGGCAAGAGCGATAGTTACAGAGCCGAAGCTCGTTCTTGCGGACGAGCCGACGGGTGCGCTCGATTCAAAGGCTGCGAAAATGCTTCTTGAGCGTTTTGAATATTTAAACCGTGAGCATAACGCAACGATAATGATGGTAACACACGACAGTTTCACGGCAAGCTATACCTCTCGGGTCATCTTCATCAAGGACGGCAGGATATTCCACGAGATAAGGCGGGGCGGCGATTCAAGAAAGCAGTTTTTCGACAGGATAATCGACGTGGTCACGCTTTTAGGAGGTGACTTAAGCGATGCTCTTTAAACTCTCGGTCAGCAATATCCGCAGAAGTCTCAGAGATCATGCGATATACTTTTTTACGCTTATAATCGGCGTTTCTATATTTTATGTATTTAACGCCGTAGGAAGTCAGGCGGCGTATATGCAGATGTCTGAGAGCAGCGAAGAAATCATAAAACTGCTTACGAGCATGATGTCGGGCATAAGCGTTTTTGTTGCAGGCGTGTTGGGACTTCTTATAGTTTACGCAAGCCGTTTTCTTATGAAGCGCAGAAGCAGAGAATTTGCGCTTTATCTTACGCTCGGCATGAGCAAGGGAAAGATATCCGCAATACTGCTTCTCGAAACGGTGCTTATCGGCGTCGGCTCTCTTGGGGCAGGGCTTGCGGCAGGCGTGGGGCTTTCGCAGCTTATGAGTGCGCTTGTCGCCAATCTTTTTGAGGCGGATATGACCGCTTATAAATTCTCCGTTTCGGGCGAAGCGATAGCGAAAACGATACTTTATTTTGCAGTGACCTATATTGTTGTTATGATCTTCAACAGCCTTATGATAAGCCGGTTGAAGCTTATCGATCTTATCAATTCGGGAAAGAGGTCGGAAAAGATAAGGCTTAAAAATCCGGTACTCTGCGTGCTTATATTTATCGTCGGTGCAGCTGCGCTCGGCTATGCTTATTATCAGGTCGGCTGGAAATATTTAATGCTTGACAACAAGAAGTTACTTATCTGCATAGCTCTCGGTGCGGTTTCGACGTTTTTGATTTTCTGGTCGGTTTCGGGAATGCTTCTTCGTGTTATCATGTCGATGAAAAACTTGTATTACAGAAGTTTAAACTGCTTTACCTTCCGTCAGATAAGCAGCAAGGTAAACACGATGGTGTTCTCGATGACAGTTATCTGCCTTATGCTGTTTGTTACGATATGCACGCTTGCGTCGGCGTTTTCTATAAGAAATTCCATGAACGCAAATCTCAAAGAATTATGTCCTGCCGACTGTGAGATAGAATTAAAGTATTTCCTAAAAGATGAAACTGACAAAAATCAGACAGACGCCGCTTTGCTCTATTCGGAATACGGATATGATATAAGCGAGCATTTTAAGGAATACGTTCATTTTAACAGTCTGTCCGACGAGGATTTCACCTTTGCGGATTTCTTCGGCGACAATCTTCCCGAAATAGAGGAAGAATATCCCGGACTGCTTTTCGATACAAGCCCCGAGCTTGTGACGCTTGGCGATTACAACAGGCTTATGGAGCTTTACGGAAAAGAGCCTTTAACAATGAACGATGATGAATTTATCCTGCTGTGCGATTAAAAAGCTGTTTGACGAAAACCTCGATACCGGCAAAGAGATAAACGTGTTCGGGCATAGGTTAAAATCAAAGTACGGCGAATGTCAGAACGGATTTATAGATATATCATCGCAGCATCAAAACGTCGGAATATTCATTATACCCGACAGCGCAGCGAAGGAAGGCTTTTGCGAAATAGATTATTTTATCGGAAACTATAACGGCGAAACGAAGGAAGAAAAGGAAAAAATAGAGAAGGAGATACTGAAAACGGCGGATTCGATGATAAGCGCTATTTTCAGCGACAAAGAAAACGGATATTATTATAACATAAATACGAAAATAGATATTTCCGAGTCAACGATAGGTCTGGGAGCGATCGTTACGTTCATCGGGCTTTATATCGGGCTTGTGTTCCTTATCGCCTGCGGTGCGATCCTTGCGCTCAAGGAGCTTTCGGAGTGCGCCGACAGCGTCGGGCGGTATGAAATGCTTCGCAGGATAGGCGCTGAGGAAAAGGATATTTCAAGGTCGCTGTTTTGTCAGACGGGAATTTTCTTCCTGCTGCCGCTTATTCTTGCAGGAATCCATTCGGTGTTCGGTATGAAATTCGGTTCTTATTTCCTTGAAGTATTCGGAACGGAAAAGCTTGCAGGCTCGATAGCCGCAACGATCGCAATAATTCTTCTTATTTACGGCGGATATTTTCTCATCACATACTTCTGCGGAAAAAGCATTATAAGAAAAAATGACCGCTGAGAATTTTAAAACGGCTGAGCTTTTTTGCACAGCCGTTTTTTGTTTTGCCTGTTATCGTCATATATTTATTGTGTATTTTTTTGATATGACCCGATTTTTGCAATTAAAATGAACCGATATTCAACTAAATTTATAAAATCACTTTTAAACACTTGAATTATTTCGTTTTATATGGTATAATAAACACATACACCTTGCTTTCGCAAGGTGACGGGGCTGCCGCCCCTTTGCGGACTTTCGTCCGCTGTGTCTATTGACGGCTTCGCAAAAATGCCCTTGCAAGCCGGGCATTTTTGCTTTATGGTATAATAATAAAATAAATCTTAATACAAAATCGTCCTGAAAAAGCTTACGGCTTTATTGGGCAGGAAACGGAATACATATACTTATGAAAACGAATTTATCTTCCGGCTCTGTTACAAAAAAACAGAAGCTTAAAAACACAGAAGAGCAGGCTTCTTCTGTCAGGAAAAAGCCCGTTTATGCGGCTGTTAAAAGGGCAGCCGATATTTTCGTTTCTCTCATCGGCATAATTATCCTCCTACCTTTAATGCTTGTTGTAAAGATCTGCTATCTTGCGGCAGGCGACAGGGATTCAATATTCTATACGCAGACAAGAGTCGGACTTAACGGAAAGCCTTTCAGACTTCTGAAATTTCGCTCGATGGTGAACAATGCCGACGAGCTGCTTGAAGAGCTGCTCAGGGATAATGATTACAGGCGGCAGTGGGAGAATAATCAGAAGCTCGATAACGATCCGAGAATAACGAAAATGGGTAATATTTTCCGCAAGACCTCTATCGACGAAATGCCGCAGCTTATAAACGTGCTAAAAGGCGAAATGTCGTTAATAGGTCCTCGTCCGCTGGTCGAGGGTGAACTTGAACAGCACGGGGGACTTCCGCTTTACCATCGGGTCAAGCCCGGTATAACCGGCTGGTGGGGCTGCAACGGAAGGTCTAACACCTCCTACGAGGAGCGGCTTGAGCTTGAATACTACTATGTGAGAAACTGCTCGGTTTATCTCGACTTAAAATGCGTCGCAAAAACGATAGCGGCAATAATCAGGCGCGACGGCGCTTTGTGACGGGCAGAAAAACTGGCGAACGGGGGGCGTATCTGAAAATGAAAACGGTCATTTTAGCCGGCGGAATGGGGACGAGGATCTCGGAGGAGTCGACCGTTAAGCCGAAGCCTATGATAGAAATAGGCGGAATGCCGATACTCTGGCACATCATGAAAAACTATTCGCATTACGGCTTTAACGAATTTATAATATGCGCAGGCTATAAGCAGCACATTATCAAAGAATGGTTCGCCGACTATTATCTTCACACCTGCGACGTTACATTCGATTATACAAACGGCAAAAACGATATTATTTTTCACAACAAGCATACTGAGCCTTGGAAGATAACGATAGTCGACACGGGGCTTTATACGCAGACGGGCGGACGTGTCAAAAGGATAAAGGATCACATCGGAAACGAGCCGTTTATGCTCACCTACGGCGACGCTGTGGGGGATATCAATATAAGGGAGCTGCTCGAATGTCATAAAGCTCACGGAAAGCTCGGCACTGTTTCGGTTTACAATTACGCTCAGAACAAGGGCGTTCTTGAGATCGACGGCGGCGGCGGCGTTTCGGCGTTTCGGGAAAAAAGCAATTTCGACGGCGAGCTTATCAATATCGGCTACATGGTTTTCGAGCCTGCGCTGTTTGACCTTATCAACGATGATTCAACGATTTTTGAAAAAGGCCCGATGGCAAAGCTTGTAGAGATGGGACAGCTTTCCGCCTATTCACACAAGGGCTTCTGGCAGTGCATGGACACGCTCAGAGAAAAGCAGCAGCTTGAAGCCCTCTGGCAGTCGGGCAATGCGGCTTGGAAGATCTGGGAGTGACAGGTTTTCAGTCTTTAAGACTGTCGCCGTTGTCCCAATGCCTGCGGTAATTTTTTATTCTGTATTCGCCGGGGGTCATGCCGCAGAGGCGTTTGAAATTCTCCGTAAAATAGCTTTGCGAGGCAAAGCCCAATATTTCCGACACAGCCGAGCATGGCAGATCGGTGTATATCAGCATATCCTGCGCCGCAGAGATCTTTTTTCTTCTGATATACATACTGACTGTCATGCCCGTTTCTTTTTTGAAAAGCTTGGAAAAATAGCTTCTGTCGATTTTAAGATGCTCCGCTATTTCCTTTACCGAAACCGCTCTGTGAAGGTTGTCGGAAATATATTCCATCGCTTTTATGCAGTAAATGTTCATGTATTTTCCCGTGCCAAGCCTTTTCATACGCTTTGCGTAATCGAAGACCATTTCGCTGTGCAGGTCAAGCAGCTGCCGCTCGGTCGACGCTTTGTCGACACGGCTTATGTAAACGTCGCTCAGACCGTAGGAATCCTGCTCGTTCATTCCGCCCTCGATGCAAAAACGGCACACCATTGCGGCGGTCACGATTATGTGATATTTAAGATTTCTTATCTTGTCCTCCGAAAGCGTTCCACGCTCGGGAATGTTAACGTCGCTCATTTTCCTCGAACGCTTCATTTCTTCAAGCGCATCGGTATCGCCGTTTTTTACAAGCTCGTAAAAGGCAAGCTCGGTGTCGTAGGTCGGGTGAGAAAGTCCAAGCTCACGGTTTGAAAAATGTCTGCCCGACAGCTCCTTTGAAATATCCGTCTTCATAAAAAACACCACTCTTTTCTTATAAAAATACCACATATATTATACCATATATCAAAAGAAAATGCTATACTGAACTAAACAAAAATAATATTTTTCTTAACAAAAAAATAATTTTTCAGAAAGGAACGTTTATTATGAAAAAACTTATCGGATTTCAGAAGGGTGTAAATCTCGGCGGCTGGCTCTCTCAGGGGGAACTGACAAAGGAGCATCTCGACACGTTTATCACCGAAAAGGACATCGTTGTGATAAAGGACTGGGGCTGCGACCATTTAAGGCTGCCCGTTGATTTTGAGAACATCGAGGAGCTTGACGGCAGCGTAAAGGAAAGCGGTCTGCGCTATATCGACACTTGTATCGGCTGGTGCAGAAAGTACGGACTTAACATGGTGCTCGACCTTCACAAGACCTACGGCTATATTTTCGACGACGCAGAATATTCCGCCGATTTCTTCGACAACGAAGCTCTTCAGGACAGATTTATCACAACGTGGGACAGACTTTCGGCAAGATACGCAAAGGACTCGGACATCGTAATGTTTGAAATGTTAAACGAAGTAACTCGCTTTGAAGTCGCTGACAAGTGGAACGAGATCGCTCTTCGCTGCATAAAGACTATCCGCAAAAACGCTCCGACCGCAAAAATTCTCTACGGCGGCGTAGGCTACAGCGCAGTTTCGGCGGTAAAGCTGCTTTCAGAACCTTACGACGAAAACATTGTCTACAACATTCACTGCTACGAGCCGTCTATCTTCACTCATCAGACGGCTCAGTGGTGCGCAGGAATGCCTGCCGATTTTCACATCTCATATCCCGACAGCCCGGAAAAATACGAAACCGAAACAAAAAAGATAATGGGCGCCTGCACGGGATTTTTCGCCGACGAAAACAACAAGATAACCGAGATCGGCGCAGAGCTGTTCGAGTATATGTTCGCTGAGGCTGTCAAGGTAGCCGAGGAGAGAAACGTTGCGCTTTACTGCGGCGAATACGGCGTTATCGATCAGGCGCCTGCTGAGGACACTCTCCGCTGGTACAAGGACATCAACAGCGTTTTTGAAAAGTACGGCATAGGCAGAGCGGCGTGGAGCTACAAGGAAATGGACTTCGGTCTTTCGGGCGAGCATTACAAGGACGTTATTGACGAGCTTATCAAGTATCTCTGATATAAAACAAAGGGGCGCAAATGCCCCTTTTATTTTTGCCTATTCCCCTGAATAAATCCTGCGAATATTCCCGGCAGCCGCCGTTGCAAGACTTCTTCCCGAATTGTCAAGGACGATTATCAGAAAATCGTCGTCGTTGTAATGCTCGCCGTAGGAATTGTAAACGTCGGTAAGTCCGCCGTGATAGCTCGACACGCTGTTTGTGAAAAGTCCGCAGGCATAGCCGTCTGTTGAAGTCAGCATTTTTTCAAGCGCACCGCCGCCCAGAAGCTCGCCCGAATAAAGCGCTCTGTTCCATTTAAAAAGATCTCTCACGCTTGAATTAATCTCGCCCGAACCCTTTGCAAGCGGCTTAGGAATACTGTAATATCTCCCTGCGCTGTCGTATGCCTTTGTCGACGTGCCTTGAAAATCGAGGTTGCTGTCGGTCATTTCGCACGGCTCGAAAATATTCGCCTTAACATATTCGTCAAAGCTGATACCCGAAGTCTGCTCGACAATGCAGGCAAGCAGGTAATAATTCATGTTGCAGTAATCCATTCTCTCATCAGGCGTACTTTTAAGCGGAGCGTCGTAAAAATACTGCATTACGATATCATCTTCAAGCGGCGTACATTCAAGCTCCGCCGCCTTTACACGCTCGGAGACCTCCGCCGGAAAAAAGCTGTCGGGATCGTTTATCGGGTCTGAAAGCCCCGAACGCATATGCAAAAGCATATCTATCGTGACCTCATCGGCATACTTCCAGTCGGGAAAATACTCCGCAAGCGTGTCGGAGGTATCGAGCAGACCCTTTTCCTCCTGCATAAGAATACAGGCGGCGGTCATCTGCTTTGTCATAGAGCCTATCTCAAACGTGCTGTGAACGCCGACCTTCTCCGAGTCGGGATCTTTTTCGTCCGACAAGCCGTAGCCGCCCTCGAAGATTATCTCATCGCCGACCGAAACGAGAACAGCCCCCTTGAAATCGGCGGCGAGAAGATATTCGTCGACAGCCTTTGCAAACCGAGCCGTATCTGTAGCGGACTGTTTATTTTCTCCGACCGAAGAGTTTTCACGGCTATTATTTTTTTCGCCGCAGCTTGAAACCGAAGCCGCAAAAACAACAGCCGCAAAAGCCGCCGTCAGCCGTTTTTTAAAGCATTTTGTCATTGTCATCACCCTGCCGCAAGCCTTAAATAAATAGTCCCGTAACAAGCGCAGCCGCCGAAGCGGAAAGCGCAACAACGATAAGTGGCAGATCGAAATACGCAAGAATTATTGCAGCAGCCGTTCCGACCGCCGCCGTGACGATACTTCCTGTCGAATAGAAAATTGCAGGGATCGTCATAGCGGCAAGCACGGCGTAAGGCAGGTAAAAAAGAAAGCTTTTGAAAAATCTTGACTTTATTTCCTTTTTAAAAAAGGCGAACGGGATCATTCGTATAAGATACGTTACCCCTGCCATTACGGCAATGTAAACTGCGATACTCATTTATCCGCCCTCGCTTTCTCCGACTCCTCCGACTCGCTTATCGGGAACAATGCCGCACCGACAGCCGCCGAAACGACAGCGCTTATTATAACGGCAAATCCCGATGAAACAAAGGTCAGAAGATACTTGAACAGACAGCTTATCCCTGCGGCGGCGACCGCAACCGCAAGCACCTTTTTCGACCGTCTCGACTGTGGAACTACTATCGCTATGAACATTCCGTAGAGAACTATTCCCATAGCGTCGGTGAGCGCCTTGGGCAAAAGTCTTCCTGCGGCGGCTCCGAGAAACGTTCCCGTTACCCAGCCGACAAATGAAACGGCGATAAGTCCTGCCATATACGACGACCTTATTTTTCCCGGCTGAGCCGAAGCGACGGCGAATATCTCGTCGGTTATTCCGTAGGACACCGCAAGCCTTTTGGGCATATTAAACGAGCCGTCAAGCTTCTGTGAAAGCGAAAGCGACATAAGCGCATATCTTAAATTTATCGTAAGCTGCGTAAGCGCCATTTCTGCGAGCGTTCCGCCTGCCGCAATGACCGTAACGCCTGCCGCCTGTCCTGCGGAGGTTAAATTTGCGGCTGAAATTATAACGGCTTCAAGCACCGACAGTCCGCAATTGACCGCCATTATTCCGAAACCGAACGAAACGGAGAGATACCCAAGCATTATCGGTATGCCGTGAGCCGCTCCCTTAAAAAACATTGACCTCAAAATTACCCTACCCTTTTCCCTTTACTATCCGTCTTATGCCGACGGACGACATTTTAATTTTATCACATAAATTTTTGCGTGTCAATAGCGGCGGAAGTTACGGAAGTTAAAAAAACGTCCGCAGACCTTGCTTTTTGAAGACCTGCGGACGTGTTATCGTTTTTTAGCGTATCATTTTCAAAAAATACTCGTGAACAAAAGTATCGTCGTTTAATTCGGGGTGGAAAGCGGCGGCAAGCTGATTTTTGTACTTTACAGCCACTATCTTTCCGCCGACCTCGGAAAGTATCTCCGTGCTTCCGGCGTCGCTTACGAAAGGCGCGCGGATAAAGGTCATCGGGATCTTTCTGCCTGAGAAATCAGCCTCGGTAAAAAAGCTGCCGAGCTGTCTTCCGTATGCGTTTCTCTTAACGGTAAACGGCATTGTCGCAAAGCAAGGCTCTTCTCCGCTGTCGATCTTTTCGGCAAGAAGAATCATTCCTGCGCAAGTCCCGAACACCGGCAGACCGCCTTCGATATGCTTTTTGAGCGGCTCGAACAGGTCAAGCTCGTGAAGCAGCTTTTTCTGCACCGTGCTTTCACCGCCCGGAATGATAAGCCCGTCGAAGCTGCGGCGTATATCGGGCAGCTGACGAATCTCAAAACATTCCGCACCAAGCCTTGAAAGTATTTTTTCATGCTCGATAAATGCGCCCTGCAATGCAAGAACGCCGATAACAGGCTTGCTCATTATTTTCCTCTTTCCGCCATTAAAAGTGCGATCTCCTGCTCATTGATACCGACCATAGCTTCGCCGAGGTCTTCCGAAAGCTCGGCAAGAAGATGTGCGTCGTTAAAGTTAGTTACCGCCTTGACGATAGCCGCCGCACGCTTTTCGGGGTTGCCCGACTTGAAAATTCCCGAGCCGACGAACACGCCCTCTGCGCCGAGCTGCATCATAAGCGCAGCGTCCGCAGGAGTAGCAACGCCGCCTGCCGCAAAATTAACGACGGGAAGCTTTCCGTTTTCCGCAACATATTCGACAAGCTCAAACGGAACACGAAGCTCCTTTGCCGCCTCAAAAAGCTCGTCCTTCGACATTGAGGTAAGTCTTCTGATCTCGCTCTGCATCATTCTCATGTGGCGCACCGCCTGAACGACGTCGCCCGTGCCCGGTTCGCCCTTTGTTCTTATCATCGAAGCGCCCTCGTTAATGCGGCGGAGAGCCTCGCCGAGATCCTTTGCGCCGCATACGAACGGCACGTCAAATTCACGCTTGTTGATATGGTATTTGTCGTCGGCAGGAGAAAGCACCTCCGACTCGTCGATATAGTCGATCTCAATTGCCTGCAATATCTGCGCCTCTGCAAAATGACCGATGCGGCACTTCGCCATTACGGGAATAGACACCGCATTCTGTATGCCCTTTATCATTTTGGGGTCGCTCATTCTCGAAACTCCGCCTGCGGCTCTTATGTCGGCAGGTATCCTTTCAAGCGCCATTACTGCGCAGGCTCCTGCGGCTTCTGCGATCTTTGCCTGCTCGGGTGTCGTAACGTCCATTATTACTCCGCCCTTGAGCATCTGTGCAAGGTTTTTGTTAAGCTCGTATCTTTCGTTTGACATATCTTAAATCTTCCTTTCGTTTGGATTATATTTCTATTTTATTAGAAAAAATTCGAAGTGTCAAACCTTGCAAATCAAGCCTTAAAGCGAAGCAGTTATGTTTAATGTGAACAAATTTGAGCGTTTCTGTTCCGATAATCCTGTTAATAATATGCAAACATTTTAGCGCGTATCATCGTCCGAAAAAGCTCACTGTCGTTTCGTACAAATATAACGCTGCTGTATTCGCACGGCTTGTTGATTATGTAGAATTTTTTAGGTGTTAATTCTTTAAACTATCCTTCAGCGCAATTATCTTTTCTTCGATCGAGCGGATAACGCTTTCAAAGTCCTCGTCACTCTGCCCCGTAGGGTCGGGCAAGCCCCAGTTGCCGTCAAATTCTCTGCCGATATACGGACAACCTACGTCGCAGCCCATAGATATCGCAATATCGGGCGAGGGTATTTTTTCAAAGGTCTTGCTGTACTGAGTTTTTTCCATGTCGATGCCGTACAGCTTTTTCATCAGCCGGACAGCGTCGCTGTTAATTTGCGGCTTGGTTTGAGTTCCTGCGGAATAGCTTTCAAAAACGTCAGCTGCCAGATGTCTGCCGAGAGCCTCGGCGATCTGGCTGCGGCAGGAATTGTGTACGCAGATAAAGGCGACCTTTTTCATATTACGCCCTTTCTGTGCGAATCAGCTTAACAATATCGTCAGCCTTCAACAGCTTGCCTGACGACACGACCTTTTCATTGACAACAAGGGCTGGCATACTCATAACGCCGTATTCCATTACCTTCTGCATATCCGTGATATATTCGACCTCGACGGATAAGCCCATTGCTTTAACGGCTTGCTTTGCGTTTTCAAACTGTTTGTGACAGGTCTTGCAGCCTGCGCCAAGAACCTTTACGCTTGTGATACCGCTTTTGCTCTGAGGGTGGCTCTGCTTCTTAACATTTTTCTTAAAAAAGTCAAACATTTTCTTTTCCTCCTGTTATATCAAAATATTCTGCAATGCGTTAAACGCATAACCTACAATAATTATTCCGACTGTGCATACAGCTATGAAAATACCGAGCAGCTTCGGTTTTACAGCCTTCCGCAGCATTATCATCGACGGCAGCGACAGGGTAGTTACCGCCATCATAAACGAAAGCACAACGCCGAGAAGCGCACCCTTTGCAAGCAATGCTTCTGCTATCGGTATCGTTCCGAAAATATCCGCATACATAGGAACGCCTGCGATCGCTGCGATAATTACGCCGAACGGATTGTTGTCACCGAGAGCGCTTACGATAAGATCTTCGGGTATCCAGTTGTGGATAACTGCGCCGATACCGACTCCGACGATCACATACGGGAACACCTTTTTTGCCGTGCCGCAGACCTGTTCAAAGGCGTATTTCAAGCGGTCTTTTATGTGCAGCTCCTCCTGCGGAATATCAATAGCTTTGCCGTTTCTGATAAACTCCTCTACCTGATCTTCAAGGTGCAGCTTTTCGATAAGCGTGCCGCCGACAACGGCTATGACAAGCCCGACGATAACGTAAACAAGCGCAACCTTCCATCCGAAAATGCTCATCAGCAGCACAAGGCTTCCGAGGTCGACCATAGGCGAGGAGATAAGAAACGAAAACGTAACGCCAAGCGGCAGACCTGCGCTTGTAAACCCGATGAACAGCGGGATAGACGAGCAGGAGCAAAAGGGCGTTACCGTGCCGAGAAGCGCCGCAGCGCAGTTTGCGCCGATACCGTGAAACCGTCCGAGTATCTTCTTTGTGCGTTCGGGCGGAAAAAAGCTTTGAATGTATGAAATGATGAAAATAAGTATTCCGAGCAGCACCATTATCTTTATCATATCGAATATGAAAAACAAAACGCTGCCCCCGACTCTTCCCGTCGTGTCAAGTCCGAGCTTACCGAGCAGACCTCCGATAAGCCTGTAAAGCCAGGCCATTCCGAGAATTTCGTTCTGAAAAAAGTTCCATGCCGTTCTGAGAGTTTCCATAAAAACTGTACCTTTCTATAAATAAATCTAAATGTGTCTATTTATACTGCCTTGATGAAGCCGTGAAGAACACGGCTTATCTGCTATTCATAATCGGCAAGAACGCTCTCGAGAATTTCCACAGCGCTTTTTATCGCTTTGGGACAAACATCACCGAACAGGTTCTTCTCCTTGATACAAGCCATTTCATCGGGCTTTGTCAGGTCATATCCGAGCAGGTCACGGCAGACGATAGAACCGTTTGCTTCCTTGAAACGTTTTGTGTACTCGACTGCTATCTCATACGCCCTTGACTTCTGTTCATTGTCGGCGGAATCAAAATGACCGTATTTCAGTCCCAACACCATAAGCGCTCCCGAGACCGCACCGCATATCTCGCCGTTTCTTGCACCGCCGCCGAATGATGTCCCAAGCTTTAATGCAAGCTTTTCGTCAAGTCCGAAATCAGGTGCAAACGCCGTAAGCACCGCCTGAGAACAGTTGAAATTATTTGAGAAAAGCTCCAGAGCCTTGTCGGTTTTATTCATTGCAGTTATCCTCCTTGTTATTTTTCAGTGAGATTAGATATTCCTGCGCACGTTCTAATCCTGCTTCGGATATTGAATAGTGCATCCATTTTCCCTCTCTGCGTGCCGTGACAACTCCGCTGTCGCACAGAATTTTCATATGGTGCGAAAGCGTTGGCTGCGTTATGTTCATTTCTTCAAGCAGCATACAGGCGCATTTTTCGCCGCTTTGCAAAAGCTGCAATATCTTTATTCGGTTTTCATCGCAGAAGGCTTTAAAAATTCCTGCCGTTTTCTTAGCGTCGATATTCATACGTTTCTCCTTTCTGAATATATCATATTGATAAACCTCTATATATTATTATATACTACAGATAGAAAGATGTCAATATGTCAATATGCACAAAATTACTTCAAACAGCAATTTCGTTGACAACCGGCGTAATTTATGGTATATTTTTTGTATAGGGATAAAACGGGAGGTGCGCATGGATATCGTATATTCTTCAAGCGACAGATATTGTGATATAGCAGGAATTTCCATGCTGTCGCTTCTTGAGCATAATAAAAATGTAAAAGAGCTTAATATTTATCTTATCGACAACAACATATCAAAAAAGAACAAGCAGCGTCTTGAACAGATGATAGGCGGATTCGGAAGAACGCTCAGTTTTTTATCTCACCCCGATATCGAAAAGCTTTCGGATACGAAGATAAAGATCGGGCGGTGGGATATCAGCACGTTTTATAGGCTGTTTTTGCCGTCAATGCTTCCCGAAACGGTGAAGAGAGTTTTGTTTATCGACTGCGACACGCTTGTTTTGCAGGATCTGTCTGCGCTGTGGGAAACGGATATGGGGGATAAATGGCTTTACGGTGTGGACGACTGCCGAAGCGCCGCTTACCGAACGGACCTCGGTTTAAAGCCTGAGGATAACTATCTGAACAACGGAGTTTTATTGATAGACATAGACGCATGGAGAAAAAATAATGTCGAGGATATGTTCCTGAAATACATACACGAGAAAAAGGGCGATATAACCTTTGTCGATCAGGGCGTTCAGAACGGCGTGCTTAGCAGGCTCGGACGGTCGGGGTTACTTCACCCGAAATACAACTGTATGACCATTTTCTTTGCGTTTGATCATGATGATCTGATAAGGTTCCGCAAGCCGACCGTTCCGGTAGATCCTGCGCAGTTCAAGGAGGCGGTAGAAGATCCTGTTATCGTGCATTTTCAGTCCTGCTTTAAAATGAGTATTCGTCCGTGGGTAAAGGGCTGTAAGCATCCTTATGCGGCGGCGTATCTTGAATATAAGAAAAAAAGTCCGTGGAAGGACGAACCGATGAAGCCCGACGACCGCACTTTTGCGCAGAAGCTTTTAAGCTTTGTTTCGTCCGCTTTGCCCGGAAAACTTATGATAGAAACCGTTTCGTTCATACACACGAAGATATATCCATTTGCGAGAAGAATAAAGCAAAGGAAAAATAAGAAATGAGAGTCGGGCAGACTTACGTTTTCGCTTAAAATTGAGGAGTAGTATACATGAAAATTCTGCTGGTGAATAAATATTTCAACGTTCACGGAGGGTCGGAGACCTATTTTTTCGGACTTGCCGAGCTTTTAAAAAATGCAGGTCATAAGGTCGTATTTTTTTCAATGCAGGACGAGAAAAACCTCCCCTGCGCCCAGAGTAAATATTTTGTCAGCAAGGTAGAGTTTAACGGCAGACTCAGCACGTTCGATAAAATAAAAGCGGCGGCGAGAATGATCTATTCCTTTGAGGCAAAGAAAAAGATCTCGGCTCTTATCGAAAAGGAAAAGCCGGATATTATTCATATCAATCTTTTCCACCGTGTTTTAACGGCGTCAATTGTTGACGCTGCGAAAAAGTATAAAATTCCCGTCGTACTTACCATGCACGACTTAAACTGCGTCTGTCCTAACCACACGATGCTTGATCACGGAAAAATCTGCGAAGCCTGCCTGCACGGAAATTATCTCAACTGCGTAAAAAGAGTGTGCATGAAAAATTCACGGGCAAAGTGCCTTATGGCGGCGGCTGAGAGCGAGTTTAACAAGTTAAGCGGTCTTTATAAAAAGATAGATCTGTTTATCTCGCCGTCGGAGTTTTATAAGAAGAAAATGATCGAGTCGGGGCTTACCTCGTCGGAGATCGTCCATATGAAAAATTTTCTTCCTTTGCAGACAAGTTTCGGCGTTCGGGGCAAGCGTGGAAATTACGTTCTCTATTACGGAAGGCTTTCGAAGGAGAAGGGGATACTCACCTTAGTCCGTGCGATGAAAAGGGTCAGGGATATTCCGCTTGTCATCGTCGGCACGGGGGCTGAGGAAAAGGCTATCCGCTCCGAGATAAAGCGGCTTAGGCTTGGTGACAGAGTTTCGCTTGCGGGGTATAAAAGCGGAGAAGAGCTTTGGCAGTTTGTGCGTGAGTCTGCCTGCGTTGTCGTTCCGTCCGAGTGGTATGAGGCAAGCGGATATACCGCCTGCGAGGCTCAGGCTATGGGAAAGCCTGTTGTTGCGACTGACGCAGGAGGTCTTTCGGAGAACATAATCGACGGCGAAACGGGCTTTATTTGTCAGATGAAAAACGAAGTCTCGCTTGCGGCGGCGATCGAAAAAGTAATGTCTTTAAGCGACAGCGATTACGATGAAATGTCGAAAAAAGCCGCTTTAAATGCAAAGAAACTTTTTGACGCAAACGACTACGTTAAAAATCTGACGGAGCTTTATAAAAGTCTGCTTGCATAAAAAACGGCTTACGGTCTTTAGGTTTACGTTGGAAAAAGGGGAGTACGCAAAATGGATATATATATCCTGACATGGTATGAGGGCAGCAATTACGGAAGCGTTTTACAGGCATATGCGCTCCGGAGGGCGATCTGCTCGTTAGGTTACAATTGCAGGATCTTAAATTATCACCCCGGCACTGCGGCAGGTATAAAGCAAAAGCTCGCTAATAAAAGCCTTATGGACAGCGTTCGCTATAAGATAAACGAACGTGCAATGAAGCTGTCGGGCGAAAGGAACGGTTCTCCCGAAACGGCGGACAGTATGTCGCTTATCGATGAGTTCCGTCAGGCGAATATGCAGACGACAGAGCGCTGTTCGGACAAGGATTCTATCATGCGCGTCTGCGGCGAGAACGCCGTGTTCGTATGCGGAAGCGATCAGATATGGAATCCTTACTTTTACGACCCGTTTTATTTTCTTGAATTCGTTAATGACAGCAGAAAAAAGATCGCATATGCACCGAGTTTTGGGGTTGACAGAATTCCGAAATCAAAAAGGGAAAAGCTGAAAAATGCGCTTTCGTCATTTGAATTTCTCTCGGTAAGAGAAGAAAGCGGCAGACAGATAGTTAAGTCGCTTACGGGGAAGTGCGCCGAGGTCGTTGTCGACCCGACTATGCTTATCCCTATGGAGCATTGGAACAGCATTGCGGCAAAGATCAACCTTGACGAGCCGTATCTGTTCTGCTATTTTCTCAGTAACAACAATGACTATTTTCAAACTGCAAGGGAGATCGCAAAGAAGTTTAATCTGAAAATAATGACTCTCCCGATGACTTCTTCGGATTTTTCACGACCCGACACGATAAAGCAGGCTGTCGGACCGAAGGAAGTTTTAGCTTTAATAAAAAATGCCTCGTTCGTCCTGACGGATTCGTTTCACTGCTGCGCTTTTGCTATTCGCTGTCACAGGCAGTTTTATGTGTTCCGCCGTTTTTCAAGCGGCGACGAAAGGGGACAGGACGGCAGGACAGAACACCTGCTCGGGCTTTCGTCATTAGAGGACAGGCTTATAAGTTCGGGCAGTGAGTCGGGATACAGTACTATTATGGAAGAACGATTCGAAAAGACCGATCTAAAGCTGCGGCAGGAGACCCTTCGGTCGGCAGCGTGGCTTGAAAATGCTATGTCGCAGGTAGCAAAATGATATTGAAATTAAAACCGCCCTGCCGTCCGGCAGAGCGTTTTTTTGCTGTTATGTAATTTTAACGGCGGAGTATCAGTTCCGAAATTTGCCCTGAACGTCTGTCGTATTATTACCTTTCATTGCATTGTAAGCAATTTCGGCGGCTGATATATCCATGTTGCAGCCGAGTTTGTAAAGCTCTGTATTTCCCGACAGAATATCTATAAGCTGTAATGTTTTCACAAGCGCCTGCGGCTCATGCGGTCTGTAGACCTGCTGAATAAGCATATTATATACGCTGCCTGCCGTTACCTTTTCAATTCGGTTTTCTTCCGAACGCTCTAAAACGCAGACCGCTTTTAGCGGAGCGCCCATATTTGTGCCGAGCCTGTGCTTTCCGTTCCATGGAGTTCCGTAAGCCGTTATACCGCTTTTAGTCACTTTGATAAGCGGCTTGTCGTCGTTTATCATAACGGCACGTTCTCCGAAAAGCTCTCTCCAGAGTCTTGTATGCGTTGACTTTCCGGTACCGCTTTTTGCCGTAAACATATAGCCGATACCGTCGACCGCAACGACCGAGCCGTGAAAAAGTACGGTGTCATATTCAGGCATTTTATCCGCTATCTTCCGATACACAGCGAGCGTTTCAAGGTATCCTTCGCTGAAACTGCGCACGGGTATACCCTCTTTTTTATCTTCAGCAGCGGAGCGCTCACGCTCATACTCAATATCCGACGGACTTACCGCAGCGCAAAAATCCGCCTTTTCATCTGTAAGATAACCTTGGCAGTATTCTTGTATATAATCATGTATATGTTCAATGCGGATAACAACGTCCGCAAGCTTAATATTAAAATATCTGTTCATATTCTATTGCTCCAAAGGGTTAAAATCTGTCAACAATGGCGTTACAGCATCAGAGCGTGAAGCGCCGTTATTACTTTCTCCATATTTATCGGATTTGAAATAAATCCGTTCATACCGAACTCCGCCGCCGCAATACGCAGCTTGTTCAGCTCCTGATTATTTTTCTGCTGTAACAGGGACGTCAAGCTTCTTTGCAAACGCAAG
>JBJERC010000004.1:0-77374 GCA_051882075.1 Oscillospiraceae bacterium | reverse complement strand
ATAGCGCCGATGATTTCCTGAGAGGGAAGCGGCGTCGGGATCTCGCTGCCTTTCGGAAGAGGTATTTCAAGCTCCTGCGGCGCCGCCTCCATATCCCATGCGGTCTTATTAACTAAATTATTCTGTAAAATACTGTCGGTTTGCACTGCTTTCTTTTCAGTAACGTTCCCCGATATGCTCCTTGCGACCGAATATACTATCTTATCCGAAACGGCAGGCAGAGCGCAGCCTGCGCCCGATATGCCGAGCGGAACGACAGTAAATGCCAGAATAACAGCGGTGCAGACGCTTATGTTTCGTTTAATGTTCATGACTTATCCATTCTCCTCGTATGTTTCTGAGGCTTTTTCGCCTTATAAAAAAAATATGCTTCGTAACATTAATTTATAACCGACATAATATAATATATACATATTAAGGCGGTGAGAATATGGATCATCTGATTTTGGTCGACAGCGTTCTGCCTTTGCCCGAGAACTATTCTGTTGATTTGATAAATATAAACGGTATCATGCTTGAAAGGCAAACCGGAGAAAGCTGCGTAAGGATGCTTTGTTCTGCGGAAAAAGATGGAATTAGTATAAAGCTGATCTCGGGTTATCGTTCGGTCGATTATCAGGAAATGCTATGGAACAGGAGCGTTGCGGAACATATGAGCGAAGGACTGAACAAAGCCGACGCTGAAAGGCTTACGTTAAGATATCTTGCAAAGCCTCGTCACAGCGAGCATCACACAGGGCTTGCCTGTGATTTCTGCACGTTTTTGCAGGACGACGTTTGTGACGATTTTCATTTGACCGATGAAGGCCGCTGGCTTTGCCGAAACGCACATAAATTCGGCTTTATCCTGCGCTATCCGAGAATGAAGGAGCATATTACCGGTATTGCTTATGAGCCGTGGCATTATAGGTTTGTCGGCGAGGAACATTCCGTGATAATAAAACGTCAGGGACTTACGCTTGAGGAATATCTTTATTATTACAAAGAAAACCCCTGATCAGAATTCTAATCAGGGGTATTTTATAAGTTGTCATCTGTTGCGCCTTCTGTCCTTTCCGGACTGCTGATAGTAACTCCTTTTTGCTTCATACATTTTTGTTTCCGCATCTTTAAGGAGGCTGTCAATATCGATCGGTATATCCTGACTTGACATACCGAATGAGATATGATAAGCCTTGTTTAACAGATATGTATCGATATCGGAAAGCTTTTTTTGGATCGATTCGGTCGGTTCGTCTATTGCAAATGCGACAAATTCATCTCCGCCGATGCGATAGGTATTCTTTTTTCCAAACCGATCTTGTATTGCTTTTGCAACTTCCTGAAGCATTTTGTCACCGGCGGCGTGACCATGTTTGTTATTTAATTCATGAAGACCGTTTGCGTCGGCATAAATACAAGTCAGATTATTATTGCAAGCGAATGTGCATTCTGAAACCTTTGTCTCAAAGCAGTTACGATTTAACAGACCGGTAAGCAGGTCGGTATCCGCAAGCCTCTGTTTCTCTTTAAGCTCCGCCTTTGTGCTTAACAAAAGCCAGATGAAGTAGCCTGCAAGCATTATTACTTCTATTCCGATAAAACCAAAGAGCAATTTGTCGACATATTTTACTCTTTCAAACACAAGACCTTCCGATACATGAATACCCAATGTCCACTTATTTATCAAAGCGGGAGTAGAGTAAAAATACATATTTTCACCTGTTGTTTTCGATACAAAAACGCTGTAACCCGACTTGCCTTCAAGCGACATTTCGCAAAGAACCTTCGGGTCTTCACCGCTTACAAGCTTTCGTTCACCAAAATCATTGACATTTACAAGCGAATTGTGCCATGTATCGAGAATATAATCACCGCTTTGTGCGTCAATGATAGTAACCTGAACTTTTCCGTTGTATGCGCTTCTGTCTATATGTTCCGGTAATTTTTCTAAATCAACTACTCCGTACAGCATTGCAACAGTTTCTTCGTTTTTCATAACGGGAACGAAATTGCGGAGAATTAATCTGCTTTCGTCTCTTATATCCACGCTTCTGTCCGAGATATGTTTTCCGAGAGCGGCTTCTTTTTCAAAAGACAGTATGCCGTTTGTATCACGGATAGGTTCATCAGGAAGCATTATTTTATCATCAGGCAGTAAAAGAGCTATGTGAGAGATCATGGTATTAGGCTGAAATTCGTCAATTATCTTTTGAACCGTCGGTGATTCTATATCGTCCATACCTTCTATAATATTTGAAATGCTCTCTAAAAGCTCCTGATCGCATTCTATCTGTTTTTTTACAGCAATTCCGGTCTGTTGAGCTGTTTTCGCAAGAGTGTCCCAACAAGCTTTTTCTTCCATATTCCTAATCAGCTTCGCCATAACGCACGAGCAAGCGAGCAGTACAAGCATTACAGACAGAGTGATTACGATTTTTTTGCTTTTATCTAATATGACAATACTTTTTGTTTGTTTTTTCATATTAATCACCCAATTGCTCCCGTATTATTCTCTGACAGCTCAGAGCACTGTAGAACGGGTATTATTATATTATTCAATTATAACATATCCTGCTAAAAAAGTCAACAATAATTTAATTCTTGGTTTACAAAGCCTCTTGCTCTAAAGCTGTAATATGATAATTGTCAAAAAAAATGCTGTTTTTTACTTTGTGTAAATTACCATAAAGTTCTTGCCCTTGATAATATCTCTGACCTCAGTTTTTTCAAATCCTGCCTCTTTCCCAAGTTTTACAAGCTCATCAGCATTAAATTTTTTAAACCCTTTTTCAGTATATGACATATCCATCCATTCTTTTGTATAAACAGTGTTATAGAATGATTTTCCCGGTTTAAGAACTCTTCTTATCTCCGACAGACCTTTAACGGTATCGCTCCAGAAATATACGGTGTTTATTGAAGAAACGGCGGAAAACATATCGTCCTCATACGGGAGGTCGCAGCAGTCGCCTACACTAAGAAACAGCTGTCCGTTATTCAGCGCACGATTGTTTCGCTTTGAAGCTGTTTTCCTCATATCCTCTGAGATATCTATACCGTACATATCAACCTTGTTTTTCTTATATATCTCACGAAGCATAAATCCGTTGCCATAGCCTATGTCAAGTATTTTATCGTTTCTTTCAAGCTTCATAGCCGTTACGATACTCCTATACATTGGCTTATTTATTACATTCATTAGAAAACAGCATATTTTCCCGATCATACCGCGCGGCTTTCCGAACTGGCTTCCTATATATTCCGACAGCTTTCTCATAATATCAACCTTTCAATAGAATTTGCATATAAATTAAGAAAAAACGCCGTCGGATCTTTCTGAACAACAGTCCGACGGCGTTTTTTTAGCGATCAGCCCTTAGCGTCAAACCAGCTTTTTCCCGAATGTGCGTCGACTGTCAGCGGAACGGCGAGCGAAACTGCCGATTCCATTTCCTCCTTGAGAAGCTCGCAGGCTCTTTCGGCTTTATCCTCGGGAACTTCAAGTATAAGCTCGTCGTGTACCTGTAAAATCAGCTTTGCCTCGGGCATTTCCTCACGAAAACGATTGTAAACTTTTACCATTGCAAGCTTGATTATATCGGCGGCGGCTCCCTGAATAGGCGCATTCATTGCCGCACGCTTTCCGAAAGCCTGAGTTATCTTGTTCGACGACGAAAGCTCGGGAATATATCTTCGCCTGCCGAAAATGGTCGTTACATAGCCGTTTTTAATTCCGTCATCGACCGTTTTGTTCATAAACTCCGTTACCTTCGGATAGTTGTCGAGATAGCTCTGAATGTATCTCTTCGCTTCAGCAACGGAAACGCCGATATCCTTTGACAGCGAAAATGCGCCTATTCCGTAGATTATGCCGAAATTTACAGCCTTTGCGGCAGAACGCATCTCAGGCGAAACAAAATCCTCCGGAAGTCCGAATACCTGAGCCGCCGTTGCGGTGTGAATATCCGTTCCGCTTATAAAAGCCTGCTGCATATTCTCGTCGCCGCAAACGCTTGCAAGCACTCGCAGCTCGATCTGTGAATAGTCCGCATCGACAAGCATACAGCCGTCAGCCGCCGTGAAGAACTTTCTCATCTCACGGCCTATCTCTTTTCTTACCGGAATGTTCTGCATATTCGGTTCTGTCGAGCTTATACGCCCCGTGCGTGTTTCGGTCTGCTTGAAAACGCTGTGAACTCTGCCGTCGTCGTGTACCTGTTTGAGCAGGCTGTCAACATATGTCGAGCTTAGTTTTGAAAGCGTTCTGTATTCAAGTATCAGCGGAATTATCGGGTGCTTGTCGGCAAGCGATTCAAGTACCTCGGCATTGGTCGAATATCCGCTTTTGGTTTTCTTCTTGCAGGGAAGTCCGAGATCATCAAATAGCACCTTGCCCAACTGTTTCGGCGAAGCAATATTGAACTCTCCGCCTGCATATTCGTAAATCATATCGGTTAGCTTTGCTAAATCGGCGGTCAGATTTTCTCCGAACGCTCTGATACCGTCCGTGTCGGCACGAACACCTGCATTTTCCATAAACGCAAGCACCTCGCACAGAGGCAGCTCTATCTCATTGTACAGCTTTGTCATATCGGCGGCTTCAAGCTGTCTTTCGAGCTGCGCCGAAAGGTCGGGAAGCGAGCAGACGTCGGCATTTTCGCCCATGTCCGAACGGTAAACGGTGCGGTAATTAAGGCAAAGCCCCTCCGCCGTGTATTCGCTCGCCTGAGAATTTAACAGATAACCTGCAAGGTCGCAGCAGAATTTAAGACCGCAAAGCCGTCCGCCGTTCGCAAAAGCGTACCTGTGCGCAGTTTTTCCCTCAAAGCATTTCTTCTCTGCGTTTGAATTAAAATAAGCCAAGATAAGAGTTTTATCTTCCGTGAAATAAACAGTATTTTCACAGACCGCCGACAGCTTTTGACCGTCAAATGTGAAGAAGGAAAGGGAAGCCGGTATATTTTCAGCGGTCATTTCCTTTACTTCAAAAGGTGTAAGTTTCTCTGCCTTAACAGGTTCTTTCGGCATTTCTGCGGCGTTTCCGACAAGTCCTAAACGGCTCATCAGCTTGTTCATTTCAAGCCTTGTAAGCAGCATTTTAAGCTCCTGCGTTTTCTGCTCGCCCTGTTTGTAAGCCGAAAGGTCTGTTTCTATCGGCGCATTTTTAACGATAGTCGCAAGGAACTTGCTTCTTTTTGCATCGTCAAAGCCTGCTTCGAGTTTTTTTCTGACCGAGGGCGTAAGTGTCATACTGTCCAGATTTTCGTACAGTTTTTCGATGCTGCCCTGTTCCTTGATAAGCGCCGAAGCGGTCTTTTCGCCGATGCCCTTAACGCCGGAAATATTGTCCGAGCTGTCGCCCATCAGCGCCTTTAGCTCGATAAGCTGAATAGGCTCAAGTCCGTAATCCTCACGAAATCTCTCGGCGGTATAATTGATCGTTTCCTTGTTTGTTGCAAGCCGAACCGTACAGCTGTCGGTTATAAGCTGAAGGCTGTCACGGTCTCCTGTTAAAATATAGCACTCGTTTTCACCCGAAAAGATAGCCGAAAGCGTGCCTAAAATATCGTCAGCCTCGTATCCCTCGCATTCGATTATCTTAATGCCCATGTCTGTGAGCATTTCTTTGATAAGCGGCATTTGCAAAGCAAGCTCCTCGGGCATACCCTTTCTGTTAGCTTTGTAGGTCGGGTCTGACTTGTGTCTGAAAGTCGGGGTTTTAAGGTCGAACGCAACGGCGGTGCAGTCGGGTTTAACGGCTTCAAGCTCCTTGAGGTAAATGTTCATAAAACCCGTAAGAGCGTTCGTATATTCTCCCTTTGTTGTCGAAAGAGCCTTTATACCGTAAAACGCACGGTTCATAATGCTGTTTCCGTCAATAGCTAAAATTCTCATGATGGTTTTCTCCTCATTATTCCGAGATCTTGTCGAGCGAAAGCGTTGCAATTCCGTTTAAGCTTTCATCGGCACGTTTGCCTGCGAGGTAGTCGTAATATCCCTGACAGGCTATCATAGCGGCATTGTCGCCGCAATAATTAAGCTCGGGCATATAAAGCAATATTCCTCTTTCGGCGCAGGCTTTTTCAAAAGCTTCTCTTACGCCCGAATTTGCCGAAACGCCGCCTGCGATTGCAAGCTTTTTTGCGCCCGTATGCTCCGCCGCAAGCATCGTCTTGGAAACGAGTATCTCCGAAACGGTCTTCTGAAAAGCCGCCGCCATATCCTCGCAAACTATCTCCTCGCCCTTTTGTTTAGCGTTGTGTACTGCGTTGATAACGGCGGTTTTAAGTCCCGAAAAGCTGAAATCATATTCGCTGCCGCTTACCTTCGGCTTTGGCAGCTTATAACTGTCGGGGTTGCCCTTTTTTGCGGCGGCGTCGATAAATTTTCCGCCGGGATACTCATAGCCGAGCGTTCTTGCGACCTTGTCGAAGGATTCGCCTGCCGCATCGTCACGTGTTCTGCCGATAACGTGATATTTCGTATAGTCCTTGACCTCGATTATATGGCTGTGACCGCCTGAAATAACAAGGCAGAGATAAGGCGGTTTTAAATCTTCATGCGTAAGATAATTCGCCGCTATATGACCTGCTATGTGGTGAACGGGGATAAGCGGTTTTCCGCTAGTCATTGCAAGCCCTTTTGCAAAGCTTATGCCGACAAGCAGTGCACCGATAAGTCCCGGAGCGTATGTCACGGCAATAGCGTCAATATCGTCAAGGCTGCAATTCGCCTGCAAAAGCGCCTCGCTCACGACCCACGAAATATTCTCCGTATGCCGTCTTGACGCAATCTCGGGAACTACTCCGCCATATAATCTATGCTCGTCTATCTGGCTCGCAACAACATTTGAAAGAACGGTCTTTCCGTCCTCGACTACGCTTGCGGCAGTTTCGTCGCAGGAGCTTTCTATTCCTAATATCTTCATAAATTTCTACCTCTTATCAAAGCATTATTTCGCTTAGCTTTTCAAGCTCGGCGGTGCGTGTTCCGTCGGGGTTATGCGTAAAAAATGTCGGCTCGGTCTGCAAAAAAGGTTTGCCGCCCTTTCTTCCCTCAACAAGAACCAGCCACGGCGAAGTGTACGGATTTTTGGACACAAATCTCACTCTCTTAGGTTCAATACCCGCAGACCTCATATCGCACATAATGTCGCACAGCCTTTCGGGGCGGTTGCAAATACAGAGTCTTCCGCCGTATTTAAGCGAAGCCGCCGCTGCTCTGCACACGTCGCTAAGCGAGCAAAGAACCTCGTGCCTTGCGCCGAGCGCTACTCTTTCTTCGCTTTTTATTCCAGCACCGTCACGCTTATAGGGCGGATTGCAGGTGATAAGGTCAAGCTCTCTTTCCGATTTCCATTCTTTAAGATCTCCGCAGACAGCCTTTATCCCGTCAAGTCCGGAATTTTCTATCGTCATATTAAGCAGTTCATGCCCCTCACGGTCTATCTCAACCGCCTCGATATATTTCGGCTGAAACCGCTCGTGCATAACTACGGCGACAATTCCGCAGCCTGTGCAAAGGTCGCAGACCGTATCCTTTCGGCGAGGTGCGGCGAAATCCGCAAGCAGCACTGCGTCAGTGCCGAAACGGTGCGCCGCAGAGATATAAAGCGCAGCCGAACCTATTTTTTCCGTTTTAAGTCCTGAAATATTATTCACCGCCGCGCTTCCTTTCCATAAATTTTGTCATAATCAAAGCGTCTTCGGTTGGATTTTCATAAAAATCCCTGCGCCTGCCGACTTGCGAAAAGCCACGCTTTTTATAAAGCTCTATCGCAGGCTCGTTCGACGGTCTGACTTCAAGCGTAAGCGAACTGCATTCGCCGCATTCGCTAAGGGCAGCGTCTATAAGCATATTGCCAATACCTTTTCTTCTGAATTTTTCAAGAACAGCAATATTATTGATGATCGCCATCGGGGGAGTGAGCCACATATTGACAAAACCTGCCGCCTCGCCGTCATAATAAGCGATAAATGTGCGTGAAAAATCGAGCGAAAGCTCTTCGGCAAACTGCTCGGCAGTCCACGGGCGATCGTCAAAGCACGATTTTTCAATAGCTGCGGCATGAGAATAGTTTTCCTCGTTCATCGGTAAAATAACGGTCATTGCCTATCCTCCGTTCTGTCGTTTTCGGCGAGAAAAGCCGTGTAAAGCTCTCCTTTTGAGAATCTTGTCACCTTTGCTATCTCACGGCAGGCGTCGGCAGGGCGCATACCGTTTTCGGCAAGCTGTCTGACCTGTAAAAGAGCGTCCTCAAGCGTGTCGGAAGCGGCGTTTTCCGCCTGCGCAGCGCCCTCGACCACAAGCACAAATTCGCCCTTTGGTTTGTTTTCCTTATAGAACAAAACCGCCTGCGAGATCGTTGTTCTTATGACCTCTTCGTGAATTTTAGTAAGCTCACGGCATATAGCTATTTTTCTGTCGCCGAAATATTTAAGCATATCCTCAAGCGTTGAAAGCAGCTTGTGCGGAGCTTCGTAAAAAATAAGCGTATCGGTGCAGCTTTTAACAGATGCCAGCTGCGCATACCGCTGTTTTTTATCGACCGGGAGAAAACCCTTAAAGGTAAAACTTTTTGTGCTGAGTCCGCTTATTGCGACAGCCGACATTGCGGCCGTAGGACCGGGAACAACGCAAACCTTTACACCGCTGTCCGCACACAAGCGCACAAGCTGTTCTCCCGGGTCGGAAATACAAGGCATTCCGGCGTCGGTTATGATCGCCGCATTTTCTCCCGAAAGTATCCGCTGCACAATACCCTCGCCTGCCTGCTGTGCATTATGCTCGTGATAGCTGATAAGCGGCTTTTTGATGTCAAGATAATTTAACAGCTTCGCCGAAACTCTTGTGTCCTCGGCGCAGATAAAATCGACCTCTCGCAGCGTGTCTGCCGCACGGCAGGTCATGTCGCCAAGATTTCCTATCGGCGTGCCTACAACATATAGAATACCCATTTATCTGCTCTCCCTTTCGATTATTCTCCGTACCATATCTTCAAGCTGCGAATATTTGCACATATCCGAACATTCATTTCTCAGCTTTGCAGCGTCGGGCAGACCCTTCACATACCAGATGACGTTTTTCCTCATTTCACGCATACCCTGACCCTCGCCCTTTAAACTGATGATAAGACGTGCGTGCTCGAGCATTATTTCCATACGCTGTGCGGCTGTTTTTTCGGGCGGCAGAATTCCGTCTTTAAGATAGCTGTTGATTTCATCAAATATCCACGGTCTGCCATAGCTCGCCCTTCCTATCATAACAAGGTCGCAGCCTGTTTCTTTGTACATACGAACACATTTTTCCGCCGAATCGACGTCGCCGTTTCCTATTACGGGAATGTTGACAGCCAGTTTTACCTGTCTGATAATATCCCAGTCAGCCTTGCCCGAATACATCTGCCGGCGTGTTCTCCCGTGAACTGTCAATGCCGCAGCGCCTGCCTGCTCCATACGTTTTGCAAAATCGACCGCATTAACGCTGCTTTCGTCCCAGCCCGAACGGAATTTCACGGTAACGGGGAAGTCGGAATTTTTCACGACCGCCTTAACGATCTCTTCCGCAGTTTTAGGGTCTTTCATAAGCGCAGAACCTGCGCCGTTGTTGACTACCTTCGGAACGGGGCAGCCCATATTTATATCGACAATATCGGGCGAATAATCGTTGAGCTTGTAAGCTGCACGCCCCATAAATTCAGCGTCCTCGCCGAAAAGCTGAAGCCCGAGAGGTCTTTCCTCGGGAGCGATACTGCACATGAGCTTTGTCTTTTTATCTCCATAGCAAAGCCCCTTTGCCGAGATCATTTCGCTCACGGAGTATGCCGCTCCGAACTTTACGCACATCATTCTGTACGCAAGGTCGGCGACCGACGCCATTGGTGCAAGAGCGGCTGTCTTTGGTATTTCAACATTTCCTATTCTGATCGTTTTTATTTCTTTCATATAATTTTTCCTCGCATAATATTCCATTATATATTATAGCACATACGATGCAGATTTGCAAGCATTTGAGCAAATAAAAAAGCGGAGCAGAATATCCTGCGCCGCTATAATATCAAAAAATGCCAAGCTCATCAAAATCCGACTGAGTAAATCTATGATAGGAAGCGTGTCCCATTTCAAACTGTATGCAGTAGCGATAGTCGTCGGGTATGCCGTCCGCAAAATACAGAAGATAATCAAATTCTTCGCTCTCAATATGCTCGCAGCAAACTTTGTCCGAATAACGCTTAAAGATTTCGGTTATATCCTCAATACTGCGGCAGGAATGAATATTCGATATAAAGTCTTTGAGAAACTGAGGATCGGGTATATTTTCGTGAATAAATCCGACCGCCTGCGCCGATACCGTTATCCCGAAGCGGTTGTCGTCAGGGTAATAGGAAACGCTTACTTCTCCGATACGCTGATTTTCAAATTCACAAAAATCCGAAAGCGTTTTTTTAAGCTCTGAAACTTCAAACGGAACTTTCAGCATATTTCCGAGCGATGACGGAGGATAAAATATGCCTATGCTGTTATTTGTATATCCAAGCTTTATGTGAGATTCCTTAATTACGTCGATAAGATTTTTTTCAAGCGCTTCAAAGTCGGGCGTCATAGCGGTTTGCTCCTTTTGTTACTTTTCTTTATCTATTATATCAGTTTTTTAGTCATTCGTCAAGCTCTGCCGATTCTCTTTTAACCTTTAAATTTACTCTTGCATTTTAGTCGGTTGTGTGGTATAATAAACACAACAAGCTAACAAGGAGATCGATGATAGATGAAATATAAGATCGGTACTGCGCCGTTCGGTAAGTTTTTTACCGTGCCGTGCAGCGCTGTTGAAAATTTCTTAAAGCTTGCCGACGACAGCTTCTATAAGGTGCTGCTTTGTCTGCTTTGCTCAAATTCGGATACCGCCGATATTGACGAGGTTGCAAAAGACTGCGGTATCTCTGCTGCAAAGGCGGAGGAAGCGGTCATTTTCTGGAGCTCTCACGGCGTTGTAACAGCACAGCAGATCGACGGCGTTTCCGCTGCGGCTTTGGCTGATGAAAAAACAAAAACAGCGTGCGCCGCCGAACCGATCGTTCAGAAAAAGTCTTCTCAGGCAAAGGCAAATATCAGGTATACTAACGTCGAGCTTAATCAGAAGGCGAAGGAAGACCCCGAGATAGCGCTGCTTTTTGAAGAAATGCAGAACGTTTACGGCAGACCGATAAACGGCACGGAAACGGCGGCGTTTGTAAATCTTTACGAATATTACGGCTACTCAGTTTCGTCGATAGTTATGATAGTCCGCTTTTGTTTTTCTATCGGTAAAAAGAGTCTTAGCTATATCGACACGGTCGCAAGAGAATGGGCGGCAAGGGGAATTACCGAGCCTACGCTTGTTGAAAAGGAAATAGTTGAGCAGACAGAGCGTTATGGATTTGTTCATAAAGCGGCTATCGCTCTCGGAATAGAATGTAAGCTTACAAGAAATCAGGAAGAGTATATCTCTCAGTGGCGTGACGATGGATTCAGCATTGAGCTTATCGACCTTGCCGGCGAAAGATGCCGGGATAAAAAGCAGAAGGTTGAGTTTGCTTACATAAACGGAATATTGTCAAGATGGAAAAATGAGGGACTGATGACTTTAGAGGCTGTCGAGGAGTCGGATAGAAAATTTAAAGAATCGATTGAGTCGAAAAAACAGGAAAACCGCAAGACATCGTATGATATAGAAAAACGGCACGAGATCGCCGTTTCATTCGATCCGAACATGATAAGTTTTAACGATACGGAGGGGATCTAAGGCATATGAAATATTCGCTTACTGCATTTGATAAGGCGCAGGCGCTGCTTTCAAAAAGAAGAAAGGATGCGGCTGACGAGCTTTTCCGCCGTGAACAGCAGATCTTCGCCGATATTCCTGAGGTAAAGGAGCTTAAAGCGTCGATAAGCAATACATATTTCGAGCTTGTTCAGATAATTGCTTCTCATGAAAAAAATGCGGCTCAGGCTGCCGAGGCGGTAAAGGCTAAAAATCTTGACGCTCAGAAAAGAATAAAGGCTCTCTGCGAGCAGTACACTGGGGATCCGGATTTTTTAGATCCTCTTTACGTCTGTGAAAAATGTAAGGATACGGGATATGTCGAGGGGATAAGATGCAGCTGCTTTGAGGATATGCTCAAAAAATTCACCGTTGAGGAGCTTAACGAGCGCACTACCATTGCGCTTCACGATTTTTCCGAGTATGATGAGAACTACTACCCGATAGGCGACGCAAGAAACAGAATGAACAGCTGTCTGACCTATTTTAAAAACTATTGCCTTAATTTCCCTAACGGCTGCCGTTCAATGCTTTTCGAGGGACAAACGGGGCTTGGCAAAACCTTTCTTTCGTCGTGCATTGCAAAAAGCGTTGCGCAAAGGGGATATCTCGTTGCATTCGGCTCGGTTTCCGATTTTCTGCGGCAGATTGAAAACGAGCATTTTAATAACGTAGAGGGCGACACGCTCGGAACGCTTATCGAAGCCGATCTTGTTATCATCGACGATCTCGGTTCGGAGTTTATAAGTCCGTTTTACGAATCGACCCTTTATAATATCATAAATTCAAGAATGAATCTGAAAAGACCGACAATAATCTCGACAAACATGAATGAGCCGCAGATAAATTCACGATACAACGAGCGTATCTGTTCGAGGATACTCAATTACTTTATGCCGATACATTTTTCGGGTGAAGATATCCGTCAGCAGATAGCGCAGGCAAAATACGGAAGATAAAATCAAAGGACCGAACGGTTTTGTACCGTGTCGGTCCTTTTTGTTAGCTGTTTTTAAGATTAAAATGTTACACCTTTTTAAGCTTTGCCGTTGACGCGAAAAATTTCTTTGTTCCGCAGCTTTCAAAGGTTATCTCTATCATGGTCTCCTTGCCGATAGGCTCGCAGCTTATGATAATGCCTCTGCCGAATTTCGGATTTGGGTGTATCACAACGTCGCCCGGCTTGTAATCGGCGGTTTCCGAACGCATCGACATACTGTTTTTTCTGCGTTCGAGCATATCTGAACATTCGCTTGAATAGTCGGGGCGTTTCGGTCTCTCTCTCGTTTTGCGGTCAAAGGGACTTTGCTCCTTGATCTGCTCGACACATTCTTCTGGCAGCTCCTTGAGAAATCTCGACGGACGGTTTGAATTTGTTCTTCCGAAAAGCATTCTTGACATGGCGTGCGATATATAGAGCTTTCTCTTTGCACGGGTGAGCGCAACATAAGCAAGCCGGCGCTCCTCTTCAATATCTTCGGGATTTTCACTGCTTCGTGAAGACGGGAATACATTCTCCTCAAGTCCCGGCAGGAAAACCTGATCAAATTCAAGTCCCTTAGCCGAGTGTATCGTCATAAGCGAAACGAAGTCCGAATCGGGGTCGTATTTGTCGATATCGGTATAAAGCGAAACCTCTTCAAGAAATCCTTCAAGGTTCGGATCTTCTGTATTTTCCTCATATGTAAGCATAGTCGATTTAAGCTCGGCAATATTTTCAAGGCGAAGTGTACCCTCGTCGCCCTGCGCCTGCAGCATTTCTCCGTATCCGCTGACGTCTACTACCTTGTCAAGAAGCTCGCTCGGCTTGTGTTCTTTTGCATATTCGATCAGCTCGTCAAATATCCTTGTGACCACAAGCAGATTTTTGCTCTTTTTTGCGATAGGCGCATAATCCGACGCTTCACGAATCACCTCGAGCGGATCTATCCCAAGATCCGATGAAATATGCTCGATAGCCAGAATAGTCGCTTCTCCGATACCTCTTTTCGGCTCGTTGATTATTCTTCTTAGTCTCAGCATATCCGACGGGTTGTTTATTACCGAAAGATATGCAAGAATATCCTTTATCTCCTTGCGGTCGTAGAATTTAAGACCGCCGTAGACCATATAAGGAATACCTTCTCTAACAAGAGTCTGCTCGATTATGTTAGACTGAGCGTTCGTGCGGTATAAAACGGCGTGCTGACGATAGCTCATGCCGTTTTTTACATTTTCCGAGATTTTTTCGCAGATATACTTCGCCTCTGTCCTTTCGTTGAAAGCATTGAATATATCTATCTTTTCGCCGTCGCCAAGCTCGCTCCAAAGCGTTTTTTTCTTTCTGCCCTTATTGTTGTCGATAAGCTTGTTTGCGGAGGTAAGTATATTCTGCGTCGAACGATAATTCTGTTCAAGCTTTATTACGTCCGTTTCGGGATCGCAGCCGAATAGTTTTTCAAATGAGAGAATGTTTTCTATCGTTGCGCCTCTGAATTTATAAATGCTCTGGTCGTCGTCGCCGACAACGCAGAGGTTTCCGTGCTTTGCCGACAGCAGATCGATAAGTCTGAACTGAACGGTGTTCGTATCCTGATATTCGTCCACAAGGATATATTTGTAAAGGTTCTGATAGTGTTCAAGAACGTCTTCAAATTCGATGAACAGCTTAACGGTATTTAACAGAATGTCGTCAAAGTCCATAGCGTTTGCGTCGAACAGCCGCTTGTTATACTGTGCGAAAATCTTTGCGATCTGACTCATGCGGTAGTCGTTTTTATAAGTTTCGTAAAACTCTTCGGGAGTGACCATAGCGTTTTTCTGAGCCGAGATCTGAGAAAGTACCATTTTCGGCGGAAACATTTTGTCTGAAATGTCCATATCTCTGAGTATAGCTTTGATAAGCCTTACGCAGTCGTCCGTATCGTATATCGTAAAGGCGGGTTTATATCCGAGATTAGCACATTCTCTTCTTAATATCCTTGCACATATTGAATGGAATGTCGCCGCCGCAACAAACGTTCCCTGTTCTCCGAGCATATTTTCAAGACGTGATTTAAGCTCGTTCGCCGCCTTGTTCGTAAAGGTTATCGCAAGGATATTCCAAGGGTTTATCCTGTTGTGCGCCGTGATATCTGAAAGCGTTTCGCTGTCGTCCGTTTCGCCGTCGGCAAAGGCTCTTAAAAAATCAAGCTCCTGCTGCGTGTGCATATATACATCGTTGTAATGATATGCGTCTCCGAAATAGATCATATCGGCGATCCTGTTGATAAGCACGGTCGTTTTTCCGCTGCCTGCGCCTGCAAGAATAAGCAGAGGACCTTCGGTCTTGAATACCGCTTTTTTCTGCATTTCATTAAGCCCGCCGAAATATTTTTCAAGCGCCCTTTTCTTTAATGCGTCAAATTCGTTCATTCTTTTAGATCTCCGTTTCTGAATATTGAGGTACGGTTTCGTACTATTAAATAATATCATATTTCAAGAAAAAATTATAGACTTAAATTGTAAATTTTGAATAGCATTTATCCTTAACTCCGTATATTTTCCAATAACAAACCAATAATAAGCCCAAATACAGATATGTTTTTGAAAGGATAATTTTATGAATTGTGTTATTTTATGTACGGAAAAAGAAAGGGGACTATTCCCCGTAAACGAAAATGTCCCCGACAGTATGCTCGACTTTGTAGGACAGACCTCGGCGGCGCATGCTGTAAAAAGTCTGTCGGGTATTGACTGCAAAAAGCTTTATGCCGTTGCAGGCGAGCTTGCCGACAGAGTAAGAGCGTATTTTGACACGGCGGAGCTTTCGGGAATAAGACCCGAGCTTGTTCTTGCGGAGGAAAAGCTGTGCAGTCAGCTTTACAGCCTGTCGGACAGCGAGGGTCTTGTTGTATGCGACGCTTCATGCCTTATCGATCTTCCGCTTGAAGATCTTATAGCTAACTATCGCAGTGAACGCAGGGCATTCGCAGTTTCTTCGGCAGTTGCCGTCGTATCGGACGATGATACAAGCGGAAGCAGAATACGCTCTGAGGACGGCAGGCTTATTTCCATAAAAAAAGGAATGTCTGACCTGTCCGACAGCGACGGCAGCTTTGCGGGCGCAGCCGTTTTTTCACAGGAGCTTCTTGAAAGAATCAGGGACAAGGACTATCTATCGCTTGAGCAGATCATATCGGCGCTCGTTATCGACGGCGAAGAAACCGCCGTGTGTTTCTTAAACGGCAGCTTTCATGCGTTAAACTCTCCTGTCGATTACAGAAACGCAGTTCTTTCAACGCTTGCCCGAGGAAACCTCCCCGACGCTGTTACAGAGCTTGAAGAGGGGATATATGCCTACGAAAAGCAGTCTTTTTCGGGAATTACGCTTATTCCGCCCGTGTATATAGGAAAGGGCGCTGTTATCGAAAAGGGAAGCGTTATCGAAAACTGCGTAATCAGCGATAATGCTGCGGTAGGTGCAAGAAGCGAACTTAAAGACTGCGTTATCGGCGAATCGGCAAGGATCGGTTCAGGCGTTATCGCCGAGGGGGCTGTAATATGTCCAGGCGCAGAAATACGACCTGCCGCACGGCTTTTTGAAAACTGTGCGATCGGTGAAAATGCTTTAGTAGGCAGCGGCTCGCATATAAAAAGTGGAGTAATTGTCGGCGGCGGAAGAAAAACTGCCTCGGGCGAGATCATAAGCGAAAATGTTTCGAGTGGCGACGGCTCTCCCGCCGTACTCGACGAGGAATGCAGCATGGAGCTTTCATGCAAAACTATTTCCCCGAGCGAATGTTCGGAATTTGCAAGAGCGGTCGGAACGTCGGTCAGATCGGGAATAACTGCGGTGTGCGGCTGCACAGGCTCCGACGGTGCGTCGGCTTTACTGTCGGCATTTGAAAGCGGACTTATTTCAACAGGAGTTAACGTCATTTCAATAGGCTTCGCCACACCACAGGAGGTAATGTTCCTTGTAAACAGACTCGGTGCTGATTTAGGCTGCTGCGTTAACGCAGGCTTTTCGGGCAGGATACAGCTTATGTGCAAAGGCGGACTTGCGCTGCCTACGCAAACTCAGGTGAAAATTGAACGCTGTGCGGCTCTTAAAAGATTCCGTACGCTTTCCTTTGACAGATACGGCGAAAGATATAAACTTGAGGACGCAAAGGCGCTTTATAAAATGTTCATAGCCCAGCACCTTCCCGATATTTTCAGAGGAGTCAATGCTGACGTCCGTTGTTCTGCCGCACCTTTCAGGGAAATTGCAGAAAAGCTTATAAGACCCCGAAACGACATCGAGGGAGAACGCATTATTTTTCATATATCAAACGACGGAAAAGGCTGTACGGCTTATACCGACGATACCGGCTATGTCACGAACGAAAAACTTGTTCTAATAGCGGTGAAAGCGGCTTTTGAAAAGGAAATTCCCGTTGCGCTTCCGTTTACTTTTCCAATGGCGGCCGACAGGCTTGCGGAAATATGCGGCGGAAAGCTTTACAGATATTTTCATTCTCCGCTTGACGAGGCGGACGGTGCGGCAAGGTCGGTAGCTTCAAGACCGGATAACTTTTTCGTGCGTGACGGAATGTCGCTGACCTGCACTATATGCGCATATCTTTCCGAAAAAGGAATTACGTTAAAGCGTGCTTTGGAGGATATACCCGAATTTTACTCAGCGCAGCGTTTTGCCGCTTCGGATTGTCCTCCTGCACAGGTTTTCAAAAGACTCGGCTGTAAAAAGGACTGCGGAGGAGTTATCATGCGAAGTGAAAACACAAGAGCAATGATAAGACCGCTTCGTCACAGACGGGGAGTTATAATCTTTACCGAGAGCGCAAGAGCGGAAACTGCTTCAGAGCTTTGCGACGATATAATAAGAAAAATAAAGGATAACGGCAAAAAAACGAAATGACGGCACAGGCGGCGTATTTGCGGCGTTTTTTTAGCTTGACAATTAGGATAAAATAATGTATAATAATATTCAGATATTTTTGTTCGTGATTTTTTACAGTAAACGATAACAAACATTTGTTCTTATCGCTTGCTATAATTATGCGTATACTGTACCTGCGGCGAAAAATGCGGTTTTGCCGTAATGTTCTGTGCGTGCGATATGAATTCTTATATCGCTTGCAATAAGCGTTCTTTTGACTTACAATTTATTTTTCTTAAAGGCAGCCTCGCAAAGAAGTTATGCGGTCTTTGTAAAGCGCTGCCTTAAGAACGCTTATCTACATTAACGTTTGATCGGAAAATTAAATATCTTATTATTGAAAGGAGAAATACTTCACGCCGCCGTAAAAAGCCCTGCTGTAAGCGTTTTTGCCTGCGTGAAACATAAACATTATAATGAGTATTCAGAATAATTCATTTAACAAAAATCAGTTTAAGAGCTATGAGCGTTCTGCAAACAAGAATTCCGCTTCGGACAGAAGAACAAGACCTCAGCAGGAAACATATTCATCTAACAAGGCGGTTAAGGAAGAAAGACCTACAAACAAGCTGTCGCCGCTCTCGGTTTTCGGCGGTCAGTCAAGACGTCAGAAAACCGAAACTCCGTTAAAGACGGGGCTTCAGCCGCCCGTAAGACGAAACGCCGACAGTCCTGCGGTAATTTCTGCGCCTGCAAAAACCGTGCGTCAGCCTCAGAGAAGAACGCCGGTAAAAATAATTCCACTCGGCGGACTTAACGAGATAGGCAAGAATTTCACAGTTATCGAATGTTGCAACGATATGTTCATTATCGACTGCGGTCTTGCGTTTCCCGACAGCGAAATGCTCGGAGTCGATATAGTTATACCCGATTTTGCATATGTTGAGCAGAATAAAAACAAGCTTCGGGGCGTTGTGATAACTCACGGTCACGAGGATCATATCGGTGCGCTTCCGTATTTCCTTAAAAAAATGAACGTGCCCGTTTACGGCACAAGACTTACGCTCGGACTTGTCGAGGGAAAGCTTAAAGAACACGGTCTGCTTAATTCCGCAAGGCTTATCCCGACAGAGCCGAGAAAAACAATACGCATGGGCTGTATGGCTGTCGAGTTTATCCGTGTTAATCACTCTATCCCCGACGCTGTGGGAATGGCTATCCACACACCTGCGGGAGTTATTATCCACACGGGAGATTTCAAGGTCGACTACACCCCTATCGAGGGTTCGGTCATTGACCTTGCACGTTTTGCCGAGCTTGGCAGCAAGGGTGTTCTTGCGCTTATGTCCGACTCGACAAATTCCGAAAGACCTGGATATACCATGAGCGAAAGAAAGGTCGGCGAGAGCTTTGAGAAGCTGTTCTCGAAGGCTGAGGGCAGAAGGATAATAATTGCGACCTTCGCTTCAAATGTACACCGTATCCAGCAGATAGTCAATATCGCCGAACGCACCGGAAGAAAGGTCGCCGTTTCGGGCAGGAGCATGGTAAACGTTATAGGCAAGGGAATTGAGCTTGGCTATCTGAAAATACCCGACGGTCTGCTTGTCGATATCGAGCTTATCTCAAGATATCCCGACGATAAAATGTGCATCGTCACAACGGGAAGTCAGGGCGAAGCAATGTCGGCGCTCACACGAATGGCGAGGGGCGAACACAGAAACGTTACGATAACGCCGAATGATTTTATAATAATCTCGGCAAACCCCATTCCCGGCAACGAGAAGTTTGTCACAAAGGTCGTAAACGATCTGCTTAAACAGGGAGCGGACGTTGTTTATGAATCAATGTATGAGGTACACGTTTCGGGTCACGCCTGTCAAGAGGAGCAGAAGCTTATCCTTTCGCTTACAAAGCCGAAATTCTTTATTCCCGTTCACGGCGAATATAAGCATCTTATGAAACACGCCGCAACGGCCGTTTCGGTCGGCGTTCCCGAAGAAAACATAATCATAACGGGGATCGGCTCGGTCATCGAAACGGACGGAGTGGATATGCGTGTTACGGGAACGGTTCAGGCCGGAAATGTTCTTGTCGACGGTCTTGGCGTCGGCGACGTAGGATCGATAGTTCTCCGTGACCGAAGACATCTCGCCGAGGACGGACTTATAGTTGCATTTGCAACGGTCGACAGAATGACGGGCGAGATACTTGCAGGACCGGATATAGTTTCAAGAGGCTTCGTTTACGTACGTGAAAGCGAGGAGCTTATGGAAACGTCCAAGAAGCTGCTTACCGAAACGCTTCAGGAATGTCTTGACAGAGATATACATGAATGGAACGCAATAAAGACAAAGATGAAAGACGTTCTGTCAGAATATATATATCAGAAAACAAAACGCAATCCTATGATTCTTCCGATAATGATGGAGATAAACGATTGATTATTCTTCGGAAAGGACTTGACTTATGAAAGGAACAACAGGTTTTCAGCTGCTGATAAAGCTGACAACAGCCGTAAGCGCCGCCGTATCGATATCAGCTTCTTATATGCTTTCGCAGGTTCCGAGGACTGAGAGCACGGGGCATACGCTGCTTATCGTTTCGATCGTGCTGACGGCAATGCTTATACTTGAATACGTCATTTTCGGCAGCAATACCTCAAAGTATATTGCAAAGACTGCGGCTATGATAAACAAGACCGAAAAGGAATCGATGCTTAATTTCCCTGCGCCTGCCGTTATTATCGACTCCGAAAACCGTATCGTTTGGTATAACAGGCTGTTCGGAAAGAAAGTGTTTTCGCAGGAAGAGGCATACGGACTTGATATTACCGAGCTGTTTAAGATAGATATGGAAGAGATATACAGCCGTGACGGCAGCATGGTATGTCACGAGGGACGCTTTTATAATGTAAAGGCTGTGCATACCGATCATGAGGGCGATCTTTCAATGCTCTATTTTGCCGACAGAACAGAATTTGTCGAGCTTGACTATGAATACAGAGAGTCAAGACAGTCGGTCATAATCGTCATGATAGATTATTACGAAGAGCTTATCGGCAATATCAGGGAGAGTGAAAAGGCGCATCTGCTCGTCAGCATCGAACAGCTGATAGAGAATTTCACAGAGGGTACTTCGGCTATCTCAAGACGTGCGGGAAACGACAGATTTTATATTATAATGGAAGAAAGATTTCTTCGTCCCATTATCGAAAAGCGCTTTGAGATACTCGAGCAGGCGAGAAAAATAACCGTTAACGAGAGAACGAATATTACTCTTTCGATAGGCGTGGGATATAATGCAAATAACCTTGCGGAAAGCGAAAAATTTGCAAAGCAGGCTCTTGAAATGTGTCTCGGCAGAGGCGGAGATCAGGCGGCGGTTTATTCCGACGGCAGCTATGAGTTCTACGGCGGCATTTCGAAGGGAATGTCAAAGAATACGAGAGTTAAATCGAGAATGGTCGCAGGAGCGCTTATCGAGCTTATCAATTCGCATGAGCGTGTGCTGATAATGGGTCACTCATACGGAGACCTCGACAGCGTAGGCTCCGCGACGGGACTTTGTGCGGCAATACACGCAATGGGCAAGGAAGCGTATGTGGTCGTCGACGCCGAAAAAAATCTCTCTAAGCCGATGATAAAGTACATAGAAGAAAACAGCATAAAGAATTACTATATCTCTCCTCAGGACGGGCTTGCAAAGCTTGACTCTGACACGCTGCTTATCGTTACCGATACGCATAACCCCGATCTTGTCGATTCAAAGGATATTCTTGCACAGGCAAAGCATACAGTAGTTATCGATCACCATAGGCTTATGGTCAAGTCGATCGAAAAGTCCGAATTGTTCTATCATGAGCCGCTTGCTTCGTCGTCTTCGGAAATGGTAGCCGAGCTGCTTGAATATTTCCCCGGCGATATTAAGCTTCCGAGCCAGATAGCCGACGTTCTGCTTGCGGGAATAATGCTCGATACAAAGAATTTTGTGATGAACACGGGCGTGAGGACGTTTGAGGCTGCGGCATATTTGAGAAAGCTCGGCGCAGACACTATTGCGGTCAAGAAAATGTTTGCAAACCCGATAGAGACCTATCAGAACAAGGCTTCTATCATAAACTCTTCGCAGATATACAGAAAATGCGCTATCGCCTGCGCCGATTCAGAAACCCCCGATATTAAGGTGGCGGCTGCAAAGGCTGCCGACGAAATGCTTGAAATATCCGGCGTAAACGCTTCGTTTGTCATTTATGAGCTTGGCGGCAGAGTTAATATTTCGGCAAGAAGTCTCGGCAAGTTCAACGTGCAGATTATCATGGAAAATATGGGCGGAGGCGGACATCACGAAATGGCGGCGTGTCAGCTCGATATATCTGTCGAGGACGCAAAGAAGAAGCTTATCGAAACAATTGACGAGTATATCAGAAATAACTGACGATACATTTATACTAAACACGAAAGGAAGATCATTATGAAGGTAATTTTATTAAAGGACGTTAAAGGATCGGGCAAGGCGGGGGATACCCTTAATGTAGCAGATGGATACGCAAGGAACTTTCTGCTCAAAAACGGTCTTGCAGTTGAGGCTACAAACAAGAACATGAACGAGCTTGAGGGCAAGAAGGCTTCTATTCAGCATAAGCTTGACGTTGAAAAGGCTGAAAACGAAAAGCTTGCTTCAAAGCTTGAGGGTAAAGAGGTTATCGTAAAGGCAAAGTCGGGACAGGGCGGAAAGCTTTTCGGCGCTGTTAAGACCTCGGCGGTTTCCGATGCGATACTTGCGCAGTATAACGAAAAAATCGACAAGAAGAAAATCGTTCTCAGCAGCGAAATCAAAAGTTACGGAGATTTTTCGGCAGTTATAAAAATGTCTCAGGGCGTTTCCTGCAAGGTAAATATCAAGGTGGTAGAGGAATAAATGGCTGAAGGCTTTTCAGAATCATATTCGCAGATAACCGGCAAAAAGCCGATATATGCGCCCGAGGCGGAACAGGCTGTCCTCGGCGCAATTCTTTACGATCCGTCGGTAATGCCTAAGGTCGTTGAGATATTAAAGCCGGAGTGCTTTTATACAACGCTTCATCAGCAGCTTTTCGGCATAATGATGAGAATGTTTTCCGACGCAAGAACGGGAGATCTTATCACAATTGTCAACGAGTCGGTAACGATGGGTCTGTTTGAGACCTCGTCGATGGCGAAAACCTATCTTTCGGGCATTTCAGACTCCGTTCCCTCGGTCAAGAATATCGAGAGCTATTGCAGGATAATTGAGGAAAAATATCGTATCAGACAGCTTGTAGATATTGCCAACGATATGATAACAAAGGCGTATGAGGGAAGCGAGGAGGCTTCGGCGCTGCTTGACAGAGCGGAGCAGAGCATTTTTGATATTCGTCATAACGAGGTTCGAGGTCTTACAAGAATTGACAGCGTACTTATCGACGCTTCAAAACATATCCAGGAAATAAGCGGTGAGGACGCAGACAAGCATCAGTCGGCGAAATCGGGCTTTGCACAGCTTGATAACATAACAAACGGACTTAATAATTCCGACCTTATTATTCTTGCCGCACGACCTGCAATGGGTAAATCGGCTTTTGCGCTCAATATCGCAGTGAATATGTGCAAGCGTTCAAAAAAAGACGTCGCAATTTTTTCACTCGAAATGGGCAAGGAACAGCTTGTTACAAGAATGATCGCTTCGGAGGGTCTTATAAACAACAATGCGCTACGTTCGGGTAATCTCGACCCGAGCGACTGGGATAAGCTTGTTGCGGCGACCGACCAGCTTGCACAGCTTCCGATATACCTTGACGATGGCGCAGGAATTACCGTTCCGCAGATGAAGGCAAAGCTAAGACGGCTTAAAAACTTAGGTCTTGTCGTTATCGACTATTTACAGCTTATGGAGTCGCCTAATCATCACTCAAGCCGTGTAAACGAAGTTTCCGAGATAACCCGTCAGCTGAAGCTGATGGCGAAGGAACTTAACGTTCCCGTTATCGCGCTTTCGCAGCTTTCGAGAAATTCCGAGCAGAGAAACGATAAGCGTCCGATGCTTTCGGACCTTCGTGAATCGGGTTCTATCGAGCAGGACGCCGACATCATCATTTTTCTTTACCGTGACGCTTATTATGAAAAAACCGCTGAAAATCAATCGGTTGCGGAATGTATCGTGGCAAAAAACCGACACGGACAGACCGACACCGTTCAGCTTTCATGGATAGGTGAATATACGCTGTTCCGGGGTATCGACATGAGAAGAGAAGACAGATAATTATGCTTGATAAGGTAAAAAGAACGATAGAAAAATTTAATATGGCTGATAAAGAGGAGAGTCTGCTTTGCTGTCTGTCCGGAGGGGCTGACAGCGTGGCTCTCCTTTTGTGCCTTTTAAAACTTGGCTATAATGTAAAAGCCTGTCACGTTAATCATCAGCTAAGGGGCGTGGAAAGCCTTCGTGATGAGGAGTTTTGCGTTTCGCTGTGTGAAAAATATGGCGTTGAACTGATAGTAAGGCGAATTGACGTAAAAAGCTTCTGCGCCGAAAATTCCCTCTCGACCGAGGAGGGTGCGAGGCTTATGCGATACCGTATCTTCAACGAATGCGGCTGTGAAAAGATCGCAACGGCGCACACTCTTTCCGACTGTCTTGAAACGACTGTTTTCAGGCTTGCAAGAGGAACGGGGATCGACGGATTGCTCGGAATTCCGCCTGTTCGTGAAAACATTATCCGTCCGCTTATCGAGGTTACTCGTTCGGAGATCGAGGCTTTTTTAAAGCAGGAAGATCAGGATTTCGTTACCGATTCGACAAATCTTACCGACGATTATTCGAGAAATAAAATAAGACACGCTGTGATTCCTTCGCTTTACGCGCTTAATAATTCGCTTGAAAAGACCTATCTTAACACACTTGAAAATATTCGTGAGGATTCAAGGCTGCTGAATAGTCTTGCAGACGAGCTTTACGAAAAAGCGTTCGACGGCGGCGGATTTGACTGCAAAACTCTGCTTGACGCGGATAACGCAATTTCGGGCAGAGCGCTGCGAAGAATACTTTCCGAAAATAGCGCCGAGTACAGTCGAGATCGGATAGGCTTAATAAAAGAGCTTTGTAAAACAGGCGGAAAGCTTACTGTCGGCAGCGGACTTTACGCTGTGTCAAAAAACGGCAGATTGTATTTCGAGCGTGAACAGGAAAAGATAGGTGATTTTTCAGAATTAGCCGAGATCGGCGCAGAATACTTGATTTTTGATAAGAAAGTTATCCTGAAAACTTCACAGATTTTACAAAGTGATGATAATATTCATAAAAACGTAACAAAAAACGCTGCGGATTATGATAAAATAAAAGGTGATATTGTGATTAGAAATCGCCGCAGCGGCGACAAGATACGGCTTGCAGGAAGAGGATTTACCTCGTCTGTAAAGAAGCTGCTTCAAAGCCGCTTCTCTGTGCAGGAGCGTTCAAGAGTTCTCATTCTTGAAGACGACGAAGGGCTTTTCTTTGTTGAGGGCTTCGGATTTGCGGAAAGAGTTAAAGCGGATAATTCTGCAAAAACATTATTATTCTGCAAAATATCATAATTCTGTCACAATATGAGTGTATTATAATATGGTAACTTTATTTTGTTCGGCGCAGTTTGCGTCCGGATACAGAAAGGTCGTGTTTAATTGAAAAACAACAATTCCAAGTCTTTTGTGATATACCTTATTATTGCGGCAGTGCTTATCGGCGGCATGGTGTATACTCTTTCGGCGATAAGCAAGCAGAAGGAAAAAACGGAATATTCAAAGGTAATGAGATATTTTGACGAGCTTGAGGTATCGGAATTTACTTTCGATCTAAATTCGGGCGAGCTGACCTATAAGCTTAAAGGCTCGGACGAAAAGGAAACATATACCGTTCCGAACGTAAATCTGTTTGTAAACGAGGTCTTAGGCTCTGAGGACGGCGAGAATTACCGCAGACTTTACGACGCCGAAAATCCTGACGAACCGCTTAAATACGATCTCGTTCCGCTTTCGGACAACAGCTTCTGGCTTAACCTTATCCCGACGCTGCTTATGCTAGGCGTTATGATCTTCTTCTTTGTGTGGATGATGAGAAACGCAGGTGGCGGAAAAATGTCGAGCTTTGCAAAAACGAATGCAAAAAAAGCTCCCGATACCAAAAAGGCAACTTTTGCCGACGTTGCGGGCGCAGACGAGGAAAAGGCTGAGCTTCAGGAAATAGTTGATTTTCTTAAAAATAACAAGAAGTATAACGAGCTTGGCGCAAGAATACCTAAGGGCGTGCTGCTTATGGGCCCTCCGGGTACAGGTAAAACGCTTCTTGCAAGAGCGGTCGCAGGCGAGGCAGGAGTCGACTTCTTCTCGATCTCAGGTTCTGATTTCGTTGAAATGTTCGTCGGCGTGGGCGCTTCGAGAGTAAGAGATCTTTTTGAACAGGCGAAGAAAAACGCACCTGCAATAATCTTCATCGACGAGATCGACGCTGTCGGCAGACAGAGAGGCGCAGGTCTCGGCGGCGGACACGACGAGCGTGAGCAGACCCTCAATCAGCTGCTCGTTGAAATGGACGGATTTGAGGATAATGAGTCGGTCATCGTTATGGCGGCTACCAACAGAAGCGATATTCTTGACCCTGCACTTTTAAGACCGGGAAGATTTGACAGACAGATTCTTGTAAGCTATCCCGACGTAAAGGGAAGAGAAGAGATACTCAAAGTCCATACCAAGAACAAGCCGTTAGGTCCCGACGTTGACCTTAAAGTAACTGCAAAGACGACTGTCGGCTTTACTGGAGCAGAGCTTGAAAACCTTGTTAACGAGGCTTCGCTGCTTGCCGCAAGAAAGAATAAAAAGGCTATCACCGAAGAGGATATGGAAGAGGCCGCTATCAAGGTCGTTGCAGGTCCCGAAAAGAAGTCGAGAGTCGTTACAGACCAGGAAAAGCGCCTTACAGCTTACCACGAGGGCGGTCATGCGATATGTACCTACTTCTGTCCTACGCAGGATAAGGTGCATCATGTGACGATAATCCCGAGAGGTCAGGCAGGCGGATTTACAATGAGCCTTCCCGAAAAGGATAAATCATACGTTTCAAAGAACGAAATGTATGAAAATATCATAGTTCTTCTGGGCGGAAGAGTTGCCGAAAAGCTTATACTTGACGACATCTCGACCGGCGCTTCAAACGACCTCGAAAGAGCAACCGCTACCGCAAGAAATATGGTGACTCGCTACGGATTCAGCGAAAACCTCGGTCCTGTCGTTTACGGCAGGGGAGAGCATGAGGTATTCCTCGGAAGAGATTACGGAAATACGCCGAGCTATTCTGAGAGCGTTGCCGCAGAGATCGACGCAGAGATCAGAAACATCGTCGAAAATGCTTTTGTCGACTGCGAAAAGATCTTGAACGAGCATATGGATAAGCTTGAACTTATCGCTCACTACCTTATGAAGCACGAAAAGATCGACGCTGAAAACTTTGAGCTGCTTATGACAGGCAAGCTTGACGAAAGCGAGTTTATGCCTTCTAAGGAAACAGCCGCAGACGGGATAATAGATATTGCAGAGGAAAAACCGAACGAAGCTTCAGAAAAAACTGATGAATAGATTAATGAGCCGCTGATTTTTATAATCGGCGGTTTTTTGTTAAAATAATATTGGTAATTAAAGAAAAGTTCAGAGAATATTGCCGAATTAGAAAATATTATCATGGTATAATGGATAAATAATTTTATAACGATTGGAGCTTTTTCATTGAATAACTTTACTAACAATCTTATTTTCAGCTTAAACGCAACAATACCCGTTTTCATGATGATGGTTTTCGGGTGGTTTATGCGCCGTGTGGGTCTGCTTGACGAACACACCACGGCGAAGATAAACCAGTTTGTTTTTAAGGCGCTTTTGCCTGCGCTGCTTTTTATGGATCTATCAACAGCCGATTTCCGGGCTGTATGGGATACGAAGTTCGTTGCTTTTTGCTTTTTTGTAACGCTCGGAAGCATAGCGATAGCCTTTCTGTTTTCTCTGTTCAGCGGAAACAAGGTCGAAAGAGGAGAGATAATTCAGGCGGCTTACCGAAGCAGTGCTGCAATTCTCGGAATAGCGTTTGTAAAAAACATTTACGGCGAAGCTACAATGGCCGCGCTTATGATAGTCGGAACTGTGCCGCTTTACAATGTCATAGCTGTAATAACTCTTTCGGTCACTGCGCCTGAGGACGATCGGAAAGGTAAGACAGGTGAGCTTGTTAAAAGGACGGCAAAAAACGTTGTAACAAATCCTATCATTCTTGGAATAATCGTCGGTCTTGCATGGTCTGTGCTTAAAATTCCTCAGCCTGTTATCCTTTCAAAGTCGGTGTCATATCTCGGAAACATGGCTACTCCGCTTTCGCTTATCGCTCTTGGTGCATCGTTCAAGGCAGGCGACGCTAAAGAAAAAATGCCGACAGCGTTCGGTATTGCGTTTATAAAGCTTATTCTGTTCTGCGCTCTGTTCCTGCCGCTTGCTGTACATTTCGGTTTCCGTGATGAAAAGCTTATAGCAATTCTCGTTATGCTCGGCAGCGCAACGACCGGCAGCTGTTTCGTTATGGCAAAGAATATGAAGCACGAAGGCACGATAACCGCCTGCGCCGTAATGCTGACAACGCTGCTCAGCGCTTTTACTCTCACGACATGGCTGTTTATTTTAAAAACGTTAAACTACATTTAATTTGCAAAACTGCTGTTATATAAAAAAGCCTGTGTAACCATTCGGTCATACAGGCTTTCTTTTGTTTAAGCTAATCTGTCCGGATAAAATATATCGAGATCGACATTAACATCAATTCCGTCGATAATTCCGTTACCGCTTTTTTGCCACATGATATAATCTCCGTCATATCCAAGCTCTGTAGAATAGCTTGCAATCCAGACGGGTCGGTTCTTTTTGTTTTCCCAGAATGCGTCAAGGAAGTTTCTGCTGGAATATATCATAGTCGAATATCCGAAATGCTCAAGCTCGTCCGAAAACGCCTCGAACATAACGTTAAGATCGTGAATATTCATGCCGAACTGCTGAAAAATATCGTATCTCTCCCAGTCAAAAGCGATAGGGAAGTCAAGCTGAGCGCCGTTTAGCTGCTCGACTATCCAGCGCGCGTGTTCGACCGCTTCTTCTGCGCTGTTGTCGGTCGAATAAAAATATACGCCTGTTTTAAGTCCTGCCTGTTTTGCCGCTCTGATATTCTCGTGAAATCTTTCGTCAATCTCAAGATCACCAGAGCAAATGCCTATCCTTATAATTACAAAGCTGCATCCGGCTTGTTTTACCGCCTCAAAATCAATATCACCCTGCCACTGTGAAACGTCGATGCCTAATTCAGCCTGACCGCCGTATTGGCTGATAAGCTCGTCAAAATAGAAATCGGAAGTATCATAAACAGGCGAGTCACTGTGATTATCCGAAACCTCAACGTTGAAATAACATTCAGCGGCGTTTCCCGACGAGTCGGTAACGACGGCTGTTATCGGATAGCTGCCGTATGTATAACTGTCGACCTCTCCGGAATATGTAAGCGTCGGCGCACGGTCGTAATTGTCGGCGTATGCAACATGGTCGTTAATTACAAATTCCTCGCCGTAATCAAGATAAACGGTGTCGGCAAGACTCATGATAAGAGGAGAGGCGGTGTCGGTAACGCTGTATTTCAGCTTTTTCTTTTTATCTTCGCCGCCCAGAGTATATTTGACCGTTACCTCAAATTCTCCGACCTCGCTCGTGTCGATCACCTCATCGGGATTTTTAATTTCTGTATTTGTTTCTGTTATCAGGTCTTTTATCGTGACTTCCTGATATACATCGAACGTATCCGCAGTTTTAAAAACCGGTTTTTCCTTCTTTTCTACCACTGACGAGCTGTCAGATGTAACTGTCGCCGCAGCGCTGACCGCTTTCGGAGTAGTTGTAGCAGCTGTCGTAGTCGTTTCGGCTGTCGGCTTAGTTTCGGGCATCGAGGTGTTTTTATCGATCTCGCTGCCGCAGGAGGAAAGCATACAGGACGCTAAAACAGAAGCGGCGCAGGCGAGGGATAAAATGCAGTTTTTCTTCATAAATATTTTCTGCCTTTCACAGTTTTTTATATTCTTCGTTATTTTACGCTTCTCATAACGATCATTACAACGCCGAGTATCGTAAGCACGACGCCGACCGTTCTGTTAAGTGTTTCGGGCTTTGCTTTATTTGCAAGCTTTGAAGCGATCCTTGCCCACAGAAACGTTGATAATACGCAGCACAAAAGAATAGGGATATTCGGCACATCGCTTATGACAAAATGCGAAGCCGCACCCGTCAGCGCAGTAAAGCTCATGATAAAAACGCTTGTGCCGACAGCGGTTTTAAGCTCGTAGCCGAGAACTGAGGTCAGGAGCAAAAGCATCATCATTCCGCCGCCTGCGCCGACAATACCGCAGATCATTCCGATCATAATTCCCGAAGCGACCGACTGGATAAAACGCTTTTTTGCCGAAACAGCCTGCATACTTTCCTTTGTCGTCATTACAGGCTTGATGATGAACTTGATTCCGAGAAGAGCGGTGACATAGGTTGAAAAATTACCCATCATATTTGACGGAAGATAGCTTGCGATAAAGCTTCCCACAAGTGTGAAGATCAAAACGGTTATCATCATTACAAGTCCGTTTTTTATATCGAGATTTTTATTCTTTCCGTAATTATAAGCCGAAACTGCGCTTGCAAGCACGTCGCTCGCAAGGGCGATACCAACCGCCTGATATGGATCGACGCCGAGAAAAGTAATAAGCATCGGGCTTATAACAGCAGCCGCGCTCATTCCGGCAAAACCGGTTCCGAGACCTGCGCCAAGGCCGGCGGCAAAACATATGAAAATTTCAAAAAACGTCATTATATCACCTTTCTAAAACTTTCTGAATAGTATACCATATTTCGATATGTTTTTCAAGCAACATAATGTTAAAATTTAAGTATACATTGCAGACTAATAAGATAATACAGCGAAAAATGCTGTACCTCAAAATTTTTCAGCAGAAAATTTGTGCATTATGACTATAAAAGTTACACAAAAAACACTTGCATTTTTTTAAAAAATGTGATATTATAAATATATAATATTTACAAAAATCCACTAATACGATCATGTCATTTTTGTAAATTACATATAAGGAGGATCATAAAATGAAAATAGAGGAAATGTCTGTGCTTGTATGCGATGACTCAATGTTTGCAAGAAAAAGCCTTTGTATGTTCCTTGCAACGCTCGGAATAAAGAACGTTTACGAGGCTTCAGACGGTAAAGAGGCAGTCGAAAAGTATGCCGCAAATACTCCGGACGTTGTTTTTATGGATATTGTAATGCCTGTCGTAACAGGTCTTGACGCTCTCGAGCAGATAATGGATATCAACCCCGACGCAAAAGTTATCATGGCTTCGTCAGTCGGCACGCAGAGCCATCTTAAATCGGCAATAAAGGCGGGAGCTGCTGATTTTCTCCAGAAGCCTATCACTAACGATCAGGTAAAAGCAATTCTTGAAAATGTAGCTAAGGGGGTAATCTGATAATGTTTTCACAGTTTTTTGGCGGTTATCTTCTTAATCGCGGACTCGTTACGAAGGAAGAGCTTGCGAAGGCTATCGACGAAAAGAAAAATACCCGTATGCGCCTCGGAGTTCTTGCAATAAACGAAGGTCTTATGACTGCCGAGCAGGTCGAGCATGTTAATGTAACTCAGCAGACTGTCGATAAGCTTTTCGGCGATCTCGCTGTCGACCTCGGTTATATAAAAGCGGAAGACGTAGATATGCTACTTCACAAGCAGCCTACCGATTATCTTCTTCTCGGTCAGACGCTTGTTAATAACGGAGTACTTACGAACTCTGATTTTGAAGCAGCTATAAACGATTATAAGGCTGAGCTTTCGATTTCCGACGATGATATTTCAAACGAGCAGAACAATAAGCTTGCAACGCTCATAAACGGTTTCTATCACCTTGACACGATCGAAAATGCAAAGATCTACACAAATTATGTTTCGCTTTTATTCAAGAGCATTATAAGATTTATCGGCGATGATTTTACACCGCTTGAGGCTTCAAGATTAAAGCGTTTCAGCTCGACCTGCATCATCAGACAGGATATCTGCGGCGCATACAATGCAAGTGTGCTTATCTGCTCCGGAAAGGACGAGTATTCGGCTTTCGCTAAGAGATTTGCTAAGGACGCTTATGTTCCCGACCCCTCGTTCGACGATGCAAGCGCAGGCGAATTTCTTAATGTTTGCAACGGACTTTATGTAGTAAATGAATCGAACGAATCGGGTACGGAGCTTACGCTTATGCCTCAGACCTTCGCAAAAGATGAAGAGGTAGTGCTTGAAAAGGAAGCTGTTTGCATTCCCGTTCAGTTTACCTTTGGCGAGATCGAGTTCATTATTTCCGTATGATAGTATTAAAGCTGCTGCGTTTTTTTCGCAGCAGCTTTTTTTCAGAGATACTGTTTTACATCGTTTCTTAGCTGTTCCTCGCTTCTTATAACTCTTTTTGTAAGGCTCACAACGCTTGAATCAGCCTTTTTGTAAAGGTTCATATAGCGGTTGAGCGACTTGATACCCATGTCGCAGCCGTCTGTAATTAGATCTGCCGCTGTGCTGTCTGACGGTTCAGCAGTCATTTTAACGCTTGTTTTTATCTTGCTCATAGCTTTTGCGGCAGGGTGCGGCTCTTTTGTATCGCTGCCGTATTGAAGCAGCAGCTTGTGCGCCTCGTCGCCTAATCTGTCATGCTCGTCCTTAGCCGTGTTCATGATCTCTCGCAGGCTTTCGTTTTTCACATCTGACATAAGCTCGTCGAGCGTCGAAACGCCCATTTGTATTCCTGCGTTTGTTTCTTTGAGAAGATTTATCGAATCCTGTTTATTTGCCATAAAAAACGCTCCTTTTGTGATTTATCTGTAACGATAGTATTTCCAAAAGAAGCGTTTTTATTTGTATGTATAAATTTTCCTGACTTATAATACCATTATAAGCGTACCTGCGGCAATAAGTATACAGCCTATGACCGACTTGACTGTAAACTGCTCGTGGAGAAAAATAAAAGCGAGTATCAGCGTTATAACAACGCTCAGCTTGTCAATGGGAACAACTTTTGAAACGTCGCCGCATTGAAGCGCCTTGTAATAGCAAAGCCAAGAAGCGCCCGTTGCAAGTCCTGAAAGAATGAGGAATATCCAGCTTTTTCTGCTTATCTCGCTTAATCCGCTCTGAGAGTGTGTAAGAAATACCATTCCCCACGCCATAATAAGAACGACAGCAGTTCGTACTGCGGTGGCAAGATTTGAATTAACGCTGTCAATTCCGACCTTTGCAAGTATAGAAGTAAGAGCAGCGAAAACTGCGGATAAAACTGCGAATAAAGCCCACATTTTTTTACCTCCTACTTCCTACCTCCGCAGATTTATTTCAAAAGACACACAGCCGTTGAGGAGATACCTTCCCCTGCGCCGGTGAAGCCGAGCTTTTCTTCGGTGGTTGCCTTAACCGATACCTGTGAAATGTCAATTTTGCAGCACTTGGCAATATTCTTTCTCATCTGCAAAATAAACGGCGCAAGCTTTGGCTTCTGAGCGATAACAGTCGAATCGATATTTTCGATTTCAAAGCCGCTGTTTCTTATGCGGCTGCACACTACTTCAAGCAGCTTTAAGCTGTCTGCGCCGCTGTATTCGGGGTCGGTGTCGGGAAAAAGATGCCCGATATCGCCGAGTGCGGCAGCGCCAAGCAGAGCGTCCATTATCGCATGAACAAGCACGTCGGCGTCGGAATGTCCGAGAAGTCCTTTTTCATATTCTATCTCGACTCCGCCGAGGATCAGCCTGCGGTTTTCAACAAGCCTGTGAACGTCGTAACCCTGTCCTATACGCACAAAAAAGCCCCCTTAAACGATCTCTTTATAGTTGCCGAGGAATTTGAAATACGCAAGCTCTGCTTCAAGCTCGCGAATAAGCTTGATAACGTCGGGCGTTTTTACTGAGCCTTCAAAATCAAGATAGAAAAGAACGTCAAAATCTGTATTTGCGATAGGTCTTGATTCAATCATTGTAAGATTAAGTCCCGATACGGAAAATTTTGTAAGCAGGCGGTAAAGCGCCGAGGTCTGATGAGGAAGCGTAAGCGAAACTGAAATGATATTTGCATCTTCCGCAAGCTTCGGCTGTTTTGAAATAAGGATAAATTTAGTAAAATTACACTCTGCGTCGGCAATTCCGTAATCTATAATATCAAGGCAGAAATGGTTCGCACATTCCTCAGAGCATATCGCCGCAATAGGTTCTTCGCTTTCCGAAACGAAAGCCGCCGCAAGAGCCGTATTAGCATAAGTGTGCGTCGAATAGCCGTGTTCTGCGAGATATTTTGAACACTGCATAAGCGCCTGTTCGTGAGAGTAAACCTTCTTTATCTTTGAAATATCCGTGCCGTGCTTTATGACAAAGCAGTGATTTGCGGCGACCTTTGTGCAGGCGCATATTTTGAAATCATATTTCCTCATAAGCTCGTAGGTCTGCGAAACAGTACCGGCGGTGGAATTTACGATAGGAAGCACGCCGAATTCTGCCGAACCGTTTTCAACAGCCGCAAAGACCTCTGCGAACGACTCATAAAAATCGGGCGTTGAATCGGGAAGGAATTTTTTTGCGGCGACGTGTGAAAAAGAGCCGATAGTTCCCGGCACTGCGACCTTGTGTTTTCCCGAAAGGTCGAGCGAGCCTGCGCTGTATTCCGACGCATTTGCAAAAAAGTGCTGAAACTGCCTGCACTTTGAAATATCCATAAGATTAGTAAAAAGCACCTCGGCGGAATTTGCAAGCTCTGGGCTTACGCTGTTTCGTACACGCTCGATTATTTCATTTTCTCTTGAAGCCTGAAATACGGGCATATCGTTATCTATTTTATACTGCGCCACTTTAAAGCAGACGTCCATTCTTTTTTCAAATAATTCAAGAATCTGATTATCAATGCTGTTAATTTCACTTCTAAGCTCGTTAAGCTCCATTATTATGACTCCTTTTTTTTTTTTTTCGCTAAGTGATATTATAACACAATTGCGAATAAATTGCAATATCTTTTTCTAAAATCTCTTTAATGCGTTTTGTTCAAGAAAATTTTGTAGAATTTATTAGAAAAAAGTACTAAAAAATTATTGACAATTATGCGATAATATGATATAATGGATTCATATGTTAAATAAGTTAAAAATTGATTTTGGGAGGAATTTAATATGACAATGACAAAGAAAGTAACAGCTTCTGTCCTTGCTCTTGCAATGTCGGTGAACATGGCTTTTGCTCCGATAGAAGAAGTTTCTGATTTTTCAGACGCTTTTGTTGTGTGCAGTGCCGCTTCTTATGATGTTACTGCGCCTGCGATTCCTACTTCAATAAAAGCTGTTTCTGATGCAAACGCTATAACGCTTTCATGGAAAAAAGTCAATAATGCGACAGGCTATCGTATTTACAGATATATCGGCGGTAAGTGGACGAAGGTTAAAACAACAAAGGCTCTTTCGTTTACTGATACTGACCTTGATTCTGCAACGGTCTATAAGTACAAAGTAAAAGCATATATAAAGAAGAATGGTAAAGTAACTTGGGGAAAGGCTTCTGATACTTTCAGAACAGCTACCGATCCGACAGCTACCGTTATAACTGGTACTGGTTCTTCTTATGATGCAATTAGGCTCAAATGGAAGGCTGTTGATTGTACTGGCTATCAGATTTTTCAGCTTATCAATGGTAAGTGGGAGAGGATAGCTACTTTGAGGGATGAAACAAAAGCTGAAACATACAGAATCGAAGGTCTTGAAGAGGGAACTGCTTATAGTTTCAAGGTTCGACCCTTTTACAAGGCTGACAAGAACTATTTCGGTTCTTCTGTTCGTGTTGACCGTAGTACAAAGGTTGACAAGACAGCTCCCTCTGCTCCGTCAATCACATCGACTTCTGCAACCAAAGATGCTATAAGAATCAATTGGACTGATGTTAAGGCTGACAGCTATCAGGTCTATATGCTTGAAAACGGTTCGTGGAAACTGAAAAGCACCGTAAAAAATGTACTGACTTATAAGTTCAGCGGTCTGACTGCTTCGACCGAGTATAAGTTCAAAGTAAGAGCGGTAAATGTTAATCGGTTCGGCGAGAACCTTTTCGGCGGTTTTTCGGCTGTAACGACTGTTTCTACCAAAGAAGCAGATTTTTTTGATATGCTCACACCTACCGAAAGGGCATACTATAACCTTGCTATCGGTTATCCTTCTGAGGAAGATAAGCAGTTAGTCCGTGATGATTGTCTTGCATACACCTTTGAAAAATTCTCTCCGCTTATGAATGGCGACCCTGTTACAATTGAATTTTCCTATCAAGATGGTGATGAAGAAGTTGTTTATGATTCGGTTACGATAGAACCACCTGTTGCTTTTGAGTTTTGCGTGAACAGTGAACTCTATGCTAACAGTGCAACAGATACTAATGCAGGATTTTATGGCGGAACAGGAAACGATTTTATGGCATTTGAACTTGAACGTGCTGAAAGCAATAGCAAAAAGTTAAATGTTATTCATGATTTTATGCAAATATGTCATGTTGGAACAGCGGATGTTTTTTTTACAAGTTTTTCAGATAAAATAAACACTTCTACCAAAAAAATGATTATAGGAATAGACATAGGCATCTTTTATCTTTATGACCAATATGACGGTACACCAAAGTATCAGATCACAATGTTATATGGTGATGTTGGAAATTCTTATGTCGAAAATCCTTAAAAATATAACTTTAGAAAACAGAGTCTTTTATAGGCTCTGTTTTTTTTATTGACATATTGTATAATATTTTTATATAATTTAACTAACATTTTTCGACAAAAAATCTTGACATATATTTCTTTTTGTGATATAGGGTAGATAAAAAAGCTTCCGAATACGTTGACGATATTTTAAAAATGTGGTATAATAGACACATACACCTTGCTGCCGCAAGTTGACGGGGCTGCCGCCCCTTTGCGGACTTTCGTCCGCTGCGTCTATTGACGGCTTCGCAAAAATGCCCTTGCAAGCAAGCATTTTTGCTTCATGGTATAATATAATGATGAAATAAAAAACCCCCTTATGAAAGGTTGAGAATATGCAAAGCAACAATTATACTTTTAGTTTTTACGGGGCGCCGAATAACTCCGTTTCCGCAGTAAATATGCTCTCAAGATTTTTAAGCAATTCAAGAATATGGTATGCAGCAGTCGTTCCGATAATCGCACTTTTTGCAGAGGTTTATGCGACGGATAAATACCTCGGTGTTCTTGTGTGGCTGTGTGCGGCGGCTTCTGCGATAGCGGCGTGTATTGCCGACAGAAAATATATTGCTTCAAATAACGTCGATACAAAAGCGATCCCGTTTGTATTGGTTTTCCTGCCGCCGATATATATTTTCAGACGCTTAAAGCTGACCTTTCAAAGCGCAGTCTGCGGCATAGTGTCGATAGTTATGATAGTATATGCGCTTGTATTTAATAATTTCATAGCTGCGCTCACGCTTAACGAGGACGGTATGATAGATCAGGTAAAAGAAAACTTCTGGTTTAATATTTCCGGCTGTTCTTCCGTCAGCGAAAGCGTTACTGTATCGGAAAAGCTTGAAATTTTTAACGAGCAGGAGTGCGGCAATAAAAGCGAAATAAAGTGGCAGGCAGAACAGACGGACGGATATATCACTGTCAGAGCGTATTCCGAATATAAAAAGGACAGCGATGAATATGCAAAGTATGGTAATTCATTTGATATAAGCTTTCGGGTTGAATATGACGGCTATGCCTTCGGTAAAATTGAGGTTACAGAATTAACCGTTATGGGTGAAAAATATGAGGGAAAACAAGCGACTGAAAAGCTTTTGGAAATTGCCGAATACGAAAGCAAAGAAGATAAAGAATGATAGGGAAATAGATTCTGAAAGAAGGTTTAAACAATGGCAAGACAGCTTACCCCCGCACAAGAAGCGGAGCGAAGCCTTATAACGACATATCGCAAGGACATATGGAACAAGTTCATACTGGGTCTTAAACGCTACGACATGATAAAGGACGGCGACAAGATAGCCGTTTGCATTTCGGGCGGTAAGGACTCGATGCTTATGGCAAAGCTGATCCAGCATTTGCAGCAGTATTCGGACAAAAAGTTTGAAGCCGAGTATATCGTAATGGACCCCGGATATAATGAGGAAAACCGCCAAAAAATAATCGATAATGCGGCGCTTCTTGAAATACCGATAAAAATATTCGAGGTCAATATCTTTAACTATGTGGTAAAGCTTGACAAAAATCCGTGTTATATGTGCGCAAGAATGAGAAGAGGAAATCTGTATAAGTACGCTCAGAGCCTCGGCTGCAATAAAATTGCGCTCGGACACCATTTTGACGACGTTATCGAAACGATACTTATGGGCATGGTTTACGGCGGTCAGGTTCAGACCATGATGCCAAAGCTTCATTCAAAGAATTTTAAGGGCATGGAGCTTATCAGACCTATGTATATGGTAAAGGAAGCCGATATTATAAGATGGGTACAGCATAATAATTTAAGCTTCATACGCTGTGCCTGCCGTTTTACAGAAAGCTATGAGCATCTTGAAAACAAAGGCGAGGTCTCAAAGCGTCAGGAAATGAAGCAGCTTATATCGGTTTTCAGAAAAACTAATCCGAATATTGAAAATAATATCTTCAAAAGCGTTTATAACGTTAATCTCCGCACTGTTATCGAGTACGAGTATAAGGGTAAACGGTACAATTTTTTGGACACATATGACGATTATGTATGGACAGAGCCGACGGCTGACGACAGCGACGACGACGATTTTACGGAGTGATACAGGTCATGTTTTTTAAGAAAAAGGATAAATATGCGCCAAAAAAGGAAACGCTTGAAATGCTTGACGGCAAAAGGATATCCTATGTCAGCGAAAGAGTAAATTCGGTCGAGTCGGTCATCGGCAGAAAGGGCGGGATTACTCTTACAGACGACGAGGTCATTATCATGTGCGACGGCAGCGAGGTTTTTCGCTGTCAGCTCAAAGGCGCTATGATCGCAGAGCTTATGAGCAAAAACGGCGTCGACATAAAGGGCTTTGATACGGTAAAAAACCGCCAGCGTCACGTTACGGCATATTTTTCAAACCTGCGGCAATGAATAATTGCCGCTTTTGTATATTACCGACCTCTTCCGAATAAAATAATCTTAGAAAACTGTTCGGGAGGAGAGATTTATGATTTTAAAACGGACGATCGCTGCGATTTGCGCACTATTTATAATGCCGATACACATGGTCGCATCGGCTGACAACGGAAAAGAGGATTTTACAGCAGAAGACATCAACGCAGCGTCGGTTTATGTGTGCGAAACTGAGTCGGGAACGGTTTTGTATGAAAAAAACAGCGCAGAACAGCTTCCTATGGGGCATATGGCAAAGCTTATGACTGTGCTGATAACCGCCGAGGAGCTGGAAAAGGGGTCTGTAAGCCTTGACGAGATCGTTACGGTTTCCGCTAATGCAAATTCAAAGCAGGGTACTCAGATATGGCTTGACGCAGGGGAGAAGATTTCTGTTGAAGAACTTTTGAAATCAATAACTATCGGCAACGCCAATGACGCCTGCACGGCTTTGGCGGAGCATCTTTCGGGAACGGAAAACGGTCATATAAAAAGGCTCAACAAGCGTGCCAAACGTTTAGGAATGAACGATACCTACTTTGCAGACTGCTGCGGAACGGATAAAGACACCGTTTCTACAGCGCATGATATAGCAATTCTATCTTCTAAAATTGCAAAGTATGATAACTTGACAGGCTATTTAACAACATGGATAGATAACGTAAGGTGTGAAGCTATTGAACTTGTCAGCACCAACAGAATGATAAGGACTTACAAGGGAGTAAAGGGAACAAAATCCTGCAATATTGCGGAGGTCGGAGAGTCGCTTTCGGTAACTGTAAAACGTCGGAATTTCAGCATTTGCTGCGTTGTTTTCGGCTGCAAGGACGCCGACAGTAAATTTTACTACGCAAGTAAGTTACTTGACGGCTGTTTTGAAAAATATCGTATTTTCACTCCCGAAATCGATAAGAAATATTTGAAGAAAATCGATATCGTTAACGGCAGGAAACTCAAATTATCCGTAAAGCCTGAAAACTTTACATCGCCCGTTTTGAAAGCGGAGCAGCTTTACGATATTTCTCAGACATTTGAGATAGCCGAAAATGTCAATGCGCCTGTCCAAAAGGGAGACGAGCTTGGAAAAATCGTCTATACAAGCGGAGGTGAAGAGGTGCTTGTTGTAAGGATACTTGCCGCCGAGACGGTAGAAAAGATGGATTTTGCCTTTGCATTCCGAATGTGTTTGGATAATCTGCTGAATTTGCGAGCTTGATATTTGTTGGATTTGTACAAAACTTGCTTAGTGTCAAGAAAAGTCTTGAAATGTTCATAAAGTTATTGTATAATTAAAACAGCTGATTATGAAAGGAATTGACTATACATGGCTGTTAAGTTAAATGCTGAATATTTAAAACCCTTTATCGCCGACCATGAGCTTGAGGCTATCGCTCCGCTCGTTTCGGTTGCGCACAAGACTCTTTCAGAGAAAAGCGGTCCCGGTTCTGATTTTCTCGGCTGGGTAGATCTTCCGGTCGATTATGACAAGGCTAAATTTGAAAGGATTAAGGCTGCCGCTGAACGCATCAAGAAGTCCTGCGACGTTCTTATCGTTATCGGAATCGGCGGTTCGTATCTTGGCGCAAGGGCTGTTATCGAAGCGCTCAGATCTACGCTCTATAACAATATCAAAAAGGATACTCCCGATATCTACTATGTGGGTAATACCATCAATCCCGCATATCTTAACGATATTCTCTCGATCTGCGAGGGCAAGGATATCTGCGTAAATGTTATCTCGAAGTCGGGCACTACCACCGAGCCTGCTCTTGCTTTCAGAATTTTCAAGAAGCTTGTTGAGGACAAGTACGGCAAGGAAGAGGCTAAGAAGAGAATTTTTGCGACTACCGATAAGGCAAAGGGAACTCTTAAAGAGCTTTCGGATACCGAGGGTTATGAAACATTTGTTGTTCCCGACGACGTCGGCGGACGTTTCTCGGTTCTTACCGCTGTCGGACTTCTCCCAATCGCTTGTGCAGGAATAGATATCGATAAGCTTATGGCAGGCGCTGCCGCAGGAAGAGAAAAGTATTCCGCTGACGATATGAACGACTGCTACAAGTACGCAGCTATACGCAACATACTTTATAATAAGGGCAAGAGCGTTGAGATGCTCATTAACTACGACCCTAACTTCGTTATGATGAACGAATGGTTCAAGCAGCTGTTCGGCGAGAGCGAGGGCAAGGATCAGAAGGGAATTTTCCCGTCCTCCGCAACCTTCTCGACCGACCTTCATTCGCTTGGTCAGTTCATTCAGGACGGTTCAAGGATCATGTTTGAGACCGTTCTCGATATCAAGAAGCCCATGACCGATCTTTTCTTACAGCCCGACGCTGAAAATCTTGACGGTCTGAACTTCCTTACAAACCAGAATATGTCGGTCGTTAACCGCAGAGCGTTCCAGGGAACTGTTCTTGCTCATACAGAGGGCGGCGTTCCGAACATTATTCTCGAGCTTGACGACGTTTCTGAGGAAACTCTCGGCGAGCTTATCTACTTCTTCGAGAAGGCCTGCGCAATTTCGGGTTATCTGCTCGGCGTAAATCCGTTCAATCAGCCCGGCGTTGAAAGCTATAAGAAGAATATGTTCGCACTTCTCGGCAAGCCCGGTTATGAGGCTCAGAAGGCTGAGCTTGAGGCAAAGCTCAAGTAAATCGGGAAAGAAAATTTATGGATTTACGGAACGTGACTTTTTATATGTCAGCTGTTCCTAAAATATAGTCGTTAGACAGAAATGGAGATTTAATTATGATTAATTTAATTCCGGGAAAAAAGGGTACAGGAAAAACCAAGATCCTCGTTGACGCTATCACAGAAGCAGCAGCAAAGGCTACCGGCAATGTTGTCTGCATCGAAAGAAGCATGAAGCTTACATACGAGATCCCCCATAACGTAAGACTTGTTGACGCTGAAGAATACGGCATCACAAACTATGATAAGTTCTATGGCTTTGTAGCAGGTATGCTCGCAGGAAATTACGATATTCAGGAGATCTACGTTGACGGTATCTTAAGAATAGGCGGAAGAGATTATGAAGAGTTCGGCGCAATGATCGAGAAGATCGCTATTCTTGCTAAGGATATCAAGGTAGTATTTACTGTTTCCGCCGATCCCGATGAGCTTCCCGCAAAGGTTAAGGCATTCATCAAGTAATTCATCGGTGAAAATTTTTAGAAAAAATTCATAAAAAGACTTGACAAATCGGTTCAAACAGTCTATAATGGAATTTGTGATGCTTTGAGTTAAGTTTACCGCATGGCAGTTTGCTTTGTGTGCGTTTACTTAAAGGTATCTCTGAAAGGTGGTATGGAAATGACATTGCAGCTCAGACAGCTTTTTGATATTGAAGGACAGGCTCTTGATATTGACGAAAGTATTCCTGTATCCGAGCTTGCGGAAAATGTTCCTTATCACACTTTTGCGGCTCCTGTCGGCGTTAAGGGCGCAATTAAGAACCGTGCGGGCGTTGTTACGCTTAGATTTACGGTCACTGCGCTGCTTGAACATGAATGTGACAGGTGTCTTGAAGCGTTTGAAAGGGAATATTCTTTTGAATTTTCGCATACTCTTGCGAGAACGCTGTCAAACAGCGACGATGATGAATTTGACGATTACGTTGTTTGTCCCGACAATACGCTTGACTTAAGCGAGCTTGCTCTGTCTGATCTTATGCTTTCACTGCCTTCCAAGATCCTTTGCAAAGAGGATTGTCTCGGACTTTGCATGAAATGCGGAAAAAACTTAAATGACGGAGAATGTTGCTGCGATAACGAAGATTAACGTGCATGGACACGGTTAAGGAGGTGCCAAAATGGCAGTACCAAAGAGAAAAACTTCTAAGGCAAGACGTGATAAGAGGCGTTCTGCTGTATGGAAGCTGGATGCACCCGCACTTTGCAGATGCTCAAACTGCGGTGAACTGACTGCACCCCATAAGGTTTGCAAGAATTGCGGATATTATAAGGGAGTAGAAGTGATCAGCAAGGAAGTTTGATTGCAAAGCAGAAGGACGTGACAGGCAAAGGCTTGATTTAAAGCCTTTTGCACTTCACGAGCCAGATAAAAGCTTTACCTCTGCTATGCAAAAATAGCGGAGCTTTGAAAGCATTTACGGTGTTTTCTATGGGCAGAGGAGGAAAATTCCTTCTCTGCTTTTTTATTAATTTCATGCGTCAGCGAAAGTAGATGGGAGAGAAAAATGTCTGTAAAAATAACCGGAGTTATTAACAAAAGCCCGGCTTCAAAGGTCGGTATTAAAAGCGGCGATTTGCTTGTTTCGCTTAACGGACATGAGATCTCCGACGTGCTTGATTATATGTTTTATGCCGCTGAAAATAAGATAGAGATTGTTTACGAGCGTGACGGCGAGCGTTTGTCTGCGAAAATACGAAAATCCGAATACGACGATCTCGGAATGGAGTTTGCTTCGTTTCTGATGGATGAAAAACGCAGCTGTTCCAATAAGTGTATCTTCTGTTTTATTGACCAGATGCCGCCCGGAATGAGAGAAACGCTCTATTTTAAGGACGACGACGCACGCCTATCGTTTTTGCAGGGAAATTATGTCACTTTGACAAATCTTACCGACAAGGACGTTCAGAGAATTATCGATATGCGCCTTAACATTAACGTTTCCGTGCATACGACAAATCCCGAGCTTCGCTGTAAAATGATGAACAACCGTTTTGCAGGAGAAAAGCTTAAATATCTTGAAATGATGACAAAAAGCGGACTTATGCTTAACTGTCAGATAGTGTGCTGCCCGGGAATAAACGACGGATTCGAGCTTGAAAGAACGCTTAACGACTTGTATTCTCTTATGCCGAATATCCAGTCCGTTGCCGTTGTTCCGGTCGGACTCACCAAATTCCGCAAGGGTCTTTTTCCGCTTGAACCTTTTGATAAGAAAAAAGCCTGCGAGGTCATAGATATTATTTCCGCCGTTCAGGAAAAATCGCTTGAACGCTTCGGAACGAGAATGGTTTTTGCCGCCGATGAATTTTACCTTACGGCAGAAAGACCTCTTCCCGAAGGCGATTTTTACGAGGATTATCCGCAGTATGAAAACGGCGTGGGTCTTATGCGTTCGCTTATCGACGAGGTCGACTCGGCGCTTACGCTTGCAGAGGATATTGCTCCGCAGCGCAGCGTTTCGATTGCCTGTGGAACTGCGGCTGCGCCTGTTCATAAACAGCTTGCGGAGAAGATAATGAGCCATTTTCCACAGCTTAAAATAAGCGTTTACCCGATAATCAATAACTTTTTCGGAGATACTATAACAGTATCGGGACTTATAACCGGTCAGGATCTTATTGCTCAGCTTAAAGACAAGCCGCTCGGAGATGAGCTTCTTATCTCAAAAGCAATGCTCAAAGCGGACGAGCCGATATTTCTTGACGATATTACTCTTGACGAAGCAAGTGGAAAGCTCGGCGTCAGGATCACACCTACGGCAAATGACGGATTTGAATATCTCAGTCATCTTACCGGGGTTCAAATTTGAAAATAACCGATCATGATTGGAGATGATATAGATGGCAATGCCTTTAGTTGCAGTTGTTGGCAGACCAAACGTCGGAAAATCAACGCTGTTTAATAAACTGATAGGTCAGCGCCTTTCGATAGTCGAGGACACCCCCGGCGTTACCCGTGACCGTATCTATTCAAAATGCGAATGGCTCGGTCATGAATTTATGCTTGTGGATACGGGCGGTATCGAGCCTGATTCACAGGATGTTATTCTTTCGCAGATGCGTCGACAGGCAGAGCTTGCGATTTCAAAGGCGGACGTTATAATTCTTGTGACCGACTTAAAATGCGGTGTTACCGCTACCGATGAAGAGGTTGCGGCTATGCTCAGACGCTCAAATAAACCCGTTGTACTCTGTGTAAACAAATGCGACGTTATCGGCGAACCGCCTGCCGAATTTTACGAATTCTATAACCTTGGTCTCGGCGAGCCTATTGCCGTTTCCTCGGTCCACGGTCACGGCACGGGCGATCTTCTTGACGAGGTATTAAAGGAGCTGCCTGAGGATAATGAGGAGCAGTATGACGAGGACACGGTCAAGGTCGCTGTTATCGGAAAGCCGAACGTCGGAAAATCCTCGCTCATAAACCGTCTTTGCGGAGAGGAAAGGGTCATAGTTTCCGATATTGCCGGAACAACGCGTGACGCTACCGATACCTTTGTCGAAAACGAGCAGGGCAAATTCGTGTTTATCGACACCGCAGGTATAAGAAAAAAATCAAAGGTGCTTGAAAGCATTGAGAAATACAGCGTTCTTCGCTCGTATATGGCTGTCGACAGGGCGGACGTTGCGGTTATAGTTATTGATGCGACGGTTGGTTTTACCGAGCAGGATTCAAAGGTCGCAGGATATGCTCACGAGAAGGGCAAGGCGTGCGTAGTTGCGGTCAACAAGTGGGACGCCGTTGAAAAGGACACTCACACAATGGACGAGTTCAAGAAAAAGCTTGAAAAGGATTTCAGCTTCATGAGCTATGTTCCGTTCGTGTTCGTTTCGGCAAAAAACGGAACAAGGTTAGACAAGCTGCTTGAAATGATAAACTATACGGCACAGCAGAACGCAGTCCGCATACCGACAGGCAGACTTAACGATGTTCTTTCATATGCAACAGCACGAGTTCAGCCGCCTTCGGATAAGGGCAGAAGACTTAAGATATATTATATGACTCAGGCTTCGACAAAGCCGCCTACATTCATTGCCTTTGTCAACCGTGCCGAGCTGTTTCATTTCTCTTACAGAAGATATATCGAAAATCAGATAAGAGAGACCTTCGGACTTGACGGAACTCCTATCGTTATGATGGTAAGAGAACGTGACAGAGATGACGTTAAATCCTGACGGGGAGGGGACAGACAGATGAAATATGCATTATGTATAATTTTCACAGCTCTTATTTCTTATTTATGGGGCAGTCTTAATTCGGCGATAATCGTCGTAAGGCTTTTAAAGCACGAAGACGTAAGAACAAAAGGCAGCGGAAATGCCGGTCTTACAAACGTTTTGAGAGTTTACGGAAAGGGTCCTGCGGTAGTCACTCTGCTTTGCGACCTGTTCAAAGGCGTTATAGCCGTCGTTGCCGCAAGGCTGATCGTAACCAATGTGTTTGATGTGATGTTTTTCGGCGATTCGCTGTTTATCGGCTATATTGCAGGTCTTTTTGTAATGCTCGGACATATTTTCCCGATATATTACGGCTTCCACGGCGGAAAAGGCGTGCTTCTTGCGGCAACAACACTTATCGCTATGGATCCGCTTACCTGCGTTCTTTCGCTTGCGGTATTTTTCATTCTGCTTGCGGCGACGAAATATGTTTCGGTAGGCTCTATCTGCGCCGCCGTTGCATATCCTGTGTTCACCATAATCACCCAGACAATCAGAGACGTAGACGGCAGACTTGAGCATTTCATTCTGGCGTCAATCATCGGCGCACTTATAATCTATATGCACAAACCGAACATTCAGAGGTTAAGAGCAGGCACGGAAAATAAATTCGGTCAGAAGAAGAAAGCTTCGGCGGAGAGTGACTCGCCGGAGAATACAAAGTGAAATTTAAAGATAGGAGAAACTGTTATGGCTGACATTATTATTTTAGGTTCGGGCGGATTCGGACTTTCTATCGCTGTTTTGTGTTCAAATTCAGGGCATAACATTACCGTATGGTCAAAATTCAACGACGAGATAGAGGCGATAAGACGCACGGGCGAGCTTAAAGCAAAGCTCCCGGGAGTTAAGATACCTTCAGACGTTAAGCTTACTACCGATATTTCCGAGGTCAAGGGCAAGGATCTTGTTATCCTCGGTATACCGACCGCTTTCTGCCGCAGCGTGTGCGAGGAAGCCGCAGAGTTTATTGACGCAGATTCTATCGTTGTTAATACGGCAAAGGGGCTTGAACTCGGCACTCTTAAAATGATGAGCGAGGTCACAAAGGAATCTTTGCCCGATAACCGTGTGGCAATACTTACCGGACCTTCTCACGCCGAGGAGCTTGCAAGAGGTATCCCGACGACCGTCGTTGTCGCTTCTGAGGACAGAGAAGTTTCTTATTATGTTCAGAATACGCTTTCGTCGTCTAATTTCAGAATTTATGTGAACGATGATATGATCGGTTCGCAGCTCGGCGGTTCGCTCAAAAACGTGATTGCGCTTGCCGCAGGCGTTTGCGACGGACTCGGTCTCGGCGATAATACAAAGGCTGCGCTTATGACAAGAGGTATAAGAGAAATATCGGTGCTTGGCGCAGCAATGGGTGCGGATATACAGACCTTTGGCGGTCTTAGCGGAATAGGCGACCTTATCGTTACCTGCTGCAGTATGCACAGCCGAAACAGAAGAGCCGGCATACTTATCGGTCAGGGCGTTTCCCCCGAGGAAGCTGTTGAACGTGTAGGCACCGTTGAAGGCTATATATGCACCAAAACAGCGCACGACCTTGCAAAGAAGCTTGGCGTCGAAATGCCTATCACTGAACAGCTCTATGCAATTCTTTTCGAGGGACTTGAGCCGAAAAAGTCTATCGCCGCACTTATGGACAGACCGAAAAGAAACGAGACTGAGGGCGATTTTCTCGGAGATCTAAAATAATTTGCAAATACCGCAGACTGAGGCATACCGTTTTATGCCTTGGTCTGTTTTTTCGTAATATTTTTTTTAAAAATACAAATAAGGTCTTTACAATCGGGAGAAAATATTGTATAATTAAAGTGTATAGTAAGCGTCTGATTATCTGAATATTCAATCTTCAAATTGTAAAATGCTTACAGATCTATACGCTTGCTATATGCAATAATACTTTCTTAAAAGTCGTTATTCGTGATATAGAAAGGAATGGTAATTAAATGGAACCTAAGTATAAGAGAATTCTGCTCAAGCTTAGCGGAGAAGCCCTTGCGGGCGAGAAGAAAACAGGACTTGACTATGATATCATCAACACCTTTGCACAGGCTGTCAAGAAATGCGTTGACGCAGGCGTTCAGGTCGGTATCGTAGTCGGCGGCGGAAACTTCTGGAGAGGCCGTTCGAGCGGCGCTATGGACAGAACAAGAGCAGATCATATCGGAATGCTTGCAACGGCAATGAACGCTCTTGCGGTTGCCGACGGTATGGAAAACTGCGGACTTGAAGTAAGAGTTCAGACAGCTATCTCAATGCCTCAGGTAGCCGAGCCATATATCAGAAACAAGGCGGTAAGACATTTTGAAAAGGGAAGGGTAGTTATCTTCGGCTGCGGAACGGGTAATCCGTTTTTCTCGACCGATACGGCTGCTGCATTAAGAGCCGCTGAGATTGAAGCCGATATCATCTTCAAAGCGACAATGGTCGACGGAGTTTACGACAAGGATCCTCACAAGTTTGAAGATGCCGTAAAATATGACGAGCTTACCTTTACGGACGTTCTTGCAAAGGATCTCAAAGTCATGGATTCGACAGCTGCCGCAATGTGCAAGGACAACAATATCCCGATACTCGTATTCGATATCGCAAGACCCGATAATATCTATGACGCCTGCATGGGCGAAAACATAGGAACAACTGTAAAATAAAAATTGCGAGGGCAAAAGCCTTCTGTTATGAAAGGAAATATTATTATGAATACCATTATTGATAACGCAAAGACAAAAATGAAGAAGTCTATCAACGTTATGCTTGATGATTTTGCAACTATCCGTGCGGGAAGAGCAAACCCGAATGTTCTCGATAAGGTCAAGGTCGATTATTACGGTTCTCCCACTCCCGTAAACCAGATTGCAGCCGTTTCGGTTGCCGAAGCAAGAATTCTCGTTATTTCACCGTGGGACAAGTCGACTCTTAAAATGATCGAAAAGGCTATTCAGGCTTCCGACGTAGGAATCAATCCGCAGAACGACGGTCAGGTGTTAAGGCTTATCTTCCCTCAGCTTACCGAGGACAGACGTAAGGAGATCGTTAAGGAGATCAAGAAGAAGGGTGAGGACTGTAAGGTCGCTGTTCGCTCTATCAGACGCGACGCTATCGACAAGTGCAAGTCGATGAAGAAGAACAACGAGATCACCGAGGACGATCTTAAGGTTGCAGAGGAGAAGATCCAGAAGATAACCGACAAGAATATCAAGGAGATTGACGAGCACGTTGCCGTTAAGGAAAAGGAGATCCTTTCAATCTAAGTTTTTTTTAATTTCTCTGAAAGGATAGATTTTTGTGGCTTTGAAAAAAACAGGCTGTCTGCCCGAGGGTACTAAAGTCCCTTTGCATATCGGAGTTATAATGGACGGAAACGGCAGATGGGCAAAGAAAAGAGGTCTGCCCCGTAAATTCGGACATCGCGAGGGTGCGCAGACGTTTCGTACAATAACCCGCCATGCAAAAAAGCTCGGCGTGAAGTATATTACATTTTACGCATTTTCGACCGAGAACTGGAAAAGACCCAAGGACGAGGTCGACGCTATTATGGATCTTTTTAACAAGTATCTCGACGAGGTTCGTGATTTTATCGAAGAGAATATCCGTATATGCTTTATCGGCGACAGAAGTATGCTTTCTCCGGAGCTGCAAAGGAAGATGAAGTCCGTTGAGGAGGATTCAAGGTACTTTGACTCAATGACTCTGCTCATCGCGATAAATTACGGCGGAAGAGATGAGATCGTTCATTCGGTAAAGGAAATAGCACGTCTTGCGGCTGATGGAAAGCTTTCTCCCGACGACGTTACCGACGAGCTTGTAGGAAGCCGTCTTTATACCTCGCAGCTTGACGGAGATTCTGCACCCGACGTCGATCTTATCATAAGACCGAGCGGCGAACAGAGATTATCTAATTTCCTTATCTGGCAGGCGGCTTATGCCGAATACTATTTTACAGACATTCTCTGGCCTGACTTTAAGCCGGAAGATCTCGAAAAGGCTGTTATTGCATACAGCGACAGAAACAGGCGCTTTGGCGGTGTCTGACGAAAGGAAAACATATTTATGAAAACCAGAATTATTTCCGCTGCGGTCGCACTCGTTATTGCGATCATCGTTCTTGCTCTGGCGCATACATGGCTTTTTAACCTTGCAATAGCCTCAATAACGGTCGGAGCGCTCTATGAGCTTTTCAAGGCGGTAGGTCTTGTCAAATACCGCCCCGAATGTTACGCCTGCTTTGCTTTTGCGGCAGTCGACTGCATGATAGGTATGGTTCATAAGCACAACATTCTGTTCTTTATCAACCGTAACCTTTACGGACTGCTTTTAGTGATCGCACTCGTTTTGCTGTATTTTAAAAATCATAAGGAATATGTTTATGTAGTCCCGATGACGCTTATCGGATTTACATTTGCGGTAACGTTCTCACTTCATACGCTTATTTCGCTTGTTGATTATTTCCCCGATTTCGGAGTTTTCGCAGTCGTGCTTACGCTTGCAGGCGCATGGCTTGCGGACTCGGGAGCATATTTTGTCGGCTCAAAATTCGGCAATCACAAGCTTTGCCCCGAGATAAGTCCGAAAAAATCGGTCGAGGGTCTTATCGGCGGAACTGTCTGCAACGGCGTGTTCCTGCTTATAATCGCCGGAGTATACAGCCTTCTTTTTAACAGAGATATAAGCATAAACTTCGTGGCAGTGTTTATTGCCGGAATGTTCTGCTCGGTAATAGGTCTTATCGGCGACCTTGCCGCTTCGATGATAAAGCGTCAGACGGGAATTAAGGATTACGGCAACATAATGCCCGGACATGGAGGAGTAATGGACAGGTTTGACAGCGTTCTTACCGTTGCGCCCTTTATGTATCTGCTTTTCACGCAGGGATTAATTGTAAGATTTTAATATTAAAGCAAAAGGCTTTGTGATCTTCATGAAGCCTTTGCCCTTTTAAAAAGAGGTTAGTTTTTATGCAGACTATCACTATACTCGGTTCAACGGGTTCTATCGGAACTCAGGCATTAGAAGTTGCAAATAAACATAATATCAGAATAAAGGCGTGCGCCGCACGTTCAAACGCCGCTCTGCTTGCAAAGCAGGTAATTGAATACGGTGCGGAATATGCCTGTATTTTCGATGAAAATAAAAAGGATGAATTAGCCGCAGCTCTTTCGGGAACAGATATAAAGGTGCTTTCGGGAATGGAAGGCTTAAAAACCATCACAAGACTTGACGGCGTTGACAAAATGTTAAACTCCGTTGTCGGAATGGTCGGACTTGAGCCTACGCTCGAAGCAATCGAGCATGGAACCGACATTGCGCTTGCTAATAAGGAAACGCTCGTTGCAGGCGGCGAGCTTGTCATGAGGCGTGCGTCGGAAAAGGGCGTAAAGATATATCCTGTCGACAGCGAACATTCGGCTGTTTTCCAGTGCCTGCAGGGCAATAAAAGACAGCAGGTAAGCAAGATGATACTTACCGCCTCGGGAGGACCTTTCTACGGAAAGACCAAGGCAGAGCTTGCAGATGTTACGGTTAGTCAGGCTTTGAACCACCCAAACTGGAGCATGGGCAGCAAAATAACTATCGACTCTGCAACGCTTATGAATAAGGGACTTGAATTTATCGAGGCAATGTGGCTGTTCGGTCTTTCACCCGAACAGATAGAGATCGTTGTCCACCGTCAGAGCGTCGTTCATTCCGCCGTTGAATTTGCCGACTATTCGGTAATTGCGCAAATGGGAGTGCCGGATATGAAGATACCTATTCAGTACGCTCTGCTCTATCCCGACAGGTGCGAATGTCCTACGGGAAGGCTTTCTCTTACCGATTACGGAAAGCTTACCTTTGAAAAGCCCGATTACGACACATTCGATTGTCTGACCGCCTGTATCGGAGCAATAAAAGAGGGCGGAATACTTCCTGCGGCGGTAAACGCTGCAAACGAGGTTGCGGTAAGCGCATTTTTAAACGGTCGTATCGGATTTTTGCAGATAGGCGAGCTTGTAACGGCTGCGCTCGGCGGTATAAAAAACAGAAAAGCCGACAGCCTTGAAGCCGTACTTGAAGCAGACAGAGAAGCAAGAGCTTTCACAGAAAAAAAGATTTCACAGCTGTAATATCAACTGAACAAAGAAAGGCAGAAATATGACAAAGGTTTTAAGCATTTTATTCGCTGTTTTGATTTTTGAATTGATAATTGTTATTCATGAGTTCGGACATTTTATCATGGCAAAGAAAAACGGCGTAAAGGTCAACGAATTTGCAATAGGAATGGGTCCTGCGATTTTTAAGAGACAGAAGGGCGAAACGCTTTATGCGCTGAGAATTTTCCCGATAGGCGGCTTTTGCGCAATGGAGGGCGAGGACTCGGAAAGCTCTGACGGAAGAGCCTTCTGCAATAAAAGTCCGCTTAGAAAGATAACGATCGTTATTGCAGGAATTGTGATGAACCTGCTGCTCGGCTTCGTTTTGCTGCTTATAAATATCAGCATTTCGGGCGATATAACCTCAACTACGATAGCAAGATTTTACTATAACGCAAGCTCTCACGCAACAGGTCTTGAAGCAGGTGACAAGATAATAAGCGTAAACGGAATGAGAATATTTACCGCAAACGATATTTCCTATCAGTTCCAGAACGACAAGGACGGCGTTTTCGATATGGTCGTTAAGCGCGGCGGCGAAAAAAAGGAGCTTGAAAACGTTACGTTCGTTACAGAAAACGGAAGACTTCATATCGACTTCATGGTTAAGGCTGTAAAGCGCACTCCCGTTTCGGTGCTTTCAGAAACCGCAAGATCGACCGTTACCTATTCTCGTCTTATCTACATTTCGCTTTTTGATATGATAAGAGGAAAATATTCGCTCAACGACCTTTCGGGTCCTGTCGGAATAGTCGAGCAGATAGACGACGTTATCGGCTCGCAGACTACCTCGGAAACGGGGATAGACTGGTATGCGCTTGCACAGGATATGCTCCTTATGGGCGGATTTATTTCAATAAATATCGGTCTTTTCAATCTTCTTCCGCTGCCTGCGCTCGACGGCGGCAGACTTATTTTCCTGCTTGTCGAGCTTGTAAGACGCAAGCCTGTAAATCCGAAATACGAGGGAATGGTTCATTTCGTCGGTCTTGCGCTGCTTATGCTGCTGATGGTCGTAGTCACGGTAAGCGACGTTACAAAGCTGTTCAAATGATACTGAGGTGAATTTCGATGAATATAAACAGAGAGGTCAAGCCGGTAAAGGTAGGAGATCTTACCTTAGACGGCAAAAAAATATATATCCAGTCTATGTTAAACGTTGAGGCTCATAAGACGGTGGAGAGCGTTGCGCAGGCTAAGCAGCTCGAAGCGGCAGGCTGCGAAATAATAAGAGCGGCGATTCCGGATATGCAGGCTGTCTCGCTTGTCGAAGCGCTGAAAAATGCCGTGAATATCCCAGTCGTTGCCGATATACATTTTGATTATCGTCTTGCAGTTGCCTGCGCCGAGCGAGGAGTTGACAAGATAAGGATAAACCCCGGAAATATCGGCGGCGAGGATAAGGTAAAGGCTGTCGTTAACGCCTGCAAAGCAAGAAATATTCCGATAAGGATAGGAGTAAACGGCGGTTCGCTTGAAAAGGAGCTGCTTGCAAAATACGGCTCGCCGACTCCCGAAGCGCTTGTTGAAAGCGCAATGCGCCACGTTGAAATACTCGAACGATGCGATTTTGACGACATCGTTATCTCGATAAAATCCTCGGACGTAAATACGATGATAAATGCATACAGACTTCTTGCACAAAAGTGCAGCTATCCGCTTCATCTAGGCGTAACAGAAGCCGGAACAGAACGTATGGGAATAATCAAATCGGCGATCGGCATAGGCTCGCTTCTTACAGACGGGATAGGCGAAACGATAAGAGTTTCGCTTACCGATGAACCCGTTAAGGAGATCTACGCCGCAAAAGATATTCTCAAAGCTGTCGGAAAGGGAAGCGGCGTAAAAATAGTCGCTTGTCCCACCTGCGGCAGAACAAAAATAGACCTTATCTCTCTTGCAAACAAGGTCGAAGACGCATTTAAAGACGTTGACAAGGAGATAACTGTCGCTGTTATGGGCTGCGTTGTAAACGGTATCGGCGAAGCAGGCGAGGCTGATATTGGTATTGCCGGCGGCGACGGCTGTGCAGTCCTGTTCAAAAATGGCAGACAGATGTATAAGGTCTCCGAGGACGAGGCTCTTGAAAAGCTTCTTTTTGAGATAAATAATATGTAATTTAAAGATTAAGGATATAGCATGAAAGAATACACCATTTCAGAATTTTTTGAGGGATATAACGAGCGGCTGCCAGAAATTATCGGAAATGCCGTTATGCTTAAGCTTTCATATTCCGAGCATGACAATTCGATCGAAATAACCGCAAAATCCGACGAGCTTGTTCCATATGCGGAAGTCTCGAAGTTTCAGCGTTCAATGTCGGAAAAGCTCGGACTGAAAGACCTTTTCCTGCGGCTCAAATATACTCCCGATAAGCTTACAGCCGATTATTTTACCGATCTTACGCAGTTTTTAAAGGCACGTTTTCCGCTTGTTAACGGCTATCTCGACAATGCCGACGTTACATATGAAAACGGCGTCTTTAATGTTGGATTAAAGCACGGCTGCGCCGATATACTTAAAAAAGCAGGTATCGAAACCGCTTTTCCGTCGCTTGTTTTTGAAATGTTCTCGACAAGCGTTAAGATCGTGCTTTCGGGCGTTACTTCGATCGACCCCGTTAAATTTGAACATGAACAGGAGGAATATCTGCGCTCGCTCGATCTGTCAGCACCGATAGCCTCTGCTTATACGTCGCCTGTACAGTCGGCTTCGTCGGCTCCTTCGGGAGCGTCGGTAAACTTCCGCAGCTGCGACGTTGACTTTACCGATCTGCCTATAATCGGAGAGGGAGCTGTTGTGCTAAAAGGTGCGCCCGTTCCTTCGGACGTTCGCATTACGCCGATGGTCGAGCTTACCTCCGAAATGACCGAACGTATCACCGTCTGGGGCGAGATTTTCTCGGTTGAAACAAAAGAAACTAAAAAGGGAATGATCATCGCAAAGGTATTCTTTACCGACTTTACATCTTCGTTCTCGCTGAAAATGATCGGTCTTCTGAAAAAAAGCAGAAACGGCGTAACAAAGGACGAGCTTCTTGCAATGCTTGAAAAAATGAAAAAAGGCTCGTCTATCGTCGTAAGCGGTAAGATAACAGAAGACGACTTCGACCATTCTTTCAATATCCAGCCCGACGATATTATGCTTGTAAAAAAGACAAAGCGTTCCGACAAATCGGAAATGAAGAGAGTAGAGCTTCATTGTCACACGAATATGTCGTCAATGGACGCACTTGCCGCACCAAGCAGACTTGTCGAGCGTGCATTTGAGTGGGGACATAAGGCGATCGCAATAACCGACCACGGTGTTGTTCAGGGCGTGCCCGAGGCTGTTAACGCCGTAAAGGGAATCGTAAAAAAAGGCGGTAATTTCAAAGCGATATACGGAGTTGAGGCTTACGAAGTAAATAACGACATAAACATATATAAAGGCTGGAAAAAAACAAGGCTTGTTGACGAACTTATAGTTTTCGACCTTGAAACAACGGGTACTAACCCCGTAAACGACAGAATAATCGAATTCGGCGCAGTTAAGCTTAAAGGGCTTGAAATAGTCGACAGATTTTCTACCTTTGTCGACCCTCACAGAGAGCTTTCAAGCTTTATTTCTGGACTTACGAATATCACCGACGATATGCTTTCAGGCGCTCCCGAAGAGGACGAAGCGCTCAAAAAGTTCAAGGAATTCTGCGGCGAAGACCCTCTTCTCGTTGCTCATAACGCAAATTTTGACACCGGCTTTATCAGAGAAGCGGCGAAGCGCGCAGGAATGGAATTTCCGTTTTCGTCGCTCGATACCGTGCTTATGTCGCAAAAGCTGTTGCCGGAACTTGAAAAGCATAAGCTCGATTACCTTGCCGAGCATTTCGGCTACAACGATTTCGGTCATCACCGTGCCTGCAACGACGCCGAGGTGCTTGCGAAGATCTTCATAAAGCTTTCGCATATGGTAATGGATCAATATAAGCATATGGTGATAACGGCTGATATGCTAAACAGCTTGCTTGCAGATACGGATAAAGTTACCGCTCCCGAGTCGAAAACTCATCATCAGATAATTCTTGTAAAAAACAACACGGGTCTGAAAAATCTTTACAGACTTATCTCAGACTCAAATCTTAAATATTACAAAAGAAGACCCCGTATCCCTAAGTCAGAGCTTGTCAAAAACAGAGAGGGTCTTATCATTGCCTCCGCCTGCGAGGCGGGAGAGCTTATCCGTGCGTATCTTGAACATCAGCCTATTGAAAAGATAAAGCAGATAGCCTCGTTTTACGATTATCTCGAGATCCAGCCCGACGGTAACAATCAGTTTATGCTCACGGCTGAAAAAGAGCCGTATGCAGATATAAAAACAATGGAGGATCTTCACGATATAAACAGGTTCGTCGTTAAACTTGGACAGGAGCTTGGAATACCCGTTTGCGCAACGGGCGACGTTCACGTTCTCGACCCGGGAGATTCGGCTTACCGTGCGATACTTATGGCTTCAAAGGGCTTCACCGACGCCGATAATCAAGCGCCGCTTTATTTCAAGCCGACAGACCAGATGCTTGAAGAGCTTTCGTATCTCGGGGAGGAAAAAGCCTTTGAGGTAGTCGTTACAAATACGAATAAGGTTGCCGATATGGTCGAGGGCGGTTTAAAAGCCTTCCCCGACGGCACATATACGCCTTTCATTCCGGGCGCAGTGAGGGAATTGCAGGACATCTGCTGGAGAAAATGCTGCTCGGTATACGGCGACTGCGACCCCGACGATATTCAGGTACCCGAAGGGGAAGACGTTCACGTTGCCGAATATTTCAAGGATCATATCCCTGAGATAGTTTACAAAAGACTCGACCGTGAGCTTGCGTCTATCATAAAACACGGATTTGCCGTACTTTATATGATAGCGCAAAAGCTTGTTTACAATTCGGTTCAGCACGGCTATCAGGTCGGATCGAGAGGTTCGGTAGGCTCGTCGTTTGTAGCTTCAATGTCGGGCATTTCCGAAGTAAATCCGCTCATGCCTCACTATGTATGCCCCAAATGCTGTTACAGCGAATTTATCACCGACGGTTCGGTTGGCTCAGGTTACGACCTTCCGCCAAAGGCTTGTCCGAAGTGCGGAACTGACATGATGCGTGACGGACACGACATTCCATTTGAAACGTTCCTTGGATTTGACGGAGATAAAGCCCCCGATATCGACCTTAATTTCTCGGGCGATTTCCAGACCCAGTCGCACAGATATACAGAAGAGCTTTTCGGTAAGGACCACGTTTTCAAAGCGGGTACTATTTCGGGAGTTCAGGAAAAAACGGCTTTCGGCTATGTAAAAAAGTATCTTGAGGAGCGAGGCCGAACCGTCCACCCTGCCGAAATGCAGCGGCTTGCAAACGGCTGTCTTGACGTTAAGAGAACGACAGGTCAGCACCCGGGCGGAATGGTCGTTATTCCGGGCGACTACGAGGTTTACGATTTTACGCCCGTTCAGCACCCTGCCGAAAAGGACGAAGCGGACGTTATCACAACGCACTTTGACTTCCATTCGCTGCATGATACGATACTAAAGCTTGACGAGCTGGGTCATGATGTTCCTACGATATATAAATATCTCGAGGAGTTTTCGGGGCTTGTCATCACGGAGATACCCATGTCCGATCCCGACGTTTACAGCCTGTTTACCTCGCCGAACGCTCTCGGAGTGACCGAGGAGGATCTTATGTGGAAAACGGGAACTCTCGGAATACCCGAAATGGGAACGGCGTTCGTTTGTCAGATGCTGCTCGACGCAAAGCCTAAGAATTTCAGCGATCTGCTGCAAATTTCTGGACTTTCGCACGGAACTGACGTTTGGCTCGGAAACGCACAGGATCTTATCAAAAACGGAACCTGCACGATTTCCGAGGTTATCGGAACACGTGACAGCATCATGACCTATCTGATATATCACGGAGTCGACCCGAAACGTTCGTTTAAAATAATGGAGATCACCCGAAAGGGTAATGCGCCAAAGCTGCTTACCGACGAAATGAAGCAGGATATGCTCGATCACGATGTTCCGCAGTGGTATATTGATAGCTGTTTAAAGATTAAATATATGTTCCCGAAAGCACACGCCGCAGCTTATGTAACCTCGGCTATAAAGCTCTGTTGGTTCAAGGTTCACAGACCGCTTGTATTCTACGCCGCAATTTTCACGGTAAGAGGCGAGGATTTTGACGCTCAGACTGCCGTAAAGGGCGTGTACAGTGTAAAGAATGAAATTCTGAGATTAAAGGCTCTTCCTAAAGAGGAACGAACCGCCAAGACTGAGGGCACTATTGATATGCTTATGCTTATTTACGAGATGCTTCTGCGAGGACTTGACTTTTTGCCCGTTGATATTTATAAATCACACGCATTTATTTACAAGATCGAGGACGGCAAGCTCAGACTTCCGTTCGTCGCAATTAACGGAATCGGCGCTTCCGCAGCAAATATGCTTTACGAAAAAGCGCAGGGCGGCGAATTTATTTCTATCGAGGAATTTCAGCAGCAAAGCGGCGTCGGCAAATCGGTGATCGAAACGCTGAAAAATAACGGCGCTTTCGGCGATCTTCCCGAAACAAATCAGATGACGCTTTTTGGGTTCTGATTAACAATAATTTTACCTGATTACGACAGAATATTCAAAAATCCGCTTGACAATCGCATATTGTTGTGATATTATATTATAGTGCTATGCTACTATGTTATCACTTTACTACAATAAAGTGAAACCGAATAAAAATGATTTTATGCATTGAATATAGAAATGGAAGGAAACAGATATGAAAAGATATGATCTTATTACACCCGAAGGAACGAGAGATCTGCTGTTTAACGACTGTCTTGCAAGACGTGCGGTTGAAAACAAGCTGTCAGACCTTTTCAAAGGCTTCGGATACAGCGAGGTCGTTACGCCGGGAATAGAGTTTTACGACGTATTCAGCGGCAGCACCCGTAATTTTCAGCAGGAAAGCCTTTATAAGCTTACCGATTCAAAGGGAAGGCTTATAACGATTCGCCCCGACTCAACTATCCCGATAGCTCGTCTTGTCGCAACAAGGCTCAAGGAGGCAAAGCTGCCGTTAAGACTCTATTACAATCAGGCTGTTTATGAAAACAACGCACTGCTTAAAGGCCGCTCGGACGAGGTCGTTCAGGCAGGTATCGAGCTTATAGGCGGCGAGAATACAAAGAGATCGGATTACGAAGCTCTTTGCACAGCCGTATTTGCACTTGCTGAATTTGACAAGGAAAACTTCCGTCTTGAAATAGGCAATATAGCGTATTTCAAGGAGCTTGTTGCGCGGCTTGACGTCGACGAAGGCGTAAGGGAAGAGATCAGAATGTTAATCTCTCAGAAAAACTACCCTGCGCTCAACGATCTGCTTGACAGTATCGGAGAAAACCCCGTTACAAATACATTAAAGCAGCTGCCGAGACTTTTCGGAGGTGTCGAGGTGTTCGACAAGGCGGCAGAGCTGTTTACAGACGAAAAGATAAACAAGATACTTGATAATCTCAAGGAAGTATATCACAGGCTTTCAAGCCTCGGTTACGAGGGAAAGATATCGGTCGATCTCGGAATTGTAAGCCATACAGACTATTACACGGGAATCGTGTTCAGGGGTTATCTTTCGGGCGTCGGACAGTCGGTGCTCAAAGGCGGACGCTACGACGGACTTATCGGCGAATTCGGAACGCCCTGCAACGCTGTCGGCTTCGGCGTAAATTGCGATCTTGTTGCGGCATATTTGAGAAAAAATCACCTTGCGCCCACGCTTAAAACGCCCGATTGTATAGTATTCGGCGAAAAGGGCTTCGTCGTTGAGGCGATAGCATTTGCGCATAAGCTCCAACTTGAAGGAATGATCGTTGAAAACGGCTTATTCAACACATTTGAGGAAACGAAGGAATACGCTCAGGCTAAGGGCGTCGGAAAGATATATGTAGTTGCCGACAAGGTTACTGAGATCAAGCTGTAATACCTTTATAAAGGTTCACGAAAGGAAAGGACATTATGAACAAGCCACTCAGAATAGCTCTTACAAAGGGCAGACTTGAAAAAAATACGATAGAGCTTTTTGAACAGATCGGATATGACTGCACGGCGGTAAGAGAAAAGGGAAGAAAGCTTATCCTTCCGATAGCCGACGGCAGTATCGAGGTCGTGCTTGCAAAGGCAAACGACGTTATTACATATGTCGAGCACGGCGTGTGCGATATCGGAGTTGTAGGCAAGGACACAATAATGGAAATGCAGGGAAAGTTCTTTGAGCTTGTCGACTTAGGTTTCGGAAAGTGCAAATTTGCGCTCGCCACAAAAAAAGGCTCGAAATTCTACGGCGGTTATAACGTCAAGACGATTGCTACAAAGTATCCCAACATTACAAGAAACCATTTTGAAAGCAAGGGTATGGACGTCGAGATCGTAAAGATCGAAGGCTCGGTCGAGCTTGCGCCGCTTCTCGAGCTTTCAGACGGTATCGTTGATATTGTTGAAACGGGAACAACGCTTAAAGAAAACGGTCTTGAAGTTATCGAGGATATCTGCCCTGTTTCCGCAAGACTTATCGTTAATATGGTAAGCATGAAGCTCAGACAGCGTGAGATCGAAGAGTTTGTTGAAAAAATACAGAAAAATTTAAAATAAATGCAATTTAGGAGATGTTAAAATGGAAACGATCCGTAAAATATACGCCGACGGTATCGCCGAAGAGGATTTTTTCAAGCAGGTTGAAAAAAGAAGCGGCGAAACCGACAAAAAGGTTACTGCAATAGTATCCGAAATAATTGAAAACGTTAAGGAAAACGGCGATAAGGCTGTTAAGGAATATACCGAAAAATTTGACGGAAAGCTGCCTATGTATTATGAAGTGCCGAGAGATGTTATCAACGACGCACTCACTGAGGCAGACCCTGCGTTTACCGACGCTCTTTTAAACGCCGTTGAAAATATTTCCGATTTTCACAACCGTCAGAAGTCCCAGAGCTTTATTAACCCCAAGGAAAACGGCGTTATTCTCGGTCAGCGTGTAAGAGGACTTGAAAGGGTCGGTCTTTACGTACCGGGCGGCACGGCGGCTTATCCTTCGTCCGTACTTATGAACGCTATTCCTGCAAAGATCGCAGGCGTAAAGGAGATCATAATGGTGACTCCGCCGCTTAAAGACGGTACGCCTAATATGGATATTCTTGTTGCGGCGGCAGTTTGCGGTGTTGACAAAGTATTCATGGCAGGCGGCGCACAGGCTATTGCTGCGCTTGCTTACGGAACAGACGAGATACCGAAGGTGGATAAGATAGTAGGCCCCGGAAATATTTTTGTCGCTACTGCAAAGAAGCTGCTTTACGGTACGGTAGATATTGACATGATCGCAGGTCCGAGCGAGATTCTTGTAATGGCTGACGAAACCGCCGATCCGAAATATGTCGCCGCAGATATGATGTCGCAGGCGGAGCATGACAGAATAGCTTCTTCGATACTTGTAACAACAAGCGAAAAGCTTGCTGACGAAACTATTAAAGAAATCGAAAGACAGATGCAGGAGCTTTCAAGAAAAGAGATCATTGCAGAGTCGCTTGCAAACTTCGGCGCAATGATAATCTGTGACGACAAAGAAAGAGCCTGCGAGATAGCAAACCGTCTTGCGCCCGAGCATCTTGAGGTGCTTTTTGAAAATCCTCTTGAGTATATCGGAAAGCTCGATAATGCAGGCTCGGTATTCTTGGGACAGTATGCCCCCGAGCCGCTCGGAGATTATTACGCAGGTCCTAACCATGTGCTTCCCACAAGCGGAACAGCGAGGTTTTTCTCACCGCTTGGCGTAAACAGCTTTGAAAAGCGTTCAAGCTTTATTTACTACACGGAGGACGCTCTTATGCAGGCAAAGGACGATATTGTTCTTATTGCCGAAAAGGAAGGACTTACAGCTCACGCAAACGCTATAAAAGTGAGGTTTTGAGCATGAAAAAATGGTATGACGAGGAGTATGAATTCGAGGTAGAGGTCATAGGCTTTCTGCGAAGCGACCATACGGAAAGATATTGCCGAAACGGTGAGGAGATCGGCGATAAATACACCTGCACCTACGGCTGTCCCGTAAATCAGTGCGGACAGGGAATATGCTCAAAGACCATGATGATGCTTTATCCTCTTATGGAGGCTGTAAGAAGCGGCGGAGATCTTGAAAACTTAGGCGGAAGCGGAAAATATGTCAAGGATATCGTATGTCCCGACGGCTGCGTTATTTTCAGACTAACCGCAAAATATCTCGGCAATCCGAATTTTCATAAGGGCGGATTTTACGATCCCTGACAGATTCGTGCAGCCGGCAGATAATATCAATAAATCTTAAAATGGGTGATAAGTATGCGTACAGCAGAAATTAAAAGAAAAACAAAGGAAACCGATATTGAGGTTTTCATAAAGCTTGACGGCGAGGGAAAAGTAAGCGTTGATACGGGTATCGGCTTTTTCGACCATATGCTTACCGCTTTCGGCGTTCACAGCGGAATTGATCTTGAGGTAAACTGTACGGGTGATCTTAATGTCGACGCTCACCACACAGTCGAAGACGTCGGGATCGTTCTCGGACAGGCTTTTGCAAAGGCGCTTGGCGATAAGTCGGGAATTGCACGCTACGGCAGCGCTTATGTTCCCATGGACGAGGCTCTGAGCTTTTGCTCGCTCGATATAAGCGGAAGACCTTATCTTGTCTTTAATGCAGATTTTACCGATCAGAGATGCGGAGAATACGACACCTGCCTTACCGAAGAATTTTTCAGAGCCTTTGCCGTAAATTCTGGCATAACGCTTCATATCCGCAAGGAATACGGCAAAAACGATCATCATATAATTGAGGCAATGTTTAAAGCCGTCGCTCATGCGCTCAAGGACGCAATGAGAGTAACAGGCGGCGGAGTTCTTTCTACAAAAGGAGTGTTGTAAATGATAGCAATTATCGATTACGGCGCAGGAAATATTTTTTCGGTAAAAAACGCTCTTGATTTTCTCGGTGCGGAAAATAAGCTGACGAAAAGCAAAGCGGAAATAGAAGCTGCCGACGCAATTATCCTGCCGGGCGTGGGCGCTTTTCCTTGGGCAATGAAAATGCTTAATGAAAGCGGACTTGTCGACACGATAAAGGAACAGTCGAAGAAAAAGCCCTTTCTTGGGATCTGTCTCGGAATGCAGCTTCTTTTTGAAAAAAGCTATGAATTTGAAGAGTGCGAGGGTTTAGGACTTATTCCCGGATATGTCGATAAGATAGACGAACCCGGACTTGTAATTCCGCACATGGGCTGGAATAAGCTTGAATATAATCACGATTGTCCGCTGTTTGACGGGCTTGGCGATGATGAATATGTTTATTTTGTTCATTCATACAAGGCGTTTTGCGACGACGACGCACTTTATGCCTACTGTCAGTACGGACACAAGGTAACTGCGCTTGTTTCGGACGGAAAGTATATTTTCGGCGCACAGTTCCATCCCGAAAAGAGCGGAAAGACAGGTCTTAAAATACTTGAGAATTTTGTTAAGCTGTCGGGGGAGGTAAAGTAAAATGCTTGCTAAAAGAATAATACCCTGCCTTGATGTGCGTGACGGAAAGGTCGTCAAGGGAGTAAATTTTGAGGGCATAAGGGAAGTTGGAGACCCCGTCCAGTGCGCTTACGAATACAATTTACAGGGCGCAGACGAGATAGTTTTTTACGATATAACAGCTTCACACGAGGGCAGGGGAGTAATCCTCGACGTTGTTCGTGAAACGGCTAAAAAAGTTTTCGTTCCGCTTACCGTCGGCGGCGGTATCAAGACGGTCGACGATATCAGAAATACGCTCAGAGCAGGAGCCGACAAGGTTTCTGTAAATTCTCAGGCGGTTCAGAATCCTCAGCTTATAAAGGACGGAGCGGACATTTTCGGAAGCCAGTGCATATGCGTCGGCATCGACGCAAAAAAGACCGCCGAAAATAAATGGACTGTTTTTATTAACGGCGGAAGAATTGATATGGGTATCGACCTTATCGACTGGGTAAAGCAGATAGAGCAGCTCGGCGCAGGAGAGATATGTTTAAATTCCATCGACACCGACGGCGTAAAGGGCGGCTTTGATCTTCCAATGCTGAAAGCGGTTTGCAGCGCAGTAAAGATACCCGTTATCGCAAGCGGCGGCGCAGGAAAGCTCGGCGATTTTGCAGAAGCGTTTCTCGAAACAGACTGCTCGGCTGCGCTGGCGGCAAGCCTTTTCCACTTCAAAGAGCTTACAGTTTCGCAGGTCAAAGACGATTGCAGAAGTAAGGGTATCATTGTGAGGTGAGTTTAATGCTCGTACTTAATATAATTTTTACGCTTTTTATTCCCGTACTTATGATTTTCGGCGGATATATGATGTATAAGCATATTCCTAAGGATATTAACGGAATAATCGGTTATCGCACGGCAATGTCCCAAAAAAATCAGGATACATGGAATTTCGCACACGATTACTGCGGCCGCTTATGGATAAAATACGGCGTTATAATGACAATTGCCTCGGCGGTGATATGCGCTGTATATTTCTTCATTGACGATAAGGCTGCCGCTGCGATTATGTGCATTTGTGAGATCGTTCAGACGACAATTCTATGTCTGACGATAATCCCGACAGAACGTGCGCTTAAAGAAACTTTTGACGAAAACGGAAACAGAAAGGATAATTCATGAGCAAGATCAAAGTTGATTTAAACGACCTTGACAAATATTTTGTAAAATCTGAGCTTATCCCTGCAATTTGCTATGAGGTCGACACAAAAACTGTGCTTATGCTCGCTTATATGAATAAAGAGAGTCTCAAAAAGACTCTTGAAACGGGCTACACGTGGTTCTGGAGCAGATCAAGGCAGGAATACTGGAACAAGGGCGCAACAAGCGGTCATCTGCAAAAGGTTATTTCGATCTACGCTGACTGCGACGACGATACGCTTCTTGTAAACGTAAAGCAGACGGGAGTAGCCTGCCATACAGGTTCTTACAGCTGCTTTTTCAAAGAAATGTATAATGAAGAGGAGAATTAAAATGACGGTATATCAGGAAATTTTCGAGGTAATAAAGCAGCGCAAGGCAGCTTATGAGGCAGGAACGGCACAGGAAAACAGCTATACGGCTTATCTTTTTGACAAGGGCGTTGATAAGATTTGCAAGAAGGTAGGAGAAGAGGCTGCCGAAACGATAATCGCAGCTAAAAACGGCGACAACGACGAGCTTATGAACGAGATAAACGATCTGCTTTATCATGTCATGGTACTTGCCGCAAATCAGGGACTTGACTGGGCTGACGTTGAAAAGGTTCTTGACGAGCGCAACGAAAAGGCAGGAAATCTTAAAACATTCCATACAGTAGATAAGAATACTTGATAAAAAAGTTAGAGGCTGATAAATTTTCAGCCTCTTTTTTTGCACAAAATCCTCTTTAACGGAATACAATGTACTATATGCAGCGAGAAGCTGTTTTTCATATTGTCCCGTTCTGAAATAACGGACAACGCAACTGCAAATACATTTGTTAGGAGGATTTTTTTATGAGTGAACAAAACAGCAATGTTAACCGCCCGTTTAAAGAGGCGATCTGTATCGAAGCAATGAGGGTTTTCGACTCCTGCTGCTTTCAGGAATGTCTTGAAGATCTGAAATTCGAGTTTGAAAATTGTGAGCAGGAAATCATCAACGAGGCTTCTTTTGTTAAAACAAAATGCCTTGAAGTTACCGACGTAAGCTTTGTGATAGACCCGGTACCATTTAACAAGGGTTTTTACACAGTGGATGTTCAGTATCACATAAAGGCTGAGATCGAGGCTTATTCGTCGTCGCACTGTCCGCCTAAGATAGTTTTCGGCGAAAGCTGCTTTTCAAAGAAGGTCATTCTTTTCGGCAGCGACGGAAACACCCAGAGATTTGTTTCAGACGAGAAACCGCATTGCATGAAGCCTGCACCCAAGAGCGGCTGCGCTGCCTGCTGTGATAACGCAACTCTGCCGACAGCTTCGGTAAACGCAGCGCCGCTTATGTGCCTTGACACTAAGCTTGTAAGCAAAAAGAACTGCGAACCGGAAAAAGAGGTGCTTATCACCTTCGGTATCTTTGCAATAATCCAGCTTTCTCGCCCCGTGCCTGTAATGATACCGTCGTTTGAATACTGTATGCCCGAAAAGGAATGTTCGACCAATACCGACACTCCGTGCGAACTGTTTGATAAGATAAAATTCCCTGTCAGCGAATTTTTCCCGAAAGGTCTTGACGACCCAAAGCCCTGCTGTCATAAGCTTGATGATGAAAAGGACGAAACTCCGCCGGAGAGCTAAGACCGATATCAGCAAAACAGCGTACAGAAAACTGTGCGCTGCTTTTTTCATGTAAAAAATATGTGTTGACTTAATGCAGACTATATGCTATTATTTCTTTAGCGCTCTTTTTCAAAAGCGGCGTATCATATGGATTTTGGGTGAGAAAAAATGGATCTAAAACAAAAAGCTAAAAGGCTAAAAACGGATATTCCCGCAGTTTTCCTTGCAATGAAACACAAGCAAACGCCGGTCATTGCAAAAATACTGGCAGCGCTTACCGTTGCGTATGCGTTTTCGCCTATCGACCTTATTCCCGACTTCATACCCGTTTTAGGCTATCTCGACGATCTGATCATTCTTCCGGCTATGACAGCGATAACCATAAAGCTTATTCCGAAGGATATTCTTGATGAATGCAGGCAAAAAAGCGAAAATCTATGGTCGGACGGCAAGCCGAAGAAATGGTATTATGCGATACCTATCGTTTTATTCTGGCTGTTTTTGGTTTTTCTTATCGCAAAGCAAATTTTTTTACCAAAAACCTGATACTGCCGTTTAATATTCCTGATATTTTTTCACAAATATACTTGCAATATTTTAAAAAATGTAGTATAATATAATTATCTCTGAAAGGCTATAGGCTTTCAGGTGACAGCTTATACGCTGTTATAGGTAACTATAATGATTTAAAATAATATGGAGGGTTATATCGTGTACAGGATCTTAAAGAAAAAACAGCTGAACGAAACAACGGTTCTTATGGAACTCGATGCTCCGTACATCGCTGCAAAGGCTCTCGCAGGTCAGTTCATTATTTTCAGAGTTGACGAGCAGGGCGAAAGAGTTCCGCTTACTATTGCGGATTACAACAGAGAAAAGGGAAGCATAACTATTATTTTCCAGGTTATCGGCGGCTCGACTCAGGAGCTTTCAAAGCTTAATGAGGGCGATTCGATACTCGACCTTGTCGGACCTCTCGGAATTGCAACAGAATACGGTGACGTTAAGAGAGTAGCCGTTGTCGGAGGCGGCGTTGGCTGCGCTATCGCATATCCGCAGGCTAAGGCGCTCTTTAACATGGGCGTTGAGGTAGACCTTATCGCAGGCTTCAGAAGCAAGGACATTATTATCCTTGAGGACGAAATGAAGGCCGTTTCAACGAATTTCCACCTTTGCACAGACGACGGTTCGGCAGGCTATCACGGCTTTGTAACGAACAAGCTCAAGGAGCTTATCGACGGCGGCGCACAGTTTGACGAGGTTATCGCAATAGGACCCGTTCCTATGATGAAATTTGTATGCAAAACTACCGAGCCTTACGGCATAAAGACTATTGTTTCGCTCAATCCCGTCATGGTTGACGGAACGGGAATGTGCGGCGGCTGCCGAGTTACCGTTGACGGCAAGATCAAGTACGCTTGCGTAGACGGTCCTGACTTTGACGGTCACAAGGTTGATTTTGACGAGCTTATGAGAAGAAACGGAACATATAAGGAGCAGGAAAAGGCTCATGTTTGCAGATTAACGGGAGGTGTTCGCAATGCCTAATATGCAGATGACAAAGACGCCTGTTTCAGAGCAGGATCCTAAGGTAAGAGCAAGAAACTTCAAGGAGGTTTGTCTTGGCTATACGCCCGAAGAGGCTAAGTTTGAGGCACAGAGATGCTTAAACTGTAAGAACAGACGCTGCGTTGAAGGCTGTCCTGTCGGAGTAAAAATTCCCGAATTTTTAGCAAAGGTAGCCGAGGGAGAATTTGTCGAGGCTTATAATATCATCAAGTCGACAAACAGCCTTCCTGCGATAAGCGGCCGTGTTTGTCCGCAGGAAACTCAGTGCGAGGGCAAGTGCGTAAGAGGTATAAAGGGCGAGCCTGTCGCTATCGGACGCCTTGAAAGATTCTGCGCTGATTATGTAATGAACGATCCTTCGCTTGAAGAAAAGCCGCAGAAGCCCGAGTCTAACGGTCATAAGGTAGCAGTTATCGGCGCAGGTCCTTCGGGACTTACCTGCGCAGGCGATCTTGCAAAGCTCGGCTATCAGGTAACTATATTTGAAGCATTCCATAAAGCAGGCGGCGTTCTCGTGTACGGTATCCCCGAATTCCGTCTTCCCAAGGCTATCGTTCAGAAGGAGATCGACAGCTTAAAGGATCTCGGCGTAGAAGTCATGACAAATATGGTCATCGGTAAGGTACTTTCTATCGACGAGCTTCTTGAAGACGGCTATGACGCTGTTTTCGTAGGTTCGGGCGCAGGTCTTCCGAGATTTATGGGAATCGAGGGCGAGGCTCTTGTCGGCGTTTATTCGGCTAACGAATACCTTACAAGAATAAATCTCATGAAGGCTTATCTTGACGATTATGCAACGCCTATCAAAAAGTCCAAATCGGTTGCAGTTGTCGGCGGCGGAAACGTTGCAATGGACGCTGCACGTTCGGCAATGCGTCTTGGCGCAGAGCACGTTTATATCGTATATCGCCGTTCAATGGACGAGCTTCCCGCAAGACAGGAAGAGGTTCATCACGCTATGGAAGAGGGCATCGAGTTTATGCTCCTCAATAATCCTACAAAGATCATCGGCGACGAAAACGGAAACGTTTGCGGCATGGAATGTATTAAAATGGAGCTTGGCGAGCCTGACGAAAGCGGCAGAAGAAGACCTGTTGCAGTTGAGGGTTCAGAGTTCGTGCTTGACGTTGATACCGTTATCATGTCGATAGGCACTTCGCCTAATCCGCTTATAAGAAGCACAACTCCCGGTATCGAAACTAACAGACACGGCTGCCTTATCGTTAACGAGGAAACAAACGCAACCACTAAGGAAGGCGTTTATGCAGGCGGCGACGCTGTAACGGGCGCTGCTACCGTAATTCTCGCAATGGGCGCAGGTAAAACAGCCGCAGCTGCTATCGACGAGTATATCAGAAATAAATAATACTTAAAGTACAGCCTGTTCGGTCATAACGCCGTTCGGGCTGTTTGTTTTAATTAATGTTATCCCTTCTGAAAACAATTTGTTAATACACTTGAAATAGACTGCGATATATGCTATAATAAAATATACTTTTAATTGGAGGGTTTATCTGTTATGTTCTATATCACACCTTTTACAGCGGCAGGAAGCTCAACGGCAAGTATGTATTCCTCGCTGATAATGCTTGTGCTTATAATCGTTTTCTTCTATTTCCTTATTATTCGTCCCCAGAAAAAGCAGGAAAAAAAGGAAAAGGCAATGCGTGACTCGCTTGAGATAGGCGACGAGGTAGTAACAAACGGCGGAATTGTCGGAATTGTATTTTCAATCAAGGATGACACTGTTGTTATCGAAACGGGAAGCGACAGAAGCAAGATCAGAGTAATGAAGTGGGCTATCGCTAAAAATCTTACCGTTCATGACGGCGATGACGATAAATAATCGAAAATTTTAAGCAAGCGAACCGTTTTTTGCGGTTCGCTTTTTTCATAATCTATCATCTCCCTGCATATATTTATCCTACGGGGGTGTAGTATATGAGAAGCAAAAAAAGATACTCTGGCGTGCTTTCTAATACGCTCGCAATGCTTATCTCGGCTCTTTGCGGATTCGGAGTTATATTTGCGTGCATACTTGTTTTTTCATTTTTAATGACAAAGATCGATCTGAATAATTCCGTGCTGTCGGTTCTGACCTCGGCGGCTTTGTGCGTCGGCGCTTATACCGGCGGTTATGTCGCCGCACGAAAGCGAAGACATAACGGTCTGCTTATCGGCGTTCTGTGCGGATTGTTCATTTTTCTGATAATCTTTCTTGCCTCATACTTCTTTGCCGGAACGGCAGGCGGATTTTCAGGCTCATCAAAATTCGCAATGACACTTATCTGCGCAGCCGTCGGAGGAATAGTCGGCGTGAACAACAAGGGAATACATATCAGATTTCGCTGAACTGTCTTAACAAAATCCATTAACTGCCTACTTGTTTTATACTAAAATGTTTATCTGTGGTTCATAAAATATTAATAAAATTGCGCTGAAAGTATGGTATAATAAAGAAAATAGTAACGGAGGGAATCACTATGAAGCATATTAAGACTATCAATAAGGCTAACCTCAAGCAGTCTGCTGAAAAGGGCGGCTGCGGCAAGTGTCAGGCTTCCTGTCAGTCTGCTTGCAAGACTTCTTGCACAGTAGCTAACCAGAAGTGCGAAAGAGACGCTTAATTTAGTCGATTATTATAAAGGGACATTCCCCGAATGTCCCTTTATTTTTTGCTTATAAATCATTAAAGGCGAGGGGCGGCAGACAGACCCCTCGTGTAAATATACTAAAAAAGGAGCGTCGGCGCTGTCTGACCGACATATAAAAATATGATACATAAGTTTAAACAGAACGGAATGTTCATCCTGCTCGATGTTAACAGCGGTGGTGTTCATATCATCGACGAGCTTACCTACGACCTTTTAGATTATGTTGCGCCGCCTCTTGCGGACGAATGTCCCGAAAAGGCGATTTCGGCGCTTTCAGAGAAGTATTCCGAAAATGATATAAAAGAATGTTACAGCGAGCTTGTTTCGCTTTATAACGACAAGATACTCTTTTCCGAGGACGATTATGAAAAATTCGCTCTTTCGGCTGTCGCTTCGCCTGTCAAGGCAATGTGCCTGCTTATAGCTCAGGACTGTAATTTAAGATGCGAATACTGCTTTGCGGGAAAAGGCGATTACGGTAAGGGCAGAACGCTTATGGATCTCGAAACGGGTAAAAAAGCGATTGATTTTCTTATAGAAAAATCCGCAAACCGCAAATTCCTTGAGCTTGACTTTTTCGGCGGCGAACCGCTTATGAATTTTAACGTTGTAAAGCAGATAGTCGAATACGCTCGTGAGCAGGAAAAGATTCACGATAAAAAATTCAGATTTACGATCACCACAAACGGTATGCTGCTTACGGACGATAAGATCGAATTTATCAACAAGGAAATGTATAATGTCGTTCTTTCTGTCGACGGCAGACCGTGCGTTAACGACCGTATGAGAAAGCGTGTTGACGGAACGGGAAGCTACAATACCTTTATGCCCAAGTTCAAAAAGCTTGTCGCTTCAAGAGGCGATAAGGAATACTATGTAAGAGGAACATATACAAAGTATAATCTTGATTTTTCAGACGATATTTTAAGCCTTTACGAAGAGGGCTTCGATCAGATCTCTATCGAGCCTGTTGTAGCCGACGCCGCCGAGCCTTATGCGCTCACACCCGACGATCTTCCGAGAATTTTTGAAGAATACGACAGACTTTCCGATAAGCTTAAAGAGATAAGATCGCAGGGAAGGTTTATAAACTTCTTCCATTTCATGCTCGATCTCGATCAGGGTCCCTGCGCTATCAAGCGTTTAAGAGGCTGCGGCTGCGGAAATGAATATGTTGCAATTTCACCCGACGGAGATATTTATCCCTGTCATCAGTTTGTCGGTATCGACGAGTATAAAATGGGTTCTCTTACTGACGGAACATTTAACACCGATATGAAGCTCGAATTTGCAAGGGCGCACGTTTATTCAAAGCCCGAGTGCAGAAACTGCTGGGCTAAATTCTATTGCAGCGGCGGCTGTAACGCAAACAATTATATGTACGCAGGAGATATTCACAACGCTTATAAAATGTCCTGCGAAATAGAGAAAAAGCGTCTTGAATGTGCTATCGCATTAAAGGCTGAAAAACTGATGGACTCGGCGGAGTGATAAAAATGGGATTATTCAAAAAATTCAAAACCCTCCCGATACCTGAAGAATGTGCAGGTATGTCAATAAAAATCGAATCGAGCATATGCACCGGCGAGAAAACTATCGGCTTTTACGATCCGAAGGAGAAGAAGCTTATGTATACCGAGCTTATTAGAACCGACGAGGATATCGACGCTTTTTATGCAAAATACGGAATAAAGAAGAATTAAACTCTGATAATTCTTCCCATGCAAACAAAAAACCGAGGCTTGACTGTAATAGTAAGCCTCGGTTTTTTTATCAGTAAAGATTATGCACCCATTTTGCCAGCAAACGCTGTATCGGGTCAAGCTTTTCAAAAATTACGCTGTTAGCTGTCAAAAGCGCTTTTCTTGCAAAGCAGCCGTCCTCTTCTTCAAGCTTGTTTTTGCCCATGAACGAAGCGACTGCAAGCTGTGTAAGCTTTATGAAATCTTCACAAAGCTCGGGAGCCGCGCTTTCAAGCTCTTTAAGTATCCTGCCTGCAATCATTTCGTCGGAAAGATTTTCATGACATTCCACGCCGATAAGCGAAAGGTATCTCAGGTATGCCTTAAAGCAGGAAATCACCGCCTTGTCCGGATCTTCGTCATTAATAGATTTTTCAAGCTTGCTGATATTGCTCTTTCGTTTGACGTATAAAGCCATAGCAAAAACAAGCACGAAAACTACCGCCGCCAGAATATACAAAAGCTTTGTAAAGTCGACCGCTGTCTGTCCGCCGCCGTCAGTTCCGAACTTATTTCCGGCTGAATCTGAACCTCCGCCGCCGTCGTGAGAAGTATCCGCCGAAGCTAAACCGTTTGACGAAGAGCTGTCGGCTTTTGAGCTTGCGGTTTTCTTTGACGACAGATCACTGCTTTTTGACGATTTATCCGATCTCGACCAGGGCGAGCGTGACGAGGAATTTGCGGCTTTGCTTGATGAAGAGCTATCATTTATCGGCGAAATATTTTTCTCGCTGTCTAAAAGATTGGGGTTTCCGCGTTCATATCCCGGTGTAAATTCAAGAGGAAGCCAGCCGTAGCCGCTTATAAAAACTTCACACCATGCGTGCGCCGAACGGTCGCTCACTCTTATGTCCGAGCCTTCTTTATACTGCGAAGGATCGATCATATATCCTTCGACATATCTTGCAGGATAGCCGAGCCGGCGCATAAACATTACGCCTGCCGAAGCGTAATAAACACAGTAGCCTTTTTTCTGCTCCTCTAAAAAATAACGAATAAAATCCTCGTTGCCCGGCGTAACGCCCGGTTCGGTAGTGTAGTAAAAACCTTCTTCCAAAAGATAGTCTTTTATTTTGTTTTTCATCTGCTCGACATCGTCGGTCGGCAATACTCCGCTGCTTTCAATTATCTCATCAAGAACAGGAGCAAGCTCGTCCGGAACAAAAGAATATTCATAATTATCAAGAACGCTGTCGCTGTAAGAGCTGAATTTTCCCGAAGAATTATTAGAAACGACCTTCGCTTCAAATGCAAGCGTGTCGAGCGAGGCAACGTCGGGATAAACATAGCTTACCGTATATTCCGAATTAGTCTTGTCTGCCGCTGCAATTCCCGCATATTTCTGCTCCTTAACGTTTTTGCAGCCGGAATAATCCGCACCGTAGGGAGCATAGATCATTTCCTTGTCTGCATTCACGGGCTTTACAGCAATTTTCGAGGAAGCCTTGCTTATGTCGTCGCAGCTGTTTAACTGGTAAAAATTATAGTCGAGCGGCAGCATATCGTCGTTTTCAAAAAGCCTGAGCGTATCTTTATCGGCTTTTATCGTATTCCAGCAGTTGTCTTTGTATTCAGCCGCAGAATATCCTCTTAAATAAAGCGGACATATAAACTTTTCAGTAGATACTCTGATAGCGGTAGCGCCGTTGAAGCTGATGCTTTCATATATGCCCAGCTGACCGCCGTTCGTGCCGCCTATCATTTTTCGCCTTCCGATAGTTCTGTCTGAAACGACCGGATTTTTCTGAGCAAGCTCGGTCGTAAAATCATCGAAGCCGTTTGAAATATCTCTGCGAAGCTGAACAAAGCTCTTAGGGCGGAAATTATCAGACGCATAAACAGCCGTGAGTGAAATGATAAACACGACTGTCATTATAATTGCCGCAAAAGTTCCTGCCGAACCGAAAAATGCTTTCTTTATCGGCTCGGACGTCAGATAAAAGGATTTTTTTCTTGCATAAACCGCAAATGTATTGCAGCTGTTTTTGTTCTTCGTCGAATGATTTATTAAATTGAGCGACAGCACGGTTATCCATGAAAAGAGCATAAGAACGACCGTCCATGTATATGTTTCCCAGCCCCAGAATGTGCCGGCTTCAAATATAGGAAATGTCGCAATAAACAGTATTGTGAAATTTACCCGATAAATGCACGCAAGCGAAATAATAAGCGTCAGTACAAACGAAAATGCGAGCAGAAAATAATTTATCTCATACGGTTTTATATCGGAAGCGATTTCGTGAAAAAACGGCTTTGAAAATCTTGCGTTGCAGGAATAATAGTTTAAAAGAAGTATCAGACCATTTACAGCCTTTTTCATTTTTGTAAGCACAAAAACTGAATTGCATATAAGATAAACGCCGCCTGCCGCTTTAAAGAATACCTGCCTTTTATTGAGCATAAGCACGGAAAGGGAAGTAAGCAGCACGGTTATTATTACAGGCTGCTGATATGTGAAATTAAAAGTGCAGGTAAGCGAGCCGTCAAAATTAAAAAAGCCCTCGAGCATAAAAATTGCCGATAACGCAGCCGATATGTTTACAAACAGCTGAATGAAAGAATATGCAAGACGTCCGCTTCTTCTGTCAAGAGAAAGTGTAATGTCCGATCTGATCTCTACGCCGTTTTTGCAGCATATACGGGTCTTATTTGTTTTTTTCTTGTTTTTTGCCATTTTGCTGTATCTCCCTCAGAGTTCAAGATCCATAAGAGATCTTTCTATCATGTCGGATCTTACGTTTATTATCTCTGTATCTGAATTGACGTTTATATCAAGCCTTGCAGGAGCGTCGCCGCAGGAGCAGATAAGGATAGTATTCTTATCTGCAAGCTCGCAGGCTTCAAGCATAGATACTGCGGAGTCGTCAGCTTCGCTGCAAACAAGCAGGATATGGCTGAACTGCCTCGGAGCAGCCGCCGAAGCGGAAAGCGCTTTTAACGCCTCGTTTGCCGAACGCGGAGTGCCGCACATAAGCAGCCCCGAACAACCGTCAAAAAACGAGTCTGAGTCAAAAACTGAGTATTCCTCAAGGCGTTCTGTCTTGCAGCTGTATGAAGCGATCTTGTGCCTTATCTCATTTTCGGCAAAAAGATTTGATAACGAAACGACCACCTGAATTACAGCGTCATAAAGCTTTGCTCTTGCTTCGGGGTCCGGATGTGAGGAATATGCGTCGGCAATAATAAGGAAAGCGTCGTTTAACGGAAAGGAATAGTCCTTGACCATAAGTTTATCCTGCTGTGCCGAAAGCTTCCAATGTATCCTGCTTATCTTATCTCCGTCATTATATTCCCGAAGTGAAAATATCTGCGAAGGATCGTCGCCCGGCTTTGCGTCGGAAAAATCATCACTGTCAGCAGCAGAATTTGACAAACCGTTCACCGTATTCTGAAGCACGAGCGGCGGCGGCATTATCATGACCGAGGCGCTTTTTGCCAGATACTTTTTTTCTTTAAGCTTTGGCGACGTAAGCCTTAACATATCATAGATCTTGATCCGCTTTATCGTACATTCCGCCGCTCCGAAATGCGCCGATGAAAATGAAAGCGAAAGCGTTTGAGTGTTGTTCGGAAATATCGGCGTGTTAATTTTTATATGATCGTGTGAAGACGATGATGACACGGCGCAGTCAATAATTATTTCTGCGCTCAGAACGGGAATGACCGAGGGGTTCGAGAGGGTTATTTCAAGCGGAATATTCTCACCTGCCGCAGCCGACCTTGATTTTATCTCTATTTTTGCCGTTATGCGTTTTGCGGCGTAAAGATTAAGCGAGACCGCAACGATCGGAAAGATCGCCGTGAAAAGAAAGATCAGAAGCGAGATAAGCCCTTCGTAAAGTATATAAAACAGTATTGATATTATAAGCAATATCAGATATAAAAAAATCATTTTGTTTTGCTCCTTATCCGGATATATCAGCCTCTTATCTTCGGGATAGGAACAGCCTTAATTATCTCGCCCAATACGTCGTTTAGCTGTGCGCCGTTTATTTTAGCCTTTGAATTTAAAAGCACCCTGTGCGCCGCAACGTCCTTGAAAATATAGATAGTATCGTCAGGCACGGCAAAATCTCGTCCGTTTAGCAAAGCTGTCGCCTTTGTCATTTTAAGCAGCGCTATCGAGCCTCTCGGAGAAAGACCGAGCCGAACAAACGGATGCTCTCTCGTAGCCTTTGCAAGGGAGGCAATGTAGGACAAAACATGATCTGAAACATATATTTCGTCCGTTATCTCGATAGCCCTTGAAAGCTGATCTGCTGTTGCAACGGCTCTCACGGCGTCGACCGATACCTGAGACTGCTTTGACCTTAACATTTCTATTTCATTTTGCAGCGACGGATAACCCATGGTAAGACGAACGATAAAACGGTCCATCTGAGATTCGGGAAGCATCTGAGTGCCGACCGAGCCGATAGGATTCTGCGTTGCTATAACGATATAAGGATCGGGCATATTATAGGTAACTCCGTCGACCGTTACCTTGCTTTCCTCCATCACCTCAAGAAGCGCCGACTGCGTTTTTGACGAAGTACGATTTATCTCGTCCGCAAGAAAAAGATTTGTCATCGCAGCTCCGCTCTTATAAACAAACTGATTTGTTTCACGGTCGAGCATCATAAATCCGGTAATATCGGTCGGAAGCACGTCGGGCGTGAACTGAACTCTTTTATAATCGAGCGAAAGCGCCTTTGAAAGCGAAAGCGCAAGAGTTGTCTTACCAACTCCGGGGATATCCTCAATAAGCACATGACCTCCCGCAAGAACCGAAAGCAGCACCTTTATTATTATATCGTCCTTTCCGATGACTACCTTTTTTATCTCTCCGATAACCCTATGACACATATCGAGAACCTGTTTCTGTTCGATGGTTAATTCGTTCTGCATTGTTTTCCGCCTTTCTTTTTTTTACGACAAAATAAAAAATGTGATAGATATACATTTTGTTAATATTATAGCATATTTTATAAGATAGTTCAATATATATTTTCCTATTTTAAGAAAGTTTTAAGCAAGAATTATTAAAAAAATTTGCGAGCATTTTATATAAGTTGCACGGAAATCAATTTTCAAAAGTACCCCTAAATATCCGGTCAATTTCAATACAAA
>JBJERC010000003.1:0-77805 GCA_051882075.1 Oscillospiraceae bacterium | reverse complement strand
AAATGACTGCGTGGGTAGTTTCGCCGCCGACGGGCAGCGAGCTTCCCTGCATATGTCCCACCGCAATGTTCAGCACGCTTTCGCTCGTTCCGTGATAGATCGGAAGCTCGACATTTATCTGCGGTATGGTGATATACCCCATTACGCCCGTTCCCGTTATATCGAGAATTTTATCGTAATCGGGTATCTGTTCGTAATTGAGAAGCGGTGAAGGAAGCCTTGCGAGCTTTTCATTATATTCGTGCGCCCGTGCGAGAATTTCCTCGTAATCCTTATCGTCAAGCTGTGAAACCTTCTGCTGATAAGAAGCTACCGCCCTGCTCTGAGTTCTCGAATTCCACCAGTTGCTTACAACGGGATACAGCATTACGGAGAGCCCCACCAGTAAAATCAGAATTAATATAATTGTTGATAATTTCCCGTTTTTTTTACTCATGGAGTCCTCCCTAATGCCTGCCGGCAAAATGTATGCCGGCAGACTTTTAGGTATTAAGCGCCTGAAAATATGGCGAAAATTCTTAAAAATTATTCAGCCTTGTCTGCTCTCTTCTTTGTGATAAGAAGGATAGCTGCGCCTGCTGCGAGAGTTCCGCCGCAGATGTAGAACAGCTTTGTGCCAATTCCGCCTGTTTCGGGAAGCTTGGGTCCCTTCGTGTTAAGAACGTTTCCGTAAACAATACCTTCCAAACCGTAAACATCGTCGTCGCCTTCAAGAGTACCGTCAAGTAAACCGTAAGCTGTCGTTCCGTCATCCTTAACGTATGTCCAGTCACCGGCGATGTTTGTGGTATCGTTGCCATTGACGTCGTTCTTTGTGAAAACTAACTCCAGCTCGTCATTAAGCTTGTTGTAGCCTGCGGGAGCCTTAGTTTCCTTAAGGTAATATGTACCGGTGTCAAGACCTACAATAGTGTAGCCTGTATTAGCCTGAGTTTCAAATTCAGTAGCGTTTTCAATAGTTGTCCAGCCTGCGAACTTGTCGTCTACAATGAGAGCGCCCTGAGTCTTGTCAGCATTGAGGAGCTTGAACTTTGCGCCTGCAAGCGAGTCACGCTGGCTCTGATCTCCGGTGTCATACTTTGTTACGTTAAGACCATATGTGAATGCAACAACACCGTCGTCAACTGTTTCGTCGAAATCGTCGTCGTCGTTTGTATCGTCGCCGTCGTCAGGAGTGCCGATACCCGAGCCTGAGTAATTAAAGTTATTTGAATACTTGAGCTTAACGCCGTTTGTGTTTCCGAGCTCGCCTACAACAGCGTCGGTATCGAGAACTGCGCTGAACTCAACAGAAACGATCGAATCAGCCGTTGCGCCTAAAGCCATGATGTTGTTGAATGTGATGGTGATAGCGTGCGGATCTGCAACGTCGATAACTGCCTGAGATGTTACGTCAGTGCCGTCGAGATATACCTTGAAATCATCTGCCGAAGGAGTAACGAAGCCGTTGCCGAGGTCGTCGATGAACTGATAGAAATATGCGTTATACATATTAAGGTTTGCAGGAAGAGTTCCGTAAAGCTTGAAAGGAACAGCCTCGCCTATGCAGTAGTCAGCAGCATCGTTCCAGCCGTCAGCCGGGTCGTCAGAACCGATCGTTTCGCCCGTTGCGCTGATAGTTCTGTCGTCTTCCTTGATCTTCTTCTCAACTGTCGGAGCGCCGATCTTGGGAGCTACTGTGATAGTTGTGCCGTCGGTGATGTAAAGAATATCGCCCTTTGTGCCGGTAGCGTCAGTTTCTTCAACATAGTAATAACCCTGAGCAAGAGTGTTGTCGCCCGGATTAAGCGTTGTGCCGGTTGTAAGAACGCCGGTTGTTTTGAGAACCTTAAGCACCTTTTCAGAAGTAGCCTTGTCGAGAGTTTCAGCGATCTCGATGTCGGTTGCTGTGCTGCTTATCGACTTTACGTTATCCTGAATAGCTGTGATAAGAGCAGCCTTGTCAACGCCGCTTCCGATAGTTGCGCCAACGAGTCTGTCAACGCCGCTTGCATCGGTTTCCCATGTACCTGTGAAGATCTGATAAGCAACGTAGGTATGTGTTGAATCAGCCGGTACAGTTACGGTGGTGTCTCCCGGTGCTGCAAAAGCAGTCATCGTGGTTGCTGCCGCTGTCATGGATACAGCAATAAGAGCTGCCGCTGCCATGCTTGCGATTCTTTTTGTCTTTGTCATAATAAACAATCCTTTCATAAATAGAATTTAATTAATGCCTTGATATATCAAACCGCCGATTTTTTCCGACGTTTTGCGACTAATAATGCGAGCGCTGTGCCTGCGGTCATACCGCCTGCGATGAAGAGCTTTGCCGTGCCTATTCCGCCCGTTTCGGGGAGCGTAACGCCCGTTTCGCCCTCGTTAACGTTTGTTATCACTACCGTTCCTGTCGAGCCGACGCCGTTTTCGGTATAAACCGCATTAAATCCGCTGACCGTCGAGGTCTCGACTGCGTAGTAATAATAGGTGTGCGAAGCGTCGTTTTTGAGTATCTTATCCTTGTCGGTGACTGTAAGCGTCCAGCCGTCAGCCCTTGTTAAAGTATACTCTCCGAGGTCGACCGCGTCGGCAGGAATTGTATCGAGCGCCTTCGGGTCGGGTTCGGTTTCGGAACGATAAAGGTTAACGGTTATGCTGTCGGTTCCGTCCGGAGCGTCGATCTCGACATTCTGATCGCTCTCCCACATTTTCTTTATCGAAAGACCGTTTGTGTTGAGTATCTCAATAGTTGCTGTGTCGTTTACACCGTTTCCTTTGATAACGGGCGTGTAGCCGTCGATCGAAGATATCTCGTAAACGTAATAGTAATAAACCTGATCGTATTCGTTTCCTGCCGGGAGATTATCCCACTTGTAGTCCCAGATTCCCTCGGTCGCCGATGCGGTGTCGTTGAGCTTTATCGAGTCGATAAGCTCTGCGTCCGCAGGTATCTCGCCCATTGAAGTTTCGGGGGAAACTGTCGAGCGGTAAAGACCGAATTCAACGACCTTGTCAGCGTGCTTTGCGTTTCCGTCAGACCACGTTTTCTCGATCGAGACCGAGATCTTCTTTACGTTCTTTACAGAAACCTTTCCGCCGTCTGAAAGTATCGAAACAAGACCGACTGTGGTGAGATTTTCGCCCTTAAGACCCTTCTTGTCGTAAGGCATCGAAACGTCAGAAACGTTTGTTTCATAAGTGAAATACTTGACTGTATAACCGCTTCCGAAGACCATATAGCCCTCGGGCGCTCTTAACTCAACAAGCGCATAAAGCACGTTCTTTTCGGGGCGCAGATATGTTCCCGACTCAGTTGTGAACAGCTGATTTGCGTCGGTAACGCTGCTTATTCCCGAAATATCCGTCCATGCAAGATCGCCGCCGTCGGAATATGCCGCCGCATTTATCTCGCTGCCAAGCTGCGTTATTTCATCAGCCTTTGAAGCAATCTGCCACGATCCGCCGCTGTATCTTACAAGCGCAAATCCTGCGTTAAGCTTTACCGCCGAATTTCCAACGTCGACCTTTTCGATCTCGAGCGGCTGTTCAACGTGTGCGCTCGAATCGTCGTGAGCGTCGAACACGGTCGTGTAATAGTCGCCCTGAATACCCGAAGAAGTTTTCATCGAGATGGTGTTGTCGACCGTAACGGTATCGACCTTATCGGAATTTGCCTTGTATCTGTAAACTATCTGCAAATGCTTCTGGTCGGGGACTGTAAGCACAAGCTTAGCGTCGGCTGCGCTTGTAACCGTTGTAGATGAAGCGGTAACGTTTCTTACTCCGCTTTCGCCTGTCGAAAGTCCGTTGATAACCATAAGGTATGCAGGCATTGCAGAATTTGCGTTCTCGGGAACAGTCGCCTGAATAGTTACCGTACCGTCAACAGGATCGAATGTCTTACGGTCTACTACCCAAGTAAATCCCCAATCGCCGGGCGAAAGGAACGAATATGCGTAGCTGTTATCAGTATTAAGAGTTATTGTTATTGTCTGACCCGGTTCATAATCCTGAATCGAATAAACGTCGTCGGTATCAGCCGAATAAATTCCGCTTGGTCTGTCGCCGACAGCCACCGATTTAACGGTAAGCGCATTTGTTGTAATGTCGGTCGGCTTGCTTGTGAAGTTCTGATTGAAAGCAACATCGACTGTTGTGCCGTTGTCGAGCACTTCCTTAACGCTTACCGAACTGAGCGAAACGTTGAGCAGCTCGCCTGCGTCGCCCGAAACTATGTTGCCGTCGCTGTCCTTATACGACTTATCGTTGAAGTTCAGAAGGTCGGTAAGCTCGCACCAGCCGTTTGTTCCGACCTTTGCAGCGTTCGGGTTAAAGTCGACCACATATTCGATATAGCCGCCAACCTGCTGGGGTCTTGCCTTCTTGTTGAAGAGACCCTGCTCGTTGGGAAGGTCGTATGCCGACGGGTCGTATTTCTGCGTCTGCGAGGTTGTTTCTCCCAGACTGTTTTCAAGCTTGTTTTCAAAATTCACTGTTCCCGACTGGATAGCGCTTTCAAGCTCCGCAATGGGAATGTAGCACTGGTACTGGATCACAAGACGCTTTTCGGCATTGAATGCGTCGGACTTGACATAGAATACGACCTTGCCTGTTGCGCTGTCATATTCATACGAGAGCCATGCCCATTTGTCCTTGGTTCCTATATTGGTAGCGCCGTCCTTTACAAGCGTTCCCGATTCATCATGCTTCTCGAACCAGTAGGATAAATTTCCGTTCTTGTCATTTGATGTCGCAGATGTGGTATTGAGCTTAAAGCCGTCTGGGAGGGTGTCGGTTATCATCATTCCGTCGCCGTATTGTGCAATAGGCGTTCCTTCCCAGTTAGGCTCATAACCCCACAAAATGCCGTTCTTCATGCTGTTTAACATATCTGTGGAGCTATATGAACCGTTCTCGTTGAGAACTATCTGATATCTGAACAGGTAGACCTCCTGTCCGTCGATAGTCGCCTGTTCAAGCTTTGAGGGCATGAACTTCGTATCCTCGGAGCTTCCCGTTTCAACGTCGAGCTTTTCAAATCTCTCGTCCTCGGGGATATAATATCCGCCCGACTGCGAAACGCTCAGATTACCGCAGGAAAGCGTGTTGTCATACTTTATCAGATCGCCCGACGCCATTTCGGGGTCATCAAAGCTGATCGTCGACTTGTAATTTACAGTAACGCTTACGATCTCCTCGGGACAGTTTTCAAATACGATGTCAAAATTCTTTCCGCCGTCTGTTCTTACCAAAGTTATCGAAGCGTTGGGATAGCTGTCCTTGATATTGTTCCAATCGTACGAGGTATAGCCTCCGCTGCTTTCGTTATACCAGTAAACAGTTATCTTTGCAGCGTCAGCCTGTGCCTGAGTGATGTAATGGTCAAGAACAACTTCGCTGTGGAACTTCTTTTCGGCGGTCATGCTGTCCGTGAACGAATTGTTTACAAACGAACCTGTCGAATAGTTTCCCGTTTCCGTTTTGCTCTCAAGCTTTATCTCCCAGCCTGCCGTGATCGTCTTGCTGTTCATATCGAGCGAAACTGTTCCGCTCTTTCCCTTTGATATCTGAACCGAACCGTTCGGGTCGTAAACAACCGTCTTGTCTGCGGTATAGCCATCATATCCCGGCTTTTCCGCTCCGACCGTGTTCTTTGTGGTATAAACCGGCGCTTCAGCAGAGCCGCCCTCGGTCGTGCTGTCCGAAGCGGTTGAAGAAGTAACGTATGTTATTGTAAGGTTCGTTCCGTCGGCAATGTCTGACGGAACCTTATATTTTCCTGTACCGTCGAGAATAAGCGTAACTTCGTTTCCGTTGCTGTCGACTGCTTTAAGATCGCTTATAGTCGAATCGGCGAACATATCGTCCGTGATAACAAAATCAGCTATTGAAACGCCGTCGCCCGAAACCTTGTCGCTCAGCCATATCGTCCATTTTATAGATTTTCCGTCCTGGCTGAGTTCGCCGTTCTTGCCAATACTGAACTGATTTTTCTCGACATAAACTGTGTTAGTATCCTTGCCCGTATTCTTGTCGGGAGTAGCAAGCGTCGCCTTGTTCTGATAATCCGAATCAGCCGAAGGGTTCGTCTTATAAGTTATCGTAACCGAACCTGTGGTCGACGGAAGGATATATGCAGGTCTGTCGCCGCTCCAGTCGGTATAGGTCGTTTCCGTAAGAGTAAGCGTGTTTCCGTTCGAGTCGGTTGCGACGAGATCCTTTGCATTCGCAAATGCTGCGTCCGAGATCACATAATCCTTAAGGTCGATACCGTCCTTATTTTCAATTGTAACAGTCCATTCGATCTCGGTCTTGTCGCCCGAAACGGAAGGATCTGCGTAATGGGTAGAAGCTGATTTTGAAGCTTCAAAGCTTGACTGGTGATAAATGCTTGTCTTTGAATTTCTTACCGGCTTGTCGTCCTCGTCGGTAAGCACAGCCTCGTTGTCAAGACCGCCGCCGTTAAGCACCATTCCCGGCGTAAGCTCGGTCGTATAGGTTACTGAAACGCTTGTATCGGTAACGCTGTTAAACTTAAACGTTCCGCTCGCTTCGTCGTATGTACCCGGACCGCTTACTGTTCCGCCCGACTTTGCGAACATAGAGTCGCTGAGCGTAAGTCCCGAAAGATCCTTGCCGTCGGGGTTATTAACGTCTATCGTCCACGAGATCGTGCCGTCGTGATTGTCGACAGCCGACTTCGACATTGTTACCTTTCCGTACTGAAAGCCCGAGAGAATAACGTCCGCCGTGCCGTCGTTGTTAAAGTCGATACCCTCGTTATTCTTTCCGCTGTCGCTGCGCTGGCTTACGTCAGCCGAGAATTCAACCACGCAGTTGTTTATATCGCCGTCAGCGTTTCTTTCAATAAACGCTTCGTCGGTAAAGCGGATAATGATCTCGCCGTTTTCCTCGATCCTGTACTTACCTACAACGTCGCCGCCGAAGGTAACGTCGCCTATTGCGTTTGCCGCAGGAAGACCGCCGTTCGGTATCGCAAACTCAACGTTCTGTCCTGCCGAGCTTGTGTTAAGATTATAATGGATATAGGGCTTGTCGGTAGTGATAGTACCCTGAGGCAGCATATACTGAAGCTCGAAGCTTACCGAAATGCTGTCGCCGTCGACTATCGGGTTTCCGTTTTCGTCCTTTTTCTGCGTTGCGCTTACGTTAACAACGTTCGGGACGAAGGAATAAGCGTCCGACTCAGAATATTCATTTTCAAACTGGTCATAGGTTATCGTGTCGGTAATGCTCGACGCAGCCGCAAGCGGCAATACGCCCGTAAGGCTTATCGCAGGCATGACAAGACTCGAAATAACGCAGACAGCCACCGCCAGCGCAAGCGCCGCCGAAAAGCCTTTATATACACGCCTTTTTCTGTCATATTTTATTAAACGCCGAATTTTTGAACCAAGATCCTTCAACCCGATTCCTCCCTTACGAAACGATTTTTATCTTATTAAAAGTAAATTTCAAGCCGATCTGCCCCATACTCTGCGGTTATTTAAAAAAGCCTATTTTCTTTACAGGCGAGACTCTGAAAACGACTCTGCCTACCACCGATTCCTCGGCAATACAGCCTATTTGCTTTGTACGGCTGTCGATAGAAGTAGCTCTGTGGTCGCCCATTACGAATATTCTCTCGTCGGGCACCTGATAGGGCAGCTTTATATCACACTCGCCGAGAGCCTTTTCGTCGATATAAGGCTCGTCAAGCTTTTCGCCGTTTACATAGACAGTTCCGTCCTCTTTAATATCTATAATATCGCCCGACGTGCCTATTACACGTTTGAGCAATATCCTGTTGTTGTAATAAAAAGCGATAATGTCGCCCTTTTTAAATTCGCTCTTGCGCTTTGCTACAACAAGGTCGCCGTTTTGAAGCGTAGGCGTCATACTCGTTCCCGTTACCCTAAGCACAGGCAGAACAAGCATCGAAAGCAGCACCGCAAGAGCCGCTACGACTACAAGCGAAGCCGCCGTATTATATAGCAGCTTTAAAAAAGTACTTCTGCCCCTGACCCTTTTAAGCTCCGAGTCAAGCTGCTCGGCAGAAGGAAGCTCTCTTACATTCTCTGTCATTTTTTATATCTCAAGCCTTCCCGCCGTCCGCCGTTTTTTCAGCGTTTTCTCCGAACCTGTCATCGTAAAGAGCGGATACCTTTTTCGCCATATCCGCCATAAGACTCTCGTCCGCCCCGGAAAGCTTTGATCTGAGCTCCTCGTTTTCACGCCTTGCCTCGTCAAGCTGTTTTCTCAGCTCAAGCATTATCTCAAGCAGCTCTCGCCGATTAAGTCTTTTAAGCTCCTTGTCCGTCATCAAAACACTCCTTTAAGGCAAAAACGCAAACGTGTGACACTGCAAACAAACTTTGAACAACCGCTCAGGTTACAAAACGGTTACAATAAGTTACAGATAGCACACCATTATTGTATGTATTATACCACCCACGAGCATTATTGTCAAGGAATTATTAATAGTTTTGTTTATTGTAACAAATTTTTTAACTGCAAGCTGTGTTTTTTGCACAAGCAAGCCATACTTTTATCAATATTTTGCCGTACTTTTCCCCAAAAAGCATATAAAAAGTGCATATTCATGTAGAATATGCACAATCTTTACCTATATTTTACCTGTTTTGTTGTCTATCACGCATATTTGACTTGTTTTATGCAACAAATTTAACTTTTAGCAATATCAAGCGACTCTCTTAACATATCGGCATATTTTTCCTTAATTTCCGCAGGAGAGATTATCTGAGCCTTTGCGCCGAACTGGAAAAGCCAGCTGAAAAAGGTCGGTTCTGCCTTTACCTTTAAATTTATCGTAAAATGCTGCGGGCCGTCGGGTATCATTCTGACGTCCTTTCCGAAGCGGTCGATTATCGGGTTTACAAGGCTTTTGTCAAACCGAAGCTTAACGTCCGTCACGTCGCCGCTGAACATTGAAAAGGTCGATTTTAAATACTCCGAAAGCGAAAAATCCTCCGGCATTTCAACACGTCTGTCAGGCAGAAGCTCGATATCCGCCATTCTGTCGACTCTGAAATTTGTTATCATTCCACGCTTTTCATAAAACGCCACAAGGTAATATTTTTCGCTGTCCCATGTAAGCGCATAGGGCGAGCAGACCCTTTCGCCCTCTCGAAACTGCTTTCGCTTCTGCAAATTATAATCGAAATACCTAAAGCGTATCTGCTTTTTCTCCGCAATAGCCCTGTGTATCTTGTCTACATTTATATATATGCCCTCGTTGTCGCTCTTTTCACGCTTAACGACATATACCTGCCGCTGTATCTGTCTGCCCTCGTAAACGCTCGCAAGACCCTCTATCTTTTTGAGCAGGCTGTTCGCCTTTTTCTCGGTGAGAAATCTTGCGGAGGTAACTGCGTCTGCAAGCAGCTTCAGCTCGGGCAGCTCAAAATCTCTCGACGCTATGTAATATCCGCCGTATTTTCCTTTTTCTGTTATAATATCCGCACCGAAAAATTTAAGCGCCTCTATATCCTCGTAGATAGCCTTTCTGCCTGCGCTTATTCCCTGAAGCTCAAGATTAGCTATTATCTCGGGCATGGTAAGCATATGCTCAGAGTCGGTCTTTTCAAGCAGCATACTATATAAATACAATATCCTCGTTCGGTTCAAAACCGCCGTGTTTATTTTTTCCGTTTTAAGCACACCCTTCCTTTACGGCAAGTCAACAGGCGCACAGTACATTCTTAACGACCGTGTTCTGCACCTTGAATATCCTCACGCCGAATTTTTCCTCGCAGAAAAAGTGGAGCGAAAATTCTCCGCTTCCTCCGCCGCACACGTCAAGACTGCTGTTTAAAAATGAAAGCGCCGCCCTTACGTTTTCGCTCTCCCCCACAATTCTCAGCGAGCCGTATTTTATCCCGATATATTTTACCGGCACAGGCGCCTGAGCGTACCCTCCGCCCACAAGCGCAGCAAGCTGTTCGGGACTTATTTTTTCATAGCCGTTTTCGTAATATCCGTAATACATGACCTTTCGACCTCCGAAATAAATTAATGTGAATAATGTGACAATGTTACCGCAAAGACCCTCTTTAAAGGACTTTTTTCTTTCTGTAATGTTATTATACCACATTAATTGTGTCGAAATAAGGACATTTAACACGAACCGCTGAAAATTTCTTTGTATATGATTATATCACAAACCGCTTGCGCTTGTCAATCGGTGTGCGGCGGCGTTTTTTGTTAATAAAAAGTAAAAAAGCTGCACAGTTTATAGACGATAATTGTAAAATGTGATATACTATATATGAATTGATATACTCAGGGAGGTGAGCGAGTGAAGGTCGACAGCAATGAAAAAAACAAATATATTATAGACATTGCCTCGGAGCGTGTTTATAACGGTCAGAGCGAAAAATATCACAGACTTTATACCGAATGGCGCAACGATCCCGAAAATCCGCGCGGATACCGCTTTATTCACGACAGCCGTGAACATATATACGTCGACGGCGAGGGGTATGCCGACAAAACGCCCGAAACCGCCGAAAAGGACTCGCTTCACCGCTGCTATAGGTTTTTAGGTCAGCTTATGACGCTTTTCCTTTTATTCCGCATCACTATTTATATAGTAATGCGTGTTTATTTCAGCTTTCCGTATTACAGCTGGGTGTTCAGCTCGCAGCTTGACATAATAAAAAATGCCTCGTCTGAGATAACATATATTTACTGCTTTGTGCGTGTGATACCATATCTCATCGCTATCATTTTCAGCATATTTATCCTGAAGCTTCCCCGGCGTGTCGTATTCCCGAAGGAAAAGCTGAGGCCCGGCGTTATCGGCGCAGGCATTTCGCTTACGCTCTTGTTCCTTGTAATAAGCCGAATTTTCGATTACTGGCTTACAGGCGTTTTCACGAAAATGAACGTCGACGTTATCTGCTATAATCTTCTTCGCACCGACGATCCGACGGCGCAGAAGGTCTACTATTTCGTCGAGCTTATTCTTATCCCGATATTCGGCGAAATTGTTTTCAGAGGATACATACTCCAGCTTTTCAGACAGTTCGGCGACACCTTTGCGATAGTTATTTCCGCCGCCTGCTCGGCGTTTTGCTACAACGAGATAACAAAGGTTCTTTCGCTGTTTATTCTCGGCATTATTCTCGGCTCGATAACCCTTAAATCAGGCTCGCTCATTGCGCCTATGACGGCAAGGGTGATCTTTAAGAACGTGTCGCTCATTTTAAACGAGCTTGCTATCGATCCTCACGACCTGCCGATGAGATTTCTTGAAGTAATAATCAGCCTTGTAATTGTCATATTTGCGATATTCGTGCTTTCAAGAGCAAGAGCGCAGATGAAATTCAGGTTCAAGCTCGACAACGAGGGAACGGAGCTTTCGTTCGACAGGAAGATAAGAGAGATGATAGGCTCGAATTTTTTTGTCGCATGGCTCGTTATCTCGCTCGTGCTGACTATTCTTATGATAAGATTTGTGTGAGAAAATTATGGTAAAGGAAGAAATGTATATGCGGCGCTGTCTTGAGCTTGCGAGGACGGCGGCGCAAAACGGCGACGTTCCCGTTGGGGCGGTCGTGGTAAACGATATTACAGGCGAGATAATCGGCGAGGGCTATAACCGCCGTGAGCTTGACCGCTCTTCGCTCTCCCACGCCGAGCTTATCGCACTTGATAAGGCTTCAAAAACTTTAGGCGGCTGGCGGCTTATAAACTGCACGCTTTATGTAACGCTCGAGCCGTGTGCAATGTGCGCAGGCGCAGTTGTTAACAGCCGTATCGGACGTGTCGTATACGGAGCGGACGATCACCGCTTCGGCGCCTGCGGTTCATGCTTCGACCTGTTTTCACAAGGGCTGAACCACACGCCGAAAATACTTCGCGGGATAATGAAAGAGCAATGCTCGCAGATCCTTTCGGACTTTTTCAAGGAGCTGAGAGAGCGCAAAAGTAAGGAATAAGGGGGGATCTTTTTGGCAGAATACTGGGATCTGTACGACAGCGAACGCCGACCGCTCGGGAGTACGGTTTTAAGGGGACAGCTTGTTTCGATGAGCGGAAAATACCATATTGTCGTTATGATAATGACCATGAACAGCCGAGGACAGCTGCTCTGTACGCTCAGGTCGCCCGAAAAGTCCAACTACCCTAATCTCTGGGAATTTACGGCAGGCTCGGTACTTGCAGGCGAGGACAGCCTTACCGCCGCAAAGCGTGAGCTTTTTGAGGAAACGGGTATTCTTGCAGGCGACGGCGAGCTTAAATTTATCCGCACGGTAAAGGAAAATTCGGCGTTTATCGACTGTTATTTCATCAGACGGGATATTGATATATCGGACATAGTTTTGCAGGAGGGCGAAACGGTCAAAGCAAAATGGGTCGGCAAGGCGGAGTTTGAAAATATGATGGCGCAGAAAAAGGTCGCCTTTCCCGTGTCGAGAAGATACGGACAGCTTTATGACTGCCTCATGCAGGAGGGTTTTATTTAACATACTAACTAAAAGAGGGTACTGCGCAAGCAATACCCTCTTATTTCATATTTCATTTCTGTTTTCAAGCGCCTTGTAAAGCGTTATCTCGTCGGCATATTCGAGTATTCCGCCGACAGGCAGACCGAACGCAAGCCTTGTTACCTTGACGCCGAGCGGCTTTAAAAGCTTCGAGATGTACATTGCCGTTGCTTCGCCCTCAACGGTCGGGTTTGTCGCCATTATTACCTCGCTCACCGAATCGTCGATGCGTGCAAGCAGCTCCTTTATTTTGAGCTTGTCGGGGGTAACGTTGTCGATAGGCGAGATAAGCCCGTGAAGAACGTGGTAAACACCCTTGTATTCCCTGGTGCGCTCAAAGGCGGAAATGTCCTTCGGCGTTTCAACAACGCATATCGTCGAGCGGTCTCTTCTGTCGTCGTCGCAGATCGGACAAAGCGTGTTTTCCGTAAGATTCTGGCAGACCTTACAGGTATGCACGGTTTTGTGCGCCGTTAAAATAGCCTCTGCAAGCTCCTCGACATCATGCTCCGACATCGACATAACATGATAAGCAAGCCTTTCAGCCGACTTCATGCCGATTCCCGGCAGCTTTGCGAACTGCTCCGCAAGTATAATAAGCGGCAGCGCATTGTTTTTATCCATATCAGAAAAGTCCCGGGAAAGAAACTCCGCCGGTAAGCTGGCTCATTTCTGCGTCGCTTACCTCGTCGAGATTGTGAACAGCCTCGTTGAATGCGCTCATGATAAGGTCCTGAAGCATTTCAACGTCTTCGGGGTCAACTACCTCCGGCTTGATGTTGAGCGAGAGAACCTCTCTCTTGCCGTTGATAGTAATGTCGACAGCTCCGCCGCCTACCGATGCCGAAAACTCTCTCTGCTCAAGGTCAGCCTGGAGAGCGGTGATCTTGTCCTGCATCTGCTGAGCCTGTCTGAGCATCTGGTTCATATTTCCTGCCGGACCCTTGCCCATTCCCTGTGGTAATCTTGCTTTCATTTTAATTACTCCTTGTAAAATTATTTTTTTATCTCAACTTCAATATTCATGCTCTCCGCCCTTTTAAGCAGCTCGTTTATCGGGTTTTCCTTGTCCTTGATGTCTACATTTTTAGAGGAATAGAGCATAAATCCGAAGTCTTTTCCGTAATAGTCCTTGACGATCTCTTTAAGTATCGCCTTATCGTCCGAGGCTTTGAATTTCTTGATATAAAACTCGCTCGCAACGACCACGCAGAAGGTGTCGCCCTCGATGCAGGCAAGCGAATTTTTGAGATAGGAATACAAAAACGGCGAACGCTTGTTTATCATCTCAAGAATTTCCTGCCACTCCTCAAGCGGCGTGAAGTTGTTCGGGTCGAATTTTTTGAGCGGCTTTTGAGGCGGTGCAGGTCTTGACGGCTCGACTGTTTTAGTCGGCTCAGGCGGCTTTACCGCTGCGCCCTCGCTTACCGCACGGGTGAGCGCCGCTATCTGCGCTTTAAGCTCGCTTATCTCCGCCGGATCTGCGGAAACGTTCGCCGACCTTTCCTGTGAAGACGGCTTTGCGATACACAGCCTTACCATGCACATTTCAAGCTCGATTCGTTTATCCGCCGCTCTTGCAAAGCGTTCGGAGGTCTGCTGGAGCTGGGTTATACATTCAAATATCCTGTCGAGCGACATTTTCTGCGCCGTCGCCGTAAGTCTTTCAAACTCCTCGGGCAGACAGGCGATAAGCTCTCTTGCGCTGTCGGTAGTTCTTATCAGCATCAGATTTCTCATCATTCCGAGAAGTTCGGAGCAAAGCAGCTTTAAGTCCTTCGATTTTCCGTGAAGCGAATCGACCGCCGAAACTGCGCCTGCGGTATCCGAAGCGGCGATTTTTTCAAGCAGATCGAAAAGGTAATCTCTTCCTGCAATACCTGCCGCATTGGACACGACCTCGAGCGTTATGTCGTCGGCATAAGCCGAGCATCTGTCAAGCAGCGAAAGAGCGTCACGCATACCGCCGTCCGAAAGCCTTGCGATCATTGCGGCGGCGTCCTCGTGCAGCGTGAAATTCTCCTGCGAGGCGATATAGAGAAGCCTTGCGACAATATCCTCGCTGCGTATTCTGTTAAAATCAAAATGCTGACAGCGTGAAACTATCGTTTCGGGGACTTTGTGTATCTCGGTCGTCGCAAGAATGAACTTAACGTGCTCGGGCGGTTCTTCCATAGTTTTGAGCAGCGCATTAAAAGCGCCCGGAGAGAGCATATGCACCTCGTCGATGATATAAATTTTATATCGGCAAAGCTCGGGGGTATAAACAACACCCTCACGAAGCTCTCTTATATCGTCGACCCTTGAATTTGAAGCGGCGTCGATCTCGATAATATCCGCAAGCGAACCGTTTTCGGCGGCGGTGCAGATATTACATTCAAGGCAAGGCTCGCCGTCAACGGCGTTCGGGCAGTTTATCGCCTTTGCAAAAATTCTTGCGCAGGTCGTCTTTCCCGTTCCTCTCGAGCCTGTAAAAAGATAAGCGTGAGCCGTCTTGCCCTGAGCTATCTGATTTTTGAGTGCGGCGGTGATATGCGGCTGGGAAACAACGTCGTCGAACGATTTCGGACGCCATTTTCTGTATAATGCCTGATACATCACAACCACCTCCATAAAAAAATCAATCCGACATACAGGCATGCAGGCGAAACTGCGTCACACGAAACAAACTGCTTAATGCTGCTCGGTTCCCCGCCTGACATGGTTCACAGTGTTTCATTGCGCAGGACCCGCACACCTGTATCTCGGATTGAAAACGCTTTGACAAAAATCCGAAACGGCATGACTTCCTATTCGGTACTTTAGTATTATAACATATAATCTCAAAAAAAGCAATAGGTTTTTAAAAAATTTTTTCAGGGATTTTATCCCGGGGATAAAATATCCCGGGGATTATTTATCCCGGTTTTGTTTTCGCTTTACGTTATTGCACACAATTTAAAAATTGTGAAAAGGAAAATGCCGAAAAGAGCGGATTTGCTGCTGCGGCGGCATTGCATAATCACAATTTATATGTTATAATATATAATAATGTATAATGCGACAAAGGAGGAAGCAAACGTTGGAATTTGGATTTAACAACGAAAAGATAACGAAGGCTCTGCTGCGCACGACTATAAAAAAATCGCTCGCCGATATAAAGCAGGATCCTAAAAGAAGTGTGAGAAATCTTGTCGATTTAGGGCTTCAGTTTGCCGAGGGCGAAAATCAGCGTGCGCTTTTCGATATAACAAGAACATATCTCTCAAGCGAAAACAGCGCATATTTCAGGCTTGCGGAAAATATCGTAAACGAGATAGACCACGACAAGCTTACAAATTACGGACTTAATTTCGGATATAACGGCTGTACGAAGGGTGCGAGAATGATTCGGGAAAAGGAGAGACTTCTCGGCTGTCACATTCCTTTTCTGCTTGCGTTCAGCATGGGAGCAGGAGATGACGCTATTTCAGCCGAGGACGTTGCAGGCATTATCCGTCAGGGTATGGAGCTTGGGATTTTCATTTACGCCGTTGTCTGCTTCGGCGACGATTACAGTGCGCTGCTCGATATGGCGGAGGAATTTGACGAATGTGCATTTTTGTTTTTCGTCAATCCTCAGAAGCTTTCCCGTGAGGAAATAAGCCACACAAGCGAGCTTGACAACGTTGTAACTTCGGTGAGGTATGACGGCGAAACGGACAGCTGTCTTGAAAAGGTAAAGCTGCTGCGTGAACAAGGCTGCATTACCTGCGTGCATTTCCAGTATCGCCCGGATAATATAAATCAGGTGCTTACAAATTATGTGACCGAGCAGATAGCCGAAACGGGCGCAGTCGCAGCTATTCTTTACCCCGACCCTGTCTGCGACAAAACGGCGCAGAAGCTTGTTTTTGACTATAAAAAGCAGATAGTGCGAAGTCAGCAGTATCCTATGTTCATGTTCGAGGCAAAGACCGATATCGGCATAATCGAGAATATGTTCTCAAACGAGGAGCGGCTTGTCGTGTTCTCTGACGGCGGAAAGGTTCAATGCACAGCCGACCTTTGCCCCGTTGACGAGCTTAATATGCACACTCACTCGCTTGTCGATATTTTAAAGGCGCTCAATATCGGCGGAAAATAAATTGAATAAACGAACGGGCGAACGCTTTTTTAAGCGTCCGCCCGAATTTTGTTTTTTATGCTTTTTATCAATAGTCATAACCGGGATCGTAAGGCGGTTCGTCCGTCCATGCGGGTTCGGTGTCTGTCCAAACAGGCTCGGTGTCCGTCCAAACGGGGTCGGTATCCGTCCATACAGGCTCGGTGTCCGTCCATACGGGGTCGGTAAGAGTCGGGTCGTCCGTCCATACTTCCGAGCTTTGAGTTGTGGTATCGGTGGTCGTGCTTGCGGCGCTGCTCGAAGTCGTTGAACTCCACGAAGCCATTGTCGTTGTTGTCGTAGTCGTCATGGTGATAGCTTCCTCTTCAGGCTCGTCGCCGAAGCGGATAACTCCCCAAAGCCCCTCGGTGCAGACCCACGCCTTTCCGTTGTGAACGGGGCGTGCCTGCTCGAATTCGTTTGTTCTTACAACGCACTGTCCGTCAAGGTTGTAATATCCGAACGAGTAGCTTATGCTTACGGGAACCATTTCCTCGCTGAAAAGATATGGGTGACCGCTCTCTAACGAATCGGACTTTTCGCCGTTATAGGTACTGAAAAGCTCGTCGCAGCGAAAATCTATAAGCTGCTTTCCGTTAGCTTTGAGATAGCCCCATTTTCCGTCCTTTTTTACGGCTATCGCAGTATTCTTTACTTCCCCGAACGCAGGAGCGTAATATGCGTCAAATTCAAAATCGGTCAAAGCCTTGTCCTTTTTCACAAGAGCATATTTCGGCTCTTCCTGCTTGTCGGAGATATAATACTCCGTGCCGTTAAGACTTATCGAAGCCTTGCAGGCAACGACAGGCTGTTCTCCCGTATATTCGTAAACGCTCCAGCCGTCAGCCTCTTTTGCATAATATGTCTTATTCTTGCTTTCGTCAAAATAATACTCGGTAATAGTACTCTGATGCTCGGTGATATAATCGACCTTCTTGCCGTCCTTGTCGAGCGTGCAGTATTCCCTTACGTCGTTTTCCTCGTCGGTGATATTATAAAGCACTATCTGTCCGCAGGAACAGAGGTAATAATACTTATACGACGGCTTGACGAGCAGCTCGCCCTTGTAGTCGATAAGTCCGTAAAGACCGCCCCTTGAAATGACCGCAACGTTTTTGTACATATCGTTATAGTCGAATGCGCCCGTATCGACCTGACTTGCGTCGAACACGATTATATTATCCGCCGAAACGGTCGGCTTTAACGACCATGCGTAATTCACGACCGCTTCTTTATCGCTGTCGTCTTTAACGTCGGAATATGACATGGTGGGAAGAAAATCATCGTCCTGAACCTGTTCGCCCGGCAGCGTGCAGCCTGCAAGAGAAAGCGCAAGCGCAGCGGCGGCGGCTAATTCAATAAACCTTTTCATCTGAGCCTCCTGAAATTTGTCTGACAATTTTTATCTGTTATCCTTCTGTCTGCCGCCGGAAAAGCATCTTCTTTTTCTGTATCTGCATTATCTGCAATAATTCCCGGCTTTTACGCAGATTTTGACCTACATAGATATTATACTACAATTAACGACTTTAGTCAATATTCATTTTCCCAAAATTTCAGCGCTTTGAGCCTGCAAATTTGTTATTTTGCGGACGGCGCATATTGTATTATATTCGGCAGAGAACAAAACTATTTATCAGAGTATCTTTCCGCCGACACATTCTAAAACTATCGTGAAAGGCCCGTCGTTTAAAAGGCTCACCTTCATATCCGCACCGAAACTTCCGCACTCGACCCTGCCCGAAATTTTCTCAGAAAGCTTCTGCTTGAAATACTCGTAAAGAGCCTCCGCCTGCTGCGGCTCGCCTGCGTTTATAAAGCTCGGGCGGTTTCCGTGAGAACAGTCGGCGTAAAGCGTAAACTGCGAGATAACAAGAACGTCGCCGCCTATGTCGTTAAGCGAAAGATTTGTCTTTCCGTTTTCGTCCGAGAAGATACGAAGCCTTGAAATTTTGTCGGCGAGCTTTTCGCAGTCCGCCTTGGTATCGTCATTTCCTGCGCCCAGCAGCACGAGAAGTCCGCCGCCTATTTTTCCGATAATATTCCCTTCAACCGTAACGTCGGCACGGGTGACTCTCTGAATTACCGCTCTCATGACAGCTTACCGACCTCGATACTGTATGTATAAACATACTCTGAGCCTGCCCCAAGCTTTACTGCGTGCGGCTTATTCTCAATATCGGGATATTCGTCGTCGGCATATGCAGGAACACTCGTCCACGGTTCAAGGCAGATAAACTGAGCGGCAGGATCTAAAGCCGTCCACACGGCGATACACTGCGAATCGGGAAAATAAAGCGTAACATATCCGCCGTCAGCCTTTTTGAGCGTCACGCTCTTTGACTGCGGCTTGTCCTTCATGATAACGTCAAACTTAAACTGCGGTCTGTCGAGCCTGAGCGTTCTCTCGTTGTCAAGCACGGTTCTTTCGCCGTCCGGCGTAGGCTGGGTTATCGTTTCATCCTTTTCGTATTCGACAACGCTTTCGCCCGATTCAATATCGCAGATAAACGCAGGGTGTCCGCCGAGATAAAAGTACATATCGCCGACGCCCGTGTTTTCGACCTTATTAGTAACAACAACTCTTCCGTCCTTTATTTCATAGGAAACGTAAAGGCAGAAGTCGTAAGGATACCACTGCTTTGTGGTCTGCGAGCTTTCAAGACGGTATGTGACCGAGGTTTCCGTTTCGCCCTCGAGCGTGAAAACGCTGTCGCGCGCAAAGCCGTGATTTCCGGGGAGGGTGTATTCTTTGCCGCCTGCGAAATATTTTCTCTTATCGGGCGAGCAGATAAACGGGAAAAGTATCGGCGCATAACGCTTCCAAGCGTCGCCGCACTGCCAGAGATATTCCTCCGACCTAAATTTGAGCGAATGAAGCTCCGCTCCGTTTTCGTCCGCCGTAAAGCTTATTTCTCCGAGAGTTTTTGTGATCTCCATAGTAAATTCTCCTTTAACGTATAATACATAATGTATGTTTATCCCATAAGTACATAAAACCTGCACTTCGAGATATTAAAATGCAGGTTTTTAAAATTATTCTTTTGATGAAGCCGATGAAGCGTTTGAATAGCCGTATCCGTAGCCGTAGTCATAACCGTAGCCGTATTTTTTCTTATAACGCTTTGAGCCTTTGCCTGTCGTTGCAGGGGTTTTTGAGATGACCGAGCCGAGAACGCTTCCGTTTGCAAACTTGATAGCGTCGACTGCGGTCTGAAATGCTTCATAGGTCGTAACGCCCGACATTGCAACAAGAACATATCCTGCGATAGCGTCGGAAAGCGTAAGCGAGTCGGTAACGATATTTACGGGCGGTGTGTCGATTATGATATAGTCGTAATATTTTGAAAGTTCGCCGATAAGCACCCTCATATTGTCCGAAGCGAGCATTTCAGAGGGGTTGGGCGGAATAGGGCCGCTCGTTAAAACGTCAAGTCCGGGGATTATGTTCTCGTTTACGACATCTTTAAAGGAATGCATTCCGCAAAGAAGCGTTGAAAGACCGACCTTGTTTTTAAGCTTGAAGCACTTATGCTGAACGGGCTTTCTGAGGTCTGCGTCGATAACAAGGACCTTTGCCTGCATCTGCGCAAACGTGATAGCAAGATTTGCAACGGTCGTGCTTTTTCCCTCATGCTGCATCGCACTCGTTATCGCAAACGTCTTCTGCTGTTTTGTCGAGAGGCTGAACATAAGGTTAGTACGAAGCGTCTTGAACGACTCTGTTACCGCAAAGGAGAATTCCTTGTCGAGCATGGTGTCATATCTTCTTGAAGAAGCCTTTTTCGATCTCTTATTATCTGTACTCATACCTGTACGCCTCCTTATCAGTTTCTCCGACCTCGGGTATTTCGCTGAGAACGGGTATATCCTCAAATCTCTTCTTGAAATCGTCAGTAAACTTTATTCTGTTGTCAATAAGATCTGAAATTATTATAACTGCGACAGCAAGCACAAATCCGAGTGCAAAGCCGATAGCGGCGTTTTTCTTAACGTTCGGGGAAGAGGGAGAAGAAGGCACCTTCGCCGTTCCGATAGTTTCGACCGAGCCAGCCTTTGTAACACGGGTGAGAAGATCGGGGGCTACGTTTGCTATGTAGGTGCATATATCAGCGGAAAGCTGCGGATTTGCCGTTGTTGCCGAGATCGAGATAACCTCAGTTTCGTTTACCGAATTGATGGTAACGAACTGCTTTATCTGACCGGGAGTGATAACAGGCTCGCCCTTGTCGTTCTGAGTTATAGTAAACACCTTTTCAAGATCCGAAAGCTCATAATCCTCGATAAGAAGCTTTGAGACCTGCTCGTAAACAGTGTCGTCCTCAAGGATAACGATATATGTTCCTGCGAGCGCCTGAGAAGCGTAAATATCCTGCGAAGCAAGCTTTCCGTCCTCCGGAAGTGCGTTGCTGCTCGAGTTGTTGACATATATCGAGATAGACGACGTATATTTTTCGGGAAGCACAAATTTCGCTATGCCGAAGCCTGCGCAGCCGCCGACGACCGCAAGCAGGATTATGATATGCAGCTTTGAAAGCAGCAGGTAAAATATGTCGGCTAAATTGATTTCCTGTTCTTTATTATCCATTAGCTATACCCCTCAATACAAAAAGTTATCATAAAAGACTATACAATATTAATTATAGCGCAAAAAACCTCGCTTGTCAATATTTTGTAGAAAATTGTCACATAATATTTTCATCAAGCCCGAGCAGCCTGCAGGCGTTTTTGCCCATTATCTTTTCTCTTGCGTCGTCGCTTATATCGAGCCGCAAAAGCTTTTCTATCATTTTCTGCGCGCTCTCCCACGGACAGTCGCTGCCTAAAAGTATCCTGTCGGCGCCGTGCTTGTTTATTATCCTCGTCATAAGCTCGTCGGGACATTTCGCCGTAAACGACGTATCAAAATATACCTCGTTGCCGATCCCTGCAAGAAGCTCAAAAACGTCCTCCCACATATCGTTTCCGCCGAGGTGCGCAAGTATCACCTTCATATCGGGGTGCTTCTTTAACATTTTAAGCGAACGCTCGGGCGGACAGTGTATAAGCTCGGGCGAAAGACAGTCCCAGCCTGCGTGGAAAGCAACGGGAATACCGACCTTTGCGATATGGTCGTAAACGGGATCGAGCCTTTCATCGTCGACCATAAATTCCTGATAATCGGGGTGAAGCTTTATTCCGTAAAGCCCCATTTCAGCGATGCGCTCTATCTCGTCAAAAACGTCCTCGGCTTCGGGGTGTACGCTTCCGAACGCAAGAATACGCTCGTTTTCGTCGTTTATCTTCGCCGCCCAGTCGTTAACGACCTTCTGCTGCGAGGGCTTTGTTGCGATAGAAAACATAACGCTCTTGTCAACGCCCCATTCGTCCATTCTGTCGGTAAGCTCTACGACAAGACCTCTTGTGTAAGCGGTAAGTCCGCTTATTACCTCAAGCTTTGCGATAGCACGCTCCGCTACCTTCGGATTAAAAGCGTGCGTGTGAAAATCAATTATCATCTTTAAAATTGCAGTCCCTTCATAATCTGCCAAAACACACCGTCAACCGACAATGCGCCGTACATTTTAATTATAACACCTTATCATTCTTTTTTCAATATAAAAATATTTCCTTTGATAAAGTTTGTAAACTTACACTAATAAGGCGAAAAAAGCACGGTATATTGTAGTTATTGCGACAAAGAGCCAATCGCCGCCCTTACCGCCGTGCAGCTTTTTTGTGTAAAATTTATATTGCTTTTTATCTGTATATGTTGTATAATAAAAGGGTATAGTGCCAAAAGAAAAGGAGGCGGAAAACTTTGAAAGACGAAAAGCCTATCGGACAGCTGCCGGAATACAGCGTTGCAATGTCGGTCTACTCGGGCGAAAACAGCGGATTTTTCAGACAGAGCCTTGAAAGTATGTTCTTACAGACCCACCCGTGCAAAGAGCTTATCCTCGTGTGCGACGGTACGCTGAACGTTAGCCTCGACAGCGTTATCGACGATTTTTCAAAGGCTTATCGGGAGCAGCTTATCGTGATAAGAAAAGAGAAAAGCTGCGGCGTCGGCGAATGTGCCAATACCGCTATAAAGACCGCCTCGACAGACTATATCGTAAAAATGGATTCGGACGATATTGCCCTTCCCGAAAGGTGCGAAAAGCAGCTGCGGCTGTTCGCCGAAAACCCCGGTCTCGATATGTGCGGTTCTTATATCGAGGAATTTAATTCCGAAACGGGCGAGGCTATCGCAGTCAAGCGGACTCCCGTTGAAAACGACGAGATAAGAAGCTATGCAAAAAGGCGCAACCCGTTCAACAATCAGACGCTTGTTTATAAAAAATCGGCGGCGCAGAAGGTCGGCGGCTATTCGACTGAGCGCAGGTGCGAGGATTACGATTTCGTCGTAAGAATGCTTCAAAGCGGCGCAGTCGGGAAAAATATCCCCGAAGTGCTTGTAAAATACAGAGTTACCGCCGAAAATCTCTCACGCAGAAAAAACGCACGCAACACACGCTCGTTTATTTCTGTGCGCTGGCGGATATTCCGTTCGGGCTATTCCTCGTTTACCGATTTTCTGATTCCCTGTGCGGCGCAGATAGCTCTTTTCATTCTGCCCTCCTCGCTTACGGGAAAGCTTTATAAAAAATTTTTACGCAAATAATTCACGGAGGTGCGGCAAATGGCAGTAAAAAAAAGTGCGGTCAAGCAGTATCTTAAATTTATTCTGCAAAAAACGCTGCTGCCCCTCTGCTACAATTTAAACAGGCGAAAGCCGGTCGACAAAAAGCTCGTGCTTTTCGCCGATTCAAATTCCGATACTCCGCCCGAAAGCATGACCTCGCTTATTGCCGAGCTTGAAAAAAGAGGATACCGCTGCGTTTTCCGCTGCTGCGATTTTAAAAAGGCGGGCTTTGTCGAAATGATGAAATTCATGTGCCGGTTTATGACCGATTACGCAACGGCAGGCGCGCTCGTTATCTGCAACTATTTCGTGCCTGCGCACGCTTGTAACAAACGTCCCGAAACGAAGGTCGTTCAGCTTTGGCATTCATGCGGTGCGCTCAAAAAGTTCGGATATTCCTCTCAAAGCGATATTTCATCGCATTTCAAAGGCAGCGTGTCGAAAAATTTAGACCTTGTTACCGTAAGCTCGCCCGAATGTGAAAGCGTTTTTACAGAAGCGTTCAGGCTTGCGCCCGGAGTTGCAAAGGCGGTCGGAGTTTGCCGCACGGATATGTTCTTTGACAAGGAGCATATCGAAAGCTGCCGCAGAAAGCTGTATGAAAATTATCCTCAGCTTTGCGGCAAAAAGCTGCTTATTTATCTTCCGACCTTTCGTGGCGACGCTTCGCACGCTTACAGCGTGGGGCATGAAGAGATACTGCGGCTAAAAGACGACCTTGGCGGCGGCTGGTTTGTTGCCGTAAGAATGCACCCGAGGGTAAAGGACGGTATCACGGAGCTTGACAGGCTTTCGACAAACGAGCTGCTCTGCTGCGCCGATATGCTTATAACCGATTATTCTTCGGCGCTTTTTGAATATGCGCTGCTCGGCAGACCGATGGTTTTATGGTGTCCCGACCTTAAAGAATACACCGCCGAGCGTGATTTTTACCTCGATTTTAAGACTGATATTCCCTGCCCCGTGATAACCGAGGGCAACGCTCTTAAAACGGCTGTTTTGCAGGAATATGAAAACTTCAACAAGGAAAGCTGCAACGCTTTTCTTAAAAAATATATGTCGGCTTGCGACGGGCAGTCGACGAAAAGAACGGCTGATTTTATAACTGCCGACGGAAAGGATTGACTTAACTGATGTCTCAGCGCTCGGAATATTTCTATACGACAAAGGGCGAGAAAAAAACAGGACTTGGCATGATAGTGCAGGAGCATAAGGGGCAGGGCAAGAAGATATTCAAACTTGCCTTTAACAATCTGAAAAAAACCTATATGGGCTCGCTGTTAGGACCGCTCTGGGCGATAATCAAGCCGTCGTTCACGCTGTTTATCCTCTGGTTTGCGTTTCATTTCGGACTGCGTGGCTCGGGAACGGTCGACGGCGTTCCGAGATTTTTCTTCATGCTGACGGGTTATGTTCCGTGGTTTTATATCAGCGAATGTATCATAAGCGGTGCAAGGAGCATAAGAAGCAACCGACAGTATGTAACAAAGCTCAGCTTTCCGATGTCGAACATAATGACCTTTACCAACCTTTCGGCGCTTTTCGTGCATCTTCTGCTCTGCGTTATCATGTACGTTATCCTGCTGATAAAAGGCTACTGTCCGTCGGTTTATAATCTCCAGTTTTTCTACTACTGCCCGATGATGTTCCTTTTCTTCTGGATACTCTCATGGACGACAGCGCCGATGTCGGCGTTCAGCAAGGATTTCGAGAGCCTTGTAAGCTCGGTCATGACGGGTCTTTTCTGGCTTTCGGGAATTGTCTGGAGCACCGAAAGTATTACAAACGAAACGATAAAAAAGCTTATGTACTTTAACCCGATAAACTACTTTATCAACGGCTACAGAAAGGCATTTCTCTACGAGGAATTTGCTTTCAGCAGGGATAATATGCTCCAGACCGTTATCGTTTATGCGGAAATGCTGCTGCTAATTCTTATCGGCAGTCATTTCTTCAAACGTCTGCGCAAACTTATCCCCGATGTTCTCTGACGAAAGGAGCGTGCGGCAAAAATGGAAGAAAATATTCGCAGCGATGTATCGCCGGAAACAGAAGTTTCAACGGAAACCGAAACCGAAACCGAAAGAGAGCTTAATTTTCCGAAACCCGATTATTCCGCCGAGCCTGCGGTCGAATTTGAGAATGTAAAAAAGAAATATTACCTTTACAAAAGCGACAAAGCACGATTTAAGGCAATGTTCACAGGGAACAAGGGCGTTAAGCAGCATTCGGCGTTAAACGGCGTTTCGTTCAAAATTTACCCCGGCGAGTCGGTAGGCTTTATCGGTCGAAACGGCGCAGGAAAATCGACCGTGCTTAAAATGATAACGGGAGTAAGCTACCCGACCGAGGGCGACGTTACCGTAAGGGGAAAGGTCGCAGCCCTGCTCGAGCTTACCGCAGGCTTTTATCCCGACATGAGCGGCAGGGAGAATATTTACATGAAAGGCTATCTGCTCGGACTTACCGACGAGGATATTTTCGAGATAGAAGATGATGTCATCGACTTTGCCGACCTCGGCGAATATATCGACCAGCCGGTAAGGACCTATTCGAGCGGAATGAAAATGCGTCTTGGATTTGCGATAAATATCAACATTCGCCCCGACGTGCTTGTTGTTGACGAGGCTTTAAGCGTGGGCGATTCACGTTTTCGCAAGAAATGTACAGCGAGCATTCAGGAGCTTATAAAACAGGGCGTAACGGTTCTTTTCGTTTCCCACTCGCCGAGCGCATTGCTTTCGACCTGCAGCCGTGCTATCTACCTGAAGGACGGCGGCGTTGCGTTTGACGGTGATATTGTCGAGGCGCTTGAGATATACAACAAGGACGTCGAGGAGATACGCAGACGGCGCAAGGAAAAGCGCAAGAAGCAGAAGCGGCTTGAGAAAAAAGCGCTCGAGCGCAAGAAAAAGCAGCGTGAAAAGGAGCAGCAGAACCTTTCGGATAACGAAGAATAAACTGACGGCATACCCGTTCTTTCGGATATGCCGTTATTTTTATGCAATATTTTATTTTTACATATCAGCTTATCTCGTAGAGAAGATCCTGATAGAGCGCATTGTAGTCGGTTCTGTTTTCGCCGATAAAAGCGATCGCAGCACGGGGGTGACGGTTGAGCGCACCCGTCAGCATATAGGGCAGGTCGTAACCCCAGACCGAACCCTTCGCCTTTTCCTCGGCAATATACTTCTCGACAAATTTAAGAGTCGGGGTAAGCTTGTAGTTCGGGTTTTTAAGGAAGCTTAACATCTGCTCCATAAAGCAGTTTCCTGCGCCTCTTCCCATTCCGCTCATCGTTGCGTCGGCAAAGCTTGCGCCGCAGGCAATACCCTCTATCGTGTTCGCAAAGGCAAGCTGCTGATTGTTGTGCATATGCATACCAACCTTCTTGCCTGCCGCCTCCGCAGCCTCGCAGTACTGCAAGGTCAGCTCACGAACCTGCTCGGGGAAAAGCGAACCGTAGCTGTCGACAAGATAAATAACGTCAACAGGGCTGTTGCAGACAAGCTCGAGCGACTTCTTAACGTCCTCTTCCCTGCTTGCCGATATAGCCATGATATTTACGGTCGTTTCGTAACCGAGCTTGTGGCAGTATTCGATCATTTCAAGCGCCGCAGGCATCTGATGCGTGTAGGTCGCAATACGGATAGTGTCGATAACGCTCTCGCTCTTGGGGAGAATGTCCTTTTTAAAATCGCAGCGTCCGACGTCAGCCATTACGGTAAGCTTGAGCGGCGTGTCGTTTTCGCCGACTATCGCCCTTATATCCTCCTCGTCGCAGAACTTCCACTTGCCGAAATCGTCGACATTGAAAAGCTCCTTTGAAGCCTTATATCCGAACTCCATATACTCAACGCCCGACTTTACATTCGTTTCGTAAAGCGCCTTTACAAAGTCATCGGAGAAGCGGAAATTGTTTACAAGTCCTCCGTCACGGATAGTTGCGTCGAGCAGCTTTATATCGGGTCTGTAAGAAATAAGATCGCCCTTCTGATTTGCCATTTTACATACATTCCTTTCCATATATCTATACATTTTAGTGATTTTATGCTTTAAAGGTTTTATGGTTTACTGCTTTAAAGCGGATAATTGAATTATATCACTTTCCGCAGAAATTGTCAATAGACAAACAAAACAAATACGGTTTATTTACACTTTGTTCATATTTCAACAGCAATAAAAATGCCCGACGGTCGTTCCATCGGGCGAATTTGTTCAATTAAGTTTAGTAAACGTCCACACGCTTTACCGCATCAACCGAGATAAGCTCGATATCGGCGGTCAGATAGCCGTCCTTTATCTTATGCTCCTCGCAGTATTCGGTCGAAAGATACTTCTTGTTGTCGTCGGCGAAAACGGTAACGATCGTCTTGTCGCCGCCTATCATGTCCCCTGCCATAAGCGCACCGAGCATATTTGCGCCCGAAGAAATTCCCACGCCGATACCAAGCCTGCGTGAAAGCATCTGCGACATGATTATCGAGTCGACGTCGTCGACCGAAACGACACCCGAACATTCGTCAAGCTTCATTATATCGGGGATAAATTCGTCAGAAATGCCCTGTATCTTGTGTGCGCCGACCTTGTAGCCTGTCGAAAGAGTGGGCGAATTGAGCGGCTCGAGGGGGTAGATCTTAACGTCGGGGTTTATGTCCTTAAATCGTCTGCCAAGACCCATTACCGTTCCGCCCGTGCCGACCCCGGCAACGACTGCATCGGGCTTTTTGCCGAGCGTTTCAAGCTGCGAAATTATCTCCTCGGCGGTAAATTCGTAGTGCGCGCGGCAGTTGTCCTCGTTGGTAAACTGACCGGGGAGAAAGACTCTCGGGTTCTCCGCCGCAAGCTTTTCGGTCATCTCGATAGAGCCTAAAAATCCGCCCTCCTCCCTTGAAACAAGGCGGACGTCTGCGCCGTAGCTTTTCATAAGATTAATTCTTTCAGCGCTCATCCAGTCGGGCATGAATATCTTGACCTTGTTTCCGAGATATGCGCCGACCGCCGAAAAAGCAATTCCCGTGTTGCCGCTCGTCGCCTCGACAATAATCGAATTTTCATCAGCTGCACCCGAAGCGTAAGCCTTCTCCATGATATAAAGCGCAACTCTGTCCTTGATGCTGCCCGAAAGCGAAAGTGCCTCATACTTTGCATAAACGGTGCGCTCCTCGCCTTTATAACGGCACTTTACCGCAAGCAGCGGCGTGTTTCCGACAAGCTTTTTCAGTTCGTCAAATTTTTTCTGTATTGTCTGATCCATATATTTCCCTCGTGATATTAAATTTCGATCATAAATCATTCGGCACAAAGCCGTACTATTTTATTATATCATATTATGCAGCTCTTTTCAATAGGGAAAATGTAATTTTTCCGTTTTTTCGCTTTCATGTTTTCACAGTTTCAAGAAATAATTCGTCGATTCCACAAAGCAAAAAAACGAGCCTGCCCGAAAGCAGACTCGCAATTTATCAGTTTAGATCACATGATCAGCCGAAGTAAAATATTACCGAAGCAATAGATTATTCGTTGATCTTTGTAACAACGCCCGAACCTACAGTTCTGCCGCCCTCACGGATAGCAAAACGGAGACCCTCTTCGATAGCGATAGGAGTGATAAGCTCAACGTCCATAGAAACGTTATCGCCGGGCATACACATTTCCTTGTCAGCAGGAAGTGTGATAACGCCAGTTACGTCAGTTGTTCTGAAATAGAACTGAGGTCTGTAGTTGTTGAAGAACGGAGTATGACGGCCGCCCTCTTCCTTCTTAAGAACGTAAACCTGACCAGCGAACTTGGTGTGGGGGTGGATAGAACCGGGCTTACAGAGAACCTGTCCTCTTTCAACCTGATCTCTTGTTACACCACGGAGAAGAGCGCCGATGTTGTCGCCTGCTTCAGCATAGTCAAGAGTCTTTCTGAACATCTCGATACCGGTAACAACAGTGTTTCTCTTTTCCTCCGAAAGACCAACGATCTCGATAGGCTCGTTAACGTTAAGACGTCCTCTCTCAACTCTACCTGTAACAACGGTACCACGACCGGAAATTGTCATAGTATCCTCGATAGGCATAAGGAAGGGCTTAGCGTCGTCTCTCTCAGGGCTGGGGATGAACTCGTCAACAGCGTCCATGAGGTCGAGGATCGGCTTGTAAGCGGGGTCAGAAAGATCATCGGGAGCTTCGAGAGCTGCAAGAGCAGAACCGATGATGATAGGTGTGTCGTCGCCGGGGAAATCGTAGGACGAGAGAAGATCTCTGATGTCCATTTCAACGAGCTCGAGAAGCTCGGGGTCATCAACCTGGTCAGCCTTGTTCATGAAAACAACGATTGCAGGAACGCCAACCTGACGAGCGAGAAGGATGTGCTCTCTTGTCTGAGCCATAGGACCGTCAGAAGCAGCGCAAACGAGGATAGCGCCGTCCATCTGAGCTGCACCTGTGATCATGTTCTTAACGTAGTCAGCGTGACCCGGGCAGTCAACGTGAGCATAGTGACGCTTGTCAGTCTCATACTCAACGTGAGCGGTGTTGATTGTAATTCCTCTTTCTCTCTCTTCGGGAGCCTTATCGATCATGTCGTAAGCCTCGAACTTAGCCTGACCCTTCATAGCGAGAGTCTTGGTGATAGCTGCAGTAAGAGTTGTCTTACCATGGTCAACGTGTCCGATAGTTCCGATGTTAACATGGGGTTTGGTTCTTTCAAATTTAGCCTTTGCCATTGGAAATTTCCTCCTTAAATTAAGATTTGCATATGAATGCGAAAATTTGTATATCTATATTATAACAGATTACATTTTATTTTGCAATAGGTTTGCGAAATTTTTTTTAAAAGCAAAAATTATTCGCCCTTCTTGCGTGAGTTGATGATCTTTTCCGAGATCGACTTAGGAAGCTCGGTGTAGCTGTGAGGCTCCATCGAATACTGTCCACGACCCTGCGTCTTTGAACGGAGGTCGTTCGAGTAGCCGAACATTTCGGAAAGCGGAACAAGACAGTCAACCTGAACGGCGCCGGGTCTTGTTTCCTGACCGAGGATCTGTCCTCTTCTTGAGTTGAGGTCGCCGATAACCGTTCCGAGATAATCGTCCGGAGCGATAACAGTTACCTTCATGATAGGCTCAAGGATAACGGGGTCTGCCTTGCGCATAGCTTCCTTGAACGCCATTGAACCTGCGAGCTTGAACGCCATTTCCGACGAGTCAACTTCATGGTAAGAACCATCATAAAGCTCAACCTTAACGTCAACTACGGGGTAGCCTGCGAGAACGCCGGCTTCCATAGCGCCCTTGATACCTGCGTCAACAGCGGGGATATATTCCTTAGGAACCGAACCGCCGACAACGCTGTTGATAAATTCGTAGCCCTTGCCCGACTCGTTAGGCTCAACATTGATCTTAACGTGACCATACTGACCCTTACCGCCCGACTGCTTAGCATACTTGTAATCAACGCTCGTCTTAGCTCTGATAGTTTCCTTATAAGAAACCTGAGGTGCGCCGACGTTAGCCTCTACCTTGAACTCACGGAGAAGTCTGTCTACGATGATCTCGAGGTGAAGCTCGCCCATTCCGGCGATGATCGTCTGACCGGTTTCCTCAGCTGTCCATGTCTTGAATGTCGGGTCTTCCTCTGCAAGCTTTGCAAGAGCGATACCCATCTTCTCCTGACCTGCCTTTGTCTTAGGCTCGATAGCGAGCTGGATAACAGGCTCGGGGAATTCCATCGACTCAAGGATTACGGGATACTTCTCGTCGCAGAGAGTGTCGCCCGTGGTCGTGTTTTTAAGACCGATAGCAGCTGCGATATCGCCTGCGTAAACAGTTTCGATATCCTTTCTGTGGTTAGAATGCATCTGAACGATACGTCCGATTCTTTCATTCTTATCCTTGCAAGCGTTGTATACGTTCGAGCCTGCCTGAAGAACGCCCGAGTAAACTCTGAAGAAGCAGAGCTTTCCAACGAACGGGTCGGTAGCGATCTTGAACGCAAGAGCTGCAAACGGCTCTTCGTCGCTTGAAGGTCTTTCGGTTTCTTCGCCTGTTTCGGGGTTGATTCCCTTGATGTGGGGAACGTCGATAGGCGAGGGCATATAGTCAACAATAGCGTCGAGAAGCTTCTGTACGCCCTTATTCTTGTATGAAGTACCGCAGCATACAGGAACGATCGTGTTTGCGATAGTACCCTTTCTGATGCACATCTTCATTTCTTCAATGGTAAGCTCTTCGCCTTCCATATACTTTTCCATGATATCGTCGTCCTGCTCAGCGATAGCCTCGAGCATGATCTCACGATATTCCTCAGCCTGATCCTGCATATCCTCAGGAATGTCAGTTACCTGAATGTCGGTGCCGAGGTCGTTTGTATAGATATATGCCTTCATTTCAAGAAGGTCGATAAGTCCCACGAAGTCGTCCTCAGCTCCGATCGGGATCTGGATAGCGACTGCGTTGGTCTTAAGTCTTGTATGAAGCATATCGAGAACTCTGTAGAAGTCAGCGCCCATGATGTCCATCTTGTTTACATATACCATTCTCGGTACCTTGTAATCATCAGCCTGTCTCCAAACAGTTTCTGTCTGAGGCTCAACGCCGCCCTTTGCACAAAGAACAGTTACCGAGCCGTCGAGAACTCTTAAAGATCTCTGAACCTCAACGGTGAAGTCAACGTGTCCCGGGGTGTCGATGATATTAAGTCTGTGCTTGTTCCAGTAGCAAGTAGTAGCAGCCGAAGTAATTGTGATACCTCTCTCCTGCTCCTGTGCCATCCAGTCCATCGTTGCGGCGCCCTCGTGAGTTTCTCCGATTTTGTGGTTTACACCGGTATAAAACAGGATACGCTCAGTAGTTGTTGTTTTACCGGCGTCGATATGAGCCATGATACCAATATTTCTGGTATCCTGCAAAGAACAATCTCTTGCCATAATATCCTCCTATTTAAACCGTTATTACCATCTGAAATGTGCGAAAGCCTTGTTAGCTTCAGCCATTCTGTGTGTTTCGTCACGCTTCTTGCACGAACCGCCGACGCCGTTGATTGCGTCAAGGATCTCTGCTGCAAGACGCTCCTTCATTGTATCCTCGTTTCTTTCACGCGAATACTTTGTTATCCAACGGAGTCCGAGAGTCTGACGTCTGTCAGGACGAACCTCCATAGGAACCTGGTAGGTAGCGCCGCCCACACGGCGAGCCTTAACCTCCAGCTCAGGCATGATGTTTTCCATAGCCTCTTCAAATACCTCAAGAGCAGGACGGCCTGTCTTTTCCTCAACGATCTCGAATGCTCCGTAAACGATCTTCTGGGCAACACCCTTCTTACCGTCGAGCATGATGTTGTTTACAAGACGGGTAACAAGCTTTGACTTGTATACCGGATCCTCAAGCACGTCTCTCTTTGAAACCTTACCTCTTCTTGGCACTGTAATTCCCTCCTTCACAATAATGAATTCACAGGTACTCGCTCCGCAGGCTTACCCTTGCGGCCCCGTCCAGCACAAACGTAAGGTGATCTATATAATAATCACTTCGCTTGTCTGTGGTCTTCGCAGAATTTGCGACAATGAGTTTTAACCTTTAAATAATGAATAATTTTTCGGCAGCCGTTAATTACTTGCCTGCCTTCGGTCTTTTAGCACCGTACTTTGAACGAGCCTGCATTCTCTTAGCAACGCCCTGAGCGTCAAGAGTACCTCTGATGATGTGGTAACGAGTACCCGGGAGGTCCTTAACACGTCCGCCTCTGATAAGAACAACGCTGTGCTCCTGAAGATTGTGTCCGATACCGGGGATGTAAGCTGTTACTTCCGTTCCGTTTGTAAGCTTAACTCTGGCGATCTTTCTCATAGCCGAATTAGGCTTCTTGGGGGTAGCGGTTCTTACTGCGGTACAAACGCCTCTCTTCTGAGGGCAGCTCTGGTCGATTACCTTCTTCTTCTTTGAGTTGTAACCCTTCTGAAGCGCAGGTGCGGTCGACTTGGTCTCGAAGCTGTCTCTTCCCTTCTTAACTAACTGGTTAAAGGTTGGCATGATCTCTCTCCTTTCCTTGAAAATTTCGTATTTCAACAACACGGTACGCTTTGTCAGCATACCACATTATTATACACCACTTCACTATATTTGTCAATACCTATTCACACAATAAATACAATTCTTTTAAAATAAATTTTCAGGTTTCCTCTTTGAAAACAAGCGTTGACAAAAATGCGGACTCTTTTTAAGCCAAAGTCCGCATTTTTATCTTATTCGATGATCTGATCCGTTTCAACGCCTTCCTCCGAGACCTCTACCGAGCCGTAAACAAGCTCCATAAAGTTCTGCGAATTGATCGTGAAGTCGACAAGCAGAACGTCCATTCCGCTTATGATCTCGTTCGTGTAAGTACCGTCCGCCGGCACTCTGTATTCCTGAATCTTATAGTTGCGGTAATCGAGCATATCGACGAGCAGCTGCGCCGCCTCAGCCTTTGTTATATCCGTTTCTATCTGCGGAAGTATCTTCTTTGCAAGTCTGTCCATCTCGACAAGCGAAAGGCTTCTCGACTCCTTTATCATCTCCTTGATGACCTTGCGCTGACGCTCCGTTCGCTCGTAGTCGGAATTTCCGACATATCTCAGTCTTGCGTAAGCGAGCGCCTGATTTCCGTTAAGGTGAAGGTCGCCGCCCTTTTTGATATAGTCCGTTCCCTTCTTGTTTCCGAGATATTTGTTCTGCTCGTCGAGAGGGTTCTGCATTCCCCTCGTATTCTCGCCCTTGGGGTCTGCGCCGGGATAGCCGTTCGCCTCCTCGTCGGTAACGGTTATGTCAAGTCCGCCGAGCGTGTCGACTATATCTATAAACGTCATGAAGTTTACAAGAACGTATCTGTCGATCTTGATATTCATATACGTTTCTATCGTTTCTCTCGTAAGATCGACGCCGCCGTTGTAATAAGCCGCATTTATTCTCGTCGAATACCAATTCGGGATATAAACATAGCAGTCCCGCATTATCGAGGTCATCGTTACGGTCTTGTCCTTGGTGTTTACCGAAAGTATCATCATAACGTCGGTATTTCCCGCTCCGCCCTCTGCGGTATCTCTCAGGTCCTCGCCGATAAGCAGGATATTCATAACGTCCTTGCTCGAAATTTTCTTGCCCTGCTTTGAAAGCTCCTTGAGCTTTTCGTCCTCGCTCGCCTTGTCAAAAGTGTCGTCCCTCGAATAGTCAACGTCCGAATAGGTCATCTGCCCCGAATTGTAAATATGCTCCTTCGTTCTGTCGAGCATATTGAAATAGTGGCTGAAAATAAGGTAAACGATAAGAAAAAGCACGAGCAGCAGCGCTAAAATAAGCCCCACGACCGTTGCTATCTGCTTCTTTGTGAATTTCACCTTTCCGGACTTTTCCTTTCCGCCCTTTGTCTGCTTTGCGCCGTTTTGCACTTTTGAAGCTGCGGTCTTCGGCTTTTTTGCGGCAGCGTTCTTCGGCTTTCCTGCCGCAGCGGTCTTTGCTTTATCCGATGCACTGCCCTTTGCTGTCGGTTTCTTTGCGCCGTTCTTTTGATTTGCAGGCTTCTTTGCTGCGCCCGACGGCTTTGCGGCAGGCTTTTTCTTCTTATCCGCTGCAGCCGCACCCGTCTGAGGCGGCTTCTTTTTCTGCGTCTGCTTCTGAACGTCCTGCTGCACCTTCGGCTTATCCGGCTTAACAGACTCATTCTTCGGTCTATCCGACTTAACAGGCTCGCTCGCAGGTTTCTCGGTCTTATCAGACTTCGCAGGCTCGCTCTTCGGCTTTTCTTCGGCAGGCTCTTCGCTCTTCGGCTTTTCCGTCTCGGCAGCCGCCTTCGGCTTTGCAAACGAGATCTCGGGCAGCGTGTTTTCAAACCAGTTCTTTGAGCTGTCGACCTTTATCTCCTCAACGACAGCCTCAACAACGGTTTCGCCCTGAGCCTCCGTCTTTTTATTCTTTTCTTCTATATTCTCCTTCGCCGACGAAATAAGTTCCGACAGCGCAGGCTCTTTGTTATTATTTTCATTATTCATTTCAGGCGTCTGCTTGTTATCGGGCATAATCGTGATCATTCCTTTTTAGGTTGTGCTGAAAGCTGAAAAAAGCGTATAACAATATAATTATATACTATTTACAAAGAAATTACAAGCCACATTTTTGACAAAATTCTTATTTGTCGGCGGCTTCTTTTTATAAAATTAAATTAATTATTGTGTAAAATCGCCGTTTTGCGAAAAAAATCTATAAAAACACTTGCGTTTTTTAAAAAAATTTGATATTATATTTTATAGTAACTTTTTGTATGGGATTGTAGGGAGAATTTCAAATCAAAACGGAGGTTTATCCTATGCCAACCAAATACGTTTTCGTGACCGGCGGCGTTGTTTCCGGTCTGGGAAAAGGCATTACTGCGGCTTCGCTCGGACGTCTGCTAAAATGCCGGGGATACAGCGTTACGATCCAGAAGTTCGACCCTTATATCAATGTTGACCCGGGTACTATGTCGCCCTATCAGCACGGAGAGGTATTCGTTACCGACGACGGAGCTGAGACCGACCTCGACCTCGGGCATTACGAAAGATTTATCGACGAAAATCTTTCGGTAAACTCTAACGTCACAACGGGCAAGATATACTGGACGGTGCTTAACAAGGAGAGAAGAGGAGATTATCTCGGTGCGACCGTTCAGGTAGTTCCCCACATCACAAACGAGATAAAGGACAGACTTTACAGAACGGAAAAAACGTGCAGTCCCGACGTCGTTATAACCGAGATAGGCGGTACTGTCGGCGATATCGAATCGACTCCGTTCCTTGAAGCGATAAGACAGGCTTCTATCGAGCTTGGAAGAGATAACGCCGTTTTTATCCACGTCTGCCTGCTGCCCTATATCTCAGGCTCGAACGAGCTTAAATCAAAGCCTACGCAGCATTCGGTAAAGGAGCTGCTTTCTATCGGTATCCAGCCTAATATCCTCGTTCTGCGCTCGGAAATGGAGATACCCGAGGGAATGAAGGAGAAGATCGGTCTTTTCTGCAACGTGCGCCCCGAGGACGTTATCCAGAACCTCACGGCGCCCTCGCTGTATGAAGTTCCGCTCTGGCTTGAAAGGGAAGGTCTTGCGGATATAGTCTGCGAGCATCTCGGACTTGAAAAGAGAACGCCCGACCTTTCAAACTGGCTTGAGATGATAGACAGAGTTGAAAACTGCGACAGCGATATAACTATCGGTCTTGTCGGAAAATACGTCGAGCTTGAGGACGCTTATCTTTCTGTAGCCGAAGCGCTTCGTCACGGCGGCTTTGAAAACAGCGCAAGAGTTCATATCAATTGGATACAGTCTGACGACATAAACTCGGAAACGGTTGCAAAAAAGCTTGAAGGCTGCGACGGAATTATCGTCCCCGGCGGCTTCGGAGTAAGAGGCATCGAAGGTATGATCGAAGCGATAAAGTACGCAAGAGAAAACAAGATACCAATGTTCGGAATATGCCTCGGAATGCAGATGACCGTCGTTGAATACGCACGCCACGCCGCAGGTCTTGAGGGCGCAAACTCGACCGAATTCGGCGATCCCGAATACCCCGTTATCGACATTATGGACGAACAGAAGGAGATAACCGAAAAGGGCGGCACAATGCGTCTCGGACTTTATCCCTGCAAGCTGACGGCGGACACGATCTGTGCAAGAGTCTACGGCGAACCGCTTATCTACGAGCGTCACCGTCACCGCTGGGAATTCAACAATGCGTTCCGCAAAACGCTTACCGAAAGCGGACTTATCCTCGCAGGTCTTTCGCCCGACGAAAAGCTTGTCGAGATAGTCGAGCTTCCCGAAAGCGTTCACCCTTGGTTCGTGGGCGTTCAGTTCCACCCCGAATTCAAGTCCCGTCCGAATAAAGCGCACAGACTGTTCCGTGACTTTATAAGAGCCGCAAAGCAGTATTCGCAGGAAAAATAATTGTACAAAAGCTTAACATTTGTCAATTCGCCGTCCGAGCATATCGGGCGGCTTTTTATATCTGACAGGTTTAATATTTTAACATTTTTTGCTTTGCACGGAATAAATTCCGCCGCTAATTGTAAAATTTTTATTAAGTCTGCAAAGAATACGTTTACATTGATAACTTAAACGTTTTCACAACAAAAACGGGGCTTGCATTTTTTTTCGATTTGTGGTTTAATATATTTAGCGGCAAAGACCGCAGTCATGAATTTCCTTAGGGGAGGGCGTTTGTCCGAACCGAGTAAATCAAATATATTTTTTAAGAAAGGCGGAATTAAACAATGAGCGTAGAAATCATTAACGGTCAGTCAATTCCTAATATGCCCTGGATGGACAAGCCCGAGGGCTGCAACGATGTAATCTGGAGATACAATGCTAATCCTATCATTCCCAGAAATCTTCTTCCTACATCAAACTCGATCTTCAACAGTGCGGTAGTTCCCTTCGAGGGCAAGTTCGCAGGCGTTTTCCGTGTTGACGACAAGGTTAGAAACATGGAGCTTCACGCAGGCTTCTCCGAGGACGGTATCAACTGGAATATCGATCCCGAAAGAATTCACTTCGTTCAGGCTGACAAGTCGACCGAGGAAGTAAATCAGTGGGGCTACGGCTACGACCCGAGAGTTACATGGATCGAGGACAGATACTGGGTAACATGGTGCAACGCTTACGGCTGGAAGCCCACGATCGGCGTTGGCTATACATATGACTTCAAGACCTTCTATCAGTGTGAAAACGCATTCCTCCCCTTCAACAGAAACGGCGTTCTCTTCCCGAGAAAGGTAAACGACAAGTTCCTTATGTTCTCACGTCCTTCCGACAGCGGTCATACTCCTTTCGGCGATATGTACATCTCGCAGTCGCCCGACATGAAGTACTGGGGCGAGCACAGACACGTTATGGGACCCCTCAAGGCTTGGGAATCAAAGAAGATCGGCGCAGGTCCTATCCCGATAGAGACTTCTGAGGGCTGGCTCTGCTTCTATCACGGCGTTCTCGAAAGCTGCAACGGCTTCGTTTACAGCTTCTCGGCTTGCATTCTCGATATTGACGAGCCCTGGAAGGTCAAGTACAGATGCGCTGAATACCTCATCAGCCCGCAGGAGATCTATGAGTGCGTAGGCGACGTTCAGAACGTTACATTCCCCTGCGCTACCCTCTGCGACAAAGATACAGGCAGAATCGCTATCTACTACGGCTGCGCTGACACCTGCGTTTCAATGGCATTCACAACCGTTGACGACGTTGTTGAGTACGTTAAGGCTCATTCTTCAATCTGATAGAATATCAGAAACTGATAGAATATCAGCACCGATAACTTATCAGCATATTATCAAAGCTCCGAAGGCTTCACGGTCTTCGGAGCTTTTTTGTTCAGTCCTTTATTATCTTGAAGCAGACTATGTTCTCATTGATAAGCGGATCTGTATATTCAAAATAAACTATGCCGTCGACGGGCGAGCGTATCTCCGACCTCACCTCGCCGTCGAGCGGATCGATTATTTTTCCGATAACGCTGTCCTTGCTTATATGCCGTCCGACCTTTACTAAGCCTAAAAAGATTCCGCCCGTTTCCGAATGTATCTGCTCGATGCACTCCTCCGAAAGTATCTCGGTGTCATATCCCGTCCGAGCCTTTCTTGTGATTATTCCCGAATTGTACAAAAATCTTAAAATTGCGTCGACCGCCTGCTGAGCCGACTCCTCGTCTATCGAGTCGGTTGCGTTGGTGTAAAGCGAAAAAGCCTTTGTTTCCCATATCTGCCAGTTGTAATTGAGCGTTGTGGTGTCATAGGGTCGGGGCTTTCTTATTATGCCGTATTCCAGCCCGAACCGCCTGAGAAGCTCGCTGTCGGTAAATCCCGTTTCCATTATCTTTACATGATTAAGAAAATTTCCCGGCTGATAAAAGCTCGCAAGCTGTATTCCGTATTCATAGCCCTCGAGCTTTTTGAACACCCCGTCCGCTATCCTCTGAGTCGTCTCGCCGAGGTCATATCCCGGAAACATTCGGTTTATGTCGGTGTTGTCCATTGTCCAGAACCGCTTGCCTATGTTCATGGAATAATAGTTTACGCACGGAATTACAAGAATTTCCTTGCCCTTTGTTATCTCGCCGTGCTTTTCAAGCCTTTTTAATTCCTGAATAAGCTGCGAGCAAACATAGGTCTGCTGGACCTCGTTTCCTCTGAGCGAACCGACAACTGCGGCGGCGCGTTCTCCCTTGCCGAACCGAAAGCCTGTAACGTCGAGGTTTTCACGGTAGGGCGATTTGAGCGAATATAATATCTCCCTGCGCATCAGCCGTTCACCTCCCCGTCAAGTTTGTCGGTCATAAGTATTCTCGCAAGAAGCGAACCGCCGTAAACGACGGGATAATCACGAAGAGTGAAAACGAGTCCGTCGCACACGGCGTTTATAACTGCGTTCACTCTTCCCTCAAGCGGATCGACGACCTGTCCGATACAGTCGCCCTTTTTCACCATGCTGCCAAAATCTACGAGCGGCACGAAGATCCCCGCTGCGTCGGAATTTACAAAACCGACCTCGCCGTTTTTCGAGATAAGCGGCTTTCTCACCGCCGACGTTTCTCCCGTCCACATTCCCTCCTGCTTCATAAGATTTAAAACGCCTTCAACAAGCTGCTCGCCGTATTTTTTCGTAATCCGCATACCGACTCCCATTTCCACGACAAGCGTTTTCGTTCCCTTTGCGTTGAGCGCATACGCAAGCGTCGATTCAAGAACCGTTGCGTTTTCATGCACCCAGATAAAATCAACGTTTAGCATTTCGGCGTAAGGAACAAGCTCCTCGGCGGATATTTTGTTTATTCGTATCTGCGGTATCTCGGTCAGAAAAATATTGCTCGCATGAACGTCGATACAAAAATCCGAGCCTTCGATATCCTCGATTATCGAAGCGCACAAAACCTCGGGCATAGTTCCCTCTCTTGAACCGGGGAACATTCTGTTCATATCAAGGTCGAAGCCGGGAATTCCTCTTGTTACCGAGTCGATACCGAGCGGATTGAGCGCAGGATAAATGTCGACCGTTCCGTTTAAGCACTCCATATTTTCCTGAATAGTCCTGCTCAGCAGATATGCAAAATACTGCCCCTCAAGCTCGTCGCCGTGAGTTCCCGTAACGATAGAAAGCCTCTTTCCTCCGCTTCCGTTTTTAATGCTGTTCTTTTTTATAGTCAGCCTTTCGTTGACGGCAAGCGCCGCCTCTGCGACTGTTTTTATCATCTACCCCATCTCCTGATATTATATTTAACTGCCGCTTAAACAAGCGACGACATTATAAGCTGAAGCTGCCTTGTATACGCTCCGAACATAACGCCCCTGTCAACTGCGCAGTCACGGAAATCCCTGCCCTGCGAAAGCACGAGATAATTGTCCGAAACGGCACAGTTGTTGGTCGGGTCAACACCGACCCAGCGACCGCCGTCCCATACCTCAAGCCAGCTGTGCGTTTCGCCGTCGCAGCTTGCAAGTCCTGCGATATAGCGGCAGGCGATTCCGTCCATTCTTAAAAGCGAGAGCATTATGTGCGTAAAATCCTGACAAACACCTCGCTTTTTCTCAAAAGCCTCAGCCGCTGTTGTGTTTATATCGGTGACGTTTTTTTCATAGGTCATAACGCCGTTCAGCTCGTCTGCGAAGAACATTGCCCGTTCATACGGCGAGCTTTCCTCGCATTTTCCGCTCACCTTTTCGTAAAAACTTTTTAAAGCGTCGTCAGGCTTTGTCATTGCGCTCTGATAAAGATAACATGGCATATAGTCCGTTTTTGCAGCGTTACAATCGACCTCGGCGATGCCCTTTACCTCGAAATCAAGAAAACGATGGTCGGCGCTCAAATACCCCGACGTAACATTGTTTCCGAACGAATCGACGGTGCTTTGGGTCGAAGTGAACGGGGATATGACAAGCTCGCAGCTTACGATATGCTGCGACGGGCTTTCGATAGGAACGCACCTTAGCGCAAACGAATGGTCGTGAACGTAATTGTCAAAGGTCAGCTTTGTCGAGAAAGAGAAATTCAGCCTTTTCATACCGCCCTCGCCCCCTTATTGAATATCTTTCCGAGCGCAGAAAGAGCCTCGGCAACGCAGCTCTTACAGCCGTCGCCCTTGCCGATAAGCACACCTAAAGCGTCAAGCTGCTCCTTGTTATAGCTTTTGCTCCTCGCAAGAGCCGTGCAAAGCCGGGCGTATTCCTTTTCGATAAGCTCGGGATTGTATTTGAGCCTTATAAGCAGACTAAGCCGCTCGATATCCTTTCCGCAGAGGATAATATTCTTTATCTCCTCGTCGTAGACATATTCGTGTATGCAGCCGAAAAAGCTGAAAATAATGTCCTCGACCGGTAAAAGCGTTACTCCGAGAGATGTGTTTTTCTCCCTTGAAGCGCTAAGCGTGTCCATTGCAAGCTGAAGAAAAGAAAGCGCCTCGGTCGAGATCTCCTCACGGAGAACGATACCGTTGTCGTAAGCCTTTTCAAGACTGAATGCGACCGAATTGCAGTTTGAAGCGTCGAAAACGAAGCTGTCAAAAAACTCCTCGCCGCTGCCGTATGTATCGGACAGACCGAAACATTCGAGATATTTCACATAATGCGCCCTGTCCTTGTCGATCACCTTATCGTGAAGTCTTATAAGCGACCTTATCGTCATAAACGCTCTTTCGGAATATCTTCCGAGCCAGAAAAGACGGTCGCCGTGTTCTATCGAGATAGTACCCATGTATCCTTAAATCCTCCTCCCTGCGACGAGTTAACGACGAACGAATCGGGGTTGCGTGAAAATCTTGTAAGCCCCGAAGCCCACACCTTTGTCGTTTCACCCGACAGCACAAATGCACGAAGATCCGCCTTTCTCATGACCTCTTGTCCGTTTTCAAGAATCGGCAGATCCTTAAATTCAATTACCTCCTGCGCAATAAATCTTCTCGGCTCTCTTATGATAGTCTCCCGAAACTGCGAAAGCCTTTCCTCGTCAAGCTCGCTGCCGAAAACAACGCCGTAACCGCCTGCCTCCGCAACGTCCTTTATAACGAGCTTCGAGAGATTTTCAAGCACATATTCCCTGTCCTCCTCGTAAAAAGGCAGATAGGTCGGCGCATTTTTCAGCACCGGCTCCTCGTTAAGATAATATTTTATCATCTTCGGCACGAAGTAATAAATTCCCTTGTCGTCCGCAACGCCGTTTCCGGGCGCGTTTATTACAGCAACGTTTCCGGCACGGTAAGCCTCCATAAGATTCGGAATTCCGATAAGCGAGCAAGGCTCAAAGCTGAGCGGATCGAGATACTCGTCGGAAATGCGGCGGTAAAGTGCGCCTATTCTCGTCTTTCCGCCCGAATAGGTCTTCTGATAGAGGAAATTATCCTCAACAAAAAGCTCGTCGTTCTGAACAAGCACCGCCCCCGTAAGCTCCGCAAGATAGCTATGCTCAAAATATGCGGCGTTGTATCTTCCCGGAGTAAGAATTGCGTTTATCCCTCCGCAGTTAACGTTATCCATAGCGTCTCTTAAAAGCTTCGCATAGTTGCGGTTGTCGGATATGCTGTTTTCCTTGAACACCCCGGGCGACGTCATTCTCGTAAGCTCTCTTGCGATAAGCGGATATGAAGCTCCCGACGGTATACGCAGATTGTCCTCAAGGATATACCATTCCCCGTCGTTTCCCTCGACAAGATCAATTCCGGAAATATGGCTGTAAATTCCCTTCGGCGGATCGATCCCCTCGCACTGAGGAAGATATCCGCTCGATAAATAAACAAAATCCTCGGGAATTATTCCGTCCCTTATAATATTCTTTTCATGATAAATATCAAATAAAAATCTGTTCAGAGCGTCGACACGCTGGACAAGCCCCTTTTCGAGCCGTTTAAAATCCTCCGCTTTAATTACCCTTGGGATCGGGTCGAACGGAAAAAGCTGCTCTTTAAATTGTCCGTTTTTATATATTCCGAACTTAACGCCGTATCGGCGCAGCAGATCGTTTATCACGCCCTCGTCGGCGACCGGGGTAAGAAGCTTTTCGGCAATTGCGGTCATAATCCTGCCACCTTTCAACATTTTTTGCAATAAAAAAAGGGCGCTCCGTCATTTTACTGACAAAGCGCCTTTGCTTTATATGTTATATTATAGCACAAATTTCCTTTAATTTCAAGGCTTTTTTGATTTTCTTTACCCAACTTTAGAAAATTTTTATTTAACAAAATATGAACCAATATAAATTATCGCATATTTAATCCTGCATTTTGTAGCTTTGAACAATTCGCTGCCGAAAGGACGCTGCGTAAAAAACAGCGTCCTTTCAAGCGAGGCGCGCCAATCTATATCATCAGCATAAAGCTGTTGCTGTTCCGTAACAGCCTTCAGCTATTCCGTACCAGCCTTCGGCTGTTACTTATTATATGCCCAAAAACCCGACCGTGTGATTTTTTAAGACAGCCTGCGACACTTATCGCACGGTCAGAACATAATATGTATTATAGTAAACGACATTATACTGTCTACTATATATGCTTGCATTAAGGAGGGCGGTGATAACAATGGCAAATAATGCAAGGATAATAAATTTCGACAATTCGGCGACGACCTTCCCGAAGCCGCCGACGGTCGCAAAAGCGGTCGGCTCGGCGCTTACCGTTTACGGCGGAAATCCCGGTCGTGGAGGTCATGCCCTTTCGCTTGCAGCGGCGCAGCAGGTCTATAAGGTGCGTGCGGCGGCGGCGGAGTTTTTCGCCGCACAGCCTGAAAATACCGTTTTCACAGCCAACTGCACCTACGCTCTCAACATGGCGATAAAGGGCATAATGAAACAGGGCGGACACATTATCATCTCCGACTACGAGCATAATGCGGTCTTTCGCCCCGTCTACGCTCTCGCCGCCGCAAAGCAGATATCATTCTCGGTCGCACGGACTTTTGATGACGACGAACAGACGCTCGACGAAATAAGGCGGCATATACGAAACGACACGAAATGCGTCTGCTTCACCGCCGCCTCAAACGTAACGGGCAGGCTCTTCCCGATAAAGAAAATCGCACGGCTTTGCAGAAGCTACGGCATATGCTTTATCGTCGACGCTTCTCAGGCGGCAGGTCTTATCGACGTCACCCTTGACGATGGGATAGACTTCATCTGCACGGCAGGTCACAAGGCGCTTTACGGTCCTTCGGGAACGGGTCTGCTTATCTCAAACGGAAACTTTACGCTGTCGACAATTATCGAGGGCGGCACGGGAGCGACCTCCGCCGAACCCGAACAGACGCCCTACCTCCCCGAAAGGCTTGAAAGCGGCACGCTCAACACGGTCGGCATTTTAGGACTTGGCGCAGGGATAGATTTTGTGCGGCAGAAAACGCCCGAAAGTATCTTCCGCCACGAAACCGAGCTTTGCCGCCGCTTTGAAAACGGAATTTCGGACATTGACGGCATAACGCTTTACCCCTCGCCGAAAAAAGTGCCGATAGTTTCGTTCAATATCGCAAACCAACCCTCGCAGACGGTCTCGGCGGCGCTTTCCGACAAAGGCTTTGCGCTGAGGGGCGGACTTCACTGCGCCGCTCTCGCTCACCGGCGGCTCGGCACTACAGAGCAAGGCACGGTGCGCTTTTCGCCCGGTGCGTTCAACAATAAAGAGCAGGTCGACAGACTTATCACGGCGGTTCGTAAGACGGCGAAGGAGTTGTAATTCCGCAGCGAAGTGTCAAAACCCTGTCAAAAACAAGTTTAGGGTCAAGCCCTTTTTAAAGGGTTTGTGGATGGGTCACCTCCCAAAGCGTTGCTTTGGGAGCGGGGGCAAAGCCCCTCGGCGCTCGCCGCAGCGAGCGAAACACCCCAGCCGTGCAAGAGCTCCGAAAAGGGTGAATTTCAAAACAGTCCGGTGGACTGTTTTGAAAGAGGGGAAGCCCTGCGATAGAGGGCTTCCCCTTATTTTTCTGTGCAAAATAAAGTTTTTCTACACACTAAAAGGGCAAAGCCTTTTTCAGCTTTGCCCTTTGATCTTTATTATTGCGAACATTTGATAAGCGTATCAACAAGCTCGGGATATTTCCACTCGGGCGGAGTGCTTCTGTCCATAAGCCCGAAATTCTCTCCGTCGCCGTAGAATGCGTTGTTGTCCCACCATATCATAGGAACGCCGTATTCCTTGCCCTTTGAAACATAATACTCGGCGCAGGCGAGCCTGTCCTCCATGTTGTCCTTGTTGACCGTTCCGAATTCGCCTACGATAACGGGTATCTGATTTGTCAGGAAAAGCTCGTCCAGCGTACTGAAGAAAAAGTCAATGTCGTTCTGGTTTGAAGGATCCCACTCGGAAGTGCCTTTTGTGTCGAGCGCAAGCGAATAGGGAAGATATGCGTGAACGGAAACGATCACCTTGTCGTCGTTCTCGGGCAGCCACACCTTCTGTAAACAGTTTCTTGACGAAGAAGCCGCATAACCCGTAAGCATAAGATGACGCTTTTCGTTATTTCCGCCGCTCGCTCTTACCGTGTCGTAAAATGCCTTTGCATATTCTGCGACAATATCACGGCTCTGAGGATCTCCGCCGTTCCATTCCTTTGCAGTGCCTCGCAGTCTCGGCTCGTTAAGACCCTCGAAGATAAGATGCTCGTCGTAGCCCTTGAACTCCTCGGCTATCTGCGACCACAGAGCCGTAAGCTGCTCGATATCCTGCTCCTTGTTCTCTTCGGTCGGAAAATACCATTCCTCGTGGTGAGTGTTTAAAATAACGAACATTCCCCTGTCGATGCCGTAATCGACGATCTCGTGAACTCTCGCCATCCATTCCTCGTCGACGTTGTACTGCTCGTCCATGTGGCTGTCCCACGTTACAGGAACTCTGAGTACGTTAAATCCCGTGTCGTTAAGCAAGTCCGCCATATACTCGGTCGTAACGTTCGGCTGCCATGCGGTCTCGTTGCCAAGACCGTTGTCGCCCGTTGCGTCCATCGTGTTGCCTAAATTCCAGCCTATTTTCATTTCCTTGACAAGCTCCCATGAAGATATATCCCTTATCTCCATGTTGACTTCCTTTTTCTCCGCCGCCGCAGAACTTTCAGAAGCCTTGCTCTCGCCCGATTTCTTATCGCCGCAGGCGGTCATACAGCCAAAGCACATTGCCAAAGCAAGCACGGCTGCCGTTATCCTTTTAATTTTCATCTTAAAGCTGCTCCTTATCATTTATACTGCTCCGGTATGTCAAGACCGGCAATTTTCTTATTCTTCAAAGCGTCGACATACTGCGAAATATCCGTTATCTCGAAATCCGTAAGCGCCGCAAAAAATCTGTCGCCGCCGATATGATGACAGTCCGAGCCTGCCGTCGCCGTAAATCCGTACTGCTCGCAGTACCACTTCGCACGCTCGTTCCATATCTTCTCGCCGTTTCCTGCATTATATATCTCGACTCCGTCTGTGTGCCACGGCAGGAATTTCAGGTCGAAAATATACCAGTGCGCCTCTCTGAACGGGTGGGCGTGTACGATAGCTCCGCCTGCATAATGTACCCTGTCGCAGAACTCACGGACAGAAATATCCATAAGGTCGGGGTTGTCTTTGAGCCAATCCTTGTCTATGCCGTAAGCTAAAAAATCTGCGCCCTCCCATGCGTATTCAAGTCCGAAAAGCACGTTTAAACCTATCTCGTCTCCGCGCTTTTTCGCATTCTCAAAGCCAAGACAGAAAGCGTCTATCCGCTCCTCCCACGGCAGACTTCTGTCGACCGCCGTGTTGCCGTTGAAAAAATGGTCTGTGACGATTATCGTGCTGTAGCCGAGCGCCTTGTACTGCTCCGCCTGCTGTGCGCCCGTTGCCGAAGCGCACGCCGAGCCTTCGGCGGTGTGCATATGCGTTTCCGTTTTAAACATTAAAAATCAATACCCCTCTTAATTACCTCAAGACACATTCTTCCGTTGTGATAAGGGCATTTCCACGGGCCTGTTTCTTCCTTCCAGTCGTGCGGCTTGTGGTCGAACGAAACCTCCGAATACCACTCTCCGCCCTCACGCTTGTCGACAATATCCGACTTGATATACTCCCAGAGCATAGCCGCCGTCTGCTTAAACTTCTCGTCGCCGCTGTGCTGATATGCGTTTAAAAATCCGACAACGCCCTCAGCCTGAACCCACCAAACACGCTTGCGGTCGATCTTGTCGTTCTCACGCTCGTTGTTGAGCGCGCCGTCCTCAATCGCTATGCTGTAAATATTCTCAGCAAGCCTAAGGTCGAGCGAGTTGAACTTTTCGGTAAGCTCCTTATCGCCGAGCGTTTCTACCGCACGGTCGGTAAGCCAGCTTGCTTCAATGTCGTGACCGTAGGAATGAATGTCGCCTATTACCTCAAATTTTCTGTCAAAGAAAACCTTTAAAGCGTTGTTGTCGTAATCAAATATCTTGTCCTCGACAATAGAGAGCTGATATTTAAGCCTGTCCGCAACACGCTCAGAGCCGTTCGCACGGTAAAGCTCGGTATAAGCCTCGATAAGATGAAGCACGGTGTTCATCGTCTTTTCTGCGTGCAGACCGTTTTCCGAAAGAGCCTCGTTGTCCGCAGGCTTCCAGTCACGGGTGAACGCTTCAACGCAGCCGTACTCGTCGGGAGTCTTGCTCTCGATATCCTCAAAAAGCTTTTCCGCAAGGCTTAAAGCCTCCTGCGACTTTGTCGCATTGTAATATGCGCTTAATGCGTAAACCGCAAACGCAATGTTGTATGTATGCTTCATTCCGTCGGAAACCTTTCCGTCGAATGTAGTCATCCAGTAAACTCCGCCCATTTCGTAGTCAATGCAATGCTCTTTCACATACTTATAAGCATGATCGGCAAGCTCACGGTACTTTTCATCGCCAAGCACCTCATAGCAGGTCGAGAAAAACCAGAGTATCCTCGAATGAAGTATAACGCCCTTGTCCGCCTTTTTGTCAAGCGCAAGGTCGAACCCTCTGTATCCGTAAAATCCGCCGAATTCATCGTCTTTAAGCGCCGCCCAGTACGGCACGATATGGTCGGTAAGCTCCTTTTTTACCTCTTCAATAAACATAATATTACGCTCCTTAAATCACTTATTTCAAAACCGCAAAACTTTCACAAATTAATAATCCATCAAGGCACAAAACTTCAATTTATCATCAAAGCGAATAATCGCACAACCTGATAAAACCTCGTCAGTAATTACGCATTACGAATTACGAATTACAAATTATCTTCCTCGCTTCGATATAATATCTCTTATCCTTAGCGTGTCCCATAGAAAACGTCTTTCTCGGCAGCGCGCCGTCTGCGATAACGGTCGGGAAAAGCTCCTCCTTAGCCATGTCGTCAAGCACAAAGCCTATCGCATTATCCGCCATAGAAAGCCTGTCGATAACGTCAAGTCCGTGAATGTAGTCGATGTCCGCTCCCTTTTCCTTGCAGTAAACGTCAAGGAAATTCTGAAGACTTCCGACCGCAAGCTTGCTTGTCGGCTTGCCTACCGTATACCACTTCGTTTCGCCCTTGATAACGATGCCTACGTTCTGTCCGCCCTCGGTTCTGCCCTCAGTGAGTTCAAGTGCGGCGATAGTATTGGCGGCGGTCTTCTCTGCGTCGACCCCCTTTACTATCCTGTAAATAGCCTCGAAATCGAGCGCAGGCGAATGAAGATTAACTATCTCCGCAAGCGCATATCTCGCCGGGTGACCGCTCATATCACTGTCGGGATTTTCAGCCTTTAGCTGTTCGTAAAATTCCTTCGCCGTCGCTAGCGAATGGTTTCCGTCGCCCATTGCGTAAACGAGCGGATCTGCGCCGTCAAGACCGTACTTTTCATTAAAAGCGTCCTTGTCCGCAAGCCTGTCAAGTCCGCCGAAAATCTCAGCCTTAGTCTCCTCGTCCACAAGCCAGCCCGAAATATGTCCGCCGCCCTGCATAAGCTCAAAATCGTAAAGCTTTTTCATTCCGTCCTTTTTTGCGGAAAGCGGCTCTATCACCTTTTTCTCGGCGTCGTCTATAAGTATCATAATGTGCGGAAGCTCAACAGGCGCATTCTTTCTCACCTTTATTCTCGGCGGAATACGCTCGACAACGGTCGCTTCGGTCGCCCTCACCTGCGAGGTCGAACCCTTGCGGTAATCGTACATTTCAAGGTCGACAGCTCCGACAATGCCTGCTCTTACGATACCGTCCGTCTGCACCCTTTCGACATAGATAAGCGAGTCCTTATACTCCTCAAAAACTCCGCCGTCAAGACAGCGGTGCATATTCTTATTTATCTTTTCTATCCTCTCGTCAACGCCGCTTTCGTTAAGATAGACCTCGGGAAGAATAAGGTCGAGCGCCGAAAATGCGCCGTTTGTTATAGCTTTCGTTTCCTCCCAGTATTCCGGCTCGGCGGTAAACTGGTCGCAGGCGATGACCGCCCATTTTTCAAAATCCAAGTCCTTTGGCAGAAGTATATCCGCCGATGTAAAGGCTGTCATAAAAGATCATTCCTTTCATGCTTTTCTAAAATCGCCGACGGCGCAGTTTTACCGTCGGCGATTTTTTATATTCCGATATTAGTCTGCACGGTTAGGAGAACCGCAGCACTTCTTATACTTCTTTCCGCTTCCGCAGGGGCAAGGATCGTTAGGACCGACCTTTTTGCCGTTTCTTGCAGTAAAGCCCCTGTTCGTGCTGTTAGCCTTGAACACCTGCTCTCTCTTTGGAGCCTGCTGACGCTTTACCTGAACGGTAAACAGCATTCTTACGGTGTCCTCTCTTATCGAATCAACCATAGCGTCGAACATCTCGAAGCCTTCCATACGATACTCGACAACAGGGTTCTTCTGACCGTATGAACGCAGGCTGATACCTCTCTTGAGCTGTTCCATATCGTCGATATGCGCCATCCACTTCTGGTCAACGACTTTAAGCAGAACGACTCTCTCGATCTCTCTGATAAGCTCCGTTCCGAGATCCTCCTCACGCTTCTGATAGATCTTAACGGCTCTTTCCTGAAGCTGATCGATAATATCCTGCTTGCTTACGGTGTCAAGCTCCTCGGGCGTGTAGTTGAAATCCGATTCAACGGTGATAAGACCCATAAGATGCTCTTTAAGACCGCTTAAATTCCAGTCGTCATGTATCTCGTCGTCAAGCAGATAAAGGTTTACGCTGTCCTCGATAAACTGCTTTATCATGTTTACGATATTGTCGTGAATATCCTCGCCGTTTAACACCTGCTGACGCTGACCGTAAATGATCTCACGCTGAGTGTTCATAACATCGTCGTAGTTTAAGACGTTCTTTCTTATGTTGAAGTTTCTGCCCTCGAGCTTCTTCTGCGACGATTCGATTATGTTTGTAAGCATTCTCGACTGTATCGGCATATCCTCGTCGACCTTGAGCGAATCCATCATGCCCGTTACCTTGTCGCCGCCGAACAGTCTCATAAGATCGTCCTCGAGCGAAAGGAAGAACTGGCTTTCGCCCGTGTCGCCCTGACGACCCGAACGACCTCTTAACTGATTGTCGATACGTCTCGACTCGTGTCTTTCCGTACCGATGATGAAAAGACCGCCCGCCTTGCGCACGTCCTCAGCCTTCGCTTTAACCTCTTCGTCAAACTTCTTGTAGAATTCCTTATACTTGCCTCTTGCTTCAAGTATCTGCTCGTCCTCAGTTTCCGAGAATCCCGTTGCCTCAACGATGACCTCTTCGGGATAGTCGAGCTTTCTCAGCTCCTCTGTCGCAAGATATTCCGCATTACCGCCGAGCAGGATATCCGTACCACGGCCTGCCATGTTGGTGGCGATCGTTACTGCGCCGTATTTACCTGCCTGCGCAACGATCTTCGCTTCCTTCTCGTGATATTTCGCATTGAGCACCTGATGCTTAACGCCCTTGTTTTTGAGAAGTCTTGAAAGATATTCCGACTTCTCTACCGAGACCGTACCCACAAGAACAGGCTGACCCTTCTTGTTGCACTCGATTATCTGCTCGATAACTGCGTTATACTTGCCCTTTTCGGTCTTGTAGATAACGTCGGGGTGATCCTGACGGATGACCGGCTTGTTAGTCGGTATCTCGATAACGTCGAGCTTGTAAATTTCTCTGAACTCGTCCTCTTCCGTAATAGCCGTACCTGTCATACCCGACAGCTTTCCGTAAAGACGGAAATAGTTCTGGAAGGTGATAGTCGCTATCGTCTTCGACTCTCTTGCGACCTTAACGCCCTCTTTCGCCTCGATAGCCTGATGCAGACCGTCGTTGAAGCGTCTGCCTATCATGATACGGCCTGTAAATTCGTCAACGATAAGAACCTCGCCGTCCTTTACAACGTAGTCCGTATCCTTTCTCATAGTGCCGTTCGCCTTGATAGCCTGATTGATATGGTGCAGAAGCGTCATGTTGTCGGCGTCCATAAGATTTATAACGTTAAACGCCTTTTCAGCCTTTTTAACACCGCTCTTTGTAAGAGTTGCCGTCCTTGCCTTTTCGTCGATAATATAGTCGCCGTCTAACAGGTCGTTGTCCGCCTTGTCGTCCATTTCAACGACCGTGATAGGCTTCAGGGTCTTTGCAAAGCGGTCTGCAAGCTGATAAAGCTCGGTCGACTCGTCGCCCTGACCCGAAATGATAAGCGGGGTTCTCGCCTCGTCGATAAGGATAGAGTCCACCTCGTCGACGATAGCGAAAGCGTGTTCACGCTGAACCTTGTCCTTCTTGTAAATTACCATGTTGTCACGCAGATAGTCAAAGCCGAACTCGTTGTTCGTACCGTATGTAATATCCGCATTATAAGCCGCGCGCTTTTCGTCCTTGTCCATGCCCTGAAGCACACAGCCGATAGAAAGTCCCAAGAAGCGGAAAACCTTTCCCATTTCTTCCGACTGGAATTTTGCAAGGTAGTCGTTAACGGTAACAACGTGTACGCCCTTGCCGTTAAGCGCATTCGCATAAGCCGCAAGACAGGCAACGAGAGTTTTACCTTCACCTGTTTTCATTTCGGCGATACGACCCTGATGAAGCACGATAGCGCCGATTATCTGCACGGGGAAAGGCTTTTTGCCAAGCACTCTCCATGCACCCTCACGGCAGACCGCAAGTGCGTCGGGAAGAATCTCGTCAAGCGTGCTGAGTCCGTCGGACAGCTTGTCCTTCATTATCTGAGTCTGACTTCTCAGCTCCGAATCGGACATCTTCTGATATTTTTCTTCAAGCTCTAAAACCTTGTTCTTGATAGGCTCGATCCTTTTAAGCTCTTTCTTGGAATAGTTTCCGAACAGAGCGTTCATTAATCCCATTTTTTCAATTCACCTCGTTAAATACTTTCTCCTGAATCTAAATAGATACAAAAATACATCTTATATTATAGCAAAAAATTTTCCGCTTGTCAATGCTTTTTATAAATTACACACGCTTTTCACAGAGCGCTTTCGCCCGACCGCCCGTTTCCGCAATCTTTTCTGCCGTAATTTTTCGCTTTTTAAAAACAATCCGCTATAAAATATATTAAAATAGTAGGTATTTTTTTAAATATTTTTTAAAAAGGTTGCTTTTTTTTGAAAAATGGTATATAATAATATCAGTGTTTTTATTGCTTTTTATTCCCCGTTTCTTAAAGGACGGGATCTGATACAGAAAGGAAATGTATGATAATGGAAAAACGATTCGTATACGCCGATAATGCGGCAACGACACGTGTTACCGAAAGCGTTCTTAACGAAATGCTCCCCTATTTTACCGAGGGCTACGGCAACGCTTCAAGCATATATTCTCTCGGCATGAATGCGGCTAAAACCGTGCTTGCGTCAAGAGAAAAGGTCGCAAAGGCGCTCGGCGCAAAGACAAACGAGATATATTTCACAGGCGGCGGCTCGGAGTCGGATAACTGGATAATAAAGGGCGCTGCCGAAAACGGCGAAAAGAAGGGCAAAAAGCATATCATCACGACAGCCGTCGAGCATCACGCCGTTCTTCACACCTGCAATTATCTTGAAAAGCACGGCTTTGAGGTAACATATCTTCCCGTTGACGAAAACGGTCTTGTTTCCGCCGAACAGGTCGAAAAGGCGATAAGACCCGACACCTGCCTCGTAAGTATTATGTTTGCAAACAACGAGATCGGAACGATAATGCCTATCGCCGAGATCGGTAAGGTGTGCCGTGATAAAGGCGTTCTCTTCCACACCGACGCAGTTCAGGCTGTCGGTCATGTAAAGATAGACGTTAAAGCGATGAACATAGATATGCTCTCGCTCTCGGGACACAAGATACACGCTCCAAAGGGTATAGGCGCCGCATATATAAGAAACGGCATAGTCCTCCCCAACCTTGTCGCAGGCGGCGGTCAGGAAAGAGGAAAGCGTGCAGGAACCGAGAACGTTCCCGGAATCGTCGGACTCGCTCAGGCAATAACCGACGCCGTTTCCGACATTGACGAAAAGGGCGAGCGTATTTCCGCAATGAGAGACCGCCTTATCGAAGGTCTTCTTAAAATTCCGCAGACAAGACTTAACGGCGACCCTGTAAAGCGGCTTCCCTCAAACGTTAATATCTCGATAAGAGGTATCGAGGGCGAAAGCCTTCTGCTTATGCTCGATATGAACGGCATATGCGCTTCGTCGGGTTCTGCCTGCACCTCAGGCTCGCTCGACCCGTCGCACGTTCTTCTCGCTATCGGTCTGCCCCACGAAATAGCCCACGGAAGCCTGCGACTTTCTCTCGGCGAGGACACGACAGACGAGGACGTTGACTATATCCTCGAAGTCGTTCCCAAGGTCGTAAAGCAGTTAAGAGCAATGTCGCCGCTGTGGGAGAAGATATGCAAAACAGAGGGACTTGACGCTGACGGAAATCCCGTTGCATAAACGGTTTATCAAGGTAAGGAGTGTTCTAAAATGATATACAGCGAAAAGGTAATGGATCATTTCTCTAATCCGAGAAATGTCGGAGAAATAGAAAACGCCGACGGTATCGGCGAGGTAGGAAACGCAAAGTGCGGAGATATAATGAAAATGTATCTCAAAATTGACAACGGCATTATAACCGACGTTAAGTTCAAGACGTTCGGCTGCGGCGCGGCTGTCGCAACCTCATCAATGGCGACCGAGCTTATAAAGGGAAAGCCTGTCGAGGAGGCGTTAAAGCTTACGAACAAGGCTGTTATCGAGGCTCTTGACGGTCTTCCTGCCGCAAAGCTTCACTGCTCCGTTCTCGCAGAACAGGCGACAAAGGCTGCTCTTGCCGATTATTACAGAAGAAACGGAATCGACCCCGAACCGTTTGTCGGAAAGATAAGCGACTGCGGCGGCGACTGCGAAAGCTGCGGTGTTTAAGCGGTGAAAGAAGTAGAGATCTTCACCGACGGCGCCTGTTCGGGAAATCCCGGTCCGGGCGGCTGGGGTGCGCTGCTTAAATACGGAGATAATGTAAAGGAGCTTTCGGGCGGAGAAGCGAACACCACCAACAACCGAATGGAAATGTCGGCGGTGATAGCTGCGCTCTCTGCGCTCAAAGAGCCGTGCAGGGTCACGCTTACGAGCGACTCAAAGTACGTTATCGACGCAGTTACAAAGGGCTGGGCGAAAAAGTGGCAGGCTAACGGCTGGATAAAGTCCGACAAAAAGCCTGCGCTCAATTCAGACCTGTGGGAAAAGCTGCTCGCCCTGCTCGAAATACACGACGTTAAATTCGTGTGGGTCAAGGGTCACGCAGGTCACCCCGAAAACGAACGCTGCGACCGTCTTGCAGTCGCACAGTCACAGAAATATTCAAATAAATAAAACACGGATAATGGGATATTCCCTTCCCATTGTCCTCTTTTTTTGCGAAAGGAGAAAAAATGCCTGAGATATGTCTTCTCGGAACAGGCGGAATGATGCCGCTAAAAGACCGCTGGCTCACCTCCTGCTATATTGAATTTAACGGCAGCGCAGTGCTTATCGACTGCGGCGAGGGTACGCAGATCGCTCTTGCGCAGGCTGACCTTAAAATAAGCCGTATAGACATACTGCTTATAACCCACTGCCACGCCGACCACGTTGCCGGACTTCCCGGCTTTCTGCTCTCGCTCGGCAACAGTTCACGGACTGCGCCGCTCGACATTTATCTCCCCGAGGGCAAGACGAGGCTTATCGAAAATCTGCTGTCCGTCTGCGGAAAGCTGCCCTTTGCGCTTAAATTCCATGAGCTTTCGCTGTCAAAGCAGGACGGGTTTACCGCAGATATTATCGACCCCCTGCTTGAAATACGCTCGCTTCCGCTTCGTCACAGCGTCGGCTGCCTCGGCTATTCGCTGACTTTGCGCAAAAAGCAGGAATTTCTCCCCGAAGAAGCAAAGCGGCTTGAAATTCCGCTCAGATACTGGAAGACCCTCCACAGCGGCGAGCCTGCAATTTTAGACGACGGAAGAGTTATCCGTCCCGAACAGGTAACAAAGGCAAACCGACCGCCCGTCAAGATAACATACACGACCGACAGTCTGCCCTTTAACGAGATTGCGAAATTCGCCGAAAATTCCGACCTTTTTATCTGCGAGGGAATGTACGGCGAACCGGAAATGCGTGAAAGCATGGTGCAGAAGCGGCATATGCTGATGCAGGACGCCTGTCGGCTTGCGAAAAAGGCAAAGGCGAAAAGGCTGTGGCTTACCCATTACAGTCCTGCCGTCAAAAAGCCGCAGATATATAAAGACAGCCTTTCAAAGCTGTTTGAAAACGTAACGATAAGCCGCGACGGCGAAAAAATAAAGCTGTGAGTTATCTTTAATAGCTCACAGCTTTTTTATTTATCAGAACCTGAAATCCCGTCTGCCCTCTCCGATTTTCGCAATATACTCCTCAGCAAGCGACCTCGCCTTTTCGTTCGGTATCTTTTCAAGCTCGCTTTCGATAAGCCGCCGACCGATACGCCTTGTTTCGTCCGTGGCATAATCCTCCAGATATTCCGCCAGCGTGATAAGCGCATTCGGGTGACAGCAGTTTAATATCTGCCCCGTTTTGCAAAGGCTCATGAACCTGTCGCCCGTTCTGCCCTCACGATAGCAGGCAGTGCAGAATGACGGAATGTGTCCGAGTTCCATCAGCCACCTTACCACCTCGTCGAGCGAACGACAATCCGAAACGTCGAACTGCTCGGTATCGTGCGGTCTTTGCTCGCTGCCGTAGCCGCCGACCGACGTCCTCGAACCGCCCGAGATCTGAGAAACTCCGAGCGGCAGGACTTTTCTTCGGCAGTCCTCGCTCTCCCTCGTCGAAATGATTATCCCCGTGTACGGCACGGCTATCCTGATACAAGCGACTATCTTCGCAAACGTGTCGTCGTCAATGCCGTTGTCAAAAGATTTCGGGTCGATGCCGTCGGCTTTCTTTACCCTCGGAACGCTTATCGTGTGAGGGCCGACCCCGTGCGCCGCTTCAAGATGCTCTGCGTGCATAAGCAGTCCTGCAAATTCGTACTTGTACATTTCAAGCCCGAAAAGCACGCCAAGCCCAACGTCGTCAATTCCGCCCTCCATCGCCCTGTCCATAGCCTCGGTGTGATATGCGTAGTCGTGCTTAGGCCCCGTCGGGTGAAGCGTTTCATAGCTTTTCTTGTGATAGGTCTCCTGAAAAAGTATATAAGTGCCTATGCCTGCCTCTTTCAGCCTGCGGTAATTGTCCACCGTCGTCGCCGCAATGTTTACGTTGACCCGCCTTATCGAACCGTTTTTGTGCTTTACCGAATATATCGTCCTTATGCACTCTAAAATATACTCTATGGGATTGTTCACCTCGTCCTCGCCTGCTTCTATCGCAAGCCTCTTGTGACCCATATCCTGCAAAGCCGTGACCTCTGCGGCGACCTCCTCCTGCGTCAGCTTCTTTCTCGGAATATCCTTATTCTGACAGTGATACGGACAGTAAACGCAGCCGTTCACACAGTAGTTTGAAAGATAAAGCGGCGCAAACATAACTATCCTGTCGCCGTAAAAAGCCTGCTTTATCTCCCTCGCAAGCGAAAATATCCTCTCGTTAATTTCGGGAATATCGCAGGCAAGCAAAACGCTCGCTTCTCTGTGGTCAAGCCCTGCGCAAAACGTTTTACCGCCGTCTCTTTTCGGACTCGCCTTTTTAAGAATACGCTCGATAAGCTCTATATTCCGCTTGTTTTTCTCCGCATATTCAAGCGTGCCGAGAATTTCTCCGTCGTTTATAAAGTCCTCAGCCCTCGCCGATTTAACATCATACATTTTAAATTACTTCTTTCTTATAATCAAACTTCAAATCCGTAAGCGTCGCCCCTGCACCTTACGACCCGACAGCCGACGCTCTCTATCCGCTTTGTAAGGCACGCCACGCACTGCGCCGACTCCTCGCCCGTGCATATCTTGTTGTCGTAAAGCATATACTTTTTCCTCACGGCAATCGGCGAAAGATTAGGCATACAAACGTTTGCGCCTGCAAGCAGAGCCTTTTCTCTGCCTTTCGGGTCGACAGTTCCGAGAGCGGTCGTCGCAGGGATAAGCGCTTTCGGCAGCGCAAGCCGCACAAGCGCAAGCATTATAAGCGTAAGCCTGACAGACCCCTGCGGCATATCCTTAAAAGGCGTCTGCCCGTGCGGAATAAACGGCCCTATCCCGACCATCTGCGGCTTTAATTCCTGCAAAAACACCATGTCCTCAGAAAGTTCCTTTGCCGTCTGAAAGGGCGAACCGACCATAAACCCTGCCCCGACCTGATAGCCTATCTCCTTTAAATCATAAAGACAGCGCAGCCTGTTTTCAAGCGAAAGCTCCTCCGGGTGAAGTTTGGCGTAATGCCTGCTGTCAGCCGTTTCCTGCCGCAGAAGATACCTGTCCGCACCTGCTTCGAAATAAGCCTTGAAACTTTCCCTGCTGCGCTCGCCTATCGAAAGAGTAACGGCGCAGTCGGGAAAAGCCGTCTTTATCCTGCTCACAATGCGGCATATTTTTTCATCGTCAAAAAACTTATCGTCGCCGCTTTGCAGAACAAAAGTGCGAAAACCGAGCGAATATCCCTCGCAGCAGCAGTCAAGTATCTCGTCCTCAGTAAGCCGATAACGCTGCGCCTTTTCGTTCGAGCGTCTTATTCCGCAGTAAAAGCAGTCGTTTTTGCAAAAGCTTGAAAACTCGATAAGCCCACGCAGATAAACGTCGTTTTTATAATAACGCTCCCTCTGCGCCCTTGCAAGCGAAAAAAGATATTCACATTCTTCCTCCGTTATATCCGCAATTAGCGCCGAATATTCGTCCCTTTCAAGCCTCTGCGTGCTAAAAAGCCTGTCGATAAGCTCTCTGTTTTCCATTTGCCAGCCGCCTTTCACAGCACTTAAAGCGTGCCCGATATGACACCGGACACGCTTTATTTTTTTGCGTTATTCCTTTATCCTGCCCATGATTATTCCTCTGCCGTTTGTCGAGATATAAACTCTGCCGAACGTTTTCGGGTCGCCCGACATCACGTTGTTGACATTGCCCCAGTTTTCGGTGTCGTCGTTTATTCTCGTCCATGTAACGCCCTTGTCGGTCGACATATAAACGCCGTGTCCCTCGTTGTTAGCTTCGCCCATAATGTAAAGGGTCATGTAATCGCTTCCCTCGGCAGCCTTTCCGAGAGTAACGCAGCTTGCGTCCTGAATATTCTCCGAAACCTTCGTAAGCTGCTTGTCGCCGTCTGCGTCAAGATAATAAACTCCGCCCGTTCCGACCGCTATCCAGAGATCTCCCTCGGTATCCGCCGCAGCCTCGTAAACGAAATTAGAAACTAAAAAATCCGCAATGACCTCCCAGCTTTCGCCGCCGTCCTCGCTCATATAGAACTTGCCGTCACGGGTAGCGTAAAATCTGTCGGGGTTTACCTTGTCCGTTTCAAGAACACAGCCGCCCTGTAAGTCTTCTATCTTAGTCCAGCTCTTTCCGAAGTCCTTCGTCATATAAACGCTGCTTCCCGGAATTCCCGGCTGCCAGAGTATCGTCTGTCCGTCCGCCGAAAGTTTGACCTGACCGCCCGAAGACTTGAGCGAGCCGTTTTCCGACTCGGGTATCGTTTCGACCGCCTGCCATGTGTCTGCGGCGTCGGTCGAATAATAGATCGTTCCGTTATCCTCGTCGGTCGCCCTTACCACATAATGATAATCGAGCATAGCGCAGTCGAGCGAGGTCGATTTGAAATCGCCGAAATGCTCGTCGGGCGCCTTGTCCACGTCCATATGCTTAAAGCCGTAAAGGTCGCCCATTATCGAATATATCTCGGGTGCGTTCTCGTCGTTTGCGTTGGGCGAAACAATGTCGAATATCGCCGTCTGCTCGACTCCCTTTGCCGCAACCGAAAGGTTAACAGGCTCGCTCTGACACTTCGTAAGGTTGTCCGTCTTGAAAACGGTCGCACCCGTGCCGTACATTATCTCGTCGGGGTCAAACGGATTTATCGCAACGCCCGTCATCCACCAGCCCGGTTTAAGCTGACCCTGCCAGTCGAGCCACTTGCTTTCGCTTATGTCGATAGTATAGTTCTTCTTTGTCGTTTCGGGATCCCATATTCCCGTCCATGTCTTTCCGCCGTCAAAGCTTGTGAACACATTGTCCACCACCGCCCACAGATCGAGCGTCGTAACGACTATCATATTAGGGTCGTTCGGGTTGACCGAAAGTCCGCTGTAGCCGCAGGTGTATTTAAGGTCGGGGGTTATCTCCTCCCACGTTCCGTCAGCTATCGAATATTTCTGCACCGAACCGTGCATAACGTTATTCGGACCGACCTTGTTTCCCCATGTGGTGTAAAGGTATCCGTCCGAGGAGATCTCGCCCTGAATAGGCTTCATTCCGCTGTTCTTGTTAAGTTTCTTGAAAAACGGCTCTTCTATCTCCGTCCACGTCTTTCCGCCGTCGTCCGAGCGGAATATCGAATTTCCCTGCGGTCTTGCCGCACCTGCAAATATCCTCTGCGAAGCCTTTCCGTTTCCGCCCGAGCTTTTGTCGAAAGCTACCCATGTGATACCGATAGAAAATCCCTCTTCGGTATATCCTCCGACGGTCGGGAACGACTCGACCTTGTTCCAGCTCATGCCGTAGTCCTCCGACTTGAAAAGACCGTCGGCACGAGAGCCGTAATAAAGTATGCTGTTGTCGTTCGGGTCGACCTGCAAACGCTCGCCGCAGCCTCTTCCGACCTCGTTTGCGCCCATCTTGAATTCGACCTCGACCTTATACCAGTTCTCGCCGTAATCGTCCGAAACAAGCATTGCTCCGTCGTTCGAGGTATATGTTCCCGCCGCAATGTAAACTCTGTTCGGCTCAACGGGGTCTGTAGCAATACTTTCCGCACCGTTTAAGTTCCATTCGTCACTGCTTATCCAGTCGGTAATGCATTTCCACTCTCCGCTTTCCTTGTCGAGCCTGTAAGCGCCGCCCATGTCCGTTCTTGCGTAGGCAAGCCCCTCTTCCGTCGGATTATAGACGATATTCGGAATAAATCCGCCTGCAACGATAGTCGCATTTCCCCATTCCCAGCCGGTATCGACGGGTTTTGCGTTGTAATAGCTCATCTTGTCCTCCGGCTTTGTATCCTTGTCCTTGTCCGCCTTGTCCTTACAGCCCGAAAAAGCCGAAAGCGAAAGCGCCGCCGCACAAGCAAGCGTAATTACTTTTGAAATCTTCATTACAATTCTCCTATATGTCTTACGCTTTTATAAAGTGCATTATCTTCGACTGATAATCGCCCCAAAGTCCGCCGATATTAACGCCGCACTGCATAAGCGCCGCACCCGACAGCTTTATATCGGGCGAGGATTCCTCATAGTAATAAGCGTCGGGGTCAAGACCTTTGAGCTTTATCCTCCTCGACCTCTCGTTCGGACGTGAAAGCACCTGAACGAATTCAAAGAGCGCCTCGCTCTTGTCCTTTGCAACAAACATCCATGCGTCCCACATATTGTCCTCGAACATATTTCCGATACGGTAATGGTCGCCCGTTCTTACAAGCGCATTGTATTTGTTGAACTCCTCTATCTGTCCGGGAATAGCGTCCCTGTCCTGCTGAGGAATTCTTGTCACGTCAAGCTCATAGCCGAACGTTCCGACCATCGCAACGTGTCCTCTTGTCGCAAACGGAGTCGTTCTGCCGACCGTGTGGTTGGGGCAGTCGGAAACGTGCGCACCCATTGCCGAGCAGGGATAGCACATCGAAGTGCCGTGCTGAATTTTCAGTCTTTCAATTGCGTCTGTATCGTCCGAGCACCATATCTGCGGCGAATAGTAAAGCATACCGGGGTCGAATCTTGCGCCGCCGCCCGAACAGTTTTCAAGCAGAATGTGCGGATAATCCGTCGTCAGCCGCTCCATAAGCTCGTAAACGCCGAGAACATATCTGTGCCAAAGCTCCTTCTGACGCTCCTTAGAAAGCGAATTCGAGCCGACCTCCGTCAGCTGACGGTTCATATCCCATTTGATATATTCGATATTTGCGCTGTCGAGTATCTTCTTCATCATGCCGTAAACATAATCTCTTACGTCACTGCGAGAATAGTCAAGAACATACTGCTCTCTGCAAAGCGTAAGCTCTCTGCCCTTTACCTGAATTGCCCAGTCGGGATGCGCCTTGTAAAGCTCCGAATCGGGCGAGATCATCTCAGGCTCAAACCAGATACCGAACTTCATGCCGAGCGAGTTTACCCTCTCGACAAGCTTTGTAAGACCGCCCTCTAATTTCTTCTCATTAACGAACCAGTCGCCGAGCGAGGAATTGTCCGAATCCCTGTGACCGAACCAGCCGTCGTCCATAACAAGCATCTCGATGCCGAGCGAAGACGCCTGCTCCGCTATCTGATACAGCTTTTCGGCGGTAAAGTTAAAATAGGTAGCCTCCCAGTTGTTTATAAGTATCGGGCGGCGCTTGTCCTTGTATTCGCCTCTTATAAGATTATTTCTGTAAAGGTCGTGGAAGGTTCTCGACATCTTTCCAAGACCGCTGTCGGAATATACCATTACAACTTCGGGGGCGGTAAACTCCTCGCCCGGCTCGAGCAGCCACTCAAAATCCGTGCTGTTGATACCCATAAGATAACGTGTTTTCTTGTGCTGCGTAACCTCCGCTTCGGAAACGAAATTTCCCGAATATACGAAATTAAAGCCGTATACCTCGCCCAAATCCTCGTCCGCCTTGTGCGAGCAAAGCGCAGTGAACGGGTTGTTCTGATGCGACGATTCGCCCCTCATCGAGTCGATAAGCTGCTTGCCGTGATGAAGTCTGCATCTTTCAACAGCACGCTCTCTCGCCCACGAACCGTTTAAGGTTATCATATCCATCTTTTCGTCGTCAAATTCAACGCAGGCGGAATAGACCCTCGTAAGGCTCACCTTTTCGCCGCCGACGTTTCTGACCCTTACCGACCTTGTGATAACGTCAAGATATGTAAACGCCGTATAAACGAGCGTAACCTCAAGACCTGCCGCCTTGTCCTCGGTCACTATCTCAAGCGTTGCCGCTTCGTCGGGCGTGTTTGCAAAGGTCGCAGGCAGTCCCGAAAGCGCAGGCTTTCCGTCATATATCCTGTGCGACTTATAAACAAGCTCGCAGGTCGAATTGCCGTTTTTGTCGGTTATCTGAAAAGCATGATCACGGTAATCGCCAAGCCCGAAAGTCGGATACTCAAACGGAAGCGTATCCATATAGCAAGCCTTGTCACGGTTGTTCGTTTCGGGAGTAAACGGATTCTCGTCAAGCCTCAGAAGATATGTAAGGTCGTTATCGGGAAGAGCCTTTCCGAAATAAACGTGCGCTAAATATCCGCAGGGCGCAATTTTCAGCATATAGCAGGTGTCCTTCGCAGTAAGCTTGAAGCTTTTCTGCGCTTCATTGTAAAGTATTGGCATAGAAATTAACCTCCAAAATTTTTTTCAAAAACATTATACCATAATAATATATCGATTTCAAGTGCTTTGAAAATATTTAATATTATTAGCGATTTTGCAAAAAGAAAAGAGCCTTATCAAAAAGGCTCTCCATAACTGGTGCGAGTCGGCCTGTAAGCCGAGTTTTGTCGAGTACGGCAATCTATCTTGGCTGTATGTCGCCACACAGCTCCAGCCGCCTACAGCCTTAGGTCTGACGAGCAGCCATTTGACCCTTCGGCTGCCATTGGCGTTGCATCGGATAAGGTTTACATGGCAGCGGTCTCACGACCGCCCCGGTGAGCTCTTACCTCGCCTTTCCACCCTTACCGCAAACCGAAATTTGCGGCGGTATATTTCTGTTGCACTGGCTCGGAGGTCGCCCTCGGTTGACGTTATCAACTATCCCGCTCTGTGATGCTCGGACTTTCCTCAGCACGTATGACCGTGCCGCTGCCGTATAGCCGGCTCGCAATAATCATTTTACCATATAAGCTATCCGTTGTCAAGACGCATTTTTGCACGACCGCCGCAAATTCTTGCACAATGCCTATTGAAAACCGCCTTATAATATGCTATACTTTATTATCATAAAATCAAAAATGCAAAGGAAGTATATAAAAATATGAAATCAAAAACTAACCTCTCCGCCGCCGTTTTCTGCACGCTTTTGATGCTGATAACCGGCGCCTCCGACGCTCTCAAGGGCGTGTTCCTGCCGCAGTTCAAAAGCTCCTTTTCGCTGAGCGGCTCGCAGTCGTCAAGGATAATTATGATGTGCTATGTCGGAAACCTCCTCTTTCTGTTCATCGGCGGCTATTTCGCCGACCGCCTGCCGAGAAAACGCTTTGTCGGGGCGGTGATGCTTATGTGGATGTCCTCTCTTGCCGCCTACGTCTTTACCGAAAGCTACGCCGTGCTGCTTGTCGCTATGATATTCTCGATGGGTGCGTCGACGATGCTCTCGACCTCGGTCAATCTCATAACGCCCCTTATCTTTGCCGCACCTGCATTTTATGTGAATATATTCAACTTCTGTCAGGGCGCAGGAATAACCGCCTCGCAGAACTTGGGCGGCCGCTTTGCCGACAGGCTTTCGGGCTGGCACGCCGCAAATGCGATACTCCTCGCCCTCGCCGCCGTCTGCTTTGTCCTGCTTATGACCTTAAAGCTCCCCGACCCCGACCCTTCCGCCGCCGACAAAAGCCCCGTCAGCTCCTATAAAAGCGTCCTGAAAAACCCTGCCTGCATTCTTCTCATACTCCTCTGCGGCTTCTATAACGTTTCCGAACACGGTCTGCAAAACTGGCTCACCTCCTACGGCAGCGAATACCTCGGCTTCACGGTATCTCGCTCCGCTCTCTTCCTCTCGCTGTTTTTCGGCGGAATAACGATAGGCAGACTCATCTTCGCCCCCGTCGTTCAAAGGCTCGGCGTGTTCCGCAGTATGCTTATATTCACGACAATTTCCGCCCTGCTTTACAGCTTCGGGATACTTCTTGAAAGAAAAGGCGTTTACCTTATCTGCGTTTCGGGACTCGCATTTTCGATAATTTATCCCACAATGGTGCTTCTTATCGGAAGATTTTTCGACCCGAACGTTTCGGGCGCTGCGACAGGCTTTATAATCGGTATGTCCAATATTTTCGACATAGCCTTCAACGCCTGCTTCGGCGGACTTGTTCAGAAAACCGGCTATGCGTTCTCGATAAAGCTTCTTCCGGTATTTATGACGCTTTTTGCGGTCGTGCTTTACGTTCTGCGGTTCGCAGTACCACGTTCAAAGGTTATCGACGCTTGATTTTTCATGCAAAAATAACACAAAATATTCTTAAAATTTCTCGTTATTACAGCATAATCACGGTTTGTAAAATCTAATTAAAATTTATTGACAAATTAATAAAAGTGTGCTATATTATTATTAACAAGGCATTAATGTGCTTTGCAAATAAAAAAGAAGTAAAAAACAAAAGAATTTTTTGGACAAAAGCATCATAATAAGGAGGAAATTCGTATGATGAAGAAATCATTTTTGACCCCCGTTCTCGCAGGCGTTCTTGCAGTAACGGTAGTAGGTTCGGGCGTTGGCTATTACTTCACATTCGTTAAGAACAGCGACGCAGACAAGGACAAGGATTCAAAGAAGAACGATAAGCAGGTAACTCTCACAGTCGACGAAGCTGCCGAAAAGATCGAGGAAAATCTCGACAAGGCACAGCAGATTGCAAAGGGCGAGCTTGACACAGGATACAGCGCAGAGGTCTCCTACACCATGCCCGCTGAGCTTGCTGCACAGACCGGCGTTGATATCAAGACTATCTCAATGACAATGGAAGCTAAGCAGAAGGATAAAATGTCCGCTCTTGACTACGCTCTCAATTACGATTCAAAGACAGTGATCTCCGCAAATGTCGTTTACGACAACGAAAATGAGACCGCTTATGTTAAGGTTCCCGAGCTTTCCGACGCGTTCCTTACAGGCACCGTTTCGGAGATCGAGGCTCTTCTTGAGGACTCGATGGGCGGCACTGTCGAGGATTATTCCTTTGACGAGTATTCCGACGATTATTCGATCGACGCTACCGCTGCCGTTTCGCTCGACGAAACTCTCGAGCCTACAATGGCAATGACAAGCGCCGAAATGATGGACGCTATCTCCGAGCTTGATTTTGAGGCTATCCTTTCGGATCTCGAAGGCTATGCCGACACCATCAAGGAGAACGCTCCCGAGGCTAAGGACGGCGAAAACCGCAAGGGCGAGGTCGACGGCGTTAGCTACGAGCTCACGACAAAGGTATACACCATCACCGCAGCAGACGCAAAGAAGATGATGACCGCCGTTGCAGATAAGGGAAGAGCAGATACGCTCCTCAAGGATTCGCTTGCTTCTCTCGGAGTTGACGAGGCAACCTATAATTCTCTCTGGGACGATCTTTCCGATATTGACGAAACAGACGATTCTACATTCTCCTTCGACGTTTATTACAGCGGCGAAGAGATCGCCGGCTGGTCGGCTACCGATTCAGACAGCGGCGAGACCCTCTACATGATCTGCGCTGCAACAGATACCGACCTCGTTATCGACTGGGATCTCAGCACAGAGGGCGAGACCATGACGGTCAAGGGCGCTGTTTCGGTTGACGGCGACACCCTCGACGGCACCATCAAGATGGACGTTTCCGATGATTACAGCTCAACCAATATGGAGATCAAGTACGACAGTCTCACAGTAACCGATGATTCGCTCAAGGGCACTGTAAGCTGCACGGCTACATCCGACGGCGAGACCGTTACCGTAAGCTGCACATTCAACAACACCGCCGACAAGATCGACACCTCGTTCACAATGAACTCAGCAGGTCAGGATCTCGGCACAGTTAAGGTTACTGCACAGGAAACAAACGCTTCGGATATTTCTATCCCGACCGGCACGGCTTATAAGCTCACCGACGAGACCGAGCTTCAGCAGTATCTCGCAACCTGCGACCTCGAAGGCTGGCAGGCTTCGTTAAAGGACGTTCTCGGCGAAGACCTCTACAACATGATGTTCGGTATGTCGAGCGCTTCGACCTACGATTACGACGACTACGAGGATTATGATTTTGAGGAGTATGATTTTGACGATATGGACGGTCTTGAGGATCTCACCTCTATCGCTATCTGATAACAAAACAAAACAAATCAAAGCCGCAGATTTTTATGTCTGCGGCTTTTTTATGCAAAAAGAAAGGCGGAGAAAAAACCTCCGCCCTTTATATTACTTAAACTTTTCCTTCAGCTTATCGAAAAAGCTCTCACGCTTTTTGTAATTCTTTCTTTCAAGCGACTCGTCGAACTTCTGTAAAAGCTCCTTCTGCTCCTTCGTAAGCCCCTTCGGAATTTCAACGTTCACCTTGAAATAGTGATCTCCTCTTTCGGCGCTGTTGCCCTTCTTGACGCCCTTGCCCTTCATTCTGAAAACCGTGCCTGCCTGCGTTCCCTCGGGAACATCGTAGGAAAGCTTTCCGTCAATTGTCGGAACGTCTATCTTTGCGCCGAGCGTAGCCTGCGCATAGGTGAGCGGAATTTCCGTCCATATATCGAAGGTATCACGTCTTTCAAAGATCGGGTCGCTCTTCACCCTGATGTTAAGGTAAAGGTCTCCGCTCGGACCGCCGTTTAAACCGTGGCTTCCCTCGCCCCTTACGCACATGGTCGCACCGTCGTAAACGCCCGGCTGAATACGAAGATTTCTCGTCGTCGTCTTTCGTACCCGTCCCTTGCCCGAACAGGTAGGACACGGATTGTCGATTATCGAACCCTTTCCTCCGCAGCGCGAACATCTCGCCGTCTGCGCAAAACTGCCGAAAGGCGTGTTCTGCGTAACTCTTACCGTTCCCGAACCGTGACAGTCCGGACAGGTCTTTTTCTCGCTGCCCTTCGCCGCACCCGAACCGTTACAGTCGGTGCATCTTTCCATTCGTGTAATTCTTACAGCCGCCTCCGTACCCTTGCAGGCGTCCATGAAATCAAGCGTAAGACTCGATTCGACGTCCTCGCCCCTTCTCGGAGCGTTCGGATTTGAAGACCTCGAAGAACCGCCGCCGCCGAAGAATGCGTTTAAAATATCGTCCACTCCGCCGCCAAAACCGCCGAAGCCTCCGCTGAATCCGCCGAAGCCGCCTGCGCCGCCGCCGTAGCTGGGGTCTACCCCCGCAAAACCGAACTGGTCGTATTTTGCCTTTTTCTCGCCGTCCGAAAGCACCTCGTAAGCCTCGTTAAGCTCCTTGAATTTAGCCTCGCACTCCTTGTCGTCGGGGTGCAGGTCGGGGTGATAAAGCCTTGCCTGCTTGCGGAAAGCCTTTTTTATCTCATCATCCGAAGCGCCCTTGCTTACGCCAAGCACCTCATAATAATCTCTCTTGTTTTCGTTAGCCATTAATAACGACCTCCGGTAAATTAAGTATCTGTAATATCACGCAAGGACGGCAGTTTAAATCCACCGCCGTCCGCTGCATTAAAATAAACTATTGCTATTTATCAGTCGGTAAACTCTGCGTCGATAACATCGTCGCCGCCTGTCGAGCCGCTCGTATCTCCGCCCATGTTCATGCCGTTAGGATCGAAGCCCTGACCGCCTGCCGCCTGCTGTGCTGCGGCTGCCTGCTGATATACGTTTGTTGCAACCTTCTGGAAAGCCTGCTCAAGCTCTGAATGTGCAGCCTTAACAGCCTCGGTGTCAGTACCCTTGAGAGCTTCCTTTACTGCTGCGATCTTAGCCTCGATATCAGCCTTGTCGTTTGCAGGAACCTTGTCGCCGAACTCGCCTAAAGCCTTCTCGCACTGGAATGCAAGCTGGTCTGCGCCGTTTCTTGCGTCAACGTCCTCCTTCTTCTTCTTGTCCTCAGCAGCGAAAGCCTCGGCTTCCTTAACAGCCTTGTCGATATCCTCCTTGGACATATTAGTTGAAGAAGTGATGGTAATATCCTGCTGCTTGCCTGTTCCTAAATCCTTAGCCGAAACGTGAACGATACCGTTTGCGTCAATATCGAACGAAACCTCGATCTGAGGGATTCCTCTCGGTGCGGGAGCGATTCCGTCAAGTCTGAACATACCGAGCTGCTTGTTGTCCTTTGCAAACTCACGCTCGCCCTGTAAAACGTTGATGTCAACAGCCGTCTGATTGTCTGCATAGGTCGAGAAGATCTGTGTCTTCTTTGTCGGGATAGTCGTGTTTCTCTCGATCATCTTTGTAGCGATTCCGCCTGCGGTCTCGATGCTGAGCGAAAGCGGAGTAACGTCGAGAAGAAGAAGTCCGTTTTCAACGTCGCCGCCTAAGATACCGCCCTGATATGCTGCGCCTAAAGCAACGCACTCGTCGGGGTTGATGCCCTTGAACGGCTCTTTTCCGATAAGCTTCTTAACAGCCTCCTGAACGGCAGGAATTCTCGAAGAACCGCCGACCATAAGCACCTTGTTAAGATCCGAAACCGAAAGACCCGAATCCGAGAGCGCCTGACGAACAGGACCCATCGTCTTTTCAACGAGGTCAGCAGTCAGCTGATTGAACTTAGCCTGCGTAAGCGTAAGCTCTAAGTGCTTAGGACCTTCTGCCGAAACGGTGATATAAGGAAGGCTTATCGTTGTCGAAGCGGTCGACGAAAGCTCTATCTTTCTAAGCTCTGCTTCGGTCTTGAGTCTCTGCATAGCCATCGGGTCTTTTGAAAGGTCGATGCCCTCCTGCGCCTTGAACTCCTCAACCATCCAGTCGATGATCCTCTGGTCGAAATCGTCGCCGCCGAGACGGTTGTTTCCTGCCGTAGCAAGAACCTCTGTAACGCCGTCGCCCATTTCGATTATCGAAACGTCGAACGTACCGCCGCCTAAGTCGTAAACCATTACCTTCTGATCCTCTTCCTTGTCGATACCGTAGGAAAGAGCCGCAGCGGTAGGCTCGTTTATAATTCTTCTTACGTTAAGACCTGCGATCTGTCCTGCGTCCTTTGTAGCCTGACGCTGAGCGTCCGTAAAGTATGCAGGAACGGTGATAACAGCCTCGGTTACCTTTTCGCCGAGATAGCTTTCAGCGTCAGCCTTGAGCTTCTGGAGTATCATAGCCGAAATTTCCTGCGGTGTGTACTCCTTGCCGCCCATCGAAGCCTTGTAATCAGAACCCATGTGACGCTTGATAGAAATTACCGTGTCCTTGAAGTTTGTAACAGCCTGACGCTTAGCTACCTGACCGATAAGTCTGTCGCCGTTCTTTGAAACTCCGACAACCGACGGAGTTGTTCTTGCACCCTCGCTGTTAGGGATTACGACTGCCTCGCCGCCCTCAACAACGGCTACGCACGAGTTTGTTGTACCTAAATCAATACCAATGATCTTTGACATATAAATCCAACCTTTCCTTTTTTCGTCCGACCTTTGCGGACGCTGTATGATTATTTTATTATAAATTTTTAATAACTGCCGTATACCGATACGCTACGGATTTGCAACGACTACCATCGGGTATCTTATAACCTTGTCGCCTATCTTAACGCCCTTTTCAAACACCTGAGCCACAACGTTTTCGCCGAGGTTCGGGTCTTCTATCTGACTTACCGCATTTGCGGTCGTGGGGTCAAAAGGCTCGCCTGTCGGGTCGATAACGGTCACGTTCATCTTTTCAAGAGCCGCCGTAAACTGCTTGTAGATCATCTCGACGCCGGCTTTGTACTTTTCGTCCTGCGACTCGGTATTAACCGCTCTTTCAAAATTGTCGTAAATGCCGATTATCTGCAAAACCGTATCTCCGACCGCCGATTCTCTCGCTTCAAGCTGCTGCTTTGCGGTTCTCTTGCGGTAGTTGTCATATTCCGCCATAAGCCTTAAATACTTATCCTTCTGCTCCGCAAGCTCCTTTTCAAGCTGTGCTTCTCTGCTTTCGGTCTTTTCGGATTCCGACTTTTGCGCTTCTTCAACAGCCTCTTCAACAGCCGCCTCTTCCGCTTCCTTCTCGATCTCCGATTCGATTTCCTTTTCCATTTCCTTTTCCATTTCGTCTGCCATTTCCATCCTCCTGTTTATTCGTCTGTATCGTCGTCCTGCTGTGAAAGCAGGTCTGTTATACGCTGTGAAAAATATTCCAGATACGGAATGAATTTTGCGTAATCTATCCTCATAGGACCTATAAGCCCAAGCGCCCCTGCGTTGCGGTTTCCTCTCTTGAACGGCGCTGTTATTATAGAAGAATTATGAATAACAAACCCGTCGTTTTCGGGAGAAAAGCTTACCTGAAGTCCGCTGAAGCTATCGTCAAAAAACCTCGCTATCTCTCGCTTGTTGTCAAGAAAATCAATTATCTCGTTCTGGTTGAAATCCTTGCAGGTCAGAAGATTTTTCTCTCCTCTTAGCATTATGTCCTGCATCGTCATTTCCTTTGCAAGCGAGAAAAGCTCGCTCAGAAGCGGCGTAAGCGTCATCATGTATGTGCCCATCGCCGTTTTTATCCTCTCGAACATTTCGTCCGAAATATCGTCGACCGCAACACCCGTTAAGTTTTCCGTAAGATAATTGTCAAAGAAAGCAAGCTGATCGTCCGTTAAGTCAAATTCAAGCCTGCACACCTTGTTCTTTATCTTTCCGTTCGAGGTTATCATAAGAATAACATACATTCTCTTTCCCGTCGGAATGACCTCGACCTTTGATATAAGCGAAAATTTCGGCGAAGAATTTGCGACCACCGAAGCGCACTGCGTAAGCTGCGAAAGCGCAAGCGAAGCGGAATTTATAAGCTCCTCCTCCGTCGCCGCCGTCGGGTCTAACATTCCGTCGAGCCGCCTTTTCTCGTCCTCGCTGAGCGGATTTTTCTCCATCAGCGTATCAACATATATCCTGTAGCCCGTATATGTCGGAACTCTTCCCGCCGAGGTGTGCGGCTGCTCGAGATAGCCCTGCTTTTCAAGCTCCGCCATTTCGTTTCTTATTGTCGCCGAGGAAGCGTTGACGTGCTTCATTATCGCCTTTGAGCCGACAGGCTCGCCGGTCACGATATATTCGTCAACGACCGCCTGCAAAATCTTCAGCTTCCTGCTGTCCATTGCTTAAGCCTGCCTCCCTTCTCAGAGCGTTAGCACTTTTTCTTTCTGAGTGTTAGCACTCAATCTCCTTGAGTGCTAATTATAGTTTATACCTTTTTTTCCGAATTGTCAAGAGTCTTTTTAAAAAAATCTTTCTCAAATTACATAAATATTTTATCCACTTTTTTGTGCAATATGTTGCCAAAAGCAAATAAGCCCTCTCTTTCGGCGGAATATAACGTTTTTCTTGCCGTCAGATTCTTGACACGTTAACATTAATATAGTATAATAAATATGATTACTGATTTGCCGGAGGGATAGTTATGGACAAAAAAAGATTACTTTCCTGTGCCGCTGCCTGCGCCGTCATGCTCTCGCTGACCTCCTGCGGCGGAAAGAATACGGAAAAGGAATATATTCCGCCCTCCGAGAGCATTTCCGAAGCCGACTCCGCCCCCGACAGCGAAAGCGGCTCGGACAGCGAAAGCGTTTCGGATGATAGCTCGCAGACAAGCGAACCCGAGGATCCGAAAACTGAAATTTACGACGTCGACCCGATCGTTTTGGCATATCATGCGAACGACCCGTCGGGGCTTGAGGGTATCGACGCCGAGATTTACGACAAGGCGTGCGAGATAATCGGCGAGATAATAACCGATGATATGACCGATTATGAAAAGGAGCTTGCCGTTCACGACTATATCGTTTACAACTGCACCTACGACAAAGGTGCGCTTGCGGCAATTCCGATTCATTCCGAAAACTGCGACAACCCTTACGGTGCGCTTATAAACGAAAGTGCGATATGCTTAGGCTACACGACCACTTTCCGACTTTTTATGGGAATGTTGGGAATCCCCTGCGGAACGGTCCACTCGACCGATACCGACGGCGACGAACACGCATGGAACACCGTACAGCTTGACGGCTCGTGGTATTACGTCGACGTAACATGGGACGATCCCGTTCCCGACCATGACGGAAGACTTATCTACCATACATATTTTAATGTCACAAGGGATAAGATCGCCGAAGAGCATATCCTCCCTGAAAACGCTCCCGAAACCGACAGCATAAAATACAGCTATCCTAATCAGTCAGCGGTTTATGTTTCCGATATGGAGCAGTTAAAACAGGCAATTTCAGACGCCGCAGAGCGCAAAGCAAACAGCGCCGTCGTTATTCTTGACGAATCGTTCGGAATAAATTTTAAAAAGACAAATACCGAAGGCATATACCGTGCAACCCTTTCTGATGATTTCGGAAAACAGCTGCGCAAAACGCTCAAATCTCTCGGCTTGACATATTCAGGAATAAGGGGCGCAGATACCGAAAACGGCATTGCGACCGAGGTATTCTTCTTTTCATAAAATAACGAAAGGCGTTTGACATAATGAAATTTCGTCCATGCATAGATATACATAACGGAAAAGTCAAGCAGATAGTAGGCTCGACTCTTTCAGACGCAGGAAACTGCGCTCAGGATAACTTCGTTTCCGAACAGACCGCCGATTTTTACGCAGGGCTTTACAAGCGTCACGGCTTGAAGGGCGGACACGTTATTATTTTAAATAAACAGGGCAGCGAATTTTATGCGCAGGATTTAGAACAGGCTCGCCTTGCTCTTTCGGAGTTCGAGGGCGGCTTGCAGATAGGCGGCGGCATAACCGACGAAAACGCAGCCGACTTTCTCAACATGGGCGCTTCGCACGTTATCGTCACAAGCTTTGTTTTCCGAAGCGGAATGATAGATTTCGACCGACTTTCAAGGCTTGTTAATAAAATAGGCAAAAACCACCTTGTGCTCGACCTTTCCTGCAAAAAAAGAAACGGCGAGTATTATATCGTCACCGACCGCTGGCAGAAATTCACAGACGTTGTTCTTGACGAAAAAACGATAGAAACGCTCTCCTCAAGCTGCGATGAATTTCTTATCCACGCAGCCGACGCAGAGGGAAAGCAAAAGGGAATTGAAACGGGTGCGGCAAAAATAATGTCCTGCTCGGCGATCCCCTGCACCTACGCAGGCGGAATTTCCTCGCTTGACGATCTTAGCCTGCTCCGCTCGGTAAGCGGCGGAAGGCTCGATTTTACGATAGGAAGCGCACTCGATATTTTCGGCGGAAACATTCCGTTTGAAAAAGCGGCGCAGTACCGCTAAATTTTCCCATAAGCTGTAATATCCACGGCATATTTTACGTCTTTTTATTAAAAGGAAACATTTCTGTTTTCAAAGAAAGGAAGTTTTACTATGAATAACAGCTTAATTAAAAGAATTTTCATCGGAATGACAGCGGCGGCTATCGCTTCGGCGGCAGCGTCCTGCGGCGAGGTCGAACAGTCTGCCGCAAAACCTGCTTCTGATACCGAATCCGTTTCGCAGGAAAACACACAGACCGAATCCGCTTCAGAATCCGCTCCGCAGACTAACGTAATAACCGACCCCTCCGATACCGAAAGTATTTCAAGCTCACAGACAGAACAGCCCGAGCAATCCGAGCAAACGGAGCAGCCCTCCGACTTCTTTACATTCAAAAAGGGCATAAGGGATTTCTCCATTGACCTTTTCAAAGAGACGGCGCTTGACGAGATAGAAAACGGCGAAAACGTGCTTATCTCGCCCGAGTCGGTAATTATGGCTCTCGGCATGACCAAAAACGGTGCGGCTGGAGATACCTATACCGAGCTGAGCGAAGTCATCTCGGGCGGCGTTACGCTCGACTGCTTTAACGAGAATATGCTCGCACTAATGCAAAAATCGCAGGACAACGAGTTTTTCACCATGAATATCGCAAATTCCGTCTGGCTTCGTGACAGCGACAGTATCAAGCTAAACGACAGCTTTGCTGAGCGTGTGAACGAGTTTTTCGGCGCAGGCGTTTTCATAAAGCCGTTTGACGATTCTACGGTCGGCGAAATAAACGGCTGGGTAAACGACAGCACAAACGGAATGATACCCGATATAATAAACAGTTTATCCCCCGACGACGTTGCGGTGCTTATCAATGCGGTGGCGTTTGAGGCTGAGTGGGCTGATAAATACGAAGATTTCGAGATAGACGAAAACGGCAGCTTTACCGCAGCAGACGGCAGCGAACAGACTGTTACCATGCTGACCCGATGCTCAACCGGCAGCTATTTTTCAAGCGATACCGCCTGCGGATTTGTAAGCAGCTACATGGACGGACAGTATGATTTTATGGCGATACTTCCAAACGAGGATATAAGCCTTTCGGAGTACATTTCCTCGCTTGACGGCGACAGCTTCTATCATCTCTATAATGACAGAGATACTGTTATGCTAAATTCAAAGCTGCCCGAGTTTACCTACGACTACGACACAAAGCTCGTCGACCCCTTGAAGAAAATGGGAGTAAACGCCCTCTTCGACCCGTCCTGCGCCGACCTTTCTGAAATGGCTGACGTAAGCGGCGGCAGAATTTATGTAAGCGACATAATCCACAAAACGCATATCGAGCTTGACAGAAACGGCACAAGAGCCGCTGCGGCAACGGCGATTGTAGGTAAGACTTCAGGTGGATTTACAGACTTAGAGGAAAAAACGGTATATCTCGACCGACCGTTCCTTTATGCAATAGTAGATACCGAAACGGCTGTTCCGGTCTTTATCGGAACGGTAAATTCGATACCTGAATAATTCATAGAAAATATATAAACATGAGAGGTAAGTGGTTTTAATGGCAAAGCTTAAAATTGCAGTGATTTTCGGCGGAAAATCAAGCGAACATGACGTTTCGCTCGTTTCTGCGACGCACGTTATAAAGAGTATCCCGAAGGATAAATACGAGGTAGTCTGTATCGGAATAACAAAACGGGGTCACTGGGTAAAGTATATCGGACCTGTCGACGAGATAGCAGACGGAAAATGGGAGCAGCACTCGGATAACGTCCCCTGCATTTTAAGCCCCGACCCGCTCCACAAAGGCTTTATCGTCTTAGGCGGCGACGGCAGCTTCGACAACCTCAAGGTCGACTGTATTTTCCCCGTGCTTCACGGCAAAAATGGCGAGGACGGAACTATTCAGGGACTTTTCCAGCTCTCGCAAGTTCCTTTTGTCGGCTGCGATATGATCTCCTCTGCAAACTGCATGGACAAGGAAATGACCCACGTTATCCTTGAAGCAAACGGCATTAAAATGGCGAAGTACGTTTCAATGCGCAGCTATGAGATGGACATTATAGATAAGAAGATAGCCGAAGCGGAAGAAAAGCTTACATATCCCATGTTCGTTAAACCCTGCTGCGCAGGCTCGTCGGTCGGCGTTTCGAGAGTAACAAACGCCGAGGAGCTTAAACAGGGTATCCTGCTCGCCTTTCTTTCCGACTCAAAGCTGCTTATCGAACAGGGCGTTGTCGGCGTCGAGTGCGAATGTGCCGTAATGGGCAACAACGACCCCGTCGCTTCGACGGTCGGCGAAATAAAGAGCGCAAACGAGGGCTTTTATGATTTCGAGTCGAAATACGAGGACGACTCCTCCGAAACGATAATACCTGCAAGGATAAGCGAGGAGGCTATCGAAAAGATACGTGCGCTTGCGATAAAGGCATACAAGGCGATAGGCTGCGGCGGTCTTTCTCGCTGCGACTTCTTCCTCTGCCCCGACGGCGAACCCGTTCTCAACGAGATAAACACCCTTCCCGGTCATACGCCGATAAGTATGTACCCGAAACTTATGCAGCACGCAGGCATGAGCTTTGAGGAGCAGGAGGACGAACTTATCCGCCTTGCGCTTGAAAGAGAAAACAGATAATATCGGTTAGGATTGATGATATGTACCAGGACAAACTAAACGGAAAAATATCCGACGGCGCAATAGGCGTTTTCGATTCGGGAGTAGGCGGTCTTACCTGCGTCAAGGAGCTTATAAGGCTTATGCCGCACGAGGATATAGTTTACTTAGGCGACACCGCAAGAGTACCCTACGGCACAAGAAGCCGTGAAACTATCGCAAAATATTCAAAGCAGGATATTCGCTTTATGGAACAGCACAACGTAAAGCTTCTGCTTGTCGCCTGCGGAACGGTTTCGGCGGTGATGCAGACAGTTCCGATCTTTGAGGACTCGTCGATAACCTCTTACAGCGGAGTTATAATCCCTGCGGTCGACGCAGCCTGCGCCGCCACCAAAAACGGCAGGATAGGCGTTATCGCAACGCCTGCCTCGATAAGAAGCGGCTGTTATGAACAGGAGATACACCGTCTGCGCCCGGACGTTAAGGTTTTCAGTCAGGCTTGCGCAATGTTCGTTCCGCTCGCCGAAAACGGCTACACGCAGATAGGCTGTCCTGCCGCTGAATTTTTCGTCGAGGAATATCTAAAAGAAATCAAGGCTCAGAACGTCGACACGCTTATAATGGGCTGTACACACTATCCGCTGCTCGAGGGAGTTGTCGGAAAATTCATGGGCGAGGACGTTACGCTTATCTCTCCCGGCGCAGTTACCGCACAGCAGGCTTACGAGGCATTAGCCGCACAGAATGCGCTTAAAGACGAAAGCCACAAGGCGAAAATCGAGCTTTACTGCACCGACAGCGCCGAGCTTTTCAGGGAAAATGTAAACCGTTTTCTCGGCGAGGGCATTGAAGCCGAAATTTCCCAGTGCAGGCTCTGACGGGTAATTTATCATGACGGAAGAAATAAAAGGCAGGCTTATCCTGCGCTCCACCGAAGCCGCAGAGGACGTTAAAGAAACCACCGTCGACCGCTTTCCCTGCGTTTTCAGGCAGAACGAATCGGGCGAGTGGCTTATAAAATACGATGATACAAAGAACGGCTCACGGGTAGTTATCAGGCTTTCAAAAAACAAAGCCGAAGTTTTGCGCAAGGGTGAACAGTCGGGGCTTATCATGAAGATAATTCCGGGAAAGACCACGAACAGCCGTGTCAGAACGGCAATGGGCGAATTTTGCGTCGACACAAAAGGCGTCGCAGTCAGACACACGCTGACCGAAAAAGGCGGCGAGGTCACGCTAAAGTACTCTCACGGCGATATGCTCACCATTTCAATGACGATAACCGCCGCACAACAATAAAACAGCAAAAGCTCCGCCGGGTGAAGTGCCCCCTGTCAAGTAGACAGCTGAAAAAACAAAAGAATATTTAGAATT
>JBJERC010000002.1:0-22409 GCA_051882075.1 Oscillospiraceae bacterium | reverse complement strand
GAAGGCTATAATAATGCTTTTTTGACAGACAGTGATGGAATCCAGTGTTTTGATCCAATATCAGATTTCATGGAGATAAACGAGAACCCTTCTACACGTTTTTTAAAAATTGAGATTACTGACAAAGGTTTCCCTGATATAATGAACTACTGGGGAATGAATGGAACAACAATTGTTAATTCAAAAGTAAAAAAATTGATACAAGAATACTATGGGAAATTAGCAATTCAGTTTTTTCCGTGCATATGTAATCAGTTTAAGGAGCATAAAATAGAACTGTGGCTTTTAAATGTTTGTGAATATTACGATGTTCTTGATTTGAATAAAAGCATATGTAAAAAAAATCATAATTTACAAGGCGAAGAAGTTATCAGATCGGTTAAGAAGTATGCGTTTAAGAAAGAAGCTTTCGATTTGGATATTTTTAAAATTTATTTGGGCAGTCGTAAACATACAACTTGTTTATTCGTATCTGATAGATTTAAGGAAATAATGGAAGAAAATAACGTGACCGGATTGGCTCTTGAAAAAGTTTATTCAATTTAAGTTTGATGATAAAGGAGTATAAATAATAATCAATTGGGTAACAAGATATTTGGAAAATTTGCTTAAAAACGCCTAAAACCGCCTGCCGTATCTTTATACAGCAGGCGGTTTATGCGTTCGCTTACTATTATTCCGGGTAATTCAGAAATCCGACGTCAATGCCTTTGTAAAGAACTATATTGCCGCCCTTTTGCTCCTTCAGAAGATCAAGCCTTTCAAGGAAGTCGATAGTTGCATTAACGGTAGTATGACAGACTTCATGGAAGCTGTAATCGGCAAGAAGCTCGTTGTTAAGACCTCTTAAAACGCAGGCGTAAACATCATCTCTGCGGTAGTTCCCGAAGTCAGCCTCCAGCTTGCCGATACAGAATATGGTGTATAAGACAAGCTCAGGACGAAGCTCTGATTTCATTAAATCGTTTATCGCAGACATTGCGCATACGCACCCGAACGGGTATGAAAACCTGCCCGTCGACAATTCGCTATACGCTTCATTCATAGCGGTTTCACAACCGAAGATATCCTCAAGGCTGTTGTTCTCCTCGTCGAAAGAGTCGAAATCATCACAATCATCACAGTCACAGTCGTCAAATTCTTCGCAGTCGTCACCTCCGTCTGATGTAACCTCCTCGACGAATTCGTTTAAAGCCCTGTCAAGCCAATCGTCCTCCTCGTCTTCATCGCCCCAGTCCTCGAAGTCGTCGTCGCTAAAGCCTTCGCACTCCTCCTCGTCTTCATCGCCCCAGTCCTCGAAGTCGTCGTCGCTAAAGCCTTCGTACTCCTCCTCGTCCTCGTTGCCCCAGTCCTCGAAGTCGTCGTCGCTAAAGCCTTCGCACTCCTCCTCGTTCTCGTCATCCCAGTCCTCAAAGTCGTCGTCCCAGTCCTCGAATTCATCGTCCTTTTTTTCGTCGAACAGCATCCCATTCGGAAAATCGAAAAGCGCATCTAATGAAAGTTTTGAATTAAGTCCAAGTAACATAAAATTACCTCCCGAAATGTAGAAATTTTTTTGTTTGAAGCAACGTTAACGTTTTTGCTTGACATGATTATATCACCGCTTAGGAGAATTGTCAACTGCTCCAAGAATTACATAAAATACATATGAAGGGTAATTATAGCAGAAAACTTGTGCATAATAAACAAAACTGCATGGACATTATCAGAAATATCAGGACATTATTTTTCCTCACCTGACATTCCGCATTTTTTCACCTCATCAGAATAAGTCGTATATCGACGTCTGAAAAATTTATCTTGGTAATTTTTCTCAAAACACAAGGACGTCTGACTTCCGCCTTAACTACGTTAAGTTTCAACTCGGTACGTTGCAAAAAAATCTTGAATTTTTCATAAAAACGCTTAAAACCGTGAAAATAACCAAAAATTTCGGAATTTTCGGCGATTGTAAACATTCGGCAAACATTTTGTGAACATTTAAACAGAATTTATTATCTCTTTAAAAAGCAAGTTAAGCTCCTCCCAGTCCGAGTGTTTTTCAGCGTCCTTGCCTGCTATTTCATCGGGCAGCTTTTCCAGCTGAATATCAATATACTCGTTCAGCTCAGCTATAGGCTTTCCCGTTCCCAGTTCGGGCGTGTTCTTTTTCCGCTCGATAAGGTCGGAAACTATCGGTCTTAAATTCTCCTCAAGCTCCGCCTCCACAAGCTCGGTAAAAAGTGTTGGCGGCGGGCTGTTCTTATCGAGTATCCAATTGCAGGCTAATATCGGTCTTAAAACGTAAAAATACTTTTTCAGCCTTACCGTTTCGCCTTTGAGGTATTCCCGGTAATTAGATTTTGCCATGCTCAGATAGTGATAGAGTTCTGATTTTGATCTGAAATAGTGGTTTATGACCTCACGCACCCTGTCCCATTGCTCAGTCGTGCGGTAAACTATCGGAGAGTTGTTCCACTCAAATAAAGTCGGGTTTGATCTATACAGCAGCCGAAGCGCCTTTTGCAGATCCCAGCCGTTTATGTCCAGAGTATCGTCAAGCTGCCACTCAATAACATCACGCGGCGAGTCAAGCCTCAGATAGTGTTCCGGCTTATGAACATAAATAAACCTAACGTCATAGTCGCTGTCGGGCGAGGCAAAACCCCAAGCCCTGCTGCCGGATTCAATGCAGTGGATTATCTTTACATTCTCCGTTTTCTCTATCTCGTCAAGCTTTTGCTGTATAGTTTTAATTATGTTTTTGTCCATTTTACATTACCTCGGTTCTGGTGGTTTACTTTGTCGGCTTTTGCTCAGAAGTCCACCAGATAAATATCTATGCCTATCTGCGTGTAGCTTTCGGAGCGCTTATTAATGCTCGTTATTCTTGCGGTAAGCAGCTTGCCGGCAGGCACGGTCTTATCGGGGATATGCGAAGTTCCCTCTGTTATCCTTGCTTTCCATGCCGCAAAAGTAAAGCGGCAGCACGCAAATCAGATCGTGATACCCTACCACCTAATTATAACATAATCAGACTCAAATGTAAAGTATTTGCTGTCTGAAATATTCCGCTTTAAATCCACGACGGAATTTATATTGCTCCTCCAAATAAATTGACAGATTCTATTTTTTAAGCTATAATATAGATGAATTTAAGTTTTTTTAGAATATCAAAAAGGGGAGATTGTTTTATGGAACGAAAACCGGATAAAGTGTTTTCAGAGGCTGCGGTTCTTCCGGCAAACGACAGCTGGGATATTATGACGAAAAGGCGGTCGCCGTTGTATGAACGGTATGATGATATCAGAAATCCTTTTTCACGGGATTATACACGCATACTTCATTCAACTGCTTACAGAAGATTGAAACACAAAACACAGGTCTTTTTTAATATCGACAACGATCATATCTGTACAAGAATGGAACACGTCGCTCACGTTGAATCTGTAAGCAATACTATTGCGACCGCTCTCGGACTTAACACCGATCTGACAAGAGCGATCGCGTTCGGGCATGATTTAGGTCATGCGCCGTTCGGTCATCAGGGTGAAGCGGTAATATCCGCATTGAGTGAAAAATACATAAACAAACCTTTTTGGCATGAAAAAAACGGATTGAGATTTGTCGATAACGTTGAATTGCTCGCTGATAATTATAATAACTATCAGAACCTCGATCTGACCTATGCCGTTCGTGACGGAATTATTTCGCATTGCGGAGAGGTCGACGAAAACGGTATCAGACCCAGAAAAGAAATAATTGATCTGGAGAATGATTTTGCATATGCCGGACAATATTCTCCTGCAACATGGGAAGGCTGTGTTGTAAAATTATCCGATAAAATAGCATACGTCGGACGTGATATAGAGGACGCAATTTCGCTTGGCTTTTTAGATGACAACGATATAAGCACTCTGACAAAAATGGCTCAGGCAAACGACGAAAAGGCGATCAACACTACCGTTATAATGCACAATCTTATTATTGACGTGTGTCAGAACAGTTCTCCCGAAAACGGAATATTCTTAAGCGAAAGGTTTTTAAATCAGCTGAAAATTATAAAGGATTTCAATTACGAAAAAATATATAACAACAGCAGATTTAAGACTCTTAAAAAGTATTCCGAATTAGTTTTAACGGAAATTTTTGAAATACTCTATTCGACCTATGACGAAAGAAACCCATGGGAAAAGCTAAACTCTCTTAGGGGATATTGCCCCACATTGACAGACACCTTTGAAAAGTGGCTGATAAGGTATTGTGAAGAGGATATCATTCCTCCCGGCAAACTTAAAACCGAATCATCAGGCTACGTTAACACGAAAATCTACGGCAGATTAGAAGACGAGCGAATTTATGCGCAGGCTATAATAGATTTTATAGCAGGCATGACAGACCGATTTGCGGTAAAGCTGTTTAATGAATTGATAACCTATTAATGCTCCCCGAATGGAAAAGATTATGACCGATAATTCGGATAAGCCGTCTTTTTGGTTTACGTAGGATAAGACAACAGAAATTGCAAACCACAGGAAACGCATATAAAACGATCCGCACATCTCACACGGGTGCGGATCTTTTTTTATCGGGAAAAAACCGCTTATTCTTCGATAATATCTGAATTTTCCCCATATCAAGCGTATCGGCTTCAATACTTTTCAGCACGTCCTAATGAACGCACGTTATGTAGTCGGGCATACGAAAATAATTGCATTGTATCGTTTAAATAATTTTAAAAAAAGAAAAATATATCAGATTCATTTGATTCCTGCTATTTTGGTATAAGTTTATACCAATTAACAAAACTTTTACTGAAAAAATATAAACTTTCGGCATATTTTCAGCCTCTAATATATAGCAGTTAATTACTGACTTTATTTAAGGAGGACTTTTTATGAAAAGATTTATGGCAGGCGTGCTTGCGCTCATGATGGTTTTCGGAGGGGCGGCTTTGCCGGCGGCGGAGAGCGGATTTACGCTGTTTGATACGGCGGTGACGGCTGAGGCTGACACTTACGAGGATTTTTATTATGCTATCCGTGAGGATGGAACGGTGGATGTTTTCGGATATATCGGTGACAGCAGTGAGGTTATTATTCCCGATACTATTGACGGCAAAAAGGTAACAGGTATAGAGCTTTCTTTGTTTGAATATAACACTTCAATTACAAGCGTTACTATTCCTGATAGTGTTACGAAAATTGGAGACAGAGTATTTTATGGCTGTAATAATCTCAAAAGCGTAAATATTCCGAATGGCGTTAAGTCTATTGGACGCGGCGCATTTGCAGGCTGTAATAATCTCAAAAGCTTAACTATTCCAAATAGCGTTACATCAATAGGTGCCGAGGCATTTAGCGGATGTACAGGTATTGAAAACATAACCATACCAAGCGGCGTTACATATATCGGCGGATTGGCATTTTACGATACTCCGTGGCTCAAAGCACAGCAAAAGAAAAATCCTTTAGTCGCAGTAAACGGCATCCTTATAGACGGCAGCACCGTTTCAGGAAATGCGGTTATTCCGAACAGCGTTAAAACTATTGGAGAATGTGCGTTCTTTTACTGTGATGGTCTTACAGGCATAACGATACCTGACAGCGTTACAAGCATTGGAAGCAAGGCATTTTCATATTCCACAAGCCTTAAAAGCATAACGATTCCGGGCAGTGTTACAACCATTGGAATTTCAGCGTTTGAAAATTGTACAAGCCTTTCGAGTGTAAAGCTTTCCGACGGCATTACAAGCCTTGCTGATTCGGTATTTGAAAACTGTACAAAACTGTCGAGCGTGACGATTCCGGGCAGCGTTACAAGTATTGGAAAATCGACATTTAGAAAATGCACAAGTCTTACAAGCGTAACAATTCCGGGAAGTGTTACAAGTATTGGAGAATATGCATTTAGTAACTGCACAAGCCTTTCAAACGTAACGATTCCGAAAAGCGTTACAAGCATTGGAGACGATGCGTTTAGCTACTGCACAAGCCTTTCAAGTATAAAGCTTCCCGACAGTATTACAAACCTTAGGAATTCGGTATTTAGAAAATGCACAAGTCTTTCGAGCGTGTCAATTCCGAACAGCGTTACAAGCATTGGATATTCAGCGTTTTCTGACTGCACAAGCCTCACAAGCATAGCCATACCTAACAGCGTTACGAGCATTGGAGGTTCGGCATTTTATGGCTGCACAAGCCTTTCAAGCATAACCATACCTAACAGCGTTACAAGTATTGGAAGTTCGTTATTTAAAAACTGCACAAGCCTTACAAGCATAACGATCCCCAATAGCGTTACAAGCATTGGAAGTTCGGTATTTGAAAACTGCACAAACCTTACAAGCATAACGATCCCAAACAATGTTACAAGTATTGAAGGTTGGACATTTGCATACTGCAACAGCCTTACAAGCATAACGATACCTGAAAGCGTTACAAGCATTAGTAGTACGGCGTTTTATAGCTGCACAAGCCTTTCAAACGTAACGATTCCGAAAAGCGTTACAAGCATTGGAAGTTCGGCGTTTTACAGCTGTACAAGCCTTACCGACGTATATTACAAAGGTACTGAAGCAGAATGGAATAATATCAGTATAAAAAATAATAATGACGAATTGACTAACTCCAACATTCATTTCCACACCCACAGCTACACTTCCGAAGTAACAAAATCCGCAACCTGCACAGCAGCAGGCGAAAGAACATACACCTGCGCCGAATGCGGAGATACTTATACAGAAACGATTTCCGCAACAGGTCACACCGCAGTAACCGACGAAGCAGTTGCGGCTACCTGCACGGAGGACGGCAAGACCGAGGGTTCGCATTGTTCGGTATGCGGCGAAGTTATTAAGGCACAGGAAACTGTTCCCGCAACAGGTCACAAGTTCGGCGAATGGAAGACCAGGAAGAAAGCTACCTGCAAGGAAACAGGCACTCAGACGAGAACTTGTTCCGCCTGCGGAAAAACGGAAACAAAGACTATTGCAAAAACCGCTCACACTTACAAAACCACAGTAGTCGAACCGACTTATGAATCGCAGGGCTACACTCTCCACACCTGCACAGAGTGCGGAGAATCATATAAGGACAACTACACGCCAAAGAAAACTGTAGCTACAGTCGTTCCGACAACGTTCAGCTGTACCGATACTGCAATAAGGATAAACTGGAACAAGGTGACGGACGCCGCAGGATACAAGGTCTATCGTTACAACACCTCGACTAAAAAATGGAACACCGTTGCAACCCTTTCCAGCGGCAACACTCTCACCTACAAGCAGACCGGCTTAAAAGCAGGCACTACCTATAAGTACAAGGTCAAGGCTTATGCGAAGTCGAACGGCAAGACCTACTGGGGCGAATCGTCAAGCACTATGACGACCACGACAAAGCCCGCAAAAGTAGTGATAAAATCGTCGTACAGCGCAACAAGCAACGCTGTCCGCATAAACTGGAACACCGTAACCGGCGCAACGGGCTACCGTGTGTACCGCTATGATACAAAGACGAAAAAGTATGCGGTTATCGCTACGATAAAGGACGGTTCGGCGAATACCTACCGTGACAGCGGAAGAAAGGCAAAGACTTCTTATAAGTACAAGGTCAAGGCTTACCGCAAGGTGAACGACGTCAATTACTGGGGCGAGGCGAGCGATGTTAAGGCTTGCAGGACAAAATAATACTGCTGATTCAAATCCCTTAAAATGCCGTCATTCGACCTTACATTTTAGCAATTAAAAACCTAAAACCCCCTCCCCCGACAAGTCTGTTCAGGGGAGGGAGTTTTTTCAGCGCAGACCGCAGTCTGCGTTTTATTGAATAATCACAGCTTTAAACTGCGCAGTTCACATAATACTGCGCCTGCGCCGAGAACATCTCTGCGTAAATTCCGTCCGGAATTTTAGCAAGCTCGTCGTGAGTGCCGTATTCCTTGATGGTGTCCTCTGCAAAAACCGCAATTTTGTCGCAGAATTTACAGCTTGACAATCTGTGAGAAATGTAAATCGCCGTCTTGCCGCCGACGAGCGAGTTGAACTGACGGTAAATTTCATATTCCGCAACTGGATCAAGCGCAGCAGTCGGCTCGTCGAGGATAACTACGGGCGCATTTCTGTACAGCGCACGGCTGATAGCTGTCTTTTGCTGCTGACCGCCCGAAAGCTCCGTGCCCTTTTCGTCAAAGGATTTAAAAAGCGTCGTATCAAGCCCATGCTCCAGCTTCTGAGCGTCATCATAAAATCCCGACAGCTTCAGTACCTCGTTTATCCGATCGTCATCGGGAGTGTCCGCTAAGGAAATGTTCTCACGCAGACTGAACGCAAAAAGCTGGAAATCCTGAAATACAACGGCAAAAAGCCTGCGGTATTCTTCATCGGAATATTCCTTGATATTCACCCCGTCAACGAGTATTTCGCCCTCGGTCACGTCATAAAGACGGCAAAGCAGCTTTATAAACGTGGTCTTTCCTGCGCCGTTAAGTCCGACTATCGAAAGATGCTCTCCCGACCTGATCGTGATATTCACATCACGCAGCACATAGTTTTCCGAACGGGGATATTTAAAGCTGACGTGAGAAAACTCAATTGTGTGCTCGCCTCTTTTAACCGACTTTGTACCCTTGACCATAGCCGCAGGATATGCCGTGAACTCAAGATAACGGTGAGCATAGCTGCACCGCTTATGCAGCTCCTGAACCGAGGAAACTATGTGATACAGACTTAGGTAAAGGTTTGAAGCGCTGCTGACGCACATCTGAAAATCGCCGATCGTGATAGCCTTTGTGACCGCAAGAAAGCCAATGTAAAAATAGCTGATACCGTCACGCAGCGCATTTACTATATTCATAAGCATATTGTTAGGGCGTATCTGCCGCATTTGCTCGCTCCAGCAGCCGACCATCTCTCCGCTTAATTTGTCCGCCTTTTCGCACATCATATCTGCGCTGTCATAAAGACGGATATCCTTTCCGTAGCTGAAATCCGACAGCTGATAGAAAACATATCCAAAGACCCTGTTCATTTTTGAAAGCTTTAGGAAATTTTCCGCTTCGATCTTGTTGTTCTTTGCATTGAATATTGTAATAAGCACCAGAGATATAAGCTGCACGGGGACAAGCCACGGGCAAGTTATAATGATAAGCGCCGTAACGCCGCACAGAACGGCGGTGTTTTTTATTATACCGTACAGCTGGTCAAGCACGCCTACAACTCCGCCGCTGTACCAGCTCATTCCGTCCTTTGCCTTTGCGAGCCTGTCGAGCGCCTCGGGGTCTTCGGTATGCTCAAAATCCATTGTCATTGTGTGCTTTGAAAGCTCTGTTTCAAAATACTGGTTGAACCACTCACGCTGAACATCAATAAGCTGTTCGGCAAGATTTTGCAGCATTTTCGCAAGCAGAGCGACGCCGATTATCAAGCCTGCGTAAAGTATAATTCGGTGAATGTGTTCGCTGACAGACTCTCCGCCGATCACCTGCACAAGCTCGTCGATAAGGAATTTCGGCAGTATGATCGCAAGCATTGTGGGTACAAATTCCGCTGTAAATTTCAGAAGATACATGAAAAAAAGCGACGGCTTTTCGCTCCTTACGGTTTTAAGCATGAATTTCAGAGTCTCGCCGACTGTTTTTTCTTTTGCTTTACGCATTGACCGCCACCTCGCTTTCGGGAGAATCAACATAATACTGCGCTTGTATACGGAACATTTCCGCATAATCGCCGCCTTGTCTGAGCAGGCTTTCGTGAGTGCCGTATTCGACCATTTCGCCTTCCTTGAACATTGCAACATTTGAACAAAACTGCGTAGAACTGAGCCTGTGGCTTATATACACCGCCGTTTTTCCGCCGATCAGCTTGTCAAAATCATTGTAAAGTCTGCTCTCCGCAAGGGCGTCAAGAGCGGCTGTCGGCTCGTCGAGAACGACAACGGGAGCGTCTTTATACAGCGCGCGTGCAAGCGCAAGCTTCTGCTTTTCGCCGCCCGAAAGGTCAACGCCGTCATCGTGAATGATTTTCAGTATCTCGGTCGAAACTCCGTTTGTAAGCTCTTTCAGCTTATCGCCAAAGCCTGCGTCTGTAAGACATTTCTCCGCCTTTGCCTTGTCCGTTTCTTCGGGAGTTTTCATAGAAACATTCTCCGCAAGCGGAAACGCAAACAGCTCAACGTTCTGAAAAACAGGCGCAAATACGCTGTAATAGCTTTTCTTGCTGAACTTTTTAATATTTGTGCCGTTTAAAAGAATCTCGCCCTCGGTCGGTTCATAAAGACGGAGCAGCAGCTTTATAAAGGTGGATTTTCCTGCGCCGTTAAGTCCGACGACCGCAAGACGTTCTCCTGCTTTTAATTTAAGCGACAGGTTTTTAAGCGCAAATTTTGACGCTTTCGGATATTTAAAAGACACGTTTTTAAACTCAAATTCATAGCTGTCATAATGCGGAACATTTTCGCCCTTATTGTTTTCGCCGCTGTCAAATTCCATAAAGCTGCGGAAATCGTCGACCTGACGGCTGCAATCGAGAAGTCTTGTAACTCCTTGAAGAAGATTTGTGATATAATTGTAAAACGCAGCCGACGAGCCGAGGTAAAGGCTGAAATTTCCTATTGTCATTTTCCCCCGGACTGTCTGATAAATAAGCCATGCGTACACCGCCGCCTGCGACAGCGCAAACAGAATATTGCTTATCCACGAGGTCATAAGCCACGCCTTCGCATTATTTTTCTGCGCCTCTACACGCTCTTTTTTCAGCTCCTTTATCTTGTCCGTGAGCCAGTCCTTTAAACCGAACATACGGATATCCTTTGCGGTATCAAAGCTTGTTGTCACATTCCTCAGATAGTTATCCTTTCGCCACCACGGAGCAAGCGGATCCCATACCCGTTTTTTGACGACCTTGTTGGTATGGTTATTAAGCAGAAAATTCACGATACAGAGAACGAGCATGATAAGCACAATAAAAATATTCATAGTGCCGAGTATGACGATTCCCACCGTCACGACTGCCGCCGAAAGCATCAGGTCGACAATGCTTCGCATCATACCCTCAACGCCGTTGTCGTTTGAATTGCAGGCGTTTCCGGCTTTTTGATAGCAGTCAAGTACGTCGGGATTTTCAAGGTGCTGAAAATCGATGCTCATGACTCTTGCGTTTTTCCCGGACATAAGTTTCATTCGTGCGCCGATATATCTCCACCATATCTCGCTCTGATAATAGGAATTAAGCGCCGTCGAAGCCGTCTGTATCACCGTGAATATTATCATAAGCCATAACAGCTTTTTCACGCCTGCCTGACCTGTTATCATATCGATGACGAATTTCGAGATAAATGTCCAGAGATACTGCATCACGGGCGCACATATCATTCCTGTCAGAATAAGCAGAATAAAGCTCCTGCTGTAGCTTACCATAGCTTTCATTGTGTATTTTATATTGGAAAAAACACCGAAATCCTTATGCAGCGGATTGTTCTCTTCTTTGGTCTTTTTCATAATGTTACCCCTCATTTTTTTTGATAAATGACAGATCTTCGCGCTTGAACCACGCTTCATCGCACCAGCCAACCTGACTCTGATATCCGTTAGGCGAATTTATCATCATATCCGCACATATCAGAAGCATTATAGGCGCAACGGCTTTCACAATTGAGGACTGATACATACTTTCGCTTTTGTTGTCCTCGTTAATAATGCTGCCCTTTGAAAACATTCCGTCGAATTTACAGAGATAGTCAAGCGCCTTTTCCGCTTTCTCCACCGGTATATTAAGGACTTTTGCCACCGTCTTGGCACGAACCGCCTCCTGCCACTTAAAAGTGAGCATATACTCAAGTATTTTCAGATTTGTCTTATCCCCTAAAAATGCGAAAAGTTCAGCCGTTTCATCTGTTACTTTGAGCCGTTTTGCAAAGCCCTCCTTTGGTTGCTTTACAAGGAAAAAGTATTCTAAATCTTTGTTAAGCCGCATATACGTAAAGCCCGATTTGCCGATTATTTCCGAAGCGGTAAGACCGTCCGATCCATCAATATCGGGACGTTCGTAATAGTATTTATTTGTTTTCCACGCCGCTATCTGTGCCGCCCATGCGTATTTAAAGGTCTGTTCAAGAAACAGCTCCTCGCAGATTTTGTTATCGGAGCTGAGATTTTGCAGTTCGTCTATTATCTGCTGAACAACGGAAGCGTCCTCTTTTGCCCTTCCGTAAAGAAAGTCTATAGAAACTCCGAAAAAATCTGCGATCTTCGGCAGCAGATCGCCGTCGGGATAGCTGCCGTTTTCCCATTTGCTTACCGCCTGCGGACTTACGCCGAGGTGAGCCGCAAGCGTTTCCTGTGTTACATTACGCTCCTTGCGAAGCTTCTGAAGCTGTGCTGAGAATACCGTATCCATTTTTGAAACTCTCCTTATGCTTGATTTTATTACAGTATATCACAAATAACAGTTGTTGTAAATAATAAATTTACACTTTCTTTCTACTTTGCGTGGTAAAAGGTTGGTTTTTCAACAGCTGATTGATTTTCACTGTAAAACAACCGTAAATTGAGAAGAGAAGTGTTTTATGTATAGAATATAATGCCGTCCGAATCAGTTTTCCGTCACCGGAAAAAGCGGCGGAGCTTGACAAGCCGAAACCTGCATGACTGTGCAGGTTCTTTTTCGCTGATGAAATAGTGCAAGATAGTGCTAATATTGCGCAACATAGTCTATGTAAAAATCTGTCGGAGTGTAGTATAATAGATACACTGATTAATAAATAATGAATAAACCGAGGAGGAAAGCTATGTATACCGTATTGTTATCGGGCGGAAGCGGCAAGCGGCTGTGGCCTTTGTCAAACAGTCTGCGCTCAAAGCAATATATAAAGCTTTTAAGCAAGGAGGACGGCGAGGAACAGTGCTCCATGGTGCAAAGGGTGTGGGATCAGCTTGAAAATGCCGGACTTGCTAAAAAAAGTATAATCTGCGCTTCAAAAGGACAGGTCGAGATACTTACAAGTCAGCTTGGCGACATAAATATCGCCGTCGAGCCTGACAGACGTGACACTTTCCCAGCCGTTGCGCTGTCCTGCGCTTACCTCAAAAGCAAAATGGGCGCAGGTTCTGACGACACGGTTTGCATTATTCCGGTAGACCCCTACACAGAACGGCTTTATTTTGAAACGCTCAGAAAGCTGCCCGGGGTTCTTGAGGAGTCGGGCGCAGAGGTCACGCTTATGGGCGCAAAGCCGGATTATCCCTCGTCTAAATTTGGCTATATTGTACCAAAAGAGAACAAAGACGGCTACATAGTTGTGGATAGTTTTACCGAAAAGCCCGACAAGGAGACCGCCGAAAAGCTTATCGAACAGGGTGCGGTGTGGAACTGCGGCGTGTTCTGCCTTAAAATCGGCGAGATACTTGACCGCTGCGAAAGCTACGGCGTTTCGCCCGACTATGACGAGATGTTCAAAAACTACGACAAGCTGCCGAAGATAAGCTTCGACTACGAGGTGCTTGAAAAGGCAAACAAACTTTCGGCTGTGGCATTTGACGGTGTGTGGAAGGACCTCGGCACATGGAACAGTCTTTCGGAGGAAATGGCGGCAAGTTCCGTCGGCGAGGCGGTTCTGGACGACAGCTGCGAGAACACTCACGTCATCAACGAGCTTGGAATACCTGTCGTTACGGTCGGCGCAAAGGATATGATCGTCGTTGCATCGTTTGACGGAATACTTATTTCGGACAAGGCGCAGTCGACGAAAATAAAGGACATTGCGAACAGCTTTGACTATCCGCCGAGATATGAGGAACGCCGCTGGGGAACGATAAAGGTCATCGACGTTACCGAAAAGGACGGATTTTTAAACACTACACGAAAGATAAAAATATTCGCAGGACTTAATTCAAGCTACCATTACCACGATTGCCGTGACGAAGTCTGGACGGTGCTTAAAGGCAACGCAGAGATAATCATAAACGGCATACGGCAGCTTATAAGCGCAGGCGATGTTATACGGATACCCTCCGGCACAAAGCACGCCGTTAAGGCGGTATCGGACATTGAATTTATCGAGATACAGTTCGGTAAATCAATAGCCGACAACGACCTTAACAGGCTTACGCTTGACTGGAATGAAATAGATTATGTATAAGAAAGGAATATGAACATGAAAAAGGCTTTGATAACAGGAATCACAGGACAGGACGGCAGCTACCTTGCGGAGTTTCTTCTCGAAAAGGGTTACGAGGTACACGGCATTACAAGACGTGCGTCTATCTCCAACACGGCAAGGATAGACCATATAATCGACAGGATAACGCTTCATGACGGCGACCTTACCGACTCGACCTCGCTTATCAGAATAATCGGACTTATAAGACCCGACGAGATATATAACCTTGCGGCGCAGAGTCACGTTCAGGTGTCTTTTGACGTTCCCGAATATTCGGGCGACGTTGACGCTATCGGCGTTCTGCGTATACTCGAGGCTGTCCGTATGCTCGGTCTTGAAAAGACAACGAAGATATATCAGGCGTCGACCTCCGAGCTTTACGGAAAGGTGGAGGAAATTCCGCAGAGGGAGACCACGCCTTTCCACCCGTACAGTCCCTACGCAATCGCTAAGCAGTACGGCTTCTGGATGATAAAGGAATACCGTGAGGCTTACGGAATGTTTGCGGTAAACGGAATTCTTTTCAATCACGAATCGGAGCGCAGGGGAGAGAATTTCGTAACGAGAAAGATTACTCTTGCGGCAGGAAGAATTGCCGAGGGCTTGCAGGATCATCTCGAGCTTGGCAACATGGACAGTCTGCGTGACTGGGGCTACGCTAAGGATTATGTTGAATGTATGTGGCTTATCATGCAGCAGGAAAAGCCGGAGGATTTCGTTATCGCAACGGGCGTACAGCACACCGTCCGTGACTTTACCGAAAAAGCCTTCGCAGCAAACGGCATCACGATACGCTGGGAGGGCGAGGGTCTTGACGAAAAGGGTTATGACGCTGCGACGGGAAAAATGCTCGTCTGCGTAAATCCCGCATGGTTCAGACCTACCGACGTAGACAACCTCTGGGGCGATCCGACAAAGGCAAAGACAGTTCTCGGCTGGGATCCTCAGAAGACAAGCTACGAGGAGCTTGTAAGGATAATGGCGGAGCACGACCGTGCGCTTGCAAAGCGTGAGGCGGCTTTAAAGTCGGCGCAGTAAGGGGGCAAATATCATGATGGAAAAGAATGCAAAAATATATGTTGCAGGACACCGTGGAATGGTAGGCTCGGCGATCGTAAGAGAGCTTGAACGACAGGGCTACACGAACATAATAACACGCACCCATGCGGATCTTGACCTCACCCGTCAGGACGCTGTGGAAGAGTTTTTTGCAAAGGAAAAGCCGGAATATGTATTTCTCGCCGCCGCAAAGGTTGGCGGTATCGTCGCTAACCAGAATGCGCTTGCGGATTTCATGTACGACAACATGATACTTGAAATGAACGTTATCCATTCGGCATGGAAAAACGGCTGCAAAAAGCTTGAATTTTTAGGCTCGTCCTGCATATATCCGAGAATGGCGCCGCAGCCGATGAAGGAAAGCTGTCTGCTGACCTCGGAGCTTGAAAAGACCAACGAGGCTTATGCGCTTGCGAAGATAAGCGGTCTTAAATACTGTGAGTTTTTAAACCGCCAGTACGGCACCGACTACATTTCGGTAATGCCGACCAATCTTTACGGACCTAACGACAACTATCACCCGACGCACAGCCACGTTCTGCCTGCGCTGATACGCCGTTTTCACGAAGCAAAGGAACAGGGTCTGCCGTACGTTACCTGCTGGGGCGACGGAAGTCCGCTGAGAGAATTCTTATATGTTGACGACCTTGCGAACCTGTGCGTTTTCCTCATGAACAATTACAGCGGCGACGAAACGGTAAACGCAGGAACGGGCAAGGAGCTTACGATAAAGGAGCTTACCGAGCTTGTAGCAAAAGTTATCGGCTACGAGGGCGAGATTCGCTGGGACGCAAGCAAGCCGAACGGTACTCCCCGAAAGCTGCTTGACGTATCGAAAGCGAAGGCTTTAGGCTGGACTTACAAGACGGAATTAGAGGACGGAATAAGGCTTTCGTATGAGGACTTCTTAAATAATCCGATGAGAGCGGAAAGATAAGTTTATTAACATCAAAACCCCGACAGCAGTTCGACTTCAATCATGCTGTCGGGGATTTTTTATCACGGGATTTTGTTCGCAGGATAGGGTGATGTACGGTGAATAAATTGAAAAACTTCAAAAAAATCTCTGTTTAATTAACAATAAATAGTGAATTTACCTTGCATATTTCGGCACAATATGGTATAATAAACACAAACACCTTGCTTACGCGGAGTAATGAACATAAGCTTTGCAAATTACAGTATCAGAGGAGAGGAATCCGTACTATGAATAATATCAGTAAATGGGCACTGCTTAATCTGGGGATCATCGCAAATCCGCAGAAAGAAAAAAAGACCTATACTTTCTATATTATAACAGCAATTATCGGAGCAGTTTTATTTGCTGTTTCAACAATTCTGTCTGCTTATATCAAATATAGGTTTTCAGATTTATCAATAACGACACTCGGTGTAACAGGCGCTTTTTACATAGTATGTCAGGTGCTCGGAGTTGTTTTTGTCGGTTTATCTTTGTCGGTTATCCCATTTCTTGCACTGCAAGGCAGCAATCCGAATATTATAGTGAATATCATAGGACATGCGGTAAGAATTATTCTATGCATTCTCTTTTTTGTCGCATTTTTATATAAATATCAGCCTCTGTTCAAATTTGAGGCTACGGACAAAAGTAAAATTGAATGTGATATTGATTTTGTGTCTGACTGCTTTGCGGACAGTGTATATCCTTTTGTAGAAGAATCCCAGAAGGCAAAAATAAATTTTTCGGGTTTAGATGACGGGAAGACTGTATTTGGAGAATCAAAGTCCTCAGTGAAAGTTTTATTCGAGGAAAATGGAGGAGAATTTTATGCAGTGTTTTCAATGGACGAATACCGATCGTTAATAAGCAATATAGACGGAAATGATAAATATTTCGATATTTCTTACTACAAAAATTCGGGGGTAGTTAGGAGCTGGTCTTTAAATTCTGAACACACTTATGAAGATGGAACGGAGCGACTTCGTAATGAGTTGCTTGACATGGATATAGAAATTACCCTTGAAAAAACTGTAGGATATTATAATGGAGAAGATATAATTCTTATTAAGCGTCCGCATATAGCTCATTATGATGATCAAGAAGGAGTAATACCATTAGATAGAAGAATTAGATTACTTGTTAAAAAGGATGGCGTCTTTTATGACGAATGGGATTTTTCATATAAAACGAAACAAAACAAAGCCACATTTATGCTAGAAGAACTGCAATATGAAAAAATTACCGAACCTATAAAATTTGAATTTACTCTCGTCTTTGGATATGACGAATTAACCGGGGAATATACTCCTGTCAGCAATACCATTGTTTATTATGTTGATAAGAAAACAATAGACCATCCGACATCGGAGTATGAAAGCATACCGCTTAATGGCACGGAAGCTGAAATTAAAGGCAGTGAGTAAAATAGGAGGGAATAAAATGTCTAATAAAATGGTTTTTTGGAAAAACTACGAAAGATTTGTGGACGAAGGTACTATTAATCCGATTTCTCCAAAAACATTTATATTATCGGGATTAATAACTGTTTGTGGTCTTGGGCTTAATCTGATAATTTACTTTTTAGCGTTCCCCGACAGTTTCGTTGGAGAGCATACGCCTATAAAACTGTTTTTCTGCACATTGCTTTATATGCTCGGTACGCTTTCCATGCTCGGCGGAGCGTACTTCGGTATGTCGCTAATCGTCACAAGATTTATACCGACAAATATCAATAATCTTGTACTCAGATGTTTTATGTATGTAGTTCAGATCGTTCTGTTTCTTCTGTTTTTCATAGGAGGTTTTGAGAATTACATATCGGTTTACGGCTTCAGTTTATACTCGAAAGACATTAAAGCGATAAAAAGTGATTGCAGAATGATGGTGAATTCTGCAAAGGATATGTTTTCTGATATCGAAACGCTTGAAAGAGTACGCTTTGACACTATGTCGCACTTTTACTTCGAAAACCAAGGACGAAATGCTATGTATATTAATGCCGTTGACGGCAACGAGCGTAATACAAAATTTACGATTTCTCCCAGCGACAAAGAAAAGCTTGATTACTCGGCGTATTACGACGTTACATATTATCCTAATACGATGACGATAAGCAGTTTAAATATTGTAGGAGAATATGACGCTGAAGAAGAAGCCTTGAAAAAAGAGCAAGAAGAAAATATGGAGTTATTAAACGAATTGCTTGACCAGAACATAGAAATAACGATTGAGATTGATGAACCAAGGGAATCAATTCGAGGAAGCAAAGTGATTCTCATAAAACGTCCTAAAATACCTTATTATGATGTTCGAAGTATTGGTGATATACCCAGTAATAGAGATATAAGTCTACTTGTAAAAAAAGATGGTGAATTCTTTGATAATTGGATGTTTTCGTGTATGGATTGGCTTAACGATCTATGGTTTTTGGCTGAAAAAGGAGAAGAGGGACTTTTTGAAATGACATTAGTATTTGGTTATGACGAAGTAACCGGAGAATACACTCCTGTCAGCAATACTATAATTTATACGCTTAATGGCACCGATGATTATTATCATCCACATTTTGAGTATGAAAGCATACCGCTTAATGGCACGGAAGCTGAAATTAAAGGCAGTGAGTAAAATAGGAGGGAATAAAATGTCTAATAAAATGGTTTTTTGGAAAAACTACGAAAGATTTGTGGACGAAGGTACTATTAATCCGATTTCTCCAATGAAGTGTGAGGGTTATTTGAAAAATGAAGCACAATAATCAAAAAAAAAACTATATTATTGTAGTTGAGATAATTTGTGTTATGATTGGGCTTGTATTATTTGGATTTAAAATATTCATAGTTAATAATTTGCCTGATTCATACATTGGATATAGCAATATATGTAAAGTACATAGACTTGTAGCTATAAATTATATTTCTAACCTGTTATGCTCATTAGCTATCTTTTTGTGTACGTTTATTCCATTTGGAAGCAAAGCATTGTTTTTATTGAAAAGCGAATTTAAGTATAAGTCGTCTTTTTCAATTGTTCAGGCTTTTGAAACATTTGTTTTGTTGATTATTCAAACAGTGATTTCTGTTTTTTTAGCTATGACCTTATATTATTCATCATATGGTAATTATTTTACTGAACGAGGGAACAGCCCTAAGGAAGATAAATCACTCTACCATGCTATTTCAAGAGATATTAAAAATGATAATACAAATATAGTTGATATAGATTTTGAAAAGAACTCTATATCTGTAGATGTGCGTAATCTTAGGGATACGTTTTCTTCCAGACAGATAGTAAGATCAAGTTCGACAAGAACTATCTATAAGCTGAATGTTGTTATTAATAACAAGAGTTATAGCTTTGTTATAGGAAGTAATGATTATTCAAGCATTAGCGATAAAATAAATAATGATCATTATTCTGCGGCAAAAATAGAGTATTATGCAGAGTCTAATCTTATAAAGAGTATACGGTTTTTATAGTTTGGACATAATCGGAACCTATAGAATTTGAATTTACTCTCGTCTTTGGATATGACGAATTAACCGGAGAATATACTCCTGTCAGCAATACTATAATTTATACACTTAATGGCAGTGAGTAAAATGGCAGGTAATTTTGCCTGAACCGGATACCTTGCTTTTGAGGTAAGGATTTTAGATGTTTTTTATCTTTGTCTGACTTTTTTTGGGTCGGTTCAGACTTTTTATAAAATTTTTATTGACGAATGCTCATATTCATGGTATAATTTACACTATACTATTCTGTTAAAATTTCACATGATACGGCAAATCAGTATCATGCGAAGTTTTTATGCGGATATACCTGCTTTTTAAAGGAGATGAGATATATGAGCAATGCGACCCTCAGCAAAATAATCGGCAGAAACGAGCAAGACGCCAACAGAACAGCCGCAAAAGTTATGCTGACGAGCTTCGGCTCATTCACATTAATATACATTCTGAATAGACTTGGGATATTTGTTATTGACGAGCCTGTAATGAACGTTTCTTACCTGATAAGTGCGGTATTGCTCCTGCTCCCCATGCTTCTTAACAAGCTTTGCGGGACCTCGGCAAAATATCTGAAATACCTCTATGTGCTTTTCGCAGACCTGTTTTTGCTTGTGATAACATCTACCCTTACATATCATGTTGTGGTAATATATGCGTACCCCATAGCAATTGCAGGACTGTATTTTTCACAAAAGCTGACAAAGCTTTCGACGGCTGTAACCCTGCTGTTCAGCGCCGCAGGTCAGGTCATCGCATTTCTGATACACCGACCCGACGCCAATTTCCCGACAATGAGGAGGCTGTTGATATTCAGCGTCCTTCCAAGATTTCTGACCCTTTTAAGCTTTGCGGCGCTTCTGCTCCTTCTTACAAAAAGAACCTCAAAGCTCTTAAGCGAGGACGCAGAAAACTATGAGCATCTTGTTACCCATAACCAGGAAATGATATGCGGATTTGCAACGCTTGTGGAAAATCGTGATGAAAACACGGGAGGACACATCAAGAGAACAAGCATTTATGTCAATCTGCTTGCCCGTGAGCTTCAGCGTACGAGTAAATACACCGAAATTTTATCCGATGAATTCATCGAGTGTCTGTCAATGGTCGCACCTCTCCACGACATCGGAAAGGTAGCTATCCCCGACAGTATTCTCTGCAAGCCCGGAAAGCTTACCGACGAGGAATTTGAAATTATGAAAACACATTCCTCAAAGGGCGGAGAGATAATCAATGAGGTATTCAGACATTCCTCCGATGAGAACTATAAGAAAATGGCATACGAGGTTGCACGTTATCATCACGAAAAGTGGAACGGGTGGGGCTATCCCGAGGGACTCTCGGAAAATGCTATCCCCCTTTCTGCAAGGATAATGGCGATTGCAGATGTATTTGACGCAGTTTCCGAAAAGCGCTGTTACCGTGACGCAATGCCCATTGACAAATGCTTTCAGATAATATCCGAAGGCAGCGGCAAGGATTTCGACCCCATTCTTGCGGAGACTTTTCTGAACATAAGAGAGTCTGTCATAAAGGCCCGGACTAATTCTATGGCGGCTTCCGCTGTCGGAGCTGAGGGAAAAACGGAATAAGAGATTTTGATTTTTTCGCCCGTCAAAATAAAATAGTAAAATAAAAGCATCTGCCAAAGAAGCGGCAGATGCTTTTTATTTATTCTACACTGCTTATATGGTCACGATGTACCGATTTTTGCGAATGGATTTATTTGTGTTTACGCTTTCCGATTATTTTCATAAGCTTTGAGAACGTATCGGCATTGTTAAGCTGATCCCAAGAAGCAGAAAATACCTCATCGGAAAAATCATCATCAGAAATATAGACCCAGATTTTATTTTTGTCAGCGATAACAGAATACTTTGCTTTAAGCTGTACAGCATAGCTTCTTGCCTGAATTTTTACCGCATTCATTTCTTTTTGATTTGGGATAAAAATTTTTGCCTCAATTAATGCAAATCCCGACTGATGTCCTTTAGTATGTATTGGAGATAGAACAAAATCGGGTATTAATGCATGGTTGTGATTTCCTATCTCAATGTACATTTGCTGATCATAATCATTTTCATATCCGAGCTTTTCTATCAGCGGAATAATCAGCTTTTTTTCAACATCTTTTTCTCGCTTGAATGTCTGGTTGCTGTCACATACAACAAATTCAAGGCGAGGTACTTCTGCCTTTGAAATATCCATAAGATGATTATATTCCGATGGTTGAAGCTCAACGCCGTTTATTCCCTGCATATTTTTTCGGACAATAGGCAATTCTTTGAAAATCTCATCCTGCTGTAATTGCTTTTGAGTTATTCGTTCTATTCCTACCGGGTTAGCGATATATGTGCATCTGTAATAATAGAAAAACGGGTCGTTAAAGCCAATGGAAACACTGCGCCAAACAGAGTCAACAGCGCTAATTGGAGTTCTCAGATACATAACTATCATATCGCCTGCCCTTGTATCAGGATTACACTGCCAATAAGTTATTATATCCTTTTTGTCATCAAGGAAAATGTCATCTTTAGAACCACCTATAAAAAATGCACTTTTAGGTTCGGGCAAATCTTTAATTATGTAGCTGTCAATTCCGCCGATATATTTCGGGGCAAAGTCATACAAAAAGGCACATAATTCGTACGGCGACATATTATGTTCCTCTCTGAATGTCAGCAATGACTCACATATTTTACCATAATAGAAGAGTCTGTCCTTATAGTCTTTTTTTGCAGGAATAGGAGG
>JBJERC010000001.1:0-4293 GCA_051882075.1 Oscillospiraceae bacterium | reverse complement strand
GGTAATATCTCGGCAGAAAGAAATACTGGAACACCCAGAGCAGCACAAGAATGAACACGACAAAGAACATAAAGTAAAGCCACACGACCGTTTTAAGCGTGTATCTTTTCCGTTTTTTGCCGACCGCCGAGGTATCCGCTCCGTTATGAGATCTTTTCAAACTTATATCCCATTCCTCTCAGCGTCACGATAAGATTGCGGTAGGGTCCTAAGCTGTTTCTTAACATTTTAATATGCGTATCGACCGTTCTGTCGTCGCCGTAAAAATCAAAGCCCCAGACCTCCTCGAGCAGCTTTTCTCTCGAAAGTGCGATGTTCATATTCTTGACGAGGAAGAACAGCAGGTCGTATTCCTTGGGGGTCATCTGCGCTTTAACGCCGTCGATCGTGACCTCTCTCGCCGTGAAGTTTATCACAAGTCCCTTATAGGTGATAACGTCTTCTACGTGTCTTGAAGAATTAACACGGTTCATGACCGCCCTTATCCTCGCCATAAGCTCCTTGGGCGAAAACGGCTTTACAACGTAATCGTCAACGCCTATCTCGAAGCCGAACAGCTTGTCATATTCCTCGCCCCTTGCGGAGAGCATAATAACGGGAATATCCTTTATCTTTTTTATCTCCTTGCAAGCCGAATAGCCGTCAAGCTTCGGCATCATTATATCCATTACAATAATGTCGAAATCGCTCTTGCGCACACACTCGACCGCCTCCATTCCGTCGGCAGCCTCAGTTACCTGAAATTCGTTAAATTCAGCGTACTCACGGATTATATCCCTGATACGCTCCTCATCGTCTACAACTAAAAGCTTTGGCATAGTCTTTTACCTCCGTTTGATTTTATTTTTCAGTTTGATTTTACCATATCTTTATGTTTATTATGTGAAAAAATCGGCAAAAAATTAGATAATCGCAGAAAGTTTTTTAAAGAAAAAACCGCCCTCTGAACTTTGCAGGAGAGCGGTTTATTGTCAATGTCTGAGTCTTTCCCTCAGCGCTTTGTAATCGGGACAGCAGGAAGCGACAAGCCTCCAGAAATCCTCGCCGTGGTTCATGTGCTTTAAGTGGCAAAGCTCGTGAACAACAACATAGTCGATACAGTCCTGACTAAAGCACACGATGTCGCTGTTTATCGAAATGCTGCGGTTTGAAGAACAGCTCCCCCAGCGTGACTTCATTTTCTTTATCGTGACCTTTTTCGGCGCAAGCTGCAATACCTTAGTAAATCTGTCAAAAGCGTCCTTAACGCACCGCTCGCAGACCTCGTTTACATACCTTAAAAAAAGTCTCTCAGCGTCGGCAGGTGTCATGTCCTTTGAAACGAATATCGTAAGCTTATCATCTTCAAGCAGCGGCGGTTTATACTCCGCACTTTCGGCGACAACAAGCCTCCGCTTAACGCCGAGCAGCGAAAATTCCTCGCCGCTGCGGACGATTTTGGGCATTCTCAACTTCTGAGCCGACTGTTTAAGCTTTTCAAATATCCAGTCCTTGTGAGAAAGTATCATTTCTTCGGCGTCCGCCTTGTTTGCGCCTTGCGGCAGCCTTACCGACAGCACCTGATCCCTTACGCAAAGACAGCCGCTGCGCCTGTTTCCTATATCAAGCAGATATTCAAGGCGCTGCCCGTCGATATCTATGCAGCAGAGCATTTTCATTTTTAAACTTTTACCGCTTAGCCAAGATAGCCGTACCAGATCCAGCCGTCGTAATCGTAATAGGTTACATGAACGTATTCCGAATCGGCAGGACGCTCGATTACAGTTACCGTTTCACCCTCGGAAATAGAAAGGATAGGCTCGCTGTTCTCGTCGTTTGCAGAACGCAGATAAGCGGTCTGTGTAAGATAAGCCGTTTCGCCCGAAACAGCTGAATCGTCGGAGAGCGAAGAAGAATCGGTCTGCGCCTCGGATTCGTCGATTATCGGAAGCTCGGCTATAGAAGAATCGTCCTTAGGCTCGGTCTTTTTCGGCGAGGTTGTCGTTACGGCAGCCTTTGTTCCCGTGTAAACTCCGTCGGGAACAGACTCGTCATTTGACGGGAAAAGGCTTTTTGCAAGTATCAGAATAACGCAGACAACGAAAACGCCGACCACGATAACTGCCGCAATTCCCGCAACGGTAAGCCTTTCTGACGGTTTTGAATTGTTTTCATAATTACTCATATTTATCAAATCCTTTATATTATAATAATATACAATAATACATTATATATTATAACCGATATTTCTCTGTTTGTCAACCGTTTTTGTCAAATGGGAATAAAAAATAACCGATTTTGCATGCTGTCAGAGCAATATCTGCGACCATTGCGAAAGAAGTCTGTCGAAGCTCCACGCCGCATTCGCAGGGCTTGTCGACGGGAGAGTTATTATCTGTCTGCCGAGCTTTTTTTCGATAAATCTGTTATAAAATCTCGCTGCCGCCGCCCCGTTTGCGAAAATTTTTTCTATCGGGCAAAAGTCAAGAACTCTTGAAAGGTCGGCAGGCACCACGTTTTTTATGCTTGCGTCTGACGAACCTATTATATCGCACTCGGAGATAACGTCCCACACGGCTATGCGGTTTTCAAGCAGAAGCCGCTTTTTCTCTTCAATGCTCTGCGGAACGGGATTTTTTGTAATTACAGCTATCACTTTCCAGAAGCGGTTCTGCGGATTACCGTAATAAAAATTGTTCTCCCTCGACTTTACCGACGGCAGACTTCCCAGAACAAGAACCCTGCTGTTTTCGTCAAACACAGGCTCGAAGCCGTGAACTATATGCCGATATTCGCCCATAATATCACCTCACGAAAAAGGCTGCCGCACAAAGCAGCAGCCGCATTTTTTAATCGTCAAGACACTCATCAAGCGCACTTATAATAGCTTCCTTATCCATATTCTGCCCGATAAGCACAAGCTTTATCTCACGGTCGCCGTATTTTTCGTCCCAGTCGGCGGCAATATCGGGATACTGCGCAAGAAGCTCTTTTCTCTGCTCCTCGGGAGCGGCGGCGAACCATTTGCCCGACTCGGTAGCCGTTATCTGAACGCCCGCCTGCTCGAAAACGAACGCTTCGTCACGCTTGTCGGCAAACCAGAGCATTCCCTTCGCTCTTATAACGCTCTTTGGCCAGTTTGCCGCAAAGGTTTCAAGCTTCTGCTGGTCAAACGGACGGCGGCGGCGGTAAACGAAAGTTCCGATTCCGTATTCCTCAGCCTCGCCCTCGCCGTGATGATGATGACAGCAGCAGTGTCCGTGTTCATGGTCGCAGTGCGAATGGTCTTCATGTTCATGGTCGTGGTGGTGGTCGTGGTCGTGGTCATGATGATGCTCATGCTCATGATGATGGTGCTCATGCTCATGCTCATGCTCGTCCTCCGGCTTTGAATTATAAGCCTTCACCCAGCCTGCCGAGGACGCCGCCTTTTCATAGCTGTAAAGACGGGTATTTAAAATCTGCGAAATATCGGTTTTTCCAAAGGTCGACTCGATTATCTTTGCGGTCGGCTGAAGGGTCTTTATCATTGCTCTCACTCTGCCGAGCTGTTCGGCGGTGACCTTATCGGTCTTGTTAAGGATAACCGTTGTGCAGAACTCTATCTGCTGAATAAGAAGATTTTCGATATCCTCCTCGTCGATATTCTCTTCAAGAAGCGAGTCGCCGCAGCCGAATTCCGAAGCCATTCTTAAAGCGTCGACCACCGTCACGATATTGTCAAGGCGGCATATAGGCGGAAAATTATCCTGAGTTTTTCCCTCCAGCACGGCAATAGACTGCGCTATCGGCATAGGCTCGCAGATACCGCTTGCCTCGATCAGGATATAGTCAAATCTTTCCTGTGCAATAAGCTCGGCTATCTGATTGATAAGGTCGACCTTGAGCGTACAGCAGATACAGCCGTTCGAGAGCGGAACGACGTCCTTATCCTCCTGCATTATCGCGCCGTTTTTCATGATAAGCTCGGCGTCGATATTGACCTCGCCTATATCGTTTACGATAACAGCGCACTTATAGCCCTCCTGATTTTTCAGCACATGATTGATAAGCGTTGTTTTTCCCGAACCGAGATACCCCGTAAGCAGTGTTATCGGAACAAGTTTTCTCTTTTCCATAGTTTTTATCTTCCTTTCTTTGCTAAAAGAATTTTTTGTCCACTATTCATAATATCACAAGAGTAATATTTTGTCAAGAAAAATCAAACAGGCTTATATAATTTATTTTATTATAAAAGGTATTGAAAAAAGAAACAGCTTATGGTATAACCCGACTTTATCACCCCCACCCCCAAAAAAAATTAAAAAAATCCCG